>NZ_JBBBDM010000012.1:0-82251 GCF_037120395.1 Sphingomonas kyungheensis
GCTTCCGTTTCATTCCGTCCGTCCCTCCAAGGGCCGGTCTCTAGTTCCAGGTGGATGAAGAAACGGGGGGCACGTCAGACACGCTCCTCACGAAGTCGGCCTACTCAATCGAATCGAAATCAACGTAACCAAGCAGGTGGCAAGCTGTGGCGCTCGGGATCACACGTGACTGGATTCCGGTGAGCAACCGACGACATGTCCACAGCGTCGAGCGCGCGCACTATTGCGTTGAATTCGCGCAGCGCCTAACTGACCGTCACGTCGTCGCGAATGTCGAGCGACTTGGCTATGTCGCGTGCTTGCCACACGCGCATGCGTAACCACTCGACCCGTGCACCGGTGCCATGACCCTGCTCATAGGCGATCTGTTCGCTGTACCTGGCGATCACGTCGTTGATAGCGTCCAGCGCCGCTTCGTAAGCAATTGCCTGATCCTGCGTCCACATGGGACCCTTCGTGGTCACGGCGCCTCCTTCCCGTCAGACATAGGCCACGCGTTCGCGGGCGGCAATGAAGCGCCCCGGGATCGTCACCGGATCAAGTGATCAGCTCTCCCATGTCCCGCTCGGAATGTGCGTTATGGCAAGAGCGATCTCCTCCACCTCGCCGGCCGCATCCGTCAGAACAGCTACGAGAAGAGCGGCGAGCGCGTCCATACCGTTGACCTGATCGCCGAACGCGTCCGGGTCATCCCTGCGCATGACTGGCCCAAGGGGCATGAGGATCAAGACGACGATCGTCCCGAAGACTGACGCTGCCGACCGGTGGTGCGTGTCGCCACCCGATCGCAGGCCATGCCTCTCGCCAGTCCGATATCGGCTGAAATCCGCCAGTTCTGCTGGCAAATCCGGGCGCGTCTTCCTATATTGATATGGCTCGATCAGCTGAAAGGATTGAGGATGGACGCCGTCGCGCCTCTCCCTGTTTCCCCACTCGCGATCACCGCGGCTGAGCGCAAGCGTCGTATTGACGCGGTCAACTTTGCACGCGGCAGCGTCCGTTACGAAGGCGGCATCCTCATCAGTGAAATCGAGGCAATCGCCGCGCGGTTCATCGATGGCGAATTGACCAACGAGCAGTTCGTCACTGCGGTGAAAGAATCCGACACCGTGCGCCTTGGTTGATCGCGGCGAAGCAGCCCTTGCCTATGTCAACATAACCCTATTGGCCTTGGACCCTGTCCGAGGCCAATTCGATGTCGCCCACCTGCGCGAGGTTCACCGGCGTATCTTCCAGAATCTGCCGCACCATCGTCCGGGCGAATTTCGGCCGGACGCGGCAGGGCATTTCAAGCAGCGCCGGCTTGAGGCCTCGCGCGATCGTCTTTAGGTCCCCTATGCGCTGCGGCCGGAGGTCGACCGGCTGCTCGGGGCGACGCTCGAGGCGTTGCAGGGCGGCAAGGCGCTCGCCGGGCTGAACACGCTGGATATGGCCGACGCCCTCGCGCAGACCTATGCGAGGCTCGATCACCTGCACCCGTTCAGCGAGGGAAACAGCCGCACGCTGCGCACCTTCACCGCGCAGCTCGCCAGCGAGGCCGGGCAAAAGCTCGACTGGAACACGACCAACGTGACGCCGCAGTCCCGTGACGCGCTGTATATCGCGCGCGACATGGCCGTTATCCAGCATCACTATCCCGGCCTCACCGCCGACAAGATGATGACGGTCGACACTCGCGAAGAATATCAGTTGGCGTTCCAGCTCCACGTGTATCGCCGGCACGATCCGCTTCAGGAGATCATCCGGCGCTCGCTCGAGCATGGCCGCGACCAAGCCCCCTATGACCGCCGCATGTCGGTGATGGAGGCGGCGCGCGAGATCGGGGTCGTCGCGCCGATCGCCGCCAATCAGGCCGACCTTGCCGAAGAAAACGCCCGCCTCGCCGTGCCGCGCGGACAGGGTTCACCCGCCGAGCACGAGGCGGCGGTCGCCATCCGCGACCGCATCGCGCGCGATGGCAGCATGGAGGTCTTGGCCGAACGCCTGAGCCGGGTCGAGAGCGGCCAGATCACCATCCGGCATGAGCCCTGCGCGCCTGCGATCCGGCGGCTTATCGCCATTGCCGACGGCATCACGCGCGAGCTCGCGCAGCAGCGCACGATCGCGACGCAGCAGATCCAGCGGCTGCGGGCGATCGAACACGACGGCAAGTTGGAGCGCTGAAGCAAACGTCGAATGACTTCAGAAGGTATCTTCGCTCACGCGTTGCCCACCATCGAGCTGACGGGATGCAAGATGCAGCTGGTCGGATCGAAGGGTGGAGCCTATATCGGCGCGTAATAGCGCACCCGATCTCACGGAGAGGTTTGTCAAAGGCGTAGAAGCCGATCTCAAATCTTGTTGGAGAACGATCCGGCCGCTCTAGGATGCTGCCGAGGTCAAAACTGACGTATAAATGTTATGAAGACAGGCAGGTAGGCCTTAATCAACGTCTGCTTTCGGACTGCGTCTACACTGCATGAGCGGCCGTTTCTAGCTCACCGCTGACGCTCCGAACCCGTTCTGATGTAAGCCGTCATGCCGTCGATCAGGGCGTCGAAGACCAGCCGCATGCGCCTTGTCGAGCGCAGGTCCTCATGCATGGCGATCCAGACCGGCAGATGCGCGTGGAAGATTGCCGGCAGGATCGGGATCAGCGCCGGGTCACGGCGAGCTATCGGGCCCTGCATCACACCGATCCCGCAGCCGGCGCGGATCAGCGCGATCTGGGCCAATTGGTTGTCGGTGCGCAGCGCAAAGGCGGGCAGGTCGGGCCAGGCCGCCTCGAGCGACCGGATCGACGCCGCGTCCCGGTCGAAGCCGATGATCGCATGCCGCGCCAGGTCAGCGGCGCTGTCGATCGACACGGCGCGGGCAAGATACTCGTGGTGCGCGTAGAAGCCGAGACGGATGCGGCCCACCGACTTGACGAGCAGCGCCTGCTGCCTCGGCTCGGTCATCCGGATCGCGAGATCGGCGTCGCGCCGC
This sequence comes from Sphingomonas kyungheensis, assembly GCF_037120395.1. Lineage (NCBI taxonomy): Bacteria > Pseudomonadati > Pseudomonadota > Alphaproteobacteria > Sphingomonadales > Sphingomonadaceae > Sphingomonas > Sphingomonas kyungheensis. Next base: position 2,968 of record NZ_JBBBDM010000012.1, read on the forward strand.
AGCAGGTCGGACGAGGCGTTGGTGAGCAGCAGCTCGATCATCAGGCCGGGATGCTGCGTGCGCAGGGCGGCGAGGATCGGCGGCAGCACCTCCGCGCCGATCACTTCACTCACACTGATCCGGACGATGCCGCAGATCGCGTCGCCGGGAGCGGAGGCGGTTCGCACCAGCGCTGCCGCGGCGGCAGCCATCGCCTCGGCTTCCGACGCGAGCGCCAGCGCGGTCTCGGTCGGCTGCAGCCCGCGCGCCGAGCGCGTGAACAGCGCGCCGGCGCCGAGCGCCGCCTCCAGTTCCGCGATATGTCGCCCGGCGGTCGGCTGGGTGAGACCGAGCGCGCGCGCCGCACCCGACAGGCTGCCCGCACGCATGACGGCGCCAAAGGTGCGCCACAACTCCCATCCGGGTCCACTGTCCATACGATCCTGTATATCTGCTCTGCCTATTGTCGCAATTTCGTTTGGCCCGGATAGAGGCCATCTCTGCCTCCGCAACGAGGAGGTGACGATGAACAAGGACACAAATACGGCGCTGGTGATCGGCGCGACCGGCGGCATCGGGGGCGAGGTGGCACGGGCGTTGCTCGCCCGCGGCTGGGCGGTCCGCGCGCTCCATCGCGATCCGGCGCGGGCCCGGGCGAGCAATCCGGCGCTGGAATGGGTGCGGGGCGATGCCATGGACAAGGCGTCCGTCACCGCCGCTGCCGACCGCATGTCGGTGATCGTGCATGGTGCGAACCCGCCGGGCTATCGCAATTGGGCAGGGCTGGTACTGCCGATGCTCGACAGCACGATCGCAGCGGCAACCGCGACCGGCGCGCGCGTGCTGCTGCCAGGCACGGTCTACAATTACGGGCCGGACGCGAGCGAGGCTGTCGACGAGACTAGCCCTGAAAACCCGGTGACCCGCAAGGGCGCGATCCGCGTCGAGATGGAGCGCCGCCTGCGCGAGGCGAGCCGGAACGGCGCCAAGGCACTGGTTGTCCGCGCGGGCGACTTCTTCGGTCCGCGCAGCGGCAATAGCTGGTTGGCGCAGGGCATGGTGCCGACGCCCGGACCGGTGAAGCGCGTTTTCGATCCCGCGCGCGCGGGTATTGGCCACGCTTGGGCCTATCTGCCCGACCTCGCCGAGACGATGGTACGCCTCTTGGAACGGCGCAACGCGCTGGCGGCTTTCGACAGCTTCCAGTTTGGCGGCACTTGGGTGGACGACAACCGAGCGTTTGCCGACTCGATCCGCCAGGCGGCGGGCAAGCCGAACGCGCCGATCTATCCGTTCCCGTGGCCGGTGGTGCACGCGATGGCGCCGTTTAACGAGACCGCGCGCGAGATGCGCGAGATGATCTATCTCTGGCGCCGGCCGCTCCGGCTGATCGACGGCAAGCTGCACAGCTTCCTCGGCGACGTGCCGGCAACGCCGCTCGTCGAGGCGCTGCGGACGACGCTGCAGGGTTTGGAACGGCTGTGACGATTCAGCGGCTTTGCATCCGCTGATGAACGAGCGGCAGTTCTCGGGCGTCGGGCGCGCCGAGGAGAATGTCCGGAACCGGGTCTACATGCTTGCGGCGTTGCACGCGCATCTACGACACGGGGATTGCGGCGGAGTAGCCTTGCGGCGCTACAGGTTGAAGCGTATATCGGTCGAGCTACGATGTTCTATGTCTATAGGTCATCCCCTGAGCCCCGAGCGTTCCAGCGTTCGGGGCTCAAATTTTTTAAGGACGCCCCGGCGTTCCAGCGCCGGGACGTCCCCAACTCGGCCTAGTGGCGCGACAGCTCGATAATCTTCACTATCAAGCTGAGGAGCGCGACGACGAGCGTCGCGACGCCGAGTACCAGTGCTACGATTGTTGCGGTGTCTATATGTATCACCTCCCTTGACCGCCCGGGTTGGGCTGCCACGGGCCGGATAGGCTCTCTGGCAGAGATAGACTAGCCTTGCGACGCGGCGGAGGTGGCCCCCCAAGGCGACGATCGACGCTGATCTAACAGCTCGGGAATGAGCCGCAGCAACATCGGTGCGTGCCAGAAATCTGTGTGCCTGGACATCGAAGAGCAAGCCGAACGAACGGATGGCTTTGCGAAGGGCACAGAGGACTGTCAATGTCTGCTTCTGGGTCAAGAGGCACGTCTCACGACTCGCATTGACACTTCAACGTATAAATCTCTTCAAGCTGGTATTACGCCCTGATTTGGATGCCCTCTTTCTCGCTTTGGTGACCAAGAAGTCTTATAGTTGGCGTTTGTCGGCGCTGGATAGGGCGTCCAGGGTCTTATCGGGCAGCGTCTGCTATGATGCGCGCGGTACTTCTTCACTCAAAACGGCGATGGCTTGGGTCAGATGCAATGCAGCGACATCGCTTCCAGCACGATCAAGACGTCTCACAATCAGCTGCAAAATTACACTGATCGGTGCCAGGTCAAAATGCTGCCCGCAATGCCGACATCGCAAGCCGATCTGTATCGACGTGTCGCGGCCTGCTTCCGCCTTGATTGTACCTCGCCGCTTCAGGCGGGCAGTGAAGCGTTCAAGTAGCATGTAAGCCTCCAATGGTAACACGGGGTGGCAAGGATCCACATCATTTCATGATGAATGCGCGTTTGATCGACTTCTGGAAAAGCTGGGCCACGGATGACGAAAGATCGTCGCCCAATGTCACTTCATGATAGAGGCCTGGCGATGCGCATGACTGCAACGCGGGGCTGACAACGTCATTTGGTTGCAGAAATGGTGCCAAGACGTTGGTGCGGGACCATTCGTCGTCGACAATCGACGCTGGCAGGTAGACGGCGTTCAGTATGGCCAGACGGACGCCGCGCCGCTTGATCTCATCGCATCGATCGACCGGCACCGGCCCAAGCAAGCGACCGGACACCTCGGACCATTCGTCCCGCATTCCGTCGGTGACGAGCAGCACGACCGCCCGCGGGCGATCCCCGGGCCGGTTGCTGCCATCGCCGGGCGTGGGGATCGACGCATTGATGCCGTTCAGCGCAGCGGTGAAATCGGTCGCCGTATCGGCGTCGGGGACGCCGCAGACGCGCTCGGAATTGCGGCAATACGCAAGAGGCTGCGCGTCGGCGACATGGGTGCGCACCTGGTCGAGGTTGCTGTCGACCCAGCTGCCGTCCGCAGCAGGTGAGCGGGGCCAGATCTGGCGGTACTTGTAGTCGAAGTCGTGGAGACCGATCCGGTAGCGTACGCCGGTATTGGCCGCCGCATCGCGGGCAAGCGTCGTCAGGCGCCGCACCGCATCGAGGACGACGTCGTAGCGAAGCGAGATGTTTCGCGACCGGGCGATGCTGAGATTGCTTCGAGTGCTGCCTGTCTCATGACAAGCGAAGGCACAGCCGCCGGTGGCGGCGACCATCAACCGGACGGACGCGTCCGACGACGGCAGCAGCATCGATGGTGAAGTGTCGACGAGGACGTAGAGGTCGATATTCGGTGCGGTCGATGCCGTTGTGCCGGCGACGCCCTGAAGCGGCAATTGGGCAAGACCGAGGATGCCGGCAAAGACGTTGCGATGCCGGGCGCGAAACGCGACTGTGGCACGACGGCTGACGCCACCGCTGGCATCTCCGCTATCGAGCGGCGTGTCCACGACCCCGATCGCGAGCGCTTCGGTGTTTTGATAATCGAGGAGCAAGCCGCCTTGTTCGAGGGATCGTGCCTGTGCAACGAAGGCAGCGCGGATCGCGGTTTCCGCGGTTGCCGGCGGCATTGCCATGCCATCCTGTGAGACCGCGGTCAGGGCCGCCGCATCGGCAATCGCTGCCAGCTTGGTCTGCGCGCGCATCGCGCGCACATAGTCGATGCCCAAGCCCACCCCCACGAGTAGGGTGACTAGCGCCAGGGCAAAGAGAACAAGGACGCTGCCGCGGGAGTCGTGTCGCAACGATCGTAGCGGGGAGGGGGGCGACTGTCGCACTGCCGTCAGCCGCACGTATCGCATGCGACCTGGCGGGACTGGCGCGGCGACATGTAGAATCTGTCGGCCAGCAGGACCGGGTTGAACAGCTTGAGCGGTCCTAGAAGGCGAAACTGATAAGACGTCTCGACGTAGATCAGGAATCGGTCGCCCGGCGCAAGACCCTCCGGAACCGAAACTATGGTGCCGCGGCGGAGGGCGGTGCCGTTGAGGGCGCTGCTCCACTGAACGGTGCCAAGGTTCGTCTGGTCCGTCTTGATCGAGGTAACGCGGACTGTCAGCTGCTTGCTGGCATATGGTGCCATGATGACCTGCGCGGCCTGCAGAACATAATTGATCTCACCGGGTGTCGTCGCCGTGTCTTGTGAAATCAGGTCGGCCACGAAACGGCCGGTGGCACCTAGCTTACGGTAACACGACAAAGCGCTCGTGAGCTGCACGCTGCCGAGATACAGCAGCATCAGCATGGGAAGCGTCAAGGCGAATTCGACCATGGCAACGCCACGACGGTCTTTGAACGACCCTCGCCGGGAATGTAGGGCGTTGCGGGCGATCATGAATAGCGCTCGACCCGGGCTAAACGCAGCGCCGCCAACGCATAGCCATCCTTCTCCTTCATGCCGCGCACGAGGCTGAACGGGCTGAGGCGCATCGGCCAGCGATACAATAAGCGGAGTACGACCATATCGCCCGGCCGGCCTGTACCAGCCCGCCCGGGCAAGGCGCTTTGCAGTGCTACAGCTTTGATTTGGCTGACTTCTGGCGTATAAGCGACTTCGACGGCAATGCGATCGCAGCGCATGTAAGACGGCAGGCTAGCGCAGACCGCCTTTCGCGCACTATCGCTGGAAGACTCGCTTACCAAAGTACCGGTGATGATTGCGCGCATGGTCGCCTCCGCACGCGTCTCAAGACTTTCCTGTAGAAAATAGACGTAGCTCGTTTCGAGCACGCCGATCAGCAGCAGAATGAACATCGGTGCTACAATGGCGAACTCGACGATTGATGTGCCTGCCTTGCTTTGAAAGAAGGCAAATCGAGGGGCTTTCGGAAACGGAAGGGGTGTCAATGAGTCGCTCCAGCCGCAGCATAAAGCTTGAAGTCAGAAACAGGAAAAGCATTTGCCAATATCAGAAGGATGCCGCATCGGCTTGCGACGCCAAAAATGATACGGCCCGCGCCATCGACCATCGTGGTGGTCGACAGAAATCGAATCGCTGATCTAGTTTAGTGGCATGAAAGATGACACGGCGCGCTCGAGTTATGACAATACTTCCGCATTGGACCTTTGGCAAATTCCACAGGCGATCTGGCGCGCCATCGCGCATCTCGGTTATTCCGTAGACGCGGTCTTTGCCGAGGCTGATCTGTCAGAAGTAGACAAATCACGTCAGGCTCCGTTGATTACTGATCAGGCACTCGCCCTGTGGGCGGGCCTGGAACGGGTGTCCGCAGATAGCCGGATCGGCTTCAAGCTCCTGCGCGCAGCGCGCGAGGTGGGGGGCGATACGGCATTTCTGGCAGCGCTCCACGCGCCCACCTATCGTGACGCCTTGCAGAATATCGTCACCTACAAGCGCCTGCATTCACCGGAACGGCTGATCCACTGGGAGCGTGACGGCTTGTTCCATGCCCAGCGTGTGTTTCCTTACGCAACCATCGACGTGCCGCGCGCTGCGGTCGATTTCCATTTCGGCATGCTGCTCGGATTAGGCCGTATCGCGACCGGATATCCGATAGCAGCGGTGCACATGGCGCTCGCCCGTCCGCGCAGCGAGGCAGCGTTCCACGCAGATTACTATGGCTGCGCCATCCGCTATGACGCGCCGCTCGATCACATGGTATTGCGCAGCGTCGATCTTGACCGGCCCCTGATCACGCATGACGTGGAGATCCACGATGCAAGCGTCACCAGCATCCGCTCTGCACTCGCGGCTCGGGATGCAGAGACGGACATTGTGGCGCAGGCGGGCGCCGTGGTCGCGTTGCGGCTACGCGAGGCGCTGCCGACGCTCGCCCACGTCGCGCAGACGCTCGGGATGAGCGAGCGGTCATTGCAACGCCAGCTCGAAGCGCGCGGTGCAAGCGTTTCTACCTTGATCCTCGCTACCCGCCGCAAGCTCGCTGTCGAATTACTGTCTCGAAAAGGCACCAATCTCAAGCACCTCGCCGAGCGATTGGGTTATGCCGATGTCGCCTCTTTCTCGCGGGCTTTCCGAAGTTGGTACGGCGTCCCGCCCGGCCTGTGGCGACGGCAGCGGCAGGACGATGGCGGTCGGTCGGGGGGCGACATCGCCGTCGACAGCGGCCGTCGCGACTAGGAGTGCCTCACCTTCGTGCGCACACTTTGGATACGACCAAAGGCACCGCCTTTGATGTCGACTCCTCGATGTCGGCGTCCCGGTCGAATGGGAACGAAGTCCGACGTTAGGAGATGGGCAAAGTGCCCTGGATGTCTGGATATAGGTGTGCTGAGGCTTCACGACCTCGCGTTACCGCCGCATCGCGTCGCCCGCTCATCATGGTGAGCCAACGCCGCCTGAGCACGGCGCGGCGTTCCGGGTAGCGCTCGTCCCGAAACTCGATTGCGGCAAGCCGGTCGGTGCGGAACATCCGGAAGTCGCCGCGCAACTCGCACCAGGCGATGAGCATCCGAACCCGATCCATGTAGCCGACCAGGAACGGCCATACGGTACGTGTCGTCTCGCGGCCCCCCTCATCAGCGTAGCGGATGTGCAGCTTGCGCCCTTGCAGGCTCCAGGCACGCAGACGTGCCACATCGACCCCTGCATCGAGCCGCTCGCCCCAGTTGGGCGGCGTGATAACGGCCGGGTCCTCGATCTGTCCACGCAGCTGTTCGGGAACGATGGCGGCAACCTTGGCGAGCACGTCGGCGGCTGCGCGGGCGAGCCCCTCGTCGGCGTGGACCAACACCCATTGCGCGCCGAGAACCACCGCCTCCACCTCGTCCGAGGTGAGCATCAGCGGCGGCATGTCGAAGCCGCGCTCCAGCACGTAGCCGATCCCTGCTTCACCGCGGATCGGCACGCGCTGGCCGATCAGCGCGGCGACGTCCCGGTACACCGACCGCCGGCTCGTCTCCAGCTCTGCCGCCAGCGCGTCCGCGGTGAGCGGCCCGGACGCGCGGCGGAGGAGTTGGACGATCTCGAACAGTCGGTCGGCGCGGCGCATACGATCGGTCTACAGGCCAGCCACCAGCGGCGCGAGTGCCGCTCGATGACAAAGCAAGAGCAGCACGGCGGTCACGAGGAAGCCTGTGACACCCAGCCAGCCGTCTCTCCGGGTCACGCCGCGTCATCCGCCGGTGCAGCATCCCGTGTCATGGCTCGCGCGAATGCCGGCCGTTCCGCGAGGCGGGCCAAATAGACGGAGATTGGCCCTTCTGCCGGCAGGACGTCGTGCGCCCAGCCCAACGTGCCGCCCAGCATGATGTCGGCAGCGCTGAAGCGCTCCCCGAGCAGGTAAGGGCCGTCTGTAAGCGCGCCATCCAGCCGGTGGAGCGCTGCCTCGAACGCGGCGGGCGTGGCTGCGTCGGCTCCGGCGCTGAAGCGCTGGAAGATGGCGGGACCGAGCTCTCCTTCGATCCAGCTTATCCAGGTGAGATACGCCCCCCGATCTCGATCGCCGATGCGTGGGGCCAGCCCAGCCGTAGGCAGCAGGTCGGCAAGATAGGTCGCCACCGCCGCGCTCTCGGTAACCAGGGCACCGCTGTCGAGGAGGGCGGGCACTTTCTTGTCGGGGTGAGGATTGGCGGGATCGGGCCCCCCACCGCTTCCATCCCTGTAGCGGATCGTGACGTGCCGCAGGTGGAAGGGCGCGCCCAGCTCCTCGAGCAGCCAGACAATCCGGCTCGATCGTGACCGGGGGGCGTGGAACAGCGTCAGCATGATGAAGTCTCCCGCGGCGAGGATGCCGTTGGAGGCTGCTTAGAGTGGGGCTGTTGCCAGCGTGGTGGCAGCAGCGAACCGCTTGCGGGCGAAGTCGCTCGGGCTGCTTCCTGGGTGGCTCAATACTTCACCAGCCGGGAGTACAGGTTAAAATGCATGAACCAAGGTCCATAGTTGAAAGCTTGCAGAGCTACCTGAATGGCCGCTCGTGGGTCGTCCTGCCAGCATGATCCGATCACAGTATTTCGCAATACCGGTCGCGACCCAAGCCGTTGTCACAGCGCCATGGCCGCTGCTGGCGCAGCGTGGAGCCGTTCAATGTCCGCACGCGGAGGCGCGCCAAACAGTCGTCTGTATTCGCGGCTGAATTGCGATGGGCTCTCATAGCCGACGGCAAAGCCTGCCGTGCTCGCCGTGGCACCCTCCGTTAGCATCAGGCGTCTGGCCTCCTGCAACCGCAGCTGCTTTTGATACTCCAGCGGCGTCATGCGGGTGATCGCCTTGAAGTGTACGTGGAGGGAGGAGGAGCTCATCCCGGCCTCGGCTGCGATATCGTCGATGCGGATCGGCGCATCGAAACGCCGACGAATGGCGGCGATCGCCCGGCTGACCTGATTGAGATGGCTGCCAGCGGTTGCGATGTGACGAAGCATCGGACCGTGAGGTCCGGTGAGCAGACGATAGAGGATTTCGCGCTCAATCAGCGGCGCCAGCGCGCGGATCGTGTCGGGTCGGTCGAGCAGCCCCACCAGCCGGCATGCCGCGTCGATCAGGTCGGGATCGCCTGGGTAGACGCCGAGCACCGGCAAATCCGTACGGGCCACCCCGCCGCCTTCGCTCGCCATGAGATCGGCCAGCATCGCGGCATCGAGATCGATCTTGCAGCAGAGATAGGGTTGCTCGGGACTTGCATCGAGCACATGACCGACCAACGGCAAGTCGACCGAGACCAAGAGGTAATGGGCCGCGTCATAGACGACGCTGTGCTCGCCGATCGACACCCGTTTCGACCCTTGGGCTATTAGGCAAAGGGAGGCCTCGTAGACGGCCGGCGTGGGGGTGCTCGGCGCATCGGCCCGGATCAGCGACACATGCGGCATCGCCGTGCTGCAAATGCCTGTGCCCACGACGTGTCGGTCGATGAGGGCAGAGAGTTCGGCGATCCGGTCCATGCCGACGATCCTCCCCTACTCACACGTCATGGGCAAGCACCCGGCATTAACTCTGGAGGATCGTGCAAGCCATTGGGGCGATCGCGCTACCGCCTGACACGTGCGTTGGCCCATCTGCGCCCCGTCACCACAACGGAAGGACTGCATCATGGCAGAGAATGTCGATAAGGTCGTACTCATCACCGGCGCGTCCAGCGGGATCGGCGAGGCAACTGCGCGCGAACTGGCTGCGACCGGCGCCCGGCTGTTCATCGGCGCGCGTCGCGGAGAGCGGCTAAAGGCACTGGCGGAGGAACTGGGCGAAACCGTCGCCTGGCGCGAACTTGATGTCACCGACGGCGCCGATTTCGACGCGTTTGTGGTGGCCGCTGAAGCGCGCTTCGGACGTGTCGACGTGCTGGTCAACAATGCGGGTGTGATGCCGCTTTCGCCGCTCGCTGCGCTGAAGCGGGATGAGTGGAAGCGGATGGTCGACGTCAACATCCACGGCGTCCTCAACGGCATCGCCGCGGTGCTGCCGCGGTTCGTGGCTCAACGGAGTGGTCATGTCGTCAACGTAGCCTCGGTCGCCGCGCACATGGTGATGCCGACTGCCGCGGTGTATTGCGCCACCAAACATGCCGTGCGCGCGATTACCGAGGGGCTGCGGCAAGAGCATGACGAGGTCCGTTCGACGTTAATCTCGCCAGGCGTCGTCGCCACCGAGCTGGGTCATGACATCACTGATCCTGCGGTCGCGGCGGCACTGACCGGATGGCGGAAGAAGTCGCTGACGCCGGATGCGATCGCGCGAGCCGTTCGCTATGCCATAGAGCAGCCGGAGGGTGTCGACATCAATGAGGTGATCGTGCGCCCGACCGCAGCGGACATGTGAGCGCTTGGGCGTGCCGGTGCCGTAGCGGGCACGCCCAAACGAGCGGTTCGCCGACACGATCAAGTCGTCGGACCGCGGTGAACGTATGTCCGGTTACGGGAGGCTGCTTGATGGACCCGAGCGACCGGTGATGGGTCCACCGTCCCCCCGAAACCGCTCGGTTACCGTTTTAGCGCGGTCCTGAGGCTCCCGCGTGCGTGGGAGCCCAAAGGTCTCCTCCCACCCTTCCTTCAGTGCACCTTCATCCGGTGCGCGCCCAAGGGTAATTGCGTGAAGACACACCGCCGGTCGAGGAAACGCTCGATCACCTTCGCGGCTGTCAGGCTGTGCTGACTCGGCTTGACGGTCGTGAACGCCCCGCCTCCCGCCAGCGCGAACGGCAGCAGCAGCTGATCCGCCAGATAGGGGCCGGCGAAGGCGCTGGACTCGAGATAGCCCTTCAACCGTCCGACGGCGCGCTTGGCCAATCGTTCCGCCGGTACGCCGAGCTGACCGAAGCCGCTGACGATCTCGGTCACATGCTCATATTCGGCTTCCAGCAACAGGATGTTGCCCGGCCCCTGCTCTTCAGGCAGCTCGCGGATCGCACAGGAGCGGTCGGCCCAGTCGAATGCCTTCCGCACGCAGGCGATCTCGCGCTCGGCGATGTCGAGCGGGAGCCCCGCGATGTAAGCCGTCGCCGATGTGCTCAGCAGCCCACCCCGCCCGACGCACTCGATCGGCGAAGGCGCACCGGGCAAGACGTCGACCTCGATCCGTCCACCACCGCGCGGGTAGAAGCCATGCCGCGCCAGGCGCGCCTCGATCCTCGCGCCCATGCGCCGGAGGATCGGCAGGAACGACTTGGCTATAAAGTCGAACGGTGGCGCCAGCATGTTGTGGGTTCCACCCTCCAGCACGAGCCGCGAGGGACGGTTCGCCAGCAGCAGCGGCATCAGCACCGTTTGCAGGACGAGTCCGGTCGAGCCGGCGGTGCCCACCGCGAACCGGTACTCGCCCGCGTCGACCGTGCCCGGACGGAACGTGATCTCGCGCGCGCCGACCGCCACGCCCTCCATGCGCCACCCCTACCGATCGCGCACGCGACCTCGATCGCGGTGACGTGCTGGCGCATCAGGCCCGGCTTCTCGCGCCCGCCGCGAACGTTGACGATGCGAAACGGCGTACCGGTGACGAGCGAAAGGGCGCACGCGTTGCGCACGACCTGTCCGCCGCCTTCGCCTTCCGATCCGTCGATGGTGATCATGGCTTCCTCTTTCCGGAGAATGTGCATGAAGAGGATTACCCCTTCACGCACACCACCTGCTTCAGCGTGTGGACGATCTCGACGAGGTCGGACTGCGCCGCCATCACCGCCTCGATCGGCTTGTAGGCGCGCGGGCTCTCGTCGACCACGCCCTCGTCCTTGCGGCAGGCCACCCCCTCGGTCGCGGCGACGTACTCCGCCAGCGTGACCTCGCGCCTGGCCTGGGTCCGGCTCATCACCCGGCCAGCGCCGGTCGAGCAGGACGCTATCGGACGCTGGCCGGACGCTGTTCGCCGCGTCCCGAGCGCGGCGCACGTCCTCGAATGACGCGGACCGGCTGCGCAAATATCTGCAGCGCTTCGGCCTCGAGTGGTCGTCACTCACACGTGCGTAGAGCGGAGGGACCCCTTTAGGGACGATTGACGGGGCGTGCCGGGTTGCGGTGCCCGCCGGCTGAACGGATGGCCGAAGCTGGGGAGCGGGAAGGGTCGTCTGAACGTCCGCGACTGGGTCATCGTCGCGCTGGACAGGCTGGCTGGGCTACTGCTGCCTTGGCGGGCAGGGTGCCTTACCTCGCATTATGGCAGACATCGATGTCATCGAAGCGCTTCCAGCGAAACACCATCCAGCTGGCTATCCAGCACAAGACGAAGACGCCGATGATCACGAAGCCGAGCAGATTAAAGCGTCCCCCCAGATAGCGCGCAGTCGACCACAGGCCACCACGGAGTTCTAGCTTGTCGGCAAGAAGCGCCACCGTCTCGATGCCACCAATGACGATTGCGACAAACGCCGATACCGCGGTGATGGTGATGTTGTAGTAGAGCTTCCGGATCGGCTTCACGAACGCCCATTCATAGGCACCCAGCATGACGATGCCATCTGTCGTGTCGACGAGCGCCATGCCGGCTGCGAACAGGGCGGGAAGCACCAATACCGGGCCGATCGCGAAACCGTGCTCGACCTGCGCCGCGGACAGGCCGAGAATGGCGACCTCGGTCGCGGTATCGAAACCCAGTCCGAACAGGAACCCGAGCGGCGCCATGTGCCAGCTGGTCGAGACGAGGCGGAACAGAGGGCGGAAGAGCCGCGACAGCAGGCCGCGGCCATTCAGAAGGATGTCCAGATCCTCATCAACATAGGGTCCGCCGGCGCGCACGTGCTGGAAGGTGCGCCATACCGAGCGCAGAATGATCAGGTTCATCGCCGCGATGGTGAACAGGAACACAGCAGAGACGATCGTCGCCACCATCCCGCCGGTCGCCTTCAGCGCCTCGAAGCCGGCAAGGGCGGACGCGGTAAAGGCGATCGCGACCGATGCCAGCAGGATGATCGTGCTGTGCCCGATCGCGAACCAGAAGCCGACCGTCAGCGGCCGCTGTCCGTCCTGCATGAGCTTGCGCGTGACGTTGTCGATCGCGGCGATGTGATCGGCGTCGACCGCGTGCCGCAGGCCCAGCCCCCAGGCGAGCAGCGCGGTGCCGAGCATCAGCGGCTGCGCGTGGAAGAGCAGCAGTGCCCAGATCCAGGCGCCGACGTTCGCTCCGATCAGCAGCACGTAAAGAAGGCCGATGCGGCGACGCAGGGCGGACGGGGCGGGCGCGTGCATGCCGTCAGCCTTCGACAACGTAGCCTGCCGGCGGTGTGCGCGCGATGAAATGGCCTTTGATGCCCTGCGGCCAGTTTTTGAAGGGGACGCGGCCATGCTCGCTTTCGGCATAGTGGACGGCATAGTCGAGGATCGCCCGAGCGGCCTCCGCATCCGGCGTGAAGCGGCCGAGCAGATAGCCGACCTTGCCCGGCGCGCGCAGGTGGATCGAACAATGCTCGCTGCACGAGAAGAGGCACGGCATCTGCTGTATCCCCACGCCGGCATAGCGCTGGTCGTCGGCCTTCGCCGCCCGTAGCGCCGCGACGAGGAGCGCACCGCCGCGGACGCCATCGGCATCCTCGCGGTCGCCGGCGGAAAACCGGCAGGTATTGCAGACAACGACGGCGGGACCGTCGTCGACGGGGGTCAGCATGGCTCGTGTTCCGATCCGGTTGAGGGTTGAGGCGTCATCGCTCGAGAATGCGATCCGAGACGGGCTCGCGGGCCTGCCAGCCACGCCGTTCGAGTTCGGGGACGTCGGTCAATTCGGCGGGGTAGCCGAGGCAGAGCAGGGCGATCAGCGTCCAGCCCGCAGGCACGTCGAGCATTCCGGTCACCGCGACCGGATCGAGGATCGATACCCAGCCCATTCCGATGCCCCGCGCGCGGGCCGCCAGCCACATGGTGTGAATGGCCATCACGGTCGAGTAGCGCAGCATCTCGGGCATCGTCGCCCGGCCCAGGCCATGGCCCGCCTGTGGGGCCTCGTCGCAGAAGACCGCGAGCAGTTCGGGAGCCTCGCGGATGCCGTGGAGCTTCAGCTTCCCATAGCGGGTCTGCAGCGTATCGGTCGGGATCGTGCGCGCCGCATCCGCGGACGCGGCATCGACATGGTCGGCGATCCACCCGCGTAGGGACTGCGAGCGGATCCGGACGAAGCGCCAGGGCTGCGCGTTGCCGACCGAGGGCGCCAGCGCGGCGACGTCGAACAGGGTGTGCATGTCGTCCTCTGCGACCGCACGCGCTGCGAAGTGCCGGACGTCGCGCCGCCAGCGCAGCAGCGTCTCGAAATCATCCGCGAAGACCGGGCCGAAGGAGGGCGCCGTCATGCCGCGCCCTTCGAACGGCGGAGCAGATAGGTGTCCATGATCCAACCCTGCTCTGCCCGCAGCCTCGCCCGTCGGGCGACGATCGTCGACGACACGTCCGCGAGGGGGCCGGCGACGAGCGCCTGCGACGGCAGGCCGAGATAGGCCCCCCACCAGATCATGACGCCGAGCGGGTCGATCGACGTGAAGGCGCATGTGCCGTCGAGCATCACCGCCAGCGTGTCGACGGCCGGGGGCCAGCCTTCGGCGCGCAGGCGTCGGCCTGTCGTTATCACCACCGGTGCGGCGAGCGTGTTGAGCGGGATCGCATGCGCCGCGGTCAGCGCCTGGAGGCTGGTGATGCCCGGCACGACGTGGACCCGGAGCATCATGCCGCCGGCGCGCAGCCGGTCGGCGATCCGCAGGCTGCTGTCGTAGAGCGACGGATCGCCCCATATGAGAAGCGCCAGCCTGCCGCCGTTCGGCAGGTGGCTGGCGATCTCCGTCGCCCAGCGGGCGGCGATCGCGTCGTGCCAGTCGCCGACGGCGTCGAGGTAGGCGTCGCTTTCGCCACGTTCGGGCAGATCGAACTCGACGACCCGGGTGTGGCCGCGGAGCACCGCCGCGCAGAGCGACCGGCGCAGCTCGATGAGGTCCGACGCCGCGTCGCGCTTGCGCGGCAGCAGGATGACGTCAGCGGCGTTCATGGCCGCCGCCGCCGCCCGCGTCAGATGGTCGGGGTCGCCGCTGCCGATGCCGATGAGGTGCAGGTCGATCATGGCGCGAGCAGCGGACCGTAGAGGATCACGGCGGGTGCGTCGCTTCGCGGCTGAAGATCGCGTGCCAGGTCGGCGATCGTGGATCGCGTCAGCCGCTGATCGGGATGGCTGACGTTCTCGGCGAGCAGGGCAGGTGTGTCGGGCGACAGCCCATGGCCGACGAGCATCTCGACCAGCGCGGCGAACGTCCGCTTGGGCATGAACACCACCGTGGTCGCATCGGGATCGGCAAGCGCCGCCAGGTTGAGGCCTTCCGGAAGACCGCCGGTGACGTCGTGCCCGGTGACGAATTGGACGCGCCGCGCGCTCAGCCGGCGCGTCAGCGGGATTGCCGCGGCTGCCGCGGCCGCGCTCGCCGAGGTGACGCCGGGGACGATCTCGAAAGCGATGCCGGCCGCGCGCACCGCCGCGATCTCCTCCTCCAAGCGACCGAAGACGGCGGGATCGCCCGACTTGAGGCGGACGACGCGGACGCCGGTCGACGCATGCGCGACCAGAAGCTGTGAGACGTGCTCCTGCGAAGGCGACGCGCGGCCCGCGCGCTTGCCGACCGCGACCAGCTCCGCGCCCCGGCGCACGTGCCGGAGGAGCGGCCCCGAGGACAGATCGTCGAACAATACGACGTCCGCCGTCTGCAAGCGGGCGACCGCCTTGAGCGTCAGCAGTTCGGGGTCGCCCGGCCCCGAACCGACGAAGGAGACGAACCCGCTCATCGCTCGGTGGCGATCAGATGGAAGAAGGTGCCCGAGACGCTGCCGCGGTACGATCCGGTCTCGGGCACGGGAGCGCCCTCGGCATCGACCACCCGCGCCAGCGCGGCGTCGGGCTGTTCCAGGATTGTCGAATAGTGGAATTCGTGACCGCGCTGCACCGTTCCCGCCGCCAGGGCGGCGACCGGCGCGAGCAGCGTGGCGCGACGATATCCCAGATGCATGCGGCGTTGGGCGTAGCTGGTCACGAGGCCGAGCAGCCCTGCCATCCGGTGACGCGTGCCGTCGGCGTCGATCAGGCCCTCGCCGAGGACCATGTAGCCGCCGCACTCGCCATGCACGGGGCGGGTGCGGGCGTGTTCGACGAGACCGCTGCGGAAGCGCTCGGCTGCGGCGAGGCGGCCGGCGTGGAGTTCGGGATAGCCGCCGGGCAGCCACACCAGATCGGCGCGGGCGTCGGGGGCTTCGTCGGCGAGCGGCGAGAAGGGCAGGATCTCCGCTCCGGCGTCGCGCCACGCCGTCAGCATGTGCGGATAGGCGAAGGAGAAGGCCGCGTCTCTCGCCAGCGCGATACGCTGCGCCGGCGGGACGAGGCGGCCGGCGGGCGCGGCGGGCGTGGTCGCGACAGCCGCGGCGTCGCGGATCGCCTCCAGATCGACGTGTTCGCCCAGGAAGCCCGCATGGTCGGCGATCCGCGCGTCGAGGTCGGGATGTTCGGATGCCTGGATGAGGCCGAGATGACGTTCGGGAAGCCTGAGGTCGCCACGTCGGGGAAGGGCGCCGAAGACGGATATGCCCGCGGCCGCCATACCGTCGCGGGCCAGGCGCTCGTGCCGCGGGCTCGCGACGCGATTGAGGATCACGCCTGCGATCCGCACCCCCGGATCGTATCGCATGAATCCGAGCGCGGTGGCGGCGCCGGACTGGGCCTGGCCGGAGACGTCGACGACCAGCACCACAGGCCAGCCCATCCGCCGCGCGACGTCCGCGCTCGCGCCGCTGCCGGCCGCGCCGGGCGTGGCGACGCCGTCGAACAGGCCCATCGAGCCCTCCGCCAGTGCCAGATCGGCGTCGTCCGCTTTTGCGGCCAGGCCGTGGATCATGGGCTCCGCCATCGCCCAGCTGTCGAGATTGAACGACGACCGGCCGCTCGCCGCGCGATGGAAGGCTGGGTCGATATAGTCCGGACCGCTCTTGAACGGCTGCACGGCGAGACCCGCATCGCGGAACGCGCGCAGCAGCCCGAGCATCACGGTGGTCTTGCCGGTCCCGGATGCGGGGGCGGCGATCATCACGCCCGGCGTCATTCGCCCGCCCCGGCGAAGCGGGAGTCGGCGCTTCGTGGGCGGAAGCGGCGGTCGTAGCCGGCCGCATAGAGGCTGCTCTCCGCGAAATCCGTGGGCGCAAGCACCGGGCCGACGAGGATGAGTGCGGTGCGTTCCGGGCCGCCGGCCGCAGCCGCGACGATCGTCGCGAGCGTCGCCCGGATGATCCTCTCGTCGGGCCAGCTCGCCCGCCAGACGATCGCCACCGGACAGTCCCCGCCGTAGGCCGGGGTCAGCTCGGCGACGACCCGGTCCAGCACGTGGATCGACAGATGGATCGCCAGCGTCGCCCCGGTCGCGGCGAAGGCGGGCAGGGTCTCCCTGTCCGGCATGGCGCTCGCGCGACCCGAGGTGCGGGTGAGGACGACCGACTGGGCCAGGCCGGGCAGTGTCAGCTCCGCTTCGAGCGTCGCGGCCGTGGCGGCGAACGCGGGAACGCCCGGCGTGACGGTGAACGGGATCCCGAGCGCACGGAGGCGGCGAAGCTGCTCGCCCATCGCCGACCAGATCGACAGGTCGCCCGAGTGGAGCCGCGCGACGTCATGGCCGTCGGCATGCGCGTTCGCGATCGCCTCGACGATCTGGTCGAGCGACAGGGGCGCGGTGTTCACGATGCGCGCGCCGGGCGGGCAGTGGTCGAGCAGCGCCGGCGGGATGAGCGACCCTGCGTAGAGGCACACTGACGACGCGGCGATCAGGTCGCGGCCGCGCAGCGTCAGCAGATCGGGTGCGCCTGGGCCGGCGCCGATAAAGTGAACGGTCATGTCGAAGGTCCTTGAGCGATCGCGCAGGTCGCCATGCGGTCGGGAGAAACGTGACGAGACGCGATCAGCCGCGCGCCTTCGCCGATGGCGGCGAGCGCGGCGGCCTCGGCGACGCTGCCGGTGCCGCGCGCTTCGAAGCTCGCCCGAGAGCGGGTCGCGGTCGCGACGCCCGTCAATGCCGCAGCCGTGACGGGCAGCAAGGCAAGACCGAGCCGTTCGGCCAGCGGCGCGAGCAGACCGACCTTGTCGTCGGGTGCAGCGAGCGCGGTGATTCCAGGGCAGCCGTGCCGCGCCAGCGCAAGCGCGGCTTCGCACGACATAGGCGTGGCGCCGCTGCGCCATCCGAACCCGGCGACGATCATAGCGACGCGCTCCACTGGACGATCGGATAATGCGCCCGCCAGCCGCGACGCGAACCGATCGGGGCGACGTCCGACAGCTCGATCCGCAGCAGGTCGCCGCCCTTCGCGCGGTGCCACGCCGCCAGCGTCGCTTCGGATTCGAGCGTGACCGCGTTGGCGACGATCCGGGTTCCAGGCGCGAGGTGCGTCCAGAGCCAGTCGAGCAGCGCCTCCGAAAGACCGCCACCGATGAAGACGGCGTCGGGTCCCGGGGGATCGGCCAACCCCTCGGGCGCATGCGCCTCGACTATGCGGAGGCGGTCGACGCCCAGCGTCGCCGCGTTGCTGCGTGCGCGCTCCGCACGGGTCGGATCGGCCTCGAACGCGATCGCTTGCGTGGTCGGATGCGAGAGCAGCCACTCGATCGCGATCGATCCCGAGCCGGTGCCGATGTCCCACAGGGTTTCGAACGGCCTCGGTGCCAGCGCGGACAGGGTAAGCGCGCGGACCGGGCGCTTGGTGATCTGCCCGTCGTGCGCGAACCATCGGTCCGGGCGTCCGGACGCGGTGGCGAGAACCGCACCGCTCCCGTCGACGGCGATGCCGACCGCCACCGGATGCGCGATATCCGCAAACGCCATCGTGGCGGCGGTGGTCTCGCGGACGCGTTCGTGCGGACCGCCCAGCGCCTCGAGGATCCAGAGCCTGCTGTCTCCGAAGCCTTGGTCCAGCAGGTAGCGCGCGAGCGCGCCGACCGCCGCGCCGTCGCGCACCAGGACGATCGCCCGGACGCCGGTCGCCAGCTTGGGACGCAAGCGTTCGAATGGTGCCGCATGCAGGCCGACGCATGCGACGGCGTCGATCGACCAGCCCAACCGCGCCGCGGCGAGGCCGAAGGTCGAAGGTGCCGGATGTGCGGTCCATTCATGCCGACCGAGGTGCCGCGTCACGGTTGATCCGGCACCAAACCAGAACGGATCGCCCGATGCCAGCATCACGACCCGCCGCCCGCGCTGCGCAAGAAGCGGCGCGATGCCGTCGTCGAACGGCACCGGCCACACCGCGGTCTCGCACGCGAGATCAGGCAGCAGCGCGAGGTGCCGCGCCGCGCCGGTCACCCATTCGGCGCGCGCGAGCGCCTCCCGGCTTGCAGCAGAGAGGCCGGCTGGTCCATCCTCGCCGATCCCGACGATCGTCAGCCATGCCTTGCCGAGTTCACCCGCCATGCCGAACATCCTGATCCTCGGCGGCACGACCGAGGCGAGCGCGCTGGCGGAGGCGCTGGCGCTGCGCGGCGACGATGCCACCCTGAGCTATGCAGGTCGGGTGGCACAGCCGAAGGCGCAGCCGGTGCGGACCCGGGTCGGCGGCTTCGGCGGTGCGGCCGGTCTCGCCGACCATCTTCGCGCGACGCGCGTCACGCATCTCGTCGATGCGACGCATCCGTTCGCGGCGCGGATGAGCGGCAACGCGCTCGACGCCGCGGCGATGGCAGGCGTCCCGCTGGTCGCGCTGACCCGGCCGGCCTGGATCGCAATCCCCGGCGACGACTGGCGGCCCGTCGACGACGTCCAGGCGGCGGTCGCCGCGCTCGCGGGGCCGCGTCGTGCCGTGATGCTCGCGCTCGGGCGGATGCACGTTCCGGCGTTCGCCGCGCAGCCGCAGCACCGCTATCTGCTGCGCTTCGTCGATGCGCCTGCCGCCACGCCTGAACTGCCAGACCATCGGCTCGTGGTCGATCGCGGTCCGTTCGACGTCGCCGGCGACGCTAAGCTGATGCGCGACCACGCGATCGAGATCGTCGTCTGCAAGAATGCGGGCGGCACGGGCGCGCAGGCCAAGCTGGTCGCGGCGCGCGAGCTCGGCATCCCCGTGGTGATGATCGACCGCCCGATCCTGCCTGCCCGCCGCGAGGTCCACACGGTGCACGACGTCCTGCGCTGGATCGATCATGCCGCCGACCTCGGCGTGTAGAGGAACGGCGCGCCGCTGCGCGCGATCGTCCGCGTCGCGCTCGACCCGACGATGACCATCGTCCGCATGTCGGCCATCTCCGGGCGGGCGTCGGGGAGGCGGACGACGTGTAGCGTCTCCTCCGGGGTCGACACCGCCCGCGCGAACAGCACGGGGCGTTCGTCGGCGCAGACGTCGCGAAGGATCTCCAGCGCGCGGCCGAAGCCGTCGGGCCGACTCCGCGATCGCGGATTGTAGAAGGCGATGGCGAAGTCGGCCTCCGCCGCGAGGCGCACGCGGCGATCGATCACGGCCTGCGGTTTCAGATTGTCCGACAGGTTGATCGCGCAGAAGTCGTGGCCGAGCGGCGCGCCGGCGCGGGCCGCGGCAGCGAGCATCGCCGTGATGCCCGGAAGCACGCGGATATCGAGGTCGCGCCATGCCGGCGGACCGTGCTCGACCGCCTCGAACACTGCCGCCGCCATCGCGAAGACGCCCGGATCGCCCGACGACACGACGACGACGTGCCGCCCCGCCATCGCGAGCTGCAGGGCATGGCGGGCGCGATCGAGTTCGACGCGGTTGTCGCTGGCGTGGAGCGTCAGCCCGGGGCGCGGGGCGACGCGCGCCACATAGGGGATGTAGCCGATCACGTCGGTGGCGTCCGCGAGCGCGGTTGCCACTTCGGGCGTCATCAGCGCGGCGTCGCCCGGCCCGAGCCCCGCGACCGCGATCGAGCCGCTCATGGCCGCCGACCCTGACCGTGGATCAGCAGGATCGAGAAGTACGGTGCGACGGCGTCGGCGTCGCTCAGGCGCGTGACACGCTGGTCGGGCATGGCGGCATATTCGATCAGCCACGCCTCGCGGTCCCGCCCGGCCGCGGCCACCGCCCGGCGCAGCTTCGGGAGGTGGCGACCGATCTTCATCACCACGAGCGCGTCGGTGTCGCCGATCCGACGGACGAGCTCGTCCTCCGGCATCGTTGCGGTCAGGACGGTCAGCACGTCCTCGCCCCAGGTGATCGGCGCACCGCTGGCGGTCCATGCGCCTGACATGCCGGTGATGCCGGGAACGACCGCGACCGGTGCGATCCCCGTCAGCCGACTGTGCAGGTGCATGAACGAGCCGTAGAAAAAGGGGTCGCCCTCGCACAGGACGACGACGTCCTCGCCGGTCGCCGACAGGGCGGCGAGATGGTCGGTGCACTCGGCGTAGAACCCACTCAAGCGATCGTTGTAGCGGGGGTCCGCGACGGGGATCTCCGTCGTGACGGGATATTCCATCGCGAACTCGATCACGTCGCGCCTCAGCATCCCCTCGACGATGCGCCGCGCCTGACCCGGCCTGCCTGCCTTGCGGAAGAATGCGACGTGCTGCGCCCCTCGCACGAGCCGGTCGGCGCGCACGCTCATCAGATCCTGCGCGCCGGGGCCGAGGCCGATGCCGTGGATAACGCCCTTGGCGGCGGGCGAGGTCATTCGGCGCGGCTCGCGAGAGCGTTGATCGCGGCGACCGTGATGGCGCTGCCGCCCATCCGTCCCTCGACCACGACGCAGGGCACCGGCTGCTCCTCCCACAACGCGGCCTTGGACTCCACCGCGCCGACGAAGCCGACCGGG
Organism: Sphingomonas kyungheensis; assembly: GCF_037120395.1. NCBI lineage: Bacteria > Pseudomonadati > Pseudomonadota > Alphaproteobacteria > Sphingomonadales > Sphingomonadaceae > Sphingomonas > Sphingomonas kyungheensis. The sequence goes on from NZ_JBBBDM010000012.1 coordinate 24,268, forward strand.
CAGCCGATGATCGCGGCGGGGCGGGGGCAGGCAGGATCCTCGAGCATATCGAGCAGGTGAAACAGCGCGGTCGGGGCGTTGCCGATCGCCACCACCGCGCCCGCCAGATACGGCCGCCACAGTTCGAGGGCGGCGGCCGAACGCGTGTTGCCCATCCCGCGGGCGAGCTCGGGCGTCTCCGGCGCGTGCAGCGTGCAGACGACCGGATTGTCGGCAGGCAGGCGAGCGCGGGTGATCCCCTCCGTCACCATCCGCGCGTCGCACAGGATCGGCGCGCCCGCCGCGAGCGCGTCGCGGGCGACCCGTGCGAAATGCGGCGAGAAACGGATGTGCGCCGCCAGCGCGACGAGGCCGGACGCGTGGATCATCCGGACGGCCACCGGTTCCTCCTCCGGCGCGAAGCGCGCGAGGTCGGCCTCGGCGCGGATCGTGGCGAACGACTGGCGGTAGATGGCACCGCCGTCGGTCTCGTAGACATGGGGCATCAATCGGCTCCGAAGCGGGCGAGGATCTGGACGGGGTCGAGCCCGGACACCGCGGGCGGGGCGCCCGCTCTGGCGGCGAAGGCGAGATCGAAGCGGCCGTCGCGCCCGGTCAGTACGACGTCGGTGGCCTGCGCCCGCGCGCAGCCCTTGGCGCAGCCCGAGACGTGGAGCCGGCCATCGACATGGGGTGCGAGACGGACCGCCAGGGGACGGGTCGCGACGCTCGCCTGCGGACAGGCGGGAGCGCCGACACAGGCGTCGGCCCGAAGGAGCGCCGATGCGGGCTGCCCGGTATCGATTTTCCCCTCCACGATCAGCCGCCGCCATGGCGTCACCCGCACGCCGCGCGCGGCCATGGCCAGCTTGGCGAGGTCCGGCGCTTCGATCCTGCCGAACGCGAGCCCGACGACCGTGCCCTGCGCGTGCGGTCCCGTCGCCGGGGCGGGACACGACGGCGCCGCCGGGATCCCGCCATCTGCCCAGGCGGGCAGGGTGACCGCGTGGCGCGCCATCCGGCCTGCGGCGCTCCCGCCGGTCCCGACGAACCAGCGCGCCAGCGCCACCACCGCGTCGATCTCGGCACCGACCGCCAGCGGAACGCCCCACGCGCGCCCGTCCGCACGAAGGATCAGACCGCCAGCCGCGGCGCGTTCGATCCGGATGTCGGCGGGAGCGTCGCCGAGCACCGGCGCGGCACCCGCGTCGATCGCGACGCCGAACTTGCCGGGCAGCTCCGGCAGTTCCGCCAGACGCTGCGCGAGCTCGACGGCGATGCGGTGCGTATCGTCGCCGTCATGCCAGTCGGGCGCCACGATGACGGCGCGCCGGGTCTCCGAGGCCGGATCGGCGTCGACCAGATCGAGCGCGCACAGGTCGGCGATCAACGCCGCCCAGCGATCGTCGCGGACGCCGCGGATCTGGAGGTTCGCACGGTTGGTGACGTCGATGGCACCGTTGCCATGCTCCGCCGCGGCCTCGGACAGACCGATCGCCTGGGCGCGCGTCATGCGTGCCAGGCGCGGCCGCACGCGGACCAGCAGGCCATCGCCCGCCGCCATCGGGCGATGAGCCGTCGGGCACCAGCCCCGCACCATGTTCATGCCGGATCCCCCAGCTGAGCAAGGATCGAGTTGCGGCGCGTCGCCCACAGCCCTGCCGCGTGAAGCGCTCGGAACCGCGCCTCCATCGCCGCCAGCGCAGACGGGTTGGCGGCGGCCATGAAGGCGCGGACGTCGTCGCGGCCCAGCGTCGCGTCATGGTAGAGGTCGATGGCCTCGGGCGTCACGACGCCTGCGAGGTGCGCGAAGGCGCCGAGATGGTCGAGCGTCGCCGCGAGTTCCGCCGCGCCTCGAAAGCCATGGCGCATCATGCCGTCGATCCAGCCGGGGTGCGCGGCGCGTGCGCGGACGACGCGCGCGACCTCCTCGGCCAACGGGCGGGCACGCGGGCGCGCGGGGTCGGTCGCATCGAGATGATACAGGGCGGCGGTGCCGCCGGCGATCGCCTGCGCAGCGGCGAAGGCGGCCTCGTGCGCGGCATAATCCGCGGCGAGCAGCAGGTCGGTCTCGGGCAGGTCCTGGACGTGGACGAAGGCGTCGGCGGCCGCGACGCGCGCTGCGATCCCCGTCGGGTCAGCGCGCCCGTCGCCATCGTCCAACGCGTGAGCGGAGGCCGCCAGCCATGCGGCGCCCGCGGCCCGGCGGGCTTCGGGCGTGTAGACCTCGGCGTCGTCGCCGATCCCGACGCCATAGTCGCCGGCCCGCGGCCCGTAGACGCGTGCGCCGGGCAGGGATGAGACGAAGGGATTGCGGTCCGCCGGCTCGTCCCGCGCCGCCAGCGCTCGCACCGTCTGGCCGAACATCGCGCAGAGCGTCGGAAAGGCGTCCCGGAACAGCCCCGACACGCGCAGCGTCACATCGATCCGCGGCCGGTCAAACCGCATCAGCGGCAGGATCTCGACTCCGGTCACGCGGTCGGACCCGTGATCCCAGACCGGCTCCGCCCCGAGGAGGTGGAGCGCCATCGCGAACTCCTCGCCGGCGGTGCGCATCGTCGCGGAGCCCCAGAGGTCGACGACGAGCGCACGCGGATAGTCGCCATGATCCTGAAGGTGGCGGCGGACGAGCTCGTCGGCGAGCCGCACCCCCTGCGCGTGCGCCGACCGGGACGGCACCGCGCGCGGATCGGTCGTGTAGAGGTTGCGCCCGGTCGGCAGCACGTCGCTCCGCCCGCGCCATGGCGAGCCCGATGGTCCGGGCGGGACCCGTCGTCCGGCGAGCGCGGCGAGCAGGCCGTCGCGCTCCGCCGGACCCTGCTCGCCGCGGCCGAAGACGTGCAGGCCGTCGCCGTACCGGCTGTCCTTGACGTCGCAGACGAAGGCGTCGATCCGCGCGATCGCCTCCTTGCTCGATTGCGCCCGATCGAGCGCGAGTGCGTCGCCGAGCCCGAGCGCGACCGCCTCGTCCCCGATGTCGCGCTGCAGGCGGTCGCGACGCGTCGGATCGAGACCGGCGGCATTGGAGAACTCGTCGAGCAGCGCCTCAAGCCGGCCGATCCCGAGGCCACTGCCCGCGTCGACGAGAGGCGGCGGGACATGGCCGATCGCGACTGCGCCGATCCGCCGCTTGGCCTGCGCAGCCTCGCCGGGATCGTTGACGATGAAGGGATAGACGATCGGCATCGCGCCGGCGAGCGCCTCGGGCCAGCATGCGTCGGACAGCGCGACCGCCTTGCCCGGGAGCCATTCGAGCGTGCCGTGCGCGCCGACGTGGACCAGCGCGTCGGTGCCGCGCGCGCGCAGCCAGAGGTAGAATGCGACATAGCCATGACGTGGGCAGCGGGACAGGTCGTGATACTCGTCCGAGCGCGTTTCCACGCCGCCCCGCTCCGGCTGGAGCGCCACGATGGCCTCGCCGGCGACGACGGCGGCAAAGCGGAAGGCGCCGTCCGCGACGGCGGGATCGTCCTCCGGCGCACCCCATGCCGCCGTCACCTCGGCCCGCAGGGCGGCGGGAAGCCTCGCCAGCGCGGCATGATAGTCGGAGAGCGGCCATGCGACGGTGCGCCGCGCCAGCGCGGCGGGGAGATCGGTCGCAGCCGGGAGGCCGGTCGCGTAACCCGCGTCCGCCAGATCTTCGAGCATCGCCCGGGCCGAGGCGATCGCGTCGAGGCCCACCGCGTGCGCCATCTGGTAGGTCTTCCCGGGATAGGTCGACAGCACGATTGCCAGCCGCCGTTCCGCCACGGGCTTCGCAGCCAATGCGGTCCAGCCGTGGACCCGGTCTGCGATACCCGCGATCCGGCCAGGGTCGGCGCGATGTTCGCGCCGCGCGAACTGCAGGTCGGGGTCACGCCCGCCGGCGTCCTTGAAGCTCGCCACGCCGGCGAACAGGCGGCCGTCCACTTCGGGCAGCACCACGTGCATCGCGAGGTCGGCGGGGGACAGGCCCCGCGCGGCCTCGGCCCATGCCGCGCGATCCGACGTCGCCAGCGCCACCTGGAACACGGGAACGCCCGCGACGTCGAGCGGGGTCGCACCGTCGGCATTCCGTGCCGAAAACGCGGTCGCGTTGACGATCGCAACGGGGGCGAGCGCGGAAAGCCAGCGGGTCATCCAGCCGGCGGCCGACGGCTCCTTGAGCGAGGGCGCGAACAGCGCGATGACGTCGTAGCCGCGCCTCTCGAACGCCATGTGCAGCGCCGCGACCGGATCGAGGTCGGCGGCCATCACATAGGAACGGTAGAAGACCAGAACGATCCGCGGCCGGATCGACGCCAGGGCAAAGGCGGCCGGGCAGATCACGCCGGCAGCGGGCTGCCAGCCGCCGACCGGGGCGATGGCGCGCGCCGTCGGGCCGGGTGTCACGTAAAGCCCCGCGGCGAGGGCGAGCTGCGCGATGGCCGCGCGCGCCGCGGATGCACCGCCGACGTCGCAGAGCTCGGCGAGGCGGCGCAGCGTGGATGCGGGCAGCGTCGACGCCGCGTCGAGGCGCGGATCCTCGCGGCCGTCGGCGGGAACGATCGCCAGGGCGATCCGCCGCCGGCGGGCGAGCGCCTCGACCTGCTGGACGCCATAGGGCCAATAGGCGATGCCGCCGATCAACCGGATCAATATGCCCCTTGCCGCACCCAGCGTCCGCTCGACGTACGTGTCGACCGAGAGCGGGTGGGTCAGCTCGGCAAGATTGGCGAGCCGCAGGCTCGGCATGCCGACGCCGCCCGCGCGCCACCCCGCGGCGAAGGCGCCGAGGTCGCTGTCGGAGAAGGACAGCACGACGAGATCCGCGGCGTCCTGCCCCAGATCGCGCGGTGCGGCGCCCTCTTCGAGCCCGTGCGTTTCGCGGAAGACGACGTGCATGGCGGATCAGGCCGCCAGCGCCGCCCTGATCGTCGACGGATCGAGCCGGTCGCGTTCGGCGATCACCACGAGCTGCGTCGCGCGCACCTCGTCCCCGCGCCACGGCCGGTCGTATTGAACGCGGACCCGCGCTCCCACCGCCTGCACGAGCAGCCGCATCGGCTTGCCCGCGACCGCGGCATAGCCCTTCACGCGCAGCACGTCGCCACCGGCGGCAAGCGCCTCGATCCGACCCGCGAGGTCGTGCGCGTCGGCGATCTCGCCCCATGCAAGGACCAAGCTATCGAAGTCGTCGTGCTCATGCTCGTCCTCACCGTCATGATGCGAGGGGCGGGCGGCGAGGTCGTCCTCCGCGGCCGCGCCGAGCCCGAGCACGACGTGGGGGGCGACGATGCCGTCCACGAGTTCCACGATCGGCAGCGGGCGCGGGGTCTCGGCGGCGATGATCGCACGCGCCGCGGCGACGCCGGATGGGCCGGCGAGGTCGCATTTGGTGAGCAGCACCAGGTCGGCGCAGGCGAGCTGATCCTCGAACACCTCGGACAGCGGCGTCTCGTGATCGATGCTCGGATCGGCCGCCCGCTGCGCGTCGACTGCGGCGAGATCCGGCGCGAACCGTCCGGCCGCGACCGCCTCCGCGTCCGCCAGCGTGATCACCCCGTCGACCGTGATGCGGGACCGGATCGCCGGCCAGTCGAACGCCTTGAGCAGCGGCTTGGGCAGGGCAAGTCCGGACGTTTCGATCAGGATGTGATCGGGCCGCGGCTCCATCGCAAGGAGCGTCTCGACGGTCGGAATGAAGTCGTCCGCGACGGTGCAGCATATGCAGCCGTTGGCCAGCTCGACGATGTTCTCGGCCGGACAGTCCGGGATCGCGCAGCCCTTCAGGATGTCGCCGTCGACGCCCAGCACGCCGAATTCGTTGACCACCACGGCGAGACGACGCCCCCCCGCGTGACGGATCAGATGGCTGATGAGGGTCGTCTTGCCGGCTCCCAGAAAGCCGGTGACGATGGTGACGGGAACCTTGGACAGATCGGACATGCTCTTCCCCGCGGCGCGACAGCAACGAACGGGCGGGGCCGATTGCGGACGGCGCGCGACGACGGACGAGCGCCGTGAAGCCGCCCAGCCACGCACCGATGCGGCCCCGGCCGCACAGATTCGTCGCTCAGACGGAGAACCGTGCCGCGGCCATCCCCTGGACCAAGGCAAGAGCGACCTTATCGCCGGCAGGTCTCCTGGCTCGCGGGTCGTAGCTCCGGCATCGCCTTCCCAGATCGCCGGTCAGAAGGACCGACGCGTTCCAGTGGCCGCCCCCCGCATGGGGAGCATGACGCTTTCGCTCACCGCTTACAGTTGCAGGGACAGCCGCGGATTGGGAGGATCACCTCCGCACCGCATTCCCATTTAAACCCCTCGCGGGGCACCGGCGCGATCAACGAGGACCCTCTTTCGATGGCCCTCGACGGACATGATACCCTCGATCGCGCCCCTTGCCAATTCGCTTATGCCGCGACCTTGCTTCCAGGCCGGGCTGGTCGACGCGATCGCAGCGCGTATCGTTGGCATTCCGGTGCTCGGAGCGACGCTGGCATTCGTCCTGATCGTCCAGAGGACGGCATTACGTCATATCGCAGCAGCACGGCGCTGGCTCGGGGTACATCATGCCGCTGTCCGCTGGACGAACGTCCGAACTCGGGTGGGCACGAAGGCACCCTCACCGTCTGGTTCTGGGTCCTGGCGGCCGCACACTGTCAAACGGCTTCCAACCCGTCGGGTGCTATATGGCTCGGAACGTCGCGCGGACGTGCTCCACGAACGTTTCGGCGTTCTCCATCGCCGCAAAATGCCCACCGCTCGCGGCCTCTCCGAAATAGCGAAGATCGGCAAAGCGCGCCTCGGTCCAACGGCGGGACAGCCGCACCTGCTCACCGGGGAACATGCTGACCCCGGCCGGCAGCGGCACGGGCGCGCCCGGCATCCCTTTCGCCATCTCCTGCGCGGCTTCCCAATAGAAGCGAACCGAACTTGGCCCCGCGTTCGGCAGCCAATACAGCATGATGTCGTCAATCAGATGGTCGAGCGGAATGACCCGTTCGGGCTGCCCATCGCTGTCGGATACGTCCTGGAACAGCGCGTAGATCCAGCTCGCCAGTCCGATCGGCGAGTCCGCGAGCGCGAAGGCAAGCGACTGCGGCCGTGTGCACTGCAGCTTCATGTACCCGGAATAGTCGCGGTCGTAGCGCGCCGCATCGTCCAGCATCCGCTGCTCGGCGGGCGTCGCATTCGCCCGTTCCTCGTGTGTCGGCTGGGCCATCACCATGTTGAGGTGGATACCGGCGAGGCCCGGCATACGCATATGCGCCAGCGCCGTGGTGACTGCAGCACCCCAGTCTCCGCCTTGCGCCATCCAGCGATCACCATAGCCGAGCCGCTGCATCAGCACGCCCCAAGCCGAAGCGGTGCGGCCGACGCCCCAACCCGGCTCGGTCGGCTTATCGGAAAAGCCGAAGCCGGGCAGCGCAGGGATAATGAGGTGGAAGGCGTCCGACGCGTCGGCGCCATGCGCGCGCGGGTCGCTGAGCGGGCCGATCACGTCGCGGAATTCGAGCACCGATCCCGGCCAGCCGTGGGTCAGGAGCAGCGGTGTCGCGTCCGGTTCGGGAGAGCGGACATGGAGGAAGTGGATGCCGAGCCCGTCGATCACCGTGCGGCTGCTGCCCCAGCCGTTGAGCAGCGTCTCCGTGGCACGCCAGTCGTAACCGTCCTGCCATCGCTGGGCGAGCGCGCGGATGCGGTCCGATTGCGGACCCTGCGACCCGTCCTGCACTGTGCCGGCATCGGGCCAGCGGGTGCGGGCGAGACGATCGGCCAGATCGTCGAGGTCGGCTTGGCGGATGTGGATGGGAAACGGCTGGACGGCATCGCTCATGATAGGACTCCGGAAGGGGCGATCAGCGTGTCGGGGCGAGGACGGCTTCGACGCGCGTCCAGTCGGTCTTGCCGTAGCGATCCTTGTCGAGCGGCGAGAGCTTGCCGCGGCCGCTCGACATGTCGCGAACATATTGCATGCCTTGCCAGGCCGGGAACGGCGCATCGCTGGTCGGCGACAGCGTGCGCGCGACGCGGATCAGCATCGAGAGACGCCCGAGCCCACCTGCACGGAACGGCTTCCACCTTCGGCCCTCGAGACGCGTCATCAGGATCGCGAGGTCGCGCGGAGACACGACGTCGCCGGCGATCCGCAGGAGGCGGGGCGCATCCGCATCGAGCGCCACGTCGGCGGTATAATCAGCGACATCGTCTTTTGTCGTGAAGTCGAGCGGCTGGTCCGCGTCGCCCCAGTACAGGATGCGGGCGAAACGCGGCAGCACGATCGGCGCCTCACCGGTCAGCAGGTCGGCGAAGGCGCCGTTGAGGATCGAGGTCGCGCGGATCGGCGCTGCATCGACACGCGCCATGAAGCGGCGTCGCAGGTCCATGTTGCGATTGTCGCCGGGGCGGGTCTTCGTGAAATCGAGCGAGAAGTCGGACGGGATGAAGCGCGGTACACCCGCCGCAACCGCCGCGTCGAGAAGACGGCCCTGAAGATCGAGAATGACCGGCTCCAGCCCGTTCAGGACCGAGACGACGCATTCCGCTCCCGCCAGCGCATCCGAGAGCGCAGCCTGATCGGCAAAATCGACAGGGACCGGCGTTCCGCCCCGCCCACGTACGGCATCCTGCGCCGCGGCCGGCGTTCCGCTGCGGACCAGGGCCCGCACGTCCACGCCACGCCGTATCAGGGCAGATAGCACGCGCCCACCCAGATCGCCGGTCGCACCGGCAAGCGCGATCGTCCGTGGCGCGACCCCGCCGTCATCGTGGCCGTTCACGTCCTCGAGCGTCATCCCCGCCATCGCCAAACCCCTTGCCAATAAACTGAACTATACCGTTCAGTTTCATTCAACCGGCGCATGGCTTATATGGTTGCGTGATGCAAACGCTTACCGACCTAAAGCCCGATTTAGCGAAACGGCGACGCGGCGGTCGACCGTCCGCCGACCAGGCCGGCGACGTCGATCGCCGGATTCTTGACGCCGCCACGGACCTGTTCCTGCGGATCGGATATGACGCGACGAGCTGCGATCAAGTCGTGACGCGGGCGGGCGCGGGGAAGGCGAGTCTCTACGCCCGCTATGCCAATAAGGAGGAGCTGTTCACGGCCGTGGTGCGGCGAATGGTGGATCACACGCTGGTGCCGTCAGGCGTGGTGCCGTGGCATCTGTGCGTCCAAGACCGGCTGCGCGCGGTGGGACATAGCCTGCTGGAGCATACGTTGACGCCCGAGGCGGTCGCGCTGATGCGTGTCGTTGTCACCACCGCCCACCGGATGCCCGATCTCGCCCGGCTGGTGGACCGGATCGGCCGCAATGGCGGCGTCACCTGCGTCGCCCAGGCGATTGCCGGCGCCGACGCCGCGCCCGACCGGATCGCGCAAGCATCGGATGTCGCGGGCCGGTTCATCGACATGGTGTTCGTCCCCCACCAGATGCGCGCGCTGATCGGCGACGATCGCGCGCAGCTCAATGCGACCGCCGCACGTCGTATCGACGATGCGATCGATCTGCTCACGCGCGCGGGATGTTTAGATCCAGCCGACGCGGCTTAGGTCGCCCCATTTGTCGTTCCTTATTCACCATCCTTGTAAGACGGCTGCCGGGTCATCGGGCAGGGCGGGGCTTGCCGCGCCGCCTTGCGCGGACATGGAGGAACGCTCGATAAGCGCGCATGAAACACACGAAATCTGCACGTGACGAGCGTATTCCTGCCCGCGTTTGAAACACACGTGGTAGGGCACCATGAAGACCCAGAGCGTAATCTTGTTGGCCGGTTTGGTGATGACCGGTTGTACCGGGCCAACATGGCCGCGCGACCAGATTCCTGCCGGAATGGAAATTGAGCGCACGCTTTTTGCGGGTGGCGGCTTTGGACTGCGGGAGAGCTGTGATGCCTTGGTTGTCCAGCTTTCCAGTGCGTCGACTGTTCGCCTGGTCAGAGTTAAGAGGACAACGTCCGGTACCGATCTGATGCCGCCAGACGGCTGGATGACGACGCCCCTCCCGGCCGCCGGCAGCAGAGCCCCTTATGAAGCGGCCTTCGGCGGATGTAAGAATGGCGCGAGTCCGTTAGGAGACTTGCCAGGAACGCTGAAGCGCCCTGGCGCCTTCTACAAGATACTGAAAGACGGCGAAGCGATATTGATAATATCGCCCCGAACAAAGCTGGCAGGCTACTTCAATTTTGGGTAGTTTGGCTTGCCTGCTGCGCAAGCAGCGCAATACGACCTATGTGTGCGCAAGAACACATTCGCTGAAGACGTATTGGCTCCCAACAGACCAGTAACGCCGTGCTCGAGACCCTCAGCGGCCTCACACCCTAGGAATACATGGCCAAGATCTGGACGTCAGGGTCAAACCGTTCATCGTCCATCCGATGCACCAGATGCCGGGACTGAGCACCTAGCGGATGTGCTCGACCTTCAAATTCCTGATCTTCCCATTTTTCCACTCCCGATCGGCCGTAAGGGCGGAGACGCCAAGCTGAACGGCAAGCGCAAGACACGGTCGATCGCCCAGCCCGCGGCCATATTGGCGTGTCTGGGCATGCAGCGCGGCAGCGGCATAGGTTGCTTCGACATCATGGGCACGAACGTCCAGTCGGAGTTCACCGAGGAATTCGCGCGTAGTTGCCTCATCAAGGCCGCTGAGCAGAAGCTCCTTGACGACATCCTGAAGGTTGACTGCTGAGATCGCTGCTCGACCTATATGCGGTGTGACCTTATCGGCACCGCTTTCCTCACGCATCAATGCCAGCACAGCGGATGCGTCGAGGACAGCCGATAGTACGCGTCTCGAGCCTTGGCGTCAGCTGACACCTCGTCGAGGTCGGCTGCTGCTTCTGCCTTCCGCGCCTCAAGGAAGTCCTCTGTCGTGCGGGCATGCTTGGCATGTTCGCGGTACAACGCCTGCGCGCGCGATACGCCATGTCTGATTGGTGACAGACGAACTTGATCATCTTCTACGGTCGGAATGATCTTGGGGTCACCCTGCAACCCATGGCCTTTCGCACAGATGCTGGCAGTACCATACGTCGGTTACTGGCTACGCTGCTATCTATCGTCTGCAAGGCCATCGATCCACGCCCTTCGGAAAAGATGTCAGCGCATAGCGACATGCTAGCTGTACTGACACAAGAGGTGTACCGGATGATGAAACATTGCGCCAACGGCCGCGGCCGGGAAGAGGGAGGCTTAACGTATTTCGCCTGAACAGGCCTATACAAGGCTATCTGGCATCGGCTTGATAAGCCTAGTCACATAGCTTCGCCTGGGCGTCATAGCGGCCACCAGTGATGACAATGGCGAACTGAGGTATACCGATACGAGCCGAGGAACGATGCTGGGACAGCCGAACACGATCATTCAGGCGGCGCGGGTGTATCTACGGGTGAGCACCGACGAGCAGGATCTCGCGCGGCAGGAGTCGATCGTTGCCGGCGCTAGGGCGGCAGGCTTCTATGTCGCGGCGGTCTACCGGGAGAAGGCATCGGGTGCCCGGTCGGATCGGCCCGAGCTGCTGCGCATGGTTGAAGACCTGCAGCCAGGCGAAGTCGTCATAGCGGAGAAGATCGACCGGATCAGCCGATTGCCGTTGCCCGAGGCAGAGCTGCTGGTGGCAACGATCCGGGGGAAGGGGGCGCGACTTGCCGTGCCCGGCATCGTCGACCTATCCGATCTCGTCGCCGACAGTGCCGGAGTTGCGAGGATCGTGCTCGAGGCGGTGCAGGACATGCTGTTGCGTGTCGCACTGCAGACCGCGCGGGATGATTACGAGGCCAGGCGCGAGCGGCAGCGCGAAGGTATCGAAATCGCAAAGCGGGCAGGGCGCTATACCGGCCGCAAGCCCGACCTTGCCCATCACCGGCGTATCATCAGCCTGCGCGATGCCGGCATGAGCATCGCGCGAACAGCCGAGCTAGCCGGATGCAGCATCGCTCAGGTGAAACGGGTTACCGCTTTGCACCGAGCGAAAGCTGCGACGCGATTGATCAGCGAGACGGCGGCCGACGAGGAGCCGTAAGGCACCAACTCGCCCAAGGCGCCATACGCAAGGAGGACAAAGACAACTTGGGCATTAGTCAGGAGTTTGATCTCACTTACCTAGATGGGCAGACGCTTTGTGTCTGCCCTTACGCCATCATACTTCCGCTTCGCCTTCTTCAGCGGCGTTAGAGGCAGGGGCTGCCTGCTTGCTCTTGCGACCAAGTCCGATCGTCTTGGCCATGGCACTGCGGTTCTCGCTATAGGAGGGCGCAACCATCGGATAGTCGGGCTTGAGGCCATAGCGCTGGCGGTACTCGTCGGGCGTTAAGCCGTTGGAGTTGAGGTGGCGGCGCAGCGTCCGATAAGGCTTGCCGTCGATCAGCGAGATGATGTGGTCCCGCGAAGCGAGTGATTTACGCACCGAAACGGCCGGCGTGAAATCCGTAGAGCCGGCTTCCTCTTCAACCGCCGGCGTCTCAAGCTTGGCGAGGGCAGCGTGCATCGACTGCAGGAAGGCCGGAACGTCATCTGCTGAGGTGCGGGTATTGGAGTTGCGCAGCCAGGCAATGGTGAGTTCCGTGGCAAGCTCAACGGCATTAGCAGACTGGGACATTCTCACTCACTCTTCTCGGACTCCCGCGTCAGGAGCCTTTGTGTGGATACTCGCCTTAATAGCGCTCGGGTCAGGAGAAATTAAAGGCTGATACCCCGTCTGGTCATCTCGGCTGCAGCCAGCCTTGCGAGCGATGTGGTGGGTTTTTCGCGAAAGATGTCCGCAAGGTCGAGCAGGTCTTCATTGCCGAGCGTGGCGATTGCCTCTTCAATCTCGGCAAGGCTCTGCACCGCGGTTGCGCTGTTGGCCGCAAGCCGTTTCGATCGAGTTTTTAGCATCGGGGCATCATAACAGGATCTGAGCCGTTCGACATGGGCTTGTGCGATCAACCCGTCATTACATTCGTTACGAGCATTCGGGATACTCGCACCCGCGCGAAAGGAGCAACGTGATGTCGAAGCTTAGCTTACACGATCTATCAAAAAAAATGGCCAAGTTGGATTACACGATGATGGCCACTCGCTCGTCAGATGGCACGATGACGGCGCGTCCGATGAGCAACAATGGTGATGTTGAATACGAAGGCGACAGCTACTTCTTTGCCTATCAAAACTCGCGCAAGATCGCAGATCTGCGCGCCGACCCGCACGTCACTCTCAGCTATACCGGTGCCGCTGGAATGCTCGGTGGTCCTCCGTTGTTTGTCACCGTTGAAGGCGTTGCGGCGCTGATTGAGGACAAGGCCGCGTTTGCCGATCACTGGACGAAGGATCTTGATCGCTACTTTCCCGAAGGCATTGACACCCCCGGTGTTGTGATGATTCGTATCGATGCTACGACAATCCGCTACTGGGATGGCGGCGACGAAGGCGAAATTTCTATCTAAGCGTGCAGCCGCCAGAGGTATGATACAGGACTTCCGCGGCATTGCCGCAGAAGTCTTGGACTTAGAGCGTCTTGTATGTCCCGCCTCTTGAGGCAGTAGACGCCAATCAAAGGTTTTAGGAATGCACGTCTACGACAGATCCCGTTCACTCGCGCTGCACCGTCTTGTTTAGTCGCCCGACACGGCATTTTACTGTCACCATTCTCTAATCAGGTTAGCGATTTCGCGGCCGCGTTCGATCAAGTCGGCAGGATCGAAATTATCGCGTGCCTTGATATCAGCGATACACAATGCGCCTAAGGCATTTCCTCTGTGATCAATAATCGGCGCACCAGCATAGAAGCGAATAAATGGGTCGCCTTGGACTGGTGCGAGGTTGTTAAAGCGATCGTCTGCCAAGGCGTTCAGAGCCACGGTTGCTCGCGCCGGGTCTTGTATGGCTATGTTGCAAAACGAATCGTCCCTGCGCGTTTCCTTCACATCTATGCCAACGGCCGAAAAGACGATCTGCTTTCCACCGAATAGGATGGATAGAGCTGCAATGGGCGCTTCGTACCTAGCCGCAACAAAGCTGACTATGCTCGCAATTTCAGAGCCGTGACCAACGCTAAGGAGTCCGCTTTGCAGCACGGCTGCCTCACGTTTCCAGGCTAATTCGCGATCGCTCATGTCATCACCCTCAGACGTACATAGTAAGCGTCTGCCTATTTCTAGCCGTTGATGCAGGTTAAGTACGAACCGTACAAAGTTTGACAGGAGGCAACGAGTTATGCCCGCTAGGTTCTGCTACGGATCAGAACTGCTGCCTGGACGCGAGCGAGCGCATCGTACGGTGTAGTTCCTGTTCAGTCATCTCTTGATCGAACAGCAGCCCTCCTGAAAAATCCTCTCTCCATACAGTACTACCATGCTTGACGGTCCCATCCGGCAACTCGATTGTAACGGATTGACCCGCTTTCAGCTGGATCAAGCCATCGGTTCCTAGCCCGGTGCGAGACATATCGACGGCAACGAGGTCCGTCCGATTGCCTCGTTCGTCGGTGACCCGGATGTCGGCCGCAATGACGTGACGATCGGACTTGCGCGAATTGAAGGGCATGAGGCTGTTTCTCCAAGCAACTTGTGCCTCGGGGGTTCGCCTTTATGAGCGGTTACAGAACCGATGTGGGTGTAAAAGCGGCCAATGACCTGCAATGAGGTGTCAACGGGGAAGCGCCGTCGCTTGATTGGGACTGCGGGGCTTCTACCGCTTCAATCGAAGCTCGGGATCTCTCGCTGCGGCGTCCACCGCTCTGTTATGGATAATAAGCATTCAACGATCGAGCTATCCGCATTTAAATGCCGAACTCCCAGTCGCTCTTTACTAGGGCAACACGTCCTTGAATCGCAAGCCTCGTCTATTGCTACCATCGTTGTAGATGCAAGGCACATGACTCCACTATCTTATTACTCTCGACCGTTCCCCGCGTCGATTGCCAGGCAAGCCGATAGGCCACCTTCAATCCGTCGTGGTCAGACAGGCGATCACCCGATGCCGGCGCGTCGAACATGGCCTCGACCTTGGTAGGTCGCACGGTAACGGCAGCACCGCTGCTGAAGAGCTGCAGATCCTCTGTGTCCAACCAGGGTTCGTCGCCGTCCCAAGAGGCCGCAACCTCACAGGCGGCATTTGGCGCGGCGCAGTAACGGTGCACCATCGTGAACCCGCTGAGGCTCGCTTCGAAGTGGGCCAGTCGATCCGAAGCGCCGCGCATGTTGAAATCTCCGCCAAAGATCCCGGGCGCCCTAGGCGCCGATTTTGCGGCAACGAAGCGCGCCAACTCGTTCACCTGAAGCGCATGTGCCGCACCATGCCTCTCGGGCGGCACCCTTGAAGCCTTTTGAGAATTTAGATGTGTGTTAAAGATATCGATCGGTTGAGAAACGCCCGGTACGGCAATCCGCACATGCTGAATGCCCTTATTGCTGAGGCAATCGAAACCGGCACATCGGTTCTTGCCGAACGGTTCTGACTCGCTGGCTATGATCGGATAGCGGCTGAGCACAGCCAGACCCGACCCAACAAGATGGAAGCCAGTCTCACCTTTCCTCCAAAGCTTTGGACCACGCATCCGATCTGTCGCAGTCAGGCGGCTCCGCTGTGTCCGTGTCGGACCCCAAGCTCGGTACGGGTAACCAGCCTGCGTCATAGCTTTGACCGCGGCCGCGCTGAACATTTCCTGCACGAGGATGACGTCCGGGGCTTTCCCGCGGGCATTCAGGTCAGCAAGGGTGGCGCCGATCTGCTTCAGCGAAGAAGCTCGCCCGCGACGAGCAGGCCACCCCAATCCTTCGATATTGAAGGTGAGAACCTCCAGAGTGGTGCTCGCCTCGGCGCCGTCGGCGGAGTGCACGACGTTCGACTCTGCCGGGATCGGGGCGGCACCAGAAGCGAGCTTTGCCGCTGGCAGCTTGGTGCATCCGGTCACCAGCAGCAGAAGCGCGCAGGCAATGTGCTGCGCCGTGGCTCGTCTCGTGGCGGAGGGAGTAAGCTTCGCGGTGAGCGGGGATATCGACGGCCTCTTCATTTACCTTGCCGGAATGACATTCATGGCGAGCAGAGCGAAGACCGCGAGGCCTGCAACGAGGCGGTAAACGACAAACGGCATGTAGCTTCGCGTTGCGATGATGCGCAGGAAGGCGACGATCACGCCATAGCCCGAGACAAAGGCGATCACCGTCGCAAGCAGAGTTGGCCCTGGCCCGAATGCACCGAACTGACCCCAGCTATCCGCAAGCTCGAAAACACCCGATGCCAGCACCGCCGGGATCGCAAGCAGGAACGAATATCGCGCCGCTGCCTCGCGGGTGAAGCCGAGCATAAGGCCCGCACTGATCGTACCACCCGACCTTGATACGCCAGGCACAAGCGCCATAGCCTGTGCAAAGCCGAGGATCAGGCCGTTACGCCAGCTGAGCTGCTCAAGCGTCAGTCGCTTCGTGCCGAGACGGTCCGCCAAGCCCAAAAGCAAGCCGAAAACGATCAGCATCGTTGCGGTGAGATGCAGATCCCGCAGACTGCCCTCGATCGCGTGCTTGAATGACAAGCCCAGGACCGCGATAGGCAACGTGCCTAGAATGACAAGCCAGCCCATGCGTGCATCTGGCGATAGGGCGGCGGGGCGGCGGATCAGAGATCCCAGCCATGCCGTAGCGATACGCCAGATGTCGGCGCGGAAGTAGATCAGAACGGCTGCCTCCGTGCCGATCTGCGTCACGGCGGTGAAAGCAGCGCCTGGATCGACCCCCGATGGCAAAAGGGCACCTGCGATCCGTAGGTGGGCGCTCGATGAGACAGGAAGAAACTCCGTGAGACCCTGAAGCAACCCAAGGAAGGCCGCTTCAATCCACGTCAGCCAAGTGGCATCCATTAATTGATCCTAGTGCTCTGCGTAATTGGCCGCGAGGTATGGTCAGTATCCTCGAAATCTTCTGCGTAATCGTCGCGTTCAAGTGCGTCCGGCTCCTCGCCTATGTCCTCAAGCGCTTCGCGGTGACGATGGGTGGACTGCGCCTCGATGTATACGCGGCGCACTTCCGGGAATTCCTCGCGGATGCCATCTTCAACATCCGATACTATGCGTTCAACGGTGCCAGCCAGCGTATCGTCTACAAAGTCGGCCGAGACGAGTACCAGCACCTCCGACGGACCAAAGTGCATGGTCCGCACCTCGTTGACCTGCTCGATCGGCCTTACGCGCCCGAGGATCTCGCGCAGCCGATCCTCAATGGCCGGATCGGCGGCCTGCCCAGTCATGAGCACATAGCAGCGCCGAGCGAGGCTCAGGGCCGTGAAGGCCAGGATTACGCCGATTGCAATCGAGGTCCAGCCATCGAGCGCCGGCATGTCGAGCAGCACCGCGAGGCCAATACCAATCAGGGCGGCAAACAGGCCGGCGAGGGCAGCTGTTTCCTCGTAGACCACAGCGAAGACCGTAGGATCACGATGCTGACGGATCGTCTCCATCATACCAAGAGCGCGGCGCTTCGCCTCACTGCGCACCTGGCGTAAGGCCACTGCCAAGGAGGAGCCTTCCAGCAGGATGGCTATTAAGAGGATGACGACGTTGACCCATGCGCTTTCGATGGGCTCGGGGTGGGCGACCTTCTCGGCGCCCTCGTAGATCGCGACACCCGCCCCCAAGGCAAAGACCGCCATCGCAACAACGAAACCCCAGAAGTACAGGCGGAGACCATAGCCGAACGGGTGAGATGCGTCGGCGGGTCGGCTCGCGTCCTTCATACCGAAGAGCAGCAAGACCTGATTGCCCGTGTCCACGAGGCTATGAATGCCCTCCGAAGCCATCGCGGACGAGCCGGTGTAGGCAGCCCCGCAGAACTTGGCGATGGCGATCCCGGCGTTGGCGGCTAGAGCGGCAAAGAGCGTGTGCCTGGAGGCGTGAGCGGACATACCGACCCTATCGTCCCAGAGGTGCGGTTAGCCAACAACTTTGACATATTTCTTCGGATTCCCTGCAACTGTGTTGGCAGCGGAAGACGGCTCTGTGCGGCGCCCATTCGTATGAAGCGTCAGACGAGAATAAGAAGAAGGGCTGCCCCGCTGGCGCGGGACAGCCCTGCCTCGAAGATTCAATCAGTTAGATCTTGTCGCCAAGGGTGTCCTTGACGCTGCCCTTCACATCCTGGCCGGTGCCCTTGAGCTGCTGTGCCTTGCCCTCGGCTTCCAGCTGCTCGTTATCGGTGGCATCGCCGTAAAGCTCTTTAGCCTTGCCTGCGATCTTGTTGCCTCCCGCGTCCAGCTTGTCAGTAAATTCGCCCATGATCTTTCTCCATTTTTTGCGTCTAAAAAGCTGTCGAACAGAAAAATAAACGGGGCAATCAGATTGCAGTTCCATGCAAAAAAGAATGTTGCTGACATGCGTATTTTGGAGGGAACAGTAAGGTTCGTGTAATGTAGCCGCGGTACTTGTTCGAAACTTTGTGTGCGGACGTCAATCGCCGTGTGCGGAACTCCTTCCGCGAGCGTCACAGCAGCCTGAGCCGCGAGGGACGCCGAGACAGACTAAAGTGCTCCGTACCCTAGTCATGATAGGCCTGACGGTCGCGGCGCTGGTCTTCGCCGGCTTGGCTCTGCGTGAGATCCTCGCGGGCATCGGCTGAGACGAGGTTTGGACGGCACTGCACGCGATGCCCCCGTTGGCGCTTGCATCCGCGCTGGCCCTGAGCGCCGCGAGCTATGTCTTGCTGACCGGATATAACGTGTTGTCGCTGCACCTGATCGGCCGGCGCGTGCCGTAGCCCCACTCTCATTTTCAACGTAGCGCACGGCGTTCTGTAAGCCTCGCTCCGCAGCGAATGCATCGAGAGCTTCACGTGCGCGAGATGCGTCCTGTTCAGAGGTGGAAGCGCGCAGGTAGGCCCGGATGAACATGCTGCGGTCTTTGATACGTGGTGCTTGTTTGCCCAGTCCTTTTTACGTCACCTGGCGGCCTATAAAGCACCAGCCGCGTGTCGGTCCTTCTAAGGTATACCCAAAACGTACTTACTAAAACGCGCGTCTGACAGGATTGTGGCGATATGGCACATAGCGCCTTCCATGACATAGAAATGGAAGTAGGTGTAAGAGCTACAGTGTTGTCGCGACTGAGCGCGTCAGCTATGATCCGTTAAGGTGGTACATCGGGGGTGGCGTGCTGACATGACCTTGCAAATTAACATCACGCCTAACGGGCGCATGAGTCTGCCAGCGGACGTCCGGAAGCGCCTTGGTCTGAGTGGCGGTGGTGCGGTCTACCTCGACGAAACCGAAGATGGTGTGGTGTTGCGGACGGCAGGCCAGGCAGTGGCACGTGCCCAAGCCCTGGCCAAGCAGTACACCGGCGGTAACCCTGACGCTTCTGTTGACGCTTTTCTCGCTCGACGTCGGGAGGAGAGCGGCGAATGAGCGTTGTGCTGGACGCGTCTGCGATCATTGCGATGCTCAAAGGCGAACGCGGAGCAACAAAGGTCGCGGCGGGAATCGGTGGCGCGCGGGTGAGCAGCGTCAACTATGCCGAGGTCGTCAGCCACTTCGTCCATGCCGGCATGCCCGAGCGCGAAGTCGATGCGATGCTCGATCCATTGCCGCTGACGGTCGTCCCGGCCGACAAGGCGCTCGCGCAGATCGCTGGGCGGTTGCGGGCGGCCACAGCCGAGGCGGGGCTCAGCCTTGGCGATCGTTTCTGCCTGGCTCTCGCACGGCGCGACGGTCTGCCCGCATGGACCAGCGACCAGAATTGGAAGAAGATCGCCGACGCCGTCGAGGCCAAGGTTGTCGCGATCCGCTGACTTCGCACGGTCAAGGGTTAGGGGAGCGGGTAGGGGGCTCGGCTCGACTGCCATAGCCCACACCGCCAGAAGGTTCCGATGCTACGCCTGATCCACACAGCAGACTGGCAACTCGGCAAGCCATACGGCCGCTTCGACAGCGATTTGCGCGCTGCCCTCAGCGAAGCCCGGTTCGATGCGATAGACGCGATCGGCAAGGCGGCAGCTGAGCATGAGGTCAGGCACGTACTGGTCGCCGGCGATGTGTTCGATACCGAAGGACCAGAAGACCGTGTAATCGTGCAGGCGGTATCGCGTATGCAGCGCTATGCCTGTACCTGGTGGCTGCTGCCCGGCAACCACGACTTCGCCCGGAACAGCGGTTTGTGGGACCGTGTCCGCGCCAAGGGCGCCGCCAATATCCGTATCCTTGCCGAGCCGGTGCCATGCGAGTTGGAGCCCGGGCAGTGGCTGCTGCCGGCACCGCTAACCCACCGGCATAATCTCGACGATTCAACCGCGCTGTTCGACACGATGGAGACGCCAGGCGCGCGCTTGCGCATCGGTCTCGCTCACGGCTCGATCCGCGACTTCTCGTCGCGCGGCGAGGCGCAGAACCAGATCACCCCTGATCGCGCGCAGCGCTCCAACCTCGACTATCTTGCGCTCGGCGACTGGCACGGGAGCCTCAGGGTCGATGCGCGCACCTGGTACTCAGGAACACCAGAAACCGATCGCTTCCAGCGGGATGAGCCGGGCTACGCTCTGCTCGTGACGCTTGAGGCCGGGGCGGAGCCGTCGGTGTCGCCAATCCGTACTGGCAGGTTCCAGTGGCTGATGCGCTCGTGGACGGTTGCAGACGCGGAGGGCTTTGCCGCCGAGTGCGACCGGCTGCTTGCACAGGTCGAACCATCGGCAACCCTCCTGCAGCTCTCGCTCTCGGGAATCGTCAGTTTGTCCGATCGTATCGCGATCCTTGCGCGTCTCGACAATGACCTGCGCCATCGCCTGCGCCATCTGGCGGTCACCGCCGACGATCTCGTCGGTCGGCCGAGCGAACAGGATCTGGCAGACCTGCGGGTCGAGGGGATGATAGGTACGGCCGCGGGCAAGCTGATGAGCATGATAGAGGCCGGTGGCAGCGACGGCGCCATTGCCAGGCGGGCGCTCGAGCGCCTGTTCGTAGAACATCAGCGTGGGCAGGACGCGGCATGAGCCTTCGGATCCGGCGCATCGCGCTTTCAAACTTCCGCAGATACCGCGACCCCTTCGTGCTCGACGGGCTGACCGATGGGCTCAACGTCATCATCGAGCCCAACGAAACCGGTAAGTCGACGCTGCTGGAAGCGATGCGCGCCGCCTTCTTCATCCGGCACAACACCGCCAATCGGCTTGCGCGTAGCTATGCGCCTTACGGTGAGGCCGTCGCCCCACAGATCGAGATCGGCTTCGAGGCGAAAGGCGAGGCGTGGGAAGTCAGCAAGCGCTTCCTGAAAAGTGCTTCGGTTGAGGTTCGGGGACCGAATGGGCGTGCGCAGGGCGAGGATGCCGAGGCGCAGCTGCAAGCATTGCTCGGTGCGCGTCGCGACACCAGCCAGGGCGGCGACGCGGCCGCGCACGGCGCACTCGGCCTGCTGTGGGTCGGGCAGGCGCAGGCGCTTGAAGTGACAGCGCCAGGCGAGATCGTGCGCGACAGCGTGCGTGCTACCTTGGAAGCTGAGGTGGGTACGATCATGGGTGGTGCCGCCTACCAGCGTGTTCGCCCCCGCATCGACAGCCAGTTCGCGGAATACTGGACCAACAGCGGTCGGCCGACCGTTCGCCAGACTGCGGCACGCGACGAGCATGAGGCAGCACAACGCGCGGCGAGCGAGGCGGCAGCTCGGCTTGCCGCGCTGGAGCAGGGCTTCTCCGACCTCGAGGCTGCGCGGGCGCGGCTGAAGGTGCTCGATCGCGATCTTGCCGATACCAGCGATGCTGAGCAGCGTCGGACGCTGGTAGGCAAGCTTGACGTGGCGCGCTCTGCCGCTCAGCTGCTCGACACACGCCGCGCTGAGCAGGGCCGCCTTGTCGACCGAGTCAGGGCATTCGAGGATCTCGCATCGCGCCTCGCAACTGCCCGCAAAGCTGTCAGCGACACGGCTGCGGCGCTCAGCAAGGCACGGGATAGTCGATCCGGCCTGGTCGGGGAGTTGGCGGCCGCGCAGGAACGAGCGACGACAGCCCGTGAGCTGCTAATCCGTGCGCGTGACACTCGGCGGGCCGCTCATACCACACTTGACGCTGCTCGCATGCGGGCTGCGGAGCGCGAGCGCTGGGCTGCAAGCGGCGAGGCACGACGGCGATATGCCGAGCTGGTTGCGCTGGAGGCCGAATACGAAGCGACGCGCCAGCTCGCGATGACGGTGATCCCCACCACCGTCATCAAGGCCCTCGAAGAACGTGAACGTACCGTAGACAAGGCGCGGGCGGCTGTGGATGCGGGTGCGACGCGGATCGAGTTCGCCGGTGATGTCGGCGGCCTGACGATCGACGGAGCTGCGGCGGAGCGTGGAGACCGAATGCTGTTCCGCGAAACGCGCATCCGACTGGGCGACGCTGAACTGATCATTCGCCCGCCGGTCGGCTTGCAAGGCGCCGAGACGACACTTGCCAACGCGACCGATGATTTGAACGCAGCCTTGGCCGAGTACGGGGTGGAGAGTGTCGCTGCGGCTCGCGCTCGCAACGAGGCCGCGCGAGACGCGGTCGCCAACCTTCGCACTCTAGAAGCGCGGATCGCTGGGATCACGCCTGCCGTGACGTTGCTCGACATCGAAGCGGGTGCGTCGGCCCTGAAGCTCTTCATCGCCGGATTGCAGGAAGGCGCGGAAGGGGAGGGGAACTGCGAAGAGCCAGACGTCGAGACGCTGACCATCGCATCAGGTGAGGCGGATACGGCGCTGGCAAAGGCGGAAGGTGTCGATGCGGTGGCATCCGAGCAGTTGCGCGAAGTGGAGGCGCGCAATGCTCCATTGATGGTGCAGGAAGCTGGCGCCGAACGGGATGCGCTGAACGCCGCGGCACAGCTTGCCACCTTGGAAACCAAGCCCGAGGTGGCCTCGCTTGAGGACGCTTTGCGCGATGCGCGCCAGCAGGAGGCGGCAGCGCTCGTCAACTTGCAGGATGCCGAACGCGCGGCGACCGCTCATGACGTTGTGACGATCGAACGGCAGATCGGACTGCTGGACAAGCGGGTCGAGGTGGCCCGGGCCCAGCGTACCGACCTGGAAAAGGTGATTGCCGGGCTCGAGGCGCGGATCGAGGCGGAAGGCGGCAAGGGGCTGGCCGACCGCGCCGCAGTCGCGCGCGAGGAGGCTGATGCCGCAGTTGCCAACCTGGCACGTGTGACGCAGGAAGCCGAAACGTTGAAGTTGCTTCGCGACACGCTGGAGAGTGCACGCGCCGAGACGTCACGGACGTTCGTCGGGCCGGTGGCGCGGCGTGCGCGCCGGCACATCGAACGGCTGCTGCCGGGCGCTGACCCCGGCTTTGGCGACGACCTTGGCTTGGCGTCGATTGCGCGGGGCGGATTGGGCGAGAGTTGCGGCGATCTCTCCAGGGGCACCCAGGAGCAATTGGCGGTTCTCACTCGGCTCGCCTTCGCCGACATGCTCCTCGAGCAGGGAATGCCAGTATCGCTGATCCTGGACGATCCGCTGGTCTATTCGGACGATACCCGCCTCGATCTCATGACCGAAATCCTGACCGAGGCCGCAACACGGATGCAGGTCATCCTGCTTACCTGCCGTGATCGCGCCTTCCGTCACCTTGGCAATCGGATTAGCCTGACGGGAGGTCGGTAGCGGAACCTATACATTTTGGTGGAAAGCGGCCTGCCTGCTTTACGGCGTCAACCGCGGTGAGCGGGCGTTCGTTCAGGCGGCGGGGCGGGGCCGAGAGGTGGTCAACTCAGTTCACTCTACCGGATTGTTTACGTCATGGCAGATCCATTCTCCCGTACCAATTCTCATCAGCTTGTCGTGGTGGGTGACAGAGGCGATCGTCGGTGGCGGGGCGACGGGTGTACAGTTCTGCCGTGACGGAAGGCGGCGCACAAGGGTTCGAGCTGCTGTCCAAGCCTTATACGTTGGAGGAGCTGACGATGATGCTGGCGAAAGCATTGCGCGGTGCGGTGTAATCCGATTCTAACGTGAAACGGCCAAGAAAGATGGCTCTGGCGTTCTTCCTGGCATCGTGTCTGCGATAGCTGGCTGCGGGACATACAACCGGGCCGCCGCGACTCCGTCGATCGCATTCAGCGCCTAAGCCCGATGCCGGAAAGGTATCAAGGCCAACCAAATCGGCATTTTTCACGATCAACTTATTTTCCTAGCCTCACATAGCTGAGGAGAGGAACGGGGCGATGACACGCGTTACCATCAACGCCATCGAGACAATCATTCTAGATGTGCCGACGATCCGGCCACACGTGCTGTCTGTCGCAACGATGCAGTCACAGACGATCGTAATCGTCCGACTGCTCTGTTCCGATGGAATCGTTGGCTTTGGCGAGGGAACAACGATTGGCGGCCTCAGCTACGGAGCTGAAAGCCCTGAGAGCATCAAGTTGACGATCGATCGCTACGTCGCGCCGGTGCTGATTGGCAGCGACGCGCGTCCTGCGTCGGCGATGGCGATGCTGCGTCGTCATATCGTAGCGAACCATTTCGCCAAGAACGCGATCGAAACCGCTTTGCTCGATGCGCAGGGAAAGCGCCTCGGCGTGCCCGTCAGTGAACTATTGGGCGGGCGACTGCACGATCGGCTGCCCGTGCTGTGGACGCTGGCAAGCGGCGATACGGATCGTGACATCGCAGAGGCGGAGGATATGCTGGCGCGGGATCGACACCATGCCTTCAAGCTCAAGATCGGCAAACGCCCATTCGAGCAAGATGTCGCGCATGTCGCCACGATCAAACGGGCGCTCGGCGATCGCGCCAGCGTGCGGGTCGACGTCAACCAGGCATGGAGTGAAGCGACGGCAAAGCGCGCGCTTCCGATGCTTGCTGATGCTGGGGTCGACCTGGTCGAGCAGCCGATCCCCGCGACCCAGAATTTAGGCATGGCCCGGCTGACCCAGATGGGCTGCGTCGCTGTCATGGCGGATGAGGCGCTGCACGGACCGGAAAGCGGCTATTCGCTCGCCTGCGGACATGCCGCAGACGTCTTCGCCATCAAGATTGCACAGGCGGGTGGACTGTCAGCGGCCAAGAAGCTGGCCGGCATCGCGGAGGCTGCTGGAATTGCGCTCTACGGCGGCACCATGTTGGAGGGCGGCATCGGAACAATCGCTTCCGCCCACGTGTTTTCCACCCTTGGCGCGCTCGAATACGGCACCGAGCTGTTCGGCCCGCTGCTCCTGACCGAGGAACTGCTCGCCGAACCTTTACGATACGAAGCGGGCTCGCTCGTGCTGCCGACCGCGTCAGGTCTCGGTATTGAGCCGCGAGCGGAGGCAATCGCCGCGCTGCGTCGTGATCGGCCGTTACGTACCACGGTAGTGATGCCACTTCAGGCGGTGGGTTGAGACGATGTTATTCCACGTAACTATGGACGTGCGCATCCCGCACGATGCCGATGCCGGGATGATCGAGGCTCTCAAAGCCGAGGAGAAGGCGCGCGCACAGGATCTCCAGCGACAAGGCATATGGCGTCATCTTTGGCGCGTCGCTGGGCGCTACAGCAACGTCAGCATCTTCGACGTGCCCGGCAATGTAGAACTTCACGATCTGCTCAGCACGCTACCGCTGTTTCCGTACATGGAAGTGAAGGTCACTGCTTTGTGCAGGCATCCATCGTCGATCCATGACGACGATCGCTGACCAATCATTAAATAAGACGCCAAGGAGAGGAACGATGAACGAGAATTTCGTGCAGACACCGGAGGTACAGAACCTCCTCGATCGCGCCAGCGGCGGAACCGTCGAAGGCGGTGATCCGCGCATCAAGGCGATCACGCGCGATCTCGTCGAGGCGGTGATGATTGCCATCGCCAAGTACGACATCACGGAGAGTGAGTTCTGGTCGGCGATCAAGTTCTTCCAGGACGGCGTGGGTGAATTCGGGCTCATCGTTCCAGGGCTCGGCCTCGAGCACTTCATGGACCTCTACATGGACGCCAAGGACAAGGAGGCCGGCGAGAGCGGTGGCACGCCGCGGACCATTGAGGGACCGCTTTATGTGGAGGGTGCGCCGCTCGTCGAAGGCGACGTGAACCTCAGCGATGATCCCGACGAAACTGGCACCCTCTACATGACGGGTGAAATCAAGGGGCCGAAGGGCGAGACGCCCGATGGCGCAATCCTCCACGTCTGGCACGCCAACTCGCACGGCTTCTACTCGCACTTCGATCCCACCGGAGCGCAGACGCCGTTCAACAATCGCCGTCGGATCAAGATCGGACCGGACGGCCGCTATTCCTTCCACTCGAAGATGCCGAACGGCTATTCGGTTCCGCCCGATGGCACGACGGAACGGCTGCTGAAGTCGATCGGCCGCCACGGCAATCGTCCGGCACACGTCCACTTCTTCGTTGAAGCACCCGGATACCGTGCACTGACAACGCAGATCAACTTCGGCGACGATCCCTTCGCCAATGACGATTTCGCCTTCGCCACGCGGGAAGGGCTGCTGCCTGTGCCGCAGCGCCAAGGTGACAGTGCTTATGTCGCGTTCGATTTCGAGCTTCAGCGTTCCGCCTCCCACGAGGACGGCGTTTTCTCCGCCCGCACTCGTGCGGCAGCCTGAGACCGGAGCGGCGGTCAGATGAACAAGGTGTACGACACGCCAGCCGCCGCGCTGGATGGACTACTCTTCAATGGCATGACGATCATGTCGGGCGGGTTTGGGCTCTCGGGTAATCCCGAGAGCCTTATTCCGGAGATACGCGCCAGCGGCGTTCGCGATCTCACCGTCATCTCCAACAACGCCGGCGCCGATGGCTTTGGACTGTGGATGCTGCTGGAGACGCGGCAGATCGGCAAGATGATCTCGAGCTACGTCGGCGAGAACAAGCTGTTCGAGCAGCAGTACCTCTCGGGCGAGCTGGCGCTGGAGCTGACGCCGCAGGGTACGCTTGCCGAGCGGATCCGCGCCGGCGGAGCAGGTATCCCGGCTTTTTTCACGAAGACCGGGGTGGGCACCGTTGTTGCGGAAGGAAAGCCTGTCGAGAGCTTCGACGGCGAGGACTATGTCCGCGAAACTTGGCTGCGCGCGGATCTGGCAATCGTGAAGGCTTGGCGTGCCGACACGGCTGGCAACCTCATGTTCCGCAAGACGGCGCGCAACTTCAATCCGGTGATGGCCACTGCAGGCAGGGTAACCGTGGCGGAGGTCGAAGAGATCGTGCCGCCGGGCACCTTCGACGCTGACTGCATCCATACACCCGGCATTTACGTGGATCGGATCGTGAAGAGCACCATCAACGAGAAGCGGATCGAAAAGCTGACCACGCGCAATCGGGAGGCCGTCTGATGCCGTGGAGTCGTGACGAAATGGCCGCGCGGGCCGCGCGTGAATTGCGCGACGGATACTATGTCAATCTCGGTATTGGTATTCCGACACTGGTCGCCAACCATATCCCGCATGGCATCGACGTGACGCTGCAATCGGAGAACGGCATGTTGGGCATGGGACCGTTTCCCTTTGCAGGTGAAGCCGATCCTGACCTCATCAACGCGGGCAAGCAAACGATCACTGCGCTACCGACCTCATCGTTCTTCTCTTCCGCTGACAGTTTCGCGATGATCCGCGGCGGCCACATCGATCTGACGGTACTTGGAGCAATGGAAGTCAGCGAGGGAGGCGACATCGCCAACTGGACCATCCCCGGCAAGATGGTGAAGGGGATGGGCGGTGCGATGGATCTCGTCGCCGGCGTCAAGCGCGTAGTTGTCGTGATGGACCACGCGAACAAGGCCGGCGAGCCGAAGATCTTGCCGACGTGTAGTCTGCCGCTGACTGGCAAGGCGTGCGTCGATCTGATCGTCACCGACCTTGGTGTGATCGCCTGTGACAAGCCCGGACTGCGCCTTGTCGAACTGGCGCCTGGGGTCACAATAGAGGAGATTGGCGCGAAGACCGGTGCTGCGCTTGACGTGTCGGCAGCGCAGGCGCGCGCCGCATGACCGAAGCGTTCGTATGCGACGCCGTGCGCACGCCGATCGGGCGTCTGAACGGCAGCCTTTCGACCATTCGCGCCGACGATCTGGCGGCCGTCCCGCTTGCGGCTTTGGCGGCGCGCAATCCTTCGATCGACTGGGCGCAAGGCGACGATGTTATCCTCGGTTGCGCCAACCAGGCGGGCGAGGATAATCGCAACGTCGCGCGAATGGCGCTGCTGTTGGCCGGACTGCCGGATGCTTTACCCGGAGCGACGGTCAACCGGCTTTGCGGGTCCGGGCTGAACGCAGTCGGCATTGCCGCGCAGGCGATCAGGTCGGGGGACGCCGAACTGATCGTCGCCGGTGGCGTCGAGAGCATGACGCGGGCTCCCTATGTTCTGGGCAAAGCGGCAGAGGCGTTCGATCGCGGGCAGCGTATCGAAGACACCACGATGGGCTGGCGTTTCGTCAATCCGGCGATGCGCGAGGCTTATGGTGTCGACACGATGCCGCAGACCGCCGAATATGTAGCGGCGCAGTGGCAGGTCACGCGCGAACAGCAGGACGCATTCGCGCTTGCCAGCCAGCACAAGGCGGCAGCAGCCCAGGCCAACGGCCGCTTGGCAGCAGAAATCGTGCCGGTCACGATCCCGCGTCGTGGAACTGAGCCGATCGTTTTCTCCGCCGACGAACATCCGCGCGCGAGTAATCTCGAGGGGTTGGCCAAGCTGAGGCCGGTCGTTCGAGCCGACGGGACGGTGACCGCAGGGAATGCCTCAGGTCTGAATGATGGCGCCGCAGCGATGCTCATCAGTTCGAAGGCCGCCGCAAAGCGACACGGCCTCACGCCGCGCGCGCGCATTCTCGCAATGGCCTCGGCAGGTGTTGCGCCGCGGATCATGGGCGTCGGGCCGATCGAAGCGGCGAACAAGCTGCTCGCGCGCACCGGATTGTCGATGGCCGATCTCGACGTGATCGAACTGAACGAGGCTTTTGCGGCCCAAGCCATCGCCGTGCTTCGCGATCTCGGCGTCGCGTCCGACGATCCGCGCGTAAACCCGAATGGCGGCGCGATCGCTTTGGGTCATCCCCTCGGCATGTCGGGTGCCCGGATCGTGATGACAGCGGTCGAGGAATTGCACCGCACGAGAGGCCGCTATGCTCTGGCCTTCATGTGTATTGGCGTGGGGCAGGGCATCGGCCTTTTGCTGGAACGCGTGTGATGGAGCGCATGAGCCTGGGTGACGGCTGCACGCTCGCCTATCGTCTCGAGGGGGCGGTGGATGCTCCCGTCCTCGTTCTGTCCAACTCACTTGGCACCGACATGGGTATGTGGGCGCCCCAGCTTGATGCCCTCAAAGCGAAGTTTCTCGTGTTGCGCTATGACCAACGCGGGCATGGTGCGTCCGATGCGCCGAAAGGTGGCTACAGCATCGACCGGCTCGGTCGTGACGTGGTGGAACTGACTGAAGCGCTCGGCATCCAGCAGTTCCACTTCTGCGGCCTCTCGCTTGGGGGCATGGTCGGTCAATGGCTCGGCGTGCGTGAGAGCACACGGTTGGACCGATTGATCCTGGCAAATACCACTGCTTACATGGGACCACCCAGCGGGTGGGATGCCCGGATCGAAGCAGTGCTTAGGGATGGCATGGCACCGCTCGCCGATGCCTCGATCATGCGCTGGTTCACCCCTGACTTTGTCGCCTCGTCGCCTGAGGCGATCTCGCCGATTGTCACTATGCTGCGGCAGACAAGTCCTGTCGGCTATGCTGGATGCTGCGCTGCGATCCGCGACATGGATCAGCGGCGGACAGCGGCACTGGTAGAAGTACCGACGCTCGTCATTGGCGGCAGCGCGGATCCGGCAACTCCTCCTGAACATGCGCGTGCGCTGGCTACGACGATTTCAGGCGCAGCCTTGCGCATGGTCGATGCGGCTCATCTCTCGAATGTCGAGCAGCCGAGTGAATTCACGGCCGCGGTGCTCGATCACCTCACAGGCTGATTATCGGGCGCGCCGATCACGGACGAGCGCACAGAAGCCGGCGACCACGGGTGAACGGTTGTCGCGACGATACGCAAGGCTGAGCTGTGTCTGCGGTGCGTCGCCGAGGAATGGCCTATAGGCTACGCCGGTTAGCTGCGCCTCGGAGGCTGACTCGGGCACGATGGACACCCCCGCGCCAACCGACACGAGCGACAGTGCGGTCTGGATCTCAAGTGTCTCCTGCGCGATCGTCGGGGTGAATCCTTCGCGGCGACACAGCTCGAGAATGTGATCGGCAAAACTCGGACGCGGGTGTCGGGGATATATCACGAAAGGGCGCTGGGAGAGATCGCTCAATGCAATGTGGTTCTGCTGGGCGAGCATATCTTCCTCCGGTAGTGCGACTGCAAGCGGCTCGCGCTGCACGACCTCGCTGACGATTTCCGGATCACCAATCCCAGGTCTCGCGAAGGCAACGTCGATCGAGCGATTGATCAAAGCGATCCTCAGTTCCGCAGTATTCAAAGCGTGCAGCACCAGCTCCACGTCAGGATGCGCGGCGCGATAGCGGTTAAAGACACCCGGCAGGATGGAGTAGGTTGCTGAGCTGACGAAACCCACCTGAATTACGCCGACCGATCCTTCCGACGCACGTTTTGCGACGCGCGCAGCATCAGCGACGCGCGCGAGAATGTCGCGCGCGCGTGGCAGCAACGCGTCGCCGGCGGCAGTCATCTCGATCGCGCTGCGGGTGCGGTCGAACAGCAAGGCACCTATTCCCGCTTCCAGATTCGCTATCTGGCGACTGAGCGCGGGCTGGGCGATGTGGAGACGTTCGGCGGCACGGCCGAAGTGCAACTCCTCCGCCACGGCGAGGAAGTAACGCAAGCGGCGCACGTCGATCCCCGGTGTGGTCGCGGCAAGCGGTTCGGTCGACGTCAGGTTGCGGGCCATACCTTTTATGTGCGTGACTCGTGCGCCGTGGGCAATACCGTTTCGGCATCAGGATGTGCCTATATTATATTTGCGGGTCATCGCTCGGTGGGACACTCTCCTGGGATCAAAGAGCCCCTCTAGGGGCCTGTTCGAGGAAGAGGTGTCATGTTGGAAGTGCAACACGCTCCGTCACAATCCGGTCGTCGCGTCAAATTGCAGGCGGTGGTTACCGGCGTGACCGACCGCGGCATCGTCCAGTTCGATTTCGTCTACGGCGATCCCGACCTAAGCGTCGAGCTGGTGCTACCCGTCGCCGCTTTCCGTGAATTTTGCGGTGAGAACCGCTGCCTTGTCACCGCCGCTGACCCGGCAGAGAGCGCTGCCGTGCTGCGCCTTGTTGCGGGTTCATCGGCTCCCGTCCGTACCGTCGGAGCGCTTGCATGAACATCGATATCCAGGCCGAAGCGATCACGCCGCGCCGGCAAACCTTTTCGCACATCGCGCGTCGTTTCGGGGTCGACAAACCCGCCTCACGCTATGAGGAAGCGACATTCGACGTTCAGCCGGTGACAAATTTTCATTATCGGCCGACTTGGGATCCCGAACGCGAGCTTTTCGATCCGCGCCGCACCGCAGTCGAAATGGCGGATTGGTATTCCTTCCGCGATCCACGCCAATTCTATTATGCGACCTACAACATCAATCGTGCGGCGATGCAGCAGTCATTCGACGATGCTGTCGGTTTCGTCGATAAGCGCGACTTGATCGGGACCGTCGACGCGGACTGGCTCAAGGTCTTTGCTGGCTATCTCCTGCCGTTGCGCCATGTCGAATGGGCGGCAAACATGAACTGCCAGCTGATCGCCGACTGGGGCTATGGCACGCAGATCACGTCGGCGGCGTCATTTTGCGGCACCGATCGACTCGGGATCGCGCAGATCATCTCGCGTATCGGCCTGGTGGTCGGTGCCGGCACCGACGAGGCGCTCGTCGCAGCCAAGGCGGAGTGGATGGAGGCGCCGGAATGGCAGCCGATGCGTCGGCTCGCTGAAGACCTGCTCGTGGTTCGCGACTGGTTTGAGGTTTTCGTTGCCCAGCTCGTCGTCCTTGATGGTTATGTGTATCCACTGGTGACGCAGGCTTTCGACCGCGCCGGGGCCGCGCATAACGGTGCACCCCTATCAATGATGACCGGCTTTCTTGCCGACTGGTATGCCGACAACAGCCGGTGGACCGATGCCGTCATCAAGACCGCGGCAGCGGAGTCCGGGGGCAATCGAAAGGTACTCAAAGACTGGTTCGACCGCTGGACCCGCCGAGCCGAAGAGGCGGTGCGGCCAATCGCAGACAGGGTGCTCGGCGATCGCGGGTTGCTAGCGGTTGCGGAAGCTGCGGCCGATCTGCGTAAGCGGATGATCGGCCTCGGCGCGCTGGGCGAGAAGGAACTGGCCGCGTGACCCAGCAGCAGCCCGTATCGATCACCTTGCAGAACTCGCAAGAGGGGGCTGCGATCGCTGACGCGATCATGGCCGACAACCCCGGTGCCCAACGCCGATCCATGCACGCGATGACCAAAATCGACTGTCCGGGTCGGCTCGAGATCCGCGCCAACAGCGTGTCAGAGCGGCTCGGCCGAGACTGGGACCCGCAGGAAATCCATATGTCCGTCATCTCGTTGTCCGGCACGGTCGACGAGGATGATGATTACTTTGCAGTTTATTGGAGGCAGTGATGACAGCCCGCAAACTGAATCTGAAGCAGAAGTACGGTCACTTCACCCGTGGCCTGGACTGGGAACCGAGCTACCAGAACAAGGACGACATCTTCCCCTTCGCGAAATACGAAGGGATCAAGGTGCATGACTGGGACGCTTGGGAAGACCCTTTCAAGCTGACCATGGACGCCTATTGGAAGTTCCAAGCGGAAAAGGAGCGCAAGCTCTACGCCGTGATCGATTCGATGGCGCAGAATAACGGTCAGCTCGGCATCACCGATGCGCGCTACCTCAATGCGGTGAAGCTCTTCATCCAGGCCGTGACGCCGCTGGAGTACCAAGCGCACCGACACTTCGCGCATCTGGCGCGTCATCTACCGGGGGCGGGTCTCCGCGTCGCCGCGCAGATGCAGTCGATCGACGAGCTGCGTCACTGCCAGACGCAGATTCATACGATTAGCCACTACAACAAGTTTTTCGACGGCATGCATGACTTCACCCACATGCACGACCGCCTATGGTATCTGTCGGTGCCGAAATCGTTCTTCGACGATGCGAGCACGGCAGGACCATTCGAGTTCCTGACCTCGATCAGCTTCGCCTTTGAATATGTGCTGACCAATCTCCTGTTCGTGCCGTTCATGTCGGGCGCCGCCTATAATGGCGACATGGCGACGGTCACGTTCGGCTTCTCGGCGCAGTCGGATGAGAGTCGGCACATGACGCTGGGGCTGGAGGCGGTGCGCTTCCTGCTGGAGCAGGACGAGGCCAATGTACCGATCGTTCAGGGCTGGATCGACAAGTGGTTCTGGCGCGGATACCGTCTCCTGACGCTCGTCGGCATGATGATGGATTACATGCTGCCCAAGAAGGTCATGTCCTGGGCAGAGGCTTGGGAAACCTATTACGAGCAGGCAGGTGGCGCACTGTTCGCCGATCTCGCCCGCTACGGTATCCGCGAACCAAAGTATGCGGAAATCGCCAAGAAGGAAAAGGGCCACATCTCGCATCAGGCGTGGACCATCTTCTACAACTATACCCATGCGGCCGCAGTCCATACTTGGGACGTCGACGACCAGCATCTGGCATGGCTGCGTGAGAAGTATCCTGAAACGTTCGAACAGTTCTACGAACAGCGCTATCTCAAGTGGCGTGATCAGGCCAATCAGGGCAAGCGCTTCTACAACAACGGCCTGCCGCAGCTCTGTCAGGTGTGTCAAGTCCCGATGGCATTCACTGAAGTGGATGATCCGACCACGATCAGCTTTCGTGTCTCCGAGTTCGGTGGTGACAAGTATCATACTTGTTCGGACGGCTGTAAGGACATATTCGATCACGAGCCGGAAAAGTTCTCGCAAGCATGGCTCCCGGTGCATCAGATCTTCCAGGGCAATTGCGGCGGCGCGACCGTTCCTGAGGTGTTGGACTGGTACCACATCAACAAGGGCGCCGATAACATGGATTATGCCATGTCGCCCGAAGAGGCCCAGTGGGAAAAGTGGATGGAAGGGCGTCGCCCTGCGCCACCTTTTGCAGCCGCAGCAGAATAAGGAAGGGACATCAAATGCCCACAGCCGCTCTCCATTCCGGCTACTCGGGACCGACCCGTGATCGCGTGGAAAATTTTCACGGTGCGCAGCTCGTATTCGTTCATTGGGAAGGCCATAACAACTTCTGTTCGGCCATCACCCTTCCGCTTCCGCGCGATTTACCGTTCGGAGCCTTGACGGCCGAGATCCTCCCGTCACTCTATTCCATCGATCCGGATTGGGCGTCCGTGGATCTCGGCCGGGCACGTTGGATGCTCGACGGGGAGAACTGGTCGCCATCGCCCGAAAAGAGCCTCGGTGAGCTGGGGGTCGGCCATAAGTCGCTGATCCGATTCTGGACTCAAGAGGGCGGCAACGCCTAACGCCATGGCAACGCTGACGATCGAACCCACTGGCGACACTGTAGAGGTGGCGGAGGGCCAGACCTTGCTCGACGCCTGCCTTCGTGCCGGCCTCTATCTGCCGCACGCCTGCGGCCACGGCCTGTGCGGCACCTGCAAGGTGTCCGTATTGGAGGGGGAGGTAGCTCACGGTGCCGCCAGTTCGTTCGCGCTGATGGATTTCGAACGTGACGAGGGCGCAACGCTCGCCTGTGTCGCGACGATACAAGGCGACGTGACGATCGAGGCGGACATCGACGACGATCCCGATGCACGGCGCATCGCGGTCGCGGATCATGTCGGCACGGTCAGCAAGCTCGAAATGCTGACACCCGATATCTTGGGCGTGTGGCTGGATGTTGCGGGCGAGGGCGTGTTCTTTCAAGCCGGCCAGTATGTCAACTTGTCGATCGACGGCATCGAGGGGACAAGGGCTTTCTCGATCGCGAGCAGCCCGGCCGAGGCTAACATCGTCGAGTTGCACGTTCGCCTCGTGCCTGGTGGAAAGGCGACGACGCATCTGCACGAGCATCTGAAGGTCGGCGATCAGATCCGCTTCGCGGGTCCGTTCGGCCGTTTTTTTGTCCGCCGCTCGGCAAACAAGCCGCTGATCTTCCTCGCCGGTGGCTCTGGATTATCCAGTCCCAAGAGCATGATACTTGAGTTGATCGGGCAAGGCTACGATCAGCCGATCACCTTGATACACGGGGCGCGTCGCCCGCACGATCTCCACTACGCCGATTTCTTCCGCAAACTCTCCGAAGAGAATCCCACGTTCCGCTATGTGCCTGTGCTGTCGCAAGCAGAGCCTGAGGATGCTTGGGAAGGCGAGACCGGATATGTTCACGAAGCCGCTGAGCGTCTGTTCGCTGGCCGGTTCACTGGCCATCAAGCATATCTTTGCGGTCCACCGCCGATGATTGAGGCGGGGATCGGCGCGTTGATGAAGGGGCGCCTGTTCGAGCGCGACATCTTCGTCGAGAAGTTCGTTACCGCGGCCGATGCCGAGAAATCAGTACGATCTCCGTTCTTCAAGAAGCTCTGAGTAAAACAACAACCGGAACGCGAGCCGGCGGCTGATGCCGCTGATTGGAGACTTGCGTCCCAACCAAAGGGGGGAATGTCGTGAAAAACCATCTTCTTGGCGCAGCCGCGATCGTGACTGCTACAGCCGCAACGCCGGCGCTGGCGTCTGAAGGCGGCCGCACCGCCTATCCAAACGGCGCTGAGGCGCTCACTATCGCTGCGCTTCCGCCACCCGGAACGTACCTCCTCAATTACGGCTATTACTACACCGCAGATCGCCTGAACGATGACAACGGCAACAGCGCGGGGCCGCCGGACTTCTCGGTCAATATCGTCGGCGACATTCCGCGCTTTGTCCACGTCACCAATTTGAAGGTGCTTGGCGCATCGGTCGCGATGCAGGCGTTCGTGCCGATCATCAACGTCAACGTCCACGCCGGAGGTGCGCGGCAGAACAAGTTCGGCATCGGCGATATCATCGTCAATCCGCTCGTGCTCGGCTGGCAACGCAAGAATACCTTCTTTGTCGCAACGATGGACACGTTCGTACCCACCGGCAGCTACAAGCGCACCAATCTCGCTAATCTCGGTAACAACTACTGGACATTCCAACCGGTGCTCGCGGTGACCCACTTCAATCCCAGGGGTTCTGGCCCCGAAGTGTCGCTGAAGCTGATGTACGACTTCAACACGAAGAACCGGGATACCAACTACCGCTCCGGCCAAGCCGCACACGTCGACTTCGCTGCGGCGTATAATTTCAATCCCCTTACGGTGGGCATCACCGGTTATTATTTGAAGCAGACGACGGACGACAAGGTGAACGGCGCGCGTGTCGGCGTTAACGGCAACAAGGGGGAGGTGTTCGCGCTTGGACCGCTCGTCCGTTATCAGGCGGGCAAGGTGCCGATCGCCTTTCAGTGGCAGCATGAATTGTCGGCAACCAACCGTACACAAGGTGACAGTTTCTGGTTGAAAGCGGCGTTCCGTTTCTGATTGACGCGGTTCATCGCGCATTGGTTCGTCGGGTTGCGCCTCTACCGTTGCTGGCCGCCGAAGCTGCAGATTTGACATTAGGATAGCGCAGCGTCGCGGGGGGTATGAACCGCCCTGGGTTCGTCGGAGGCTCCAACTCCTGAGAAGGTGGAGCCTATATGAGCAAGACGACGAACAAGTGCGTGCCTGAGGTCCGCGAGGGAGCGATACGGATGGTGCTGGATCACGAGCGCGATCACCCATGGCGATGGGCGGCGGTAGATTCCATTGTCGAGAAGATCGGCTGCATTCCGTAGACGGTGCATGAGTTGGTAAAGAAGGCGGAGGTGAACAGCGGCAAGCGCGCTAGCGTCCCGACCGAGGTCGCTGACAAGATGAAGGCGCTGGAACGCGACGTCTGCGAGCTGCGACAGGCCAACGAGATCCTGCGCAAGGCGTCGGCGTATTTTGCCCAAGCGAAGCTCGACCGCTCATTCCGGCGATGATTGCGGCTTGACGATCTGTACCCTCTGCCCGGCCACGGCTTCTAACCGGACAGCTTCACGCTGCCGTGCTGCGGCGAGTGCCTATCGGCAGCGGTCTTCCTGGGGTAGGTGCTTGATGGTCCTTGATACATTTAGATCTCAAACAGACTCCGCGTGAATTTGGCGGCTTTGTCTTAAGGTTCTTTCCGCACGGAAAAAGGACCGTGAGTTGGACTAGAATGGTGGTTAGCGGACCGGCCGCTTTTGGGTAAAGCAAGGCGCATAGCTGACGTTGGCTACCGCGGCCCCCGTACCGATTGGGATCCTATGCGAGACGGGATCCCGAAACCTTGGGGTGTCATCTCGCCCTCAACCGGACCGGCCACCAGCGGCGCATTTTTCAACAGCCCCGGTCGATTTTCTGGCGGTCTGGCTTTCCGTTTCGCCACGCTCGACAAGTAGTTCGGGAAACGGCACCCGCCTTGCCGTCTGTCGTGCAACTCGCGCATTGGTAGTGCTGGCCGCCCTTCCCAATTGGGATAGAACAAACTGAAAGTCAGGCGATCGTATTCACCACACCGCCGTCAACGCGCAGCGCCGCACCGGTGGTCGCGGACGCCTGTGGAGAGGCGATGTAGACGCACAGGTTGGCGACTTCCTCGACCGTGGCAGCACGCTGGATGATTGAGGATGGACGATGCGCCTTGACGAAATCGACGCCGGCCTCTTCCAACGATTTGCCCGAGGCGACCGCATCCGCCAGCATCTCGGCTACACCCTCCGACAACGTTGGACCGGGAAGAATCGCATTCACCGTTACACCCGTACCTGCCATGCGCTTGGCCAAGCCACGCGATAGGGCAAGGTCGGCGGTCTTGGTCACACCGTAGTGGATCATGTCCGCCGGGATGTTCAGGCCGGATTCCGAAGACAGGAACAGCACGCGACCCCAGCCCTTGTCCCGCATCCCGGGCAGATAGGCTCGGGACAGGCGCACGCCCGACAGCACATTGACCCGGAAGAAGCGTTCCCACTCCGCGTCCGGCGTCTCGAAGAAGTCCTGCGGGCCGAAGATGCCGGCATTGTTGACCAGGATGTCGACCGCCGGAAGCGCGGATACGATGGCATCGCATCCGGCTGCCGTTCCGACATCTCCGGCCACACCGCGCACATCGGCATCCCCGACCTCACGCTTCAGCTTGGCCACCGCCTCCTGAGTGCGGCTTTCGTCGCGCCCGTTCAGGACGACGATCGCCCCGGCTGCCGCTAACCCCTTCGCGATCGCGAAGCCAATGCCGGCCGTCGAACCTGTCACGAGCGCCGTCTTGCCGGAAAGGTCGATGTTCATGCGCTATCTCCAGGTATGATCTTTATCGGTCGGGGTTGTCCGTAACGTCAGCCCTGCGCGGCGAGTTGCGCCCGCACGGCGTCGGCCAGCGGTGTCGTCGGACGTCCGATCAGCTTCGAGAGCTGGTGGTCGTCATCGAACAGCGCACCGTTCGAGGCATCGACGTCCCATGCCGCAAGTCCCTCGGCGAAGCCCTCGGGCAGGCCCACCTGCTTCAGGATCGCAGCGTATTCGGCCTGCGGCAGATCGCGGTACGGGATGTTGCGACCGGTCTGGCGCGAGATCTCGGCGGCAAGGTCGGCGAGCGTCACCGCGTCGTCACCGGCCAGCTCATAGGTCTTGCCCTCATGGCCGTCGCTGGTCAGCACGATGGCTGCGGCTTGGGCATAATCGGCGCGGGTCGCGAGCGACAGGCGTCCCTCGCCAGCGCTGCCGACGAGCGCGCCATTCTCCAGGGCTGCGGGTATCGAGCCGGTGTAGTTCTCGGTATACCAGCCATTGCGCAGGAGGGTCGTCGGGATACCAGAGGACGCCAGCAGCGCTTCGGTCGCACGGTGCTCCTCGCCTAGGCTGATCGGCGATCGGTCGGCGTGCAGCAGGCTGGTGTAGATGATACGCTTGATGCCCGCCGTCTTGGCGGCCTCGATGACGTTGCGGTGCTGTGCCTCGCGCTGCCCGACCTCGCTCGACGAGATCAAGAGCAACGTGTCGATCCCGGCCAGTGCCGGAGTGAGTGTCTCAGGCTGCGCGTAATCGAACGCGCGTGCCTCGACACCCAGGTCGCTGGCCTTTTCGGGCGAGCGCACCAGCGCCACGATCGGCTCGCCGGTCGACTTGCGCTTCAAGCTTTCGATGACGAGGCGGCCAAGCTGGCCAGTCGCGCCGGTGACGCCGATGGTCATGACAATTCTCCTTCAGTGACGCGGTGAGATCAGTTGAAACGGAAACCCGAGATGGCGGTCGACAGCACTTCCTCGGCATAGACCCGGGCGCCTTCGCCTTCGGCCGCGCCGGCCGCGACCATCAGGGGCAGCAGATGCTCCTCCTTGGCCGGGGGATGCGCGAACCGCGCCGAGGGCGCATCGGCCCATTGCGTAAGACGCTCGGCCCGCTGTGGGCCGTCCAGCTCCATGCTTTCGGCCAGCCACTGGTCGAACGCCTGCGAGCCGGGCGTCGAGCGCGGATCGCCATAGGCGCGCATGTTATGGAAGCTCATGCCCGAACCCAGGATCAGCACGCCCTCCTCACGCAGCGGCGCAAGGGCGCGGCCCGCAGCGATATGGAGGGCCGGGTCCAGCCCGCGCTCGACGGACATCTCGATCAGTGGAATATCCGCATCCGGAAAAGCAACCTTGAGGGGGACGAACACGCCGTGATCCAGGCCGCGCTTCGGGTCGACAGTCGAGGCGATGCCCGCATCCTTGAGCAGGGCCGCGGCACGGGCGGCGAGCGCGGGTGCGCCCGGCACGTCGTAGCGCAGCTGATAGGTGTGAGGCGGGAAGTTGTAATAGTCGTAGATCAGCTCAGGCCGCTCGGCGCCGGTGAAGGCAAAGCCGTCCGTCTCCCAATGTCCCGATACGACGAGGATGGCCTTGGGCTTCTCGGCGAGCGTGTTAGGCAGGCTACGCAGGAACGCTTCCATACCGGTCCACACACCGCGCGGATCCTCCATGAAGAAGCAGGGGCCGCCGCCATGCGGGATGAAGTAGGTGGGCTGGACGCTCATGGTCATACACTCCAGTGCAGGCGCCACGGAGGCGGCCTGGATCATCGTTCGATCTGTCGACCGGGATATGTGCCCGATATCGCGCAATGATAATCGCTCGCGTAGAAGGATCAGCTTCAACCACGGGTAGGAAGTCATGGCGGATCGGTTGACGGGTATGGACGTGTTCGTGCGGGCGATCAGGCTCGGTGGCATCTCTGCTGCCGCACGCGATCTGCACATGTCGCCTGCGATGGCGGCCAAGCACCTGGATGCTCTTGAAGCGCGGCTTGGCACCACGCTGGTGCAGCGGTCGACCCGTCGACTTTCGCTCACCGAGGCGGGCGCTGACTATTTCGAGAAAGCCGAACGTATTCTGATGGAGATCGGCGAAGCCGAGGCGGAGGCATCGTCGCGGTCGATCACCGCGCAGGGGCTGCTGCGCGTCAGTGCGCCGGCCACCTTCGGCGTTCTGCACCTTGCCTCACTCATCCCTGCTTTCTCCGAACGTCATCCCGAGGTGACGATCGAACTGGGCTTCAACGATCGTTACGTCGACCTGCTGGAAGAACGTTGGGATGTCGCCGTACGGATCGGGCGCCTCGTTAACAGTGCGCTTGTTGCCCGCAAGCTCGTGGCGATGCGCGTCGTGTTAAGTGCCGCCCCCTCTTATTTGGCGAGGCGGGGAACGCCAACCCGCCTGGCCGATCTCGGCGATCACGATTGTCTGGGCCACACCAACGCGTCGCTTGCAGGAACGACATCGTGGGCGTTCGGCAAAGACGGGACGATCAAGGTGCCGATCTCAGGATCGATGTGTTCCGACAATGGCGAGGCCTTGGTTCGCGCTGCCATCGCGGGCCAAGGGCTGGTCTATGGGCCACGCTTTATTGCGGCAGAGGCGCTTCGCGCCGGCCAATTGAGCGAGCTTGAGCTGGACGAGCCGCCTATGATTCTGGGAGCGGCATATGCCATCACACACCCGACGCGGCGCCCCGCCGCCAAGACGCGGGCGTGGATTGACTTCTTAGCCGAAGCACTCCCCGCTCGTGGCACCGATTGGTGAGAGGCCGAGCTAGCAGACGTCCCGAGTTTTCACCCGAGGACCGCGTCTGCTATCTCAAGACATCACGGTCTTTTATGATTGTAGATATCAGTGACCCAGCGAAAGCGACGCCCCCAACCGCACATGGCTGGCATCGATAACGCCGAGGCTTGGTCCCTTTCAGTTGGTGCAGCGGGGGCCGCGGGCGCGGCGGACGTTGCGGGTGAGCGTGAACCGCATCACTGCCACCCCTCAATGACGATCTTGCCGCGTGCGGTAGTGCTCTCAAGCGCCTGGTGCGCGCGCTTGAGGTTCGCGGCGTTGATGGGGGAGAACCGTTCGGTGAGGGTGGTGCGCACGTCGCCGGCGTCCACGAGGCTGGCGATGGTCGACAGGATCTGACCCTGCGTTTCCATATCAGCGGTCTCGAACATGGACCGGGTGAACATAAACTCCCAGTGGGTCGACACCGACTTGCGTTTGAACGGTACGACATCGAGCGTCTTGGGGTCGTCGATGAGCGCAAAACGTCCCTGCGGGGCGATCAGCTCGGCGATCTGCTCGATATGCTCGTCGGTGTGCGTGGTCGAGAAGACGAAAGCCGGCGCGCCAATGCCCAAATTCGCCACTTG
Source organism: Sphingomonas kyungheensis (assembly GCF_037120395.1). Taxonomy (NCBI): domain Bacteria; kingdom Pseudomonadati; phylum Pseudomonadota; class Alphaproteobacteria; order Sphingomonadales; family Sphingomonadaceae; genus Sphingomonas; species Sphingomonas kyungheensis. The sequence goes on from NZ_JBBBDM010000012.1 coordinate 65,869, forward strand.
CCGAGCCAGCGGCTGGCGATGATCGATGACATGGTGCGCACCGAGCTCGGCCACCCAGGCCTGCGTTTCAGGGCGCGAGGCTGTCGCAATGACGATCAGCTCGGGCACTTGGCGAGCAAGCTGGATTGCCATCGAGCCTACCCCGCCGGCACCCCCGACAATCAACAGCGCATGTGCTGCACCGGCTACAGGAGTACGCACGGACAACCGCTCGAAGAGGGCCTCCCACGCGGTTATCGCCGTCAGCGGCAACGCCGCTGCCTCTGCCCAATCGAGGCTGGCCGGCTTCTTCCCGACAATGCGCTCGTCGACCAGGTGCAACTCGGCGTTGGTGCCTTCGCGGCCGATGCTGCCCGCGTAGAACACCTCGTCGCCCGGTTCGAAACCGCGCACTTCAGGGCCAACAGCGCGAACGACACCGGCGGCATCCCAACCCAGGACACGCCAATCACCGTGGATCGAACCCAAGCCAGCGCGCACCTTCGTGTCAACAGGGTTTACCGAGACAGCCTTGACCTCGACGAGGAGATCACGGCCTGTAGCGTTGGGATCGGGAAGTTCGATATCGACGAGAGCTTCCGTGCGATCGATCGTTCCGGGCTGCTGGTAGCCGATTGCGCGCATGATAAATCCTATCGTCAGGGGCTGTATAGCGAACTTTGTCACCTACGGGATACGCACAAGCGACGTAGCGGTTAGACATCGTCCTCAGGCTGGCGACGGCGTGGCTGCCGCTGCCGTCTTCCCCGTGAGGTCGGTGATGACCGCGCCGATCAGAGCCCGTAGCCAGCGGTGTGCGGGATCATGCCGATAGCGGACGTGCCAAGCCATTTCCACGGGAAAGCTGCCAAGGTCGACCGGAGCCGGCAGGATCTTCAGCCGGGGGTCGTGCATCAGCCGCCTGCAGATGAGCGAGGGCAAGGTGGCGCAATAGTCGGTCACCGCCACCATCTCGGCTACCGCGAAGAAGTTTGTCACGGAGATTGCGACGTCGCGCTTCAGCTGCTGTTGCGCCAGCGCCTGGAACAGCCCGGCGCGCATCCGTCCGGGCGGCACGATGTTGACATGCTTCATCGTCTCGAACTGCTCGCGCGTCATGACATCGCCGACGCCCGGATGGTCGGCACGGACGGCGCAGGCGAGCCCTTCGTCCATCAGGTGCTGGACGACGAGGTTGTCGGGCGGATCGACGATGCGGCCCAGCACGAGCGCCGTCGTGCCTGACACGACGCCTGTTTCCACAAGATCGTTCCCGTAGGGCGTCAGACGAAGCTTTATGCTGGGGGCGACCTTCTCCAAGCGCGCCACGATAGCGGGGACGAGGACGAACTCGACATAGCCGTTTGGCGCGATCGTGAAGAGCCGTTCGGCCTGTGCGGGGTCGAAGGCCTGCTGACCGAGGACCGCGTCGTCGAGCTGGGCGAGTGCCTCGGCGATCAGCGGTGAGAGTTCAAGCGCGATCGGGGTCGGCTGGATGCCGTAGCGCTCGCGGACGAACAGTTGGTCCTGAAGCATCAGTCGTAGACGCGATAGGGCATTAGACAGGGCGGGCTGTGTCATGCCCATTCGCTCGGCGGCCCGCGTGACGCTGCGCTCCTCCATCAACGCGACGAAGATCGGCAGCAGGTTCAGATCGTAGCGCATGCAGTCATCCTGTCAGACGTATATCTGACATTAGAAAGATAAACTTCTAGAATATATCAACGAGGCCCATTTCCCATCCAACGGCGACAGGCGCCGCGAACATGGAGGTTCAGATGAGCAAGGGTCAGGTTCTCGTTCTTGGATCGAACGCGACACAGCTCGGTCTGCGTGGCGGCAGTACCGCAACGGTCGGTCAGTATCTCAACGAAACGGCAGTCCCCGCGCTGGCACTGCTCGACGCCGGCTATGATATTGTTCTCGCCACGCCCAATGGGACCAAGTCGCACATCGACGCCGGTTCCGACACGAAGGACCACTTTGGCGGTGATGAGGCGGCATACCAGCGCGCCAAGGACTTCTTCGCCAGCCACCCGGCCATGAACGACGTCCGCACGCTGAAATCGGTCGTCGACGAGGGTCTGGACGGCTTCGTTGGCGTGTTCGTGCCGGGAGGTCACGCGCCCATCGTCGATCTGATGCAGGACCGCGATGCGGGCACGATCCTCCGTCACTTCCACGCGGCGGCCAAGCCGACCGCGCTCCTCTGCCACGGACCGGTGGTCGTTGTTTCTACGCTCGACGATGCTCCGGCCTTCCGCAAGGCGCTGGAGGAAGGCGATGACGCCGGGGCGGCCGACCTGGCGCGAGACTGGATCTACTCAGGCTACCGCATGACCGTCTTCTCGGCGAGCGAGGAGAAGATCGCCGAGGAGCAAGTGCTGAAGGGCGAGCTCTTCTTCGACATGGAAAAGGCGCTGCGGTCGGCCGGTGGCGACGTCTCTGTCACCGACAAGAACTTCGCTTCGAATGTCGTCGTGGACCGGGAGCTGATCACGGGTCAGAATCCGGCGTCGGACCAAGCCATGGCCGACGCTTTGATCGAAGCCCTCGATCGCGCCGCTGCGTGAGTACCAGGATGACGGGCGGGGCGCTCAGGATGCGCCCCGCTTCGGATATAACCAGGACAGGATATGGTGCCATGACCGCCAACGTGAAGATCGTCGCCGTCCTAACCGCCCGTGCGGATACCGTCGACCGCCTGCGCGCTCTGCTCGACGCCATGCTAAAGCCAAGCCGTGCCGAACCGGGCAATTTGCGCTACGATCTCTGGCAGGACCAGAGCGATCCGAACCGCTTCGTCCTCGACGAGCTGTACGCGGACGCGGATGCGGTTACCGCCCACCGCGCGACGCCCCACTTCCAAAACTACCTCTCTCAGATCGGCGATCTGGCCGAGCGCGCCGCGTTTGTCCTCAACCCCATCTCCGCGACCTAAGGGTGCTGCCATGGGCAAGCTTAAAGAATGGGTGGGGTCGGCGCTGCTGGCACAACCGTTCTACGTAGAGGAGCTGCGGATGATCGGCCTGTTGGCACCTGCGCTTCGCGCGGGCCTTATGGGCCTCGTTCATCCACGCGGCTACCGCTGGCGCGGGGCCGCGACCCAGCGAAAAATCAACATCTGAAGTGAAGGAAACACAGTCATGACCAAAGGTATCGAAGGCAAGGTTGTTCTCATCACCGGCGGGAGCACCGGCATCGGCGCCGAGACCGCGCGTCTTCTCGCCGAACGCGGTGCGAAGGTCGCCATCGCCGCACGGCGCAAGGACAAGCTCGACGAGGTCGTTGCGCAGATCGCCGAGAACGGCGGAACGGCACGCGCCTATGCGCTCGACGTCACTGACAAGTCGGCGGTCCAGTCCGTCGTCGCCGCGATCGTCGCCGACTTCGGCCGTCTCGAAGTACTGATCAACAACGCCGGTCTGATGCCGATCCGTCCGATGGCCGAGGTCAACACCGACGAGTGGGACCAGATGATCGACGTCAATTTGAAGGGCACGCTCTACGGCATCGCCGCGGCTCTTCCCGGCTTCCTGGAGCAGGGCAGCGGCCACATCATCAACCTGAGTTCGGTCGCCGGCATCAAGGTCTTCGCCCCGGGCGGCACGGTCTATTCCGGCACCAAGTTCGCCGTCAGCGCGATCAGCGAGGGCCTACGCCAGGAGGTGGGCGAAAAGGTCCGTGTCACGTCTATCGAGCCCGGAGCCGTCGAAAGCGACTTGAAGTTCACGACGTCGGGCACGGCTGCCGAGACGGTACTCGACTTCTACAAGCAGGCCATCCCTGCAGCGTCGGTGGCGCGTGCTATCGCGTTCGCTGTCGAACAACCTGATGACGTCGACGTCAACGCGATCGTCATCCGGCCGACCGCACAGCAGTTCTGATTTCGACGAGGAGGCGGGGCCGCGTGTGCTCCGCCTCATGGGGAACGTACCGGCCCGCTCTTCCGTTACTTTGCCGAATAATGACTGTCGGTTTCACTTGAGGAGTCATTTATGCCCAAACTTGCCCTGTATGTACCACTGAAGGCCAAGCCCGGAAAAGAGCGTGATGTCGCCAATTTCCTGACCTCGGCATTGCCGCTCGTTCAAGCTGAGGCGGGCACTCTGACCTGGTATGCGATCGAGGAAGGTCCCGGTGCGTACGCGATCTTCGATACGTTCGACACAGAGGAGGATCGGCAGGCTCACCTTGACGGCAAGGTTGCCGCCGCACTGATGGACAAGGCAGAAGAACTGTTTTCTGAACCGCCGCAAATTCACAAGTTTACCCTGCTGGCCGCAAAATAGCGGAGCGGTCGGCACCCTAGGGTCAGGACTCGTTGATCACAGCCAGAAGATGACGGTGGCAGCGAGGGCGACGGCGGAAAAGAAGGCCGTGGGGCAGCGATCGTAGCGTGTGGCAACGCGCCGCCAGTCTTTGAGGCGGCCGAACATGATCTCGATGCGGCTTCGACGCCGGTAACGGCGCTTGTCGTATCTGACCGGCTAGTTGCGCGATCGTCGGCCCGGGATGCATGGCTGGATGCCTTTGGCTTGGAGAGCGTCCCTGAACCAATCGGCGTCGTAGCCGCGGTCGCCGAGCAGCCACTGCGCTTTTGGCAGGTCGTCCAGCAGGGCTGCCGCACCGGTGTAGTCGCTAACCTGCCCGGCGGTCATGAAGAAGCTCAAGGGGCGGCCGTTCGCGTCGGCGACGGCATGAAGCTTGGTGTTCATGCCGCCTTTCGTGCGTCCGATCAGGCGGCCGAGATCCCCTTTTTAACCTGTAGGCTCGATGCCGTGCGGTGCGCCTTCAGGTATGTTGCGTCTATCATAACGGTCTTCGGCTCTGCATCGCCCGCAGCCAGCCCCTCCATCATGCGCGTGAACACGCCTCGCTCGCCCCAGCGCTTCCATCGATTGTACAGCGTCTTGTGAGGACCATAGGCGCTGGGCGCATCTCGCCAGCGCAGCCCATTGCGGTTGACGAAGACGATGCCGCTCAACACCCGCCGGTCATCCACCCGAGGCCTGCCGTGGCTCTTGGGAAAAAACGGCCGCAGCCGCTGAATCTGCTCGTCCGTCAGCCCAAAAAGGTCGCTCATCCCGGTCTCCTCGCGGAGCCTGAATCAGATCGCGACGCTCACATCAATGGGTCCTGACCCTAAGACGGGCGCTCCACAGTAGCGGGTCTTGATAGGGTAGGTGCTCTATGGTCCTCGATACTTCTAGAGCCTAAAAGGACTTTGCTCAAAAATGACCCCTGCTTTTTGAAGCACGTTTACTACGGAAAAGAGACCTGCCCACCTTGGTACCCTCAGGGTATACCCAAAAGGCACCGGGATCGGGTCAGCCAAGGAAGCAGTCTGCGGGAGGGGCGGGCAGGGGGGATCGTCAGATGGAGCTTTTGGCCAAGACCTATCGTGGCCATTCTGCCTTTCCCGAAACTCCATGTCCGTAGGGCAATTTCGGGAAAATGGTTTTGGGAACGGATTTTGGGAAAGCGCCGTACTTGAGGTGAAAGGAAACTCACCGGTCGACGCCCGCCAATCTCTCGCCCTTCCTTTACGGGAACGCCGATCAGGCTCTGGTTAGCTCAGTTTTGCGCGTGATAGTCCAATGCTCCAGTCGTTTGTAGACGATCACCTTGTCGCCGATCAGATCTCCATGCCGGCGACAGAAGAGGTCGAGCTGATCGCGATCACCGACCAGTTCAACACAGATCGTCAGATGCGGATCGGCAATTTCCGAGCCGTTCTCCCGGATCGGTTCGTGATTGCTGAAGCCGTAATGGGTATTTTGCGCGACGGCGTTGATGATGCCGTCCGCCTTCGCGGTGCGAATCAGCTCGCGATAGAGCGGCTTTGCCCCCCAGAAGCGACGCGGGCCGATCTTGTCGGACGGCTTCAGATAGATGCGCAGCATCCCGACTTCGCGGTGCTGAACGGTGAAAAGGTCGGGCATGGTAGAGCTTTCGACAGGAAGCGGGATCAGGCGCGCGCGCGCCGGCGAGAAGCGCGGCGCGTGCGGGCATCGCGCAGGGTGGCGTCGGGTGTGAGGTGTGCGGCAGGCACCTTAAGCACGGCGACGCGCTGCGACAGGTAGATGCCGTTGTGGCCTGAGCAGAGATAGGCGACGAAGCACGCGACTGCGATCGGCACCGCATAGGCCGCGCCGAACAGCTCGATCCCCATGAACGTGCAAGCCAGCGGCGTGTTGGCCGCGCCCGCGAACAGCGCGACGAAACCGATCGCCGCGAAAACCCCTGTCGGCACTCCGAACATGGGCGCGAGCGCATTGCCGAGCGCCGCGCCAATGAAGAACAGCGGCGTCACCTCTCCGCCCTTGAAGCCAGCGCTCAGGGTAACGACGGTAAAGAGCAGCTTCAGCGCCCAGCTCCACGGGTGCGTATCGGGGCCGAAAAAGCTGGCAATGGTCAGGTCGCCCGGCGTTGCCGCCAGCGTGCCCAGGCCGAGATAGTCTCGCGTGCCAAATAGCCAGACCAGCGCGATCACGGCGACACCACCGATAGCGGGTCGTAGTGGGCCATAGGGTATCACGCGCTTCAGCCATCCGCCGAGCGCATGGTTGGCCTCTGCAAAGGCCAGCCCGACCAATCCGAATACAACGCCCGCGACGCCGGCTTTGGCGACGAGCAACGCGTCGACCGGCACCATCGCATCGACATGGTAGGCGCCGTGATGAATGCCCCAGGCAAGACAGGTCCAGTCACCCACCAGTGCCGCGACTAGGCACGGTACTAGCGCGCGATACTCGACCCGGCCGATCGCCAGAACCTCCAGTGCAAAGACCGCGCCCGCGATCGGCGTCCCGAAGACCGCGCCGAAGCCCGCCGCGATTCCGGTCATAAGGAGGGTGCGTGTCGCTTCCACATCCAGCTTGAGGGCGCGCCCAAACCCGCTGGAAAGACTGCCGCCCAATTGCACGGCGGTGCCTTCACGCCCCGCCGATCCCCCGAACAGGTGCGTCACGACCGTGCCGAAGAGGATGAGCGGGGCCATGCGCAGCGGCACACCGCCCCCCGGTTCGTGGATTTGCTCGACGATGAGGTTGTTGCCGCCTTCGACCGAACGCCCTGTCAGATGGTAGAGCAGTCCGACCAAGAACCCGCCGATCGGCAGCAGGTAGAGCAGCCAGGGAAAGGCATAGCGAAGCCGGGTTACGGCATCGAGGCTCCACAAGAAGGCCGCGCAGAGCGTTCCCACCGCTGCGGCCATCGGGACCAGAATCAAAGTCCACCGCAGCACCGACATGGCATGGGTGCGGCGCTCGCGAATGAACGCTGCCATGTTGAACTGGTCGTAGAGATTGCGAAACGTCGCGTGCACGATTCCTCCTTGCTGCCTTGCGGCGCCTGGTAGGAATCATCGGCCCTTGCGAGGGCGGTTCGGCCGAATGGCCCGGCGGAAATCCATCGCCGTGCCCGAGCATATGCTGTCCGACGGCGACCTGGTCAACCACGGCAGGGTCACGATGAGACCGTTGTTTTGGTGAAGATAAATAATTGGCTCGCCCATGGAATAAACCCCGACGAGCATCGTCTACGCTTTCGAGACCGATGCGCCGGAGGCTTATGCATAGACGAAACTGGATGCTGGGTCTGACTGCTTTAGCCCTGCTCACCGGCGCAGCCGCGGCCGCCCCTGCCGATGGCTACGCCAGCATGGTGTCTGCCGCGATGGACCGGATGATGGCGGGCATGATGGTCAAGCCGTCCGGCGACGTCGACCGCGACTTCGTCGCGATGATGCTTCCGCACCATCAGGGCGCCATCGATATGGCGGTGGCGGAGCTGCGCTACGGTCATAACGAGCAGCTCAAGCGCATCGCACAGGAGATCATCATCGATCAGCAGCAGGAGATCGCCGCCATGAAGCTGGCGATCGGTCAGCCGCTACCCCCTTCGACGCCAGCCCCGACGCAGGGCGGTGACCACCACAGCCATATGGAGCACTGACATGATCCGGACCATCCTGCGCTCGGCCGCCTTGCTGATAAGCGCCGCACCGGGCATCGCCATGGCCCAGCAGGCGCCGTGGAACGCCAGGGACGTGCCTGTCAGCCACCGCGACCGCGTCTATGCATCCGAACAATTCTCCAACACGGTGTCGGTGACGGACCCGGCCGACAACCGGCTGCTCGGCGTCATCAAGCTTGGCGATCCGCAGCCGATGAATTTTTCACCGCTCTACAAGGGGCAGGTGCTGGTTCACGGACTCGGCTTCTCGCCGGACGGGAAGACCCTCGCGGTCGTGTCGATCGCATCGAACGCCGTGTCGTGGATCGACACCGCCACCAACACCGTCAAGCATACGACTTATGTCGGGCGCAGTCCGCACGAGGCGTTCTTTACACCGAACGGCAAGGAAGTCTGGGTCACCGTCCGCGGCGAGGACTATATCGCCGTGCTCGACCCTACGACGTACAAGGAAACCGGGCGCATCAAGACGCCCGGTGGTCCGGGTATGACGATCTTCTCGCCCGATGGCCGATACGGCTATGTCTGTTCGTCGTTCAATCCGGTGCTGGCCGTGTTCGATGTCGCAACCCACGCGCAGGTCGGACAGGTGGCACAGCCGAGCCCATTCTGTCCCAACATCGCCGCGACGCCGGACGGCAAGCAGGTGTGGTTCACGCTGAAGGACATCGGCAAGACGGTCGCATTCGATGCCAGGCCACCCTTCGCAATCCTCAAGGTGCTGGATACCGGGCCGATCACCAATCACGTCAACTTCGCCCGCACGGTCAGGGGACAGTTCGCGTACGTCACGGTAGGCGGGGAAAACGCGGTGAAGGTGTTCCGCACGTCCGATTTCGCGCCCGTCGCCACCATCCCGGTCGGCAAGATGCCGCACGGCGTCTGGCCATCGGGCGACGGCCGGCGCATCTATGTCGGGCTGGAGAATGCCGATGAACTCGCCGCAATCGACACCACAGGCAACAAGGTGGTCGCCACCGTGCCGGTCGGACAGGCACCGCAGGCGATCGCCTATGTGCCGAACGCTGTCCCGACAGGCCCCGGCACCGACAATCTCCAACCGCTCGGTACGGCCGGCAAGGCGGTGCATCTGACCATGGGGCCGGTTGGCGGCAATGGTGCGGCAAGCAGCATCACCCTCTTCGACCAGGGCATCATCCAGGTCGTGCAAAGTGCCGTTACCGGTTTGCAGCCCAAAAAGCCTTACATGCTCGTGCTGACCGCCAACGCGGACGGCAGCGGTGCGGTAGAGCCGCTTGCGAACTTCATGAGCAACCCGGCAGGTGCGGCGATCGTCAACGCATCGGGGCCGATCCGGCAGATCGTTCAGGGCAGCACCGCGGCGCCCCGGCGCTTTCTGGCTGTCGCGGAGGTGGTGAACGGCGCGCCGGGTCGCATCGTGCAGGTGCAGCGCGACTGAGATGGACCCGCTTGCCGCCGCGATCGAACCCCTGATCCCCGGCCTGCGCCGCTATGCCCGATCGTGGTTGCGCGATCGGGCGATGGCGGATGACGTGGTGCAGGATTGCCTCGAGCGCGCAGTCGGGCGCTGGCGACAGCGACGCGGCGTGGAGGTGCGCCCGTGGGTCTATACGATCCTGCACAACCTGTTGGTCGACCATCAGCGGCAGCATAACCGGCGAGGCACGGCGGTTCCGCTCCACCTCGTGGACGACGCTGCGCTCGGCCGCCCGGCCGATCAGGATACAGGCCTGCACCACCGCGACCTGCTGCACGCGCTTGATGCGTTGCCTGAGGAACAGCGAACGGTGCTGCTCCTCGTCTCGGTTGAGGGGCTGCCCTATGCGGAGGTCGCTGCCGTCGTCGGGGTGCCGCTGGGCACGGTGATGTCGCGCATATCGCGGGGGCGCGACCGTCTGGCGACGCTCCTCCGGGAGGGTGAACGGCCGCGATTGAGGAGCGTGCAATGACCAGCCCGATCGGCGAGGACGATCTGGCCGCGTGGATCGATGGCAGGCTGTCGCCCGAGCGGCAGCGCCTGGTCGACGCTTACCTTGAAGGCCAGCCGGACGTGCATGCCCGTTTGCGGGAGCAGGCGGAGCAGGCGCGAGCCCTTGCATCGCTGTTCGCTCCCATCGCGGATGAACCGATCCCGGCGACGATGCGCGTCGCAGCCATCAGGGGACGGCAACGCCAACCGCGTTGGCAACTCGCCATCGCCGCGTCGCTTCTCGTGGCGGTCGGGTTTGGCGGGGGCTGGTCGAGCGCGCGGTGGAGCGGCGAACCTCGCGCGGGCATCGCGGCGCTGGCCAACGAGGCGAGTGACAATTTCCGTGTCTATGCCGCCGACCGGATACGACCGGCGGAAATCGGCCCCGACCAGCGCGCCATGCTGATCCGGTGGACCTCCGCCCGACTGGGTGAGCGCGTGACCATCCCGGACCTCAGCACAGCCGGTTACCGCTATGGCGGAGGGCGACTGGTCGCGACACCCCACGGCCCTGCGGCGCTGCTCCTCTACGATGGACCACAAGCGTCGAAACTCGCGGTGCTGACGAGGCCCATGCAGATCGACAAGACCGCGAGCATGACCAGTACGTCCAGCGGGACCATGGGCCGGATCACATGGGCGGTCGACGGGATCGGCTACAGTGTGGTGGGCGAGCGCCCCGCGGCCGAGCTGCATCCGATCGCCGATGAAGTCCGGCGCCAGGCAGGTGCCGCGCTGCTGTCCTGATAGCGCCTTGCCGCTTCCCGGCGCCGACAGGCACCGGGCTGTCCAGCGCGATCACGGCTTTCGTTCGGCGTCCTTCCTGTCGGCCTCGGCTGGCGTCAGCCTGGCCCGCTCGCGGATGCGGCGTTCGAGCGGAGCGCCCACGAACAGTACGAGCATCGCAAGGCTCAACCCGCCGATGATGAGCGGCCACACCGCCAACCCTGCTGCCGCGCCGATGGTGGCGGTGACCCAGATGCACGCGGCGGTCGCCAGTCCATGCACTTCCTGACCCTGACCGACCCGCAGCACCGCGCCGGCACCGATGAAGCCGACGCCGGACAGAATGCCCTGCATCGCCCGTCCTGCGGCATCGGCGTTCACGTTCGGCAAGCCACTATGCACGATCGCCTGCACGGCGATGCAGCTCGCCAGACCGACCAGACCCAGTGTCCGCAAGCCCATGATCTGCCGGTTCTCGCGCGAGCGTTCCCAACCAAGTACCATCCCGGCCGCAGTCGCCACCACCAGCCGCCCGATCGCATCGATCCAGAAGCCGATGTCCGATGCCGCTGACGCTTCGATCATTCGACCAGCACGTGCACGTGATGCCAGGCGGTGCACAGATAGCCGGCGAAGTTCCACATCGTGTCCGGCCGTTCGGGCTGTCCCTGTCCAGCCTCGTCGAAGGCGCGCACGACGAGGTGCTGGCGACCCTTGGCGAGCGTGGCGTCGAGGGTCCAGCGTCGCCAACCCCAATGGGTCTCCGGATCATCGGCAAAAGTCGCCTGTTGCCAGTCGCGACCACCGTTTACCGACACCTCGACGCGCGAGATGCGGCGATCATAGGCGATGGCATAACCCTCGATCCGCACCTCCCCGGCCGGCAGGCTTTCGCCAGAGCCGGGCGCACAGATCGCGGCGTTGAGCGGCATGGCATTGATGGTCAGACCCTGGCTCCAGTCGACGGTGTTGCTCGTCACATCGGCAGGAAAGAGCTTGTAGTCGTGTGCCTGGATCGGTGCGTCGGATGGCGTGTCGCGCACCTCGATCCGTGTCAGCCATTTGGCGCTTCGCACCCCGGCATAGCCCGGTATCACCATGCGGAGCGGTGCGCCGTGTTCGGGCGTCAGCGGCTCGCCATTCATCGCCCAGGCAATGAGGACGTCGGGTTGCCGCGCCTTGTCCATGGCGATCGAGACCCCGAACAATGCTTCCTCGCCTTCGACGTCCACCTCGTCCGCGCCGGTGAATGCTACGAACAGGTCGGACGCATCCGGCGCACCGACGGCATCCAGCACGTCGGACAGTCGTACGCCGGTCCACTGCGCATTGCCGATCGCGCCAACGTCCCACGGGTCGCCGGAGGTCTTGGCGACCTGCTGGAGATCCGTGCGCCGGTTGCCGGCGCACTGGAGCACCGCCGTCACCGTGCGTGTGGCAAACGCGTTCTTCAGTTCCTCCACCGATAAGAAGCGGCTCGCCATGCCCCTCCCGCTCACCTCGATCCGATGATCAGCGGGCAGGTCGGGCACCGCCCCGTGGCTGCGCACGTAGAACAGCGCCTGCGGCGTCAGGAACCGCTCGATCAACGCACTTGGCATTGGCTCGGCGTTGTAGGGATCGGAACTGCGCTCGATCATATCGGTCATGGACGATCAAACGCGCCGCATGCGCGTATTGCTTCACGTCTTGGAGACCATCACAGACGAAAGGCTGCCGATCATTCCGATATCCAGATTGGAATAAACAGATCAAACGGTTGGTCGTATCGATCAGATTGCGCGATATAAGCTGCATGACCCTGGAGCAGCTCAGAATCTTCGTCGGTGTCGCCGAGCGCGAACACGTCACCAAGGCAGCGGAAGCGCTGAATGTCACGCAGTCTGCTGCCTCCGGCGCGGTCGCGGCCCTCGAAGCGCGCTACGGGATACCTCTGTTTCACCGTGTCGGGCGTGGCATCCAGCTGACCGAAGCAGGCCGCGGCTTTCTGGAGGAAGCGCGCGCGGTGCTGGGGCGGGCAGCGCATGCCGAGACGATGCTGGCGGACTATGCCGGGCTTGCCCGTGGTTCGTTGCGGATCGTCGCAAGCCAGACGATCGCGAGCTACTGGTTGCCGGCAAAGCTCGCCGCCTTCCACGAACGCCACCCGCAGATCGCGGTCGAACTGGCGATCGACAACACCGAAGGTGCGGCAGCGCAGGTCCTGAGCGGCGCGGCGGAGCTCGGTTTCGTGGAGGGCGAGGTGGACGAACCGGCGCTCGCCCACTGGAATGTCGGGCGTGACCCGATGGTGCTGGTCGGCCGCGAGGACGCCGGGCGCGTCGACGAGGACTGGCTTCGCGCTGCACGCTGGATCGTCCGCGAGCAGGGTTCGGGCACGCGCTCGACCTTCGAGGACGTACTGCGAACGCGCGGGTTTGATCCGGCCCAGCTGACCGTCGCGATGACGCTGCCGTCCAACGAGGCCGTGCGTACCGCGGTCGAGGCTGGTGCCGGCGTTGCCGTCTTGTCGCGATTGGTCGTCGCACGCGCGCTCAAGGCCGGTGATCTGGTCGAGCTGCCGCTCGGGCTGCCCGACCGCGCCTTCCACGCGCTGCGCCACAAGGAACGCTATCGCACCCGCGCGGCCGACGCGCTGACGGACCTTATCAAGGAGCAGGTCGCATGACTGCCGACACGCACTCCGTTCTAAGCGGCTTCAAGCCGCTCAGCCGGCTCGATCACCCCCGCGAGATGATCCGCCAGTTCACGCCCAACTGGTTCGCCGCGACGATGGGCACGGGCATCCTCGCGCTCGCGCTGCCGCAGGTGCCCGGCATCGGCCCCTCGCTAAAGCCGGTTGGCGAGGTGTTGTGGTTCTTCAACATCGCGCTCTTCGCGCTGTTCGCCGGTCTCTATGGCGCGCGCTGGACCATGTTCGGGCACGAGGCGAGGCGCATCTTCGGGCACAACACCGTGTCGATGTTTATCGGGACCATCCCAATGGGATTGGCGACAATCATTAACGGTTGCCTCGCCTTCGGCATCGCGCGGTTCGGGGATGGCATTGTGCCGGTCGCACACGTCCTGTGGTGGATCGACGTCGCCATGTCGCTCGCCTGCGGCGTGCTGATCCCCTACCTGATGTTTACCCGCCACGAGCACAGCCTGGACGGCATGACCGCCGTATGGCTGCTGCCGGTCGTCGCTGCCGAAGTGGCGGGCGCCAGCGGCGGGCTGCTCGCGCCGCATCTAACCGATCCCCACGCGCAGATAGTGACGCTCGCGACCTCCTATGTGCTGTGGGCCTATTCGGTGCCGGTCGCGTTTGGCATCCTCGCCATCCTCATCCTGCGCATGGCACTCCACAAGTTGCCGCATGAAAGCATGGCGGCATCTTCCTGGCTGGCGCTGGGGCCGATCGGCACGGGTGCTCTGGGCATGCTGGTGCTCGGCGCGGATGCGCCGGCGATCCTCACCGCGCACGGGCTAGCCGGCGTCGGCACCGTCGCGCAGGGGATCGGCGTTGTCGCCGGGCTCTGCCTTTGGGGTTTCGGCCTGTGGTGGCTGGCGCTCGCGACGCTTATCACCATCCGCTACTGGCGCGCGGGCGTGCCGTTCAACCTCGGCTGGTGGGGCTACACCTTCCCGCTCGGCGTCTACACCGTCGCCACCTTCCGCCTCGGCACGACGCTGAACCTTATGTTTTTCGGTATCGTCGGCACGGTGCTGACGGTTGCGCTCGCGGCGATGTGGCTGCTGGTCGGTGCCAAGACGCTAGCCGGTGCATGGCGGGGCAACCTGTTCGTCTCGCCCTGCATCGCCACCCCGAACTGATCCGCCATGATGATCGGATCAGCCGGTCCGATCACTTGCAGAATGCCCCTTTGATCCGCCAGCGTGACTGGCCACAGGAGAGCCTTGTCATGGACAATTTCGACGCCGGGCTGGCGAGTGAGACCAGCCGTCGCCGCTTCCTCAGCCATGCCGCGCTCGGCACCGCCGGCCTTGCCGCCGCGCCGGCACTGGCGCAGCAGCTCGTCGACCTGAAGCTGCCCGGCGGCAATGCCGAGCGGCCGATGACCAGCGCCTTTCCCGGCAAGGGCAGCATGATCCTCCAGCGCGTCCATCCACCCTTGCTGGAGACGCCGATGGAGGTCTTCGACAAGTCGGTGTTCACGCCCAACGACCAGTTCTTCGTCCGCTGGCACTGGGCCGACATACCGACCTCGATCGACGTCGAAAGTTTCCGCCTCAACGTCTTCGGCCACGTCAATCGGCCGCTGTCGATCAGCCTCGCTCAGCTGCTGCGCCTTCCACGGGTCGAGATGGCGGCGGTGAACCAGTGCTCGGGCAACAGCCGCGGGCTGTTCCAGCCGCGCGTCGCCGGCGCGCAATGGGGCAATGGCGCGATGGGCAACGCCAAGTGGCTCGGCGTTCGCCTGCGCGACGTGCTCGACCTCGCCGGGGTCAAGGCAGGCGCGGTGCAGGTGCGCTTCGGCGCTCTCGATCAGCCGGTCGTGGCGGGCGCTCCTGACTTCGAGAAGGCACTCGACATCGACCATGCCCGCGACGGCGAGGTCATGATCGCCTTCGGCATGAACGGCGAGCAACTGCCGCTCCTCAACGGCTTTCCCTGCCGGCTGATCGTGCCGGGCTGGTACTCGACCTATTGGGTCAAGATGCTGAACGCGATCGAGGTACTGCCCGGCCCTGACGACCAGTATTGGATGGCCAAGGCCTACAAGATCCCCGCGACACCCGGCGCGAATGTCGCGCCCGGTGCCAAGGACTTCCCGACCGTACCGATCAATCGCATGATCCCGCGTAGCTGGATGACCAGCCTGCCCGATGGTCAGGCGATCGCCTATGAAGCGTCGATCCCGGTCGGCGGCATCGCAATGGGCGGCGATTGCGGCGTCGCCAAGGTCGATGTGTCGTCGGACGGTGGCCGCACCTGGTACAGGACGACGCTCGGAGCGGACGAGGGCAGGTACAGCTTCCGGCGCTGGGACGGGCGGGTGCCGCTGAGACGCGGGCCTAACCCCATCATGGTGCGCTGCTGGAACACCAACGGTGTCGCTCAGCCGATGAAGCCGATCTGGAATCCCGGCGGGTTCATGCGCGGCAACATTGAAACCACCACCATCATCGCGGCCTGAGGAGCGAGCAAATCATGAAGACTCCGTCTCCCGGCATGATGGCTGCTGGCCTGATCGGCCTGACCGGCATCATCCTCGTCTCGATCGGCGCGCCGAGCAGCCGCAAGGCGCCCGTTCCGATCTCCGAGATGTCTGAGCCGGCACCGGCCGCCAGCGTGTCAGCGCGCGGCTTCTCGCTTGCCTCGACCAGCGTCGACCTGCCGGCCGACGACGCGACCTACCCCGACGGTCCGCACGCCGACGTCATCAATGCCAATTGCACCTCGTGCCACTCAGCCAGCATGGCGCTGACCCAGCCTGCGCTATCGGCGGATCAGTGGAAGGCGACCGTCACCAAGATGCGTGAGGTGTATAAGGCGCCAGTGGCCGAGAAGGACGTCGATGCGATCGTTGCTTATCTCACCGCTATGCCGAGCCAGAAGGTGGCACCCGCGACCGGCAAGGCGCAGGACCCGGACCCCAAAGTGGCTCCTGATGTCTCAGGTGGAACCGGCTAACCGATCTACTTCCATAATCCCGAAATACCATCCAGACCGTCCGAAAACTCGCCTGTGATTATGGTCTGGACGTTCACCGGCCGAGAGGTGTCTGAAGGGGGCGGGCTTT
>NZ_JBBBDM010000013.1:0-76744 GCF_037120395.1 Sphingomonas kyungheensis
AGCATCCTCGACTCCTCAGCCAGACGATGCCCCGTTCTACACCTTCCCGGTCCAACCAGTCTCCCGAAACTGTACACGGACGCAGGAGCACTGGTGAAACTTACTGCCCTGCCCCGACCACTATCCGGTGACGACGCCGCTCAGACGACGACAGCCTCCGCTCTCGCACCCCCGCAAAAAAGCCCAAAGCCCCCTCGCCTCAGCTCAGCGCCTTCTTCAGCAAGTCGTTGACCACCGCCGGATTGGCCTTGCCGCCCATCGCCTTCATCGTCTGGCCGACAAAGAAGCCGAACAGCGTCTCCTTGCCGCCGCGATATTGCGCGAGCTGGTTGGGATTCCTGGCGATCACCTCGGCGATCACCGCCTCGATCGCGCCGGTGTCGCTGGTCTGCTTGAGACCGCGGTCCTCGACGATCTTGGCCGGCGCGTCGCCCGTCTCCAGCATCACCTCGAACACCTGCTTGGCGAGGCTGCCCGACAGCGTGCCGTCGGCGACCAGCGCGAGCAGCTCGGCGGCCTGCGCGGGCGACACCGGCGACTGGGCGATGTCGTGCCCGCCGCGGTTGAGCGCGCCGAACAGTTCCGACGTCGTCCAGTTCGCCGCCGCCACCGGCTTGGCCCCCGCCTCGAGCAGCGCGTCGAACCAGCGCGCCGCCTCGACCTCGGCGGTCAGCACGTCGGCCTGATAGGCGGAGATGCCGAGCGCCTCGTAGCGCTTGCGCTTGGCGTCGGGCAGTTCGGGCAGGCTCGCGCGGCATGCGGCGAGGAACGCCTCGTCGAGTTCGAGCGGCAACAGGTCGGGATCGGGGAAGTAGCGGTAATCGTGCGCGTCTTCCTTCGAGCGCATCGACCGTGTCGTGCCGCTCTCGACGTTGAACAGCCGCGTCTCCTGCACGACGCGGCCGCCGTCCTCGATCAGCTCGACCTGCCGCTTCGCCTCATATTCGATCGCCGCCATGACGAAGCGCACCGAATTGACGTTCTTGGTCTCGGTGCGCGTGCCGAGGTCGTCGCCGGGCTTGCGCACGCTGACGTTGACGTCGGCGCGCATCGACCCCTCCTCCATATTGCCGTCGCACGAGCCGACATAGCGCAGGATCGCGCGCAGCTTGCGCAGATAGGCCCCCGCCTCCGCCGGCGAGCGCATGTCGGGCCGGCTGACGATCTCCATCAGCGCGACGCCCGAGCGGTTGAGGTCGACATAGGAGCGCGTCGGATGCTGGTCGTGCATCAGCTTGCCGGCATCCTGCTCGACGTGGATGCGCTCGACGCCGATCGTCTTGGTCGCGTCGGGGTTCTTGTCGTCGGGGCTGATCTCGATCGCGCCCTCGCCGACCAGCGGATGGTAGAGCTGGCTGATCTGATAGCCCTGCGGCAGATCGGCGTAGAAGTAATTCTTGCGGTCGAACCGCGACCAGCGGTTGATCTCCGCGTCGATCGCCATGCCGGTGCGCACCGCCTGGCGGATGCACTCCATGTTCGGCACCGGCAGCATCCCCGGCATCGCCGCATCGACCAGGCTGACCTGCGTGTTCGGCTCCGCGCCGAAGGCGGTCGCCGCGCCCGAGAACAATTTGGCGTTGGAGGTGACCTGCGCATGGACCTCGAGGCCGATGACGACCTCCCACTCGCCGGTGGCGCCCTGGATGCGGTAGCTGGATTCCGTCATTTCGATTCCTGCCGATCAATTCGTATCAGGGCTGGCACCCGTCCGGCCATCATACCGGCGCTCCTGCCCCATGATTTTGTCCTAGGGCGATTACTCGGCTCTGCCGGGCAAGCGCCTCCGCGTCGCCTGGCTGGCCGATCATCATTCCGACGGCGAAGCTTGCCGGCGAGACCCTCAAAAATGCCGAGAACCTCGCAAATGCCTGCGACGATCTCTGCAACATGCATCACCTACCACCACGTCTGCGGCCGCGCGGTGAAGCCCGCGCGCTGCTCGATCGCCAGTCCGGCGTTCAGCACGCCCTGCTCGTCGAGCGGCTTGCCGATGATCTGCAACCCCAGCGGCAGCCCTTGCTTGTCGAGCCCGCCCGGCACGCTCATCGCCGGCAGGCCCGCGAGGCTCGACGGCACGGTGAACACGTCGTTGAGATACATGGCGATCGGATCGGCCGACTTCTCGCCGAGCGCGAACGCCGCCGACGGCGCGGTCGGGGTCAGCAGCACGTCGCAGCTCTCCCACGCCCGCTCGAAATCGCGCGCGATCAGCGTCCGCACCTTCTGCGCCTGCGTGTAATACGCGTCGTAGAAGCCCGCCGACAGCACATAGGTGCCGATCATGATGCGGCGCTTCACCTCCGGTCCGAAGCCGGCGGCGCGGGTCGCGGCGTACATGTCCTGCAACCCCGCCCCCTCGGGCAGCTCACGCAGGCCGTAACGCACGCCGTCATAGCGCGCGAGGTTGGACGAGGCCTCCGCCGGCGCGATGATGTAATAGGCCGGCAGCGCGTACTTCGTATGCGGCAGCGACACGTCAACGATCTCCGCGCCCGCATCGCGCAGCCAGTCGATCCCCGCCTGCCACAGCGCCTCGATCTCCTCGGGCATCCCGTCGACGCGATATTCCTTGGGGACACCGACGCGCTTGCCGGCGAGACTGCCCGACAGGCCCGCCTCCCAGCGCGGCACGTCCTGCCGCAGCGAGGTCGCGTCCTTGGCGTCGAAGCCCGCCATCGCCTCGAGCAGGATCGCGCAGTCGCGCACGTCGCGCGCCATCGGCCCGGCCTGATCCAGCGACGAGGCGAAGGCGATCGTCCCCCAGCGCGAGCAGCGGCCATAGGTCGGCTTGATGCCGCTGATGCCGGTGAACGCCGCCGGCTGGCGGATCGAGCCGCCGGTGTCGGTGCCGGTCGCGCCGGGGCACAGCCCCGCCGCCACCGCCGACGAGCTGCCGCCCGACGATCCGCCCGGCGCGAGCGGCGCATCGCTGCCCGGCCGCCGCCACGGCGAGATGACGTTGCCGAACGCGCTCGTCTCGTTCGACGAGCCCATCGCGAACTGGTCCATGTTGAGCTTGCCGAGCATCCCCGCGCCCGCGTCCCACAGATTCTGCGACACGGTCGATTCGTAGGTCGGCACGAAGCCTTCGAGGATATGGCTCGCCGCGGTGGTCGCGACGCCCTTGGTGCAGAACAGGTCCTTCATCCCGATCGGCACGCCGGCGAGCGGCTTGAGCGTCTCGCCGGCCGCGCGCGCGGCATCGGCGGCGCGTGCGGCGGCGAGCGCCGCGTCGGGCGTCTCGACGAGGAAGGCGTTGAGCGGCTTGGCCTTGGCGACCTTGACGATGAAGGCGTCGGCGACCTCCACCGCGGAGAAGGCGCCACTGCGCACGCCGTCGCGGATCGCGGCGACGCCGAGGTCGGTCAGGTCGGCCATTATTCGATCACCTTGGGAACGGTAAAGAAGCCATGTTCGGCCTGCGGCGCATTGGCCATCAGGCTGTCGCGGATGCCGCCGCCGGTCAGCGGATCGGCATCGACGACATCGTCGCGCAGCCGCAGCTGGTTGGGGATGACCGCGGTCATCGGCGCGACGCCGGCGGTGTCGACCCCCTCCAGTTGCTCGATCCAGCCGAGGATGTTGCTGAGTTCGGGGGCGAGGCGGCTCGCGTCCTCGTCGGTGATCGCGATGCGCGCGAGCGCGGCGACCTTCTTCACGGTGGCGGTGTCTACGGACATGAGGTTGCGGCTAGCAGAGGCAGCTTCGCCGATGCAACCTCGTGTTGCCAGTTCGGCGGGGCTCGTCCATCAGAAGCGCTCCCTGCCCTGCCCGGACACCGACACGCTTGGCCCGCAAATTCCTCTATGTCTTCGCCGCGCTGATCGCGCTCGTCATCGCCGGGGCGCTCGCCTATCGCCTGTACGGAGTCGAGATCCTGCGCATGGCGCTGGTCCCGTCGGAGGCGTTCAGGGCGCAGCCGCGCGTCGACGCCCAACGCTATGAAGCGCGCGCGATGTGGATCGCCCGGCCCGACATCGCCGGCAATCCGGCGCTGTGGACGCCCGCCGGCTACACGCCCGCGACCGCGCCCAGGGCGGCGGTGTTCTTCATCCACCCGACCTCCTACATCGGCCGCGACCATTGGAACGCCGCGCTCGACGATGCCGAGACCAACGCGCGCGCCGCGATCTTCCTGCGCGGCCAGGCGAGCGCGTTCAACGCCGCCGGCGAGATCTGGGCGCCGCGCTATCGCCAGGCGACGTTCGGCGCCTTCCTGACCAGCGTCGCCGATGCCAATCGCGCGCTCGACCTCGCCTATGGCGACGTCGCCGCCGCCTTCGCCGCCTTCGTTGCGCAGGTCGATCCCAAGCGCCCGATCATCCTCGCCGGGCACAGCCAGGGCGCGCTCCACCTCACCCGCCTGCTGCGCGAGCAGATCGCCGGCAAGCCGATCGCGCGGCGCATCGTCGCCGCCTATGTCGTCGGCTGGCCGGTGTCCGAGGCGCACGATCTCGCCGCGCTCGGCCTGCCGCAATGCACCCGCCCCGATCAGGCGCGCTGCCTGCTGTCATGGGAGAGTTTCGCCGAGCCCGCCGATCCGCGCCAGATCACCGACATCTACGATGCGACGACCGGCTTCGACGGCGCGCCCCGCAAGGGCAGCGACATGGTCTGCACCAATCCGCTGACCGGCACCGCCGATGCCGCCGCGCCGGCGAGCGCCAACCAGGGCACGCTCTACCCCAGCGCCGACCTCAGCAGCGCGACGATCGCCGCCGGCACGGTGCCCGCGCGCTGCGGCCCGCGCGGCTTCCTGCTGATCGGCACGCCGCCCGATCTCGGCAGCTACGTGCTGCCCGGCAACAATTACCACGTCTACGACTACAGCCTGTTCTGGGCCAACGTCCGCGCCGATGCGCAGCGCCGCCTCGCCGCCTTCGGGGCGTCGCGATGATCACCCCCGACCGCGCCGTCTTCCGCGAGGCGCTGCCGGACGGCGGGCGGCTGCTCGGGCTCGACCTCGGCAGCAAGACGATCGGCACCGCGCTGTGCGACGCCGGCTGGAGCTTCGCCAGCCCCGCGACGCTGATCCGCCGCGCCAAGTTCACGCAGGACAAGGCGGCGCTGGTCGCGCTGATCGCGGCGCAGCAGGTCAAGGGGCTGGTGCTCGGCCTCCCCCTCAACCTCGACGGCAGCGAGAGCCCGCGCAGCCAGTCGACCCGCGCCTTCGCGCGCAACTGCACCGACCTCGGCCTGCCGATTCTGCTGTGGGACGAACGCTGGTCGACCGTCGCGGTGGAACGCGTGATGATCGAACAGGACATGAGCCGCGCCAAGCGCGCGGAGCGGGTGGATAACCTTGCGGCGGCGCATATCCTGCAGGCGGCGATCGATGCGCTGGTGATGGTGTAATTAACCTATGGCGCGATTACCAGCTTCCCGCACGTCAACTGAGATTTTTTGAATTTGATTGCACTAGGCATCAATTTAAAGGCAGCTGATTTTTTAACGCTTCGATAATGGACGTCCTGATATCAAAGGCATAGTCTAATGTGCTCAGCGTAACGGGGTTGACAATCAGTCCACCCGCAACCTCCAGCACTCCAGCGCCGGCGTCAGGGTAGCATGATAAAGTCGATCTATGTTCAGAATTTCATGCGGATCGATAAGCGCGTAGAACTTCCTCTATCACCTATAACAATATTAGTCGGCGGTAATGGATCCGGGAAATCGTCGATTCTTAAGGCACTACACTGGTCCGTAAGGTGTGCTACTTTGAAAGACCATAGAGGCAACGCCTCTCTGGAACAAATGGATTACACCCCTAGCCGTGCCTTTCAAGAGCTTGCACACAAAAAACGGTTACAAAATAAATCCGACCTACCAAAAATTATCGTTGGGTTCGTTGACGACAAAGGAGACGACACAGAGATCGCGATTAGCGCAGCTCGCAATGATGCGGGCGCTAAAGCTGAGATTTCCGGTCCACTTACCTCAGCGTTGACGTCTGAGCAGGCCACAACAGCGTACATCCCAGGTATAGCTGGACTAGCAGAATTTGAAACAGTTCTCGCTACCCCAGTTCTAAGCCGACGAGCGGCCTCTGGTGAAGGTGGGTCCGTACTGAGGCATATCTTACTCGATCTCGTCGGCGGCAGCGCAGGGACTGACACCGAGTACGTGGAGTTGTCCGAGTTATCATCTTGGGTCTCAAAGGTACTTCCGGGATCGCAGTTTTGGGTGAAATTTGACCGCCTGCGTGACGCAAGAATCGATGCGCTGTTTTTGACGCCGAACATGAAGGAGCCGGGACGAGCTGACGCACTGCAGAGAAGGCCACTTGAGATGGCCGGAACCGGCTACCTGCAAATCGTGCAGATTTTTGCATATCTCTTAAAGTTTAATCCCAAACTATTGCTTATTGATGAACCGGATGCACATCTTCATCCAAGTACGCAGGAAGCCCTTATCAAAGCTCTCGAAGAGGCGTCTCTATCCTTTCCTCAAACGAAATTCATCGTAACAACTCACTCGCCGCACTTAGTTCGCGCATGCGGCCCACAAACGTCAGTCCATTGGATGGATGACGGCGCCCTGCGAACTGACAGTGAGGAGAGGATTCGGCTACGCATGGGATGGGGGGCCTTGGACAAGGAGTTACTTCTTTTCACCGAGGACGGCAATCTGACAGCAATAAAGGCATTGCTTTCCCAATGGCCAGACTTGGAACGAAAGGTTCTGCTGTGGCCAACGTTTGGCTACAGCGGCATACCCTCTGGCCGAGCCTTAAAGCAATTACGGGAGGAACTTGGCATCCCCATCATGGTGCATCGGGATCGCGATTTTATGTCGGATGCCGATGTGGATGCGTGGGAAGAAAAGAAGGAACTAGTTAAGTACGATATCCCTCTCTGGGTAACCCCGGGCTCAGATATTGAGTCATGTTTCTGTACAGTGCAACATATTGCTGAGGCAATAGGAATACTGGCCAGCACATCTGAGCGCATACTTGCAAAGGCGGTAAGAAGTTTTGACTCAAAAGAAATGCAGACTGATTTTGAAAGTGCCTTATCCGCCGCTATAAATATCCTTCCCGCGACATCGCGCAGCTCGATCATAGATCGCTGGTCCGAACTCAAGGGCCCATCCCCTGATGTCATAAAGGGAAAAATTCTTCTCAAGGCTATCGAAAAAGCTATTTCGGCAGAACTCTTGGAACTTGGAGAAAATCGTAAGCTTTCGAAGCTTTCAGATTTAAGGCGGCCGATTAAAGGTATTGAACTTGCCACAAACTTAAAAAATGAACTTCTTCAGCTACTTGATAAATAAGTGATGCATGAAGGCGGAGACTAGATAGGTATATGTCCTACACCCCTCCCCTCTGCTACACCCCCACCCGGCTCTTTCGCATCACGAGTCCCCCCACCACCAAATCCGAAACGATCCCCCCGGATCGTTTCCATCAAGGTGTCCAACTTGTCCATGTTGCCGCATTGCTGCCACAATCCGGCGGCGGCGGCGGCCCCGCTTGCTCCCGCCCGCCCTGCGCGCTAACCGGCGCGCTTGATGAACCGTTCGGACCACCGCCCCGCCGCCCTGATCGAGGGCGGCGCCGTCTTCCCGCACCGGCACCTCACCGGCATCGACGGGCTCCAGCCGCATGAGATCGCCTTCCTGCTCGACGAGGCGGAAAGCTGGGTCGCGGCGAACCGCAGCCATGCCGCGCCCGACAAGCGGCTCGCCGGCCTCACCCAGATCAACGCCTTTTTCGAGAACAGCACGCGCACGCTGCTGAGCTTCGAGATCGCCGGCAAGCGGCTCGGCGCCGACGTCGTCAACATGCATGCGGCGCAGTCGAGCGTGAAGAAGGGCGAGACGCTGATCGATACCGCGCAGACGCTCAACGCGATGCGCGCCGATGTCATCGTCATCCGCCATATGGCAAGCGGCGCGGTGCGGCTGATCGCCGACAAGGTCGATTGCCCGGTGCTCAACGCCGGCGACGGCCGCCACGAACATCCGACGCAGGCGCTGCTCGACGCGCTCACCATCCGCCGGCGCAAGGGCAGCATCGCCGGCCAGCGCGTGGTGATCTGCGGCGACGTGCTGCACAGCCGCGTCGCGCGCTCGAACATCCTCGCGCTGACCGCGCTCGCCGCCGAGGTGCGGGTGTGTGCGCCCTCGACGCTGATGCCCGCCGGGATCGAGCGGATGGGGGTGGCGCCGTTCACCGATTTCGATGCGGCCCTGGTCGGCGCCGACGTGGTGATGATGCTGCGCGTCCAGAACGAGCGGATGGCGGGCGGCTATATCCCGTCGAGCCGCGAATATCGCCTCCGCTACGGGCTGACGCCGGAGCGGCTGGCGCGGCTGCCGGACGCGCTGGTGATGCATCCGGGGCCGATGAACCGCGGGGTGGAGATCGATTCGGTGGTGGCGGACGGGCCGCAGTCGGCGATCACCGAACAGGTGGAGATGGGCGTGGCGGTCCGGATGGCGTGTCTCGACGTGCTGACGCGACGCGCACGCGGCGTGGAGGGCTGGGCATGAGCGCGATCGCCTTTCTCGATGCGACGCTCGCCTGCCCGGCCGGCGGGGTGACGCGCGGCGGGCTGCTCGTCCGCGACGGCGTGATCGTCGCGCGCGGCACGTTCGATCTGCCGGGCGATGCGGTGACGGTCGCCTGCGACGGCGCGACGCTGGCGCCGGGGATCGTCGATCTCGGCGTGTTCAAGGTCGATCGCGCCGCCTTCCGCGCCGGCGGCATCGTCCGCGTCGCGCTGATGCCGGACGGCAATCCGGTGCTCGACGATCCCGGCGTCGTCCAGCGCGCGGCGCTGATCGGCAAGCCCGATTTGTGGATCCACCCGATCGCCGCCGCGACGCAGGGGCTCGCCGGCACCGACATGGCGGAGATGGCGATCTGTCTGTCGGCGGGGGCGAAGGCGGTCGGCACCGGGCGCGGCTGGATCGCCGACACCGGCGTGATGCTGCGCGTCCTCGCTTATGCCCGCGACCTCGACATCGCGGTGATCGCGCATGGCGAGGACGGCACGCTCACCGCGGGCGCGGTGGCGACCGACGGCGAGACGGCGACGCGCCACGGCCTCCCCTCCGCGCCGGCGATCGCCGAGGCGCTGGCGGTGGCGCGCGACCTGATGCTCGCCGAGGAGACCGGCGCGCGGCTCCACATCCGCCAGGCGACCACCGCCGCGGCGTTCGACCTGATCCGCGCCGCCAAGCGCCGCGGGGTGCGCGTCACCTGCGGCATCACGCCCGCGCATCTCCACCTGTCGGACATCGCGATGAGCGACTTCCGCACCTACGCCCACCTCTCGCCGCCGCTGCGCAGCGAGGGCGATCGGCAGGCGGCGCGGGCGGCGGTGGCGGACGGCACGATCGACGTGCTGTGCTCGGGCCACGACCCGCACGGACCGGAGGCGAAGCGGCTGCCCTTCGTCGATTCGGCGGCGGGGATGGCGGGGGCGGAGACGTTGCTGCCCTTGGGGCTGCTGCTGGTCCGCGACGGCGTGCTGCCGCTCGACCGGCTGCTGGCGATGCTGGCGGCGAATCCGGCGCGCGTGCTCGGGCTCGACACGGGGACGCTGGAGGTCGGCAAGCCCGCCGATCTGATGCTGTTCGATGCCGACACGCCGTGGCAGGTCGACGGCATGGCCTTCGCCTCGGCGGGCAATACGCCGTTCGACGGCCTGCCCGTCCAGGGCCGCGTGCTGCGCCTCTGGAAGGCCGGCCGCGAGATCTAGCCGGTCAGCGCGACGCCATCTGCACCGGCGTCCGCAGCCATTGCGCGATGCGGTCCCCCGCCTCGCGCCGGACGAAACAGGTGCCGCCCTCGGCGCGGAAGCGGTCGCACATCCGGTCGGCCTGGTCGCGGTCGAACCCGCCGATCGACAGGCGGTAGAGCGATCCTTGCGCGGCGGCGACGGTCGTCCCGGTCGGGCGATGCCCGGTCAGCGCGGAGAACCGCCGCTCCGCTCTGTCCCAGCCGGCATGCGCCGCCGCGGCGCTGCTGTACGCGCCGATCTGGACGTACCAGTCGCCCTCGCCCCGCGTGGCGACCGGGGTGACCGTCGCGCGGCGCACCGTGCTTCTGTCGACCCGCGCCATCATCGTCGGCAGCGGCTGCACCACCTCGCGTGCCGGCGCGAAGACGATCTTGGCGAAGGCGGCGCGGCTCGCATCCGGTGCCGGCGCGACCATCGGCGCGGCCTCTGCGAGCTGCACCGGCGCCGCCGCGGCCGGCATCACCGGCGCCGGCGCGTTGAGCGCCAGCGCGACCGGCCGGCCGGCATCGGGCGCAGGCGTCACGCCGAGCAGGCTGGCGACCTGGTCCGACGCCGATTTGGGCTGCGCGAAGGCCGCCCATTGTTCGAGCCGCGCGTCGACGTCGGCCGCGGACATGTCCGCCGCCGCCGCCACCCGCGCCATGTTCCACTGGCCGGCGAGCGCATAGCTCAGCGCGAGATTCTGCCGCACCTTGGCATCGGCACCCGGCGCCCGCGCCGCAGCGTTGAGCGTTGCGATCGCCGCCGCCGGATTGCCCGCCAGCGCCGTGGCGAGGCCGAGATCGCCGATCGGGATCACCGCCTGATGCTGGGCGAGCGTCGCCTGCGCCGCCGCCCAGTCGCCGGTCGCGATCTGCGCGAGCGCGAGGTTGAGCGCGGCCTTGCCGTTGCCGGGGGCGAGCTGCACCACCTCGGCAAAGGTATCGCGCGCCGAGGCGAACCGCCCCGCCTGCTGATAGGCTTGCCCCAGCAACAGGCGATAGCCGGCATCGCGCGGCGCCAGCGCCACGGCGCTTTCGGCGAGCTCGATCGCCTGGGTGGCATCGCGGCGGGCGAGCGCCTTGCCCGCCGCGGCGGCATCGCGCGCGGCGGTCTTCGCCTGCACCTTGGCGCTGCGATCGCTCGCCGCGGCGATCCGGTCACCGCCGCCCGCGCAACCGACGACCGAGCCGCCCAGCATCAGGGCCGACAGGCCGAACGACAGGATCAGACGGGCACGCATCGCGGAAGCTCCATGAGGTGGTCGGGCGGTAAGGGCATGCGTCATCCGGCGGTCACCCGCCGGCCGAAGCCGCCGGTCGCAGGACGCGCACCGAAGCCGCCGCCGTTGACGGTCGGCACGCTGAACACGGTGCGGCGGAAATTCTTTTCGAGCCGGCCGCAGATATGCGTCCACAGATGCGCGATCTCCCCGGCGGGATCGCCGTCGGGGTCGCTCTCCATGACGGTGCCGCCGTCGATCATCGCTGCGGCATAGTCGGCACGCTGGTGGACGGTGACCGGCGCGACGCTGCCGTGATGCGACAGCGCGACCGTCGTCTCGGCGTTGAGCGGCGCATCGGGAGTCGCGCCGTTGAGCACGAAGACCAGCGGCTTGCCCGCACGCTGGCAGAGATCGACGGTGGCGGCGGCGGCGCGGACGTCATGCGGCGAGGGCCGCACCGGCACGACGACGAGCTCGGCGACATGGACGACGCCCTGCGTCACCACCGCATTGCCGGGCGGCGTGTCGATCATCGCCAGCTTGAACCCCTGCTGCCGCAGCACGTCGAGATCGGCGGACAGACGCGTCGCGCTGGTCTGGGCGAAGGCGGGGCGGTCGCCGCTGCGATCGTCCCACCAGTCGGACAGATTGGCCTGCGGGTCGAGATCGAGCAGCACGACCGGGCCATGGCCGGCGCGCTCGGCCTGCACCGCCAAATGCCCGGCCAAGGTCGTCTTGCCCGAACCTCCTTTTTGCGATGCCATCGCGAGAACGCGCATAGGGCCCCTTGAATTGCTGTCGCCACCCGTCAGCATGACTGCCACGACAGCGCTAACAAGCAGTTAAGGGACCCCTTCGCGCCGATCCCTCTTTGCGGCGGCAAGCGTCCGGGGCATGGTGCGGTGGATGGTGAAAAGGGTGACAAGCATGCGGAACACCGGTTGGATCGCAGTCGCGCTGCTCGCCTGTCTGGCGGCTGCGCCGGCCGTGGCGCAGGACGTCAAGGCGGGGGTCGACGCCTGGGGCCGCGGCGACTTCCCCGCGGCGGTGGCGCAGTGGCGCGGTCCGGCGATGTCGGGCGACGCCGACGCGCAATTCAATCTGGGGCAGGCCTATAAGCTCGGCCGCGGCGTGCCGCTCGATCCGGCGCTGGCGGAAAGCTGGTTCCGCAAGGCGGCGCTGCAAGGCCACCCCCAAGCAGAGGACAATTACGCCTTCGCGCTGTTCCAGGCCGGCCGCAAGGCGGAGGCGCTGCCCTGGCTGGAGAAGTCGGTGAAGCGCGGCGAACCGCGGGGGCAGCTCGTGCTCGGCACGATGCTGTTCAACGGCGACGGCGTGCCGCGCGACTATCCGCGCGCCTATGCGCTGATGACGCTGGCGTCGCAGGCGCGGCTCAAATCGGCGTCTGAGACGCTCGCGCAGATGGATCAATATATCACACCGGCGGACCGCGAACGCGGCATCGCGCTGGCGCGGCGCTATTCTGCGGACCTGGATGCTGCGCCCGCCGCCGCCGCGCGCGACGTCGCCGCCAGCGAACCGCGCCCGCCCGCCGCCAAATCGGCCCCCTCGCCCGTTCCGACGGCAACGCGCAAGCGTGCGCCGGCCGAACTGTCGCCCGATCGTCCGGTCGCCGACCGCATCACGCCGCTCGCCAAGACGCCGCCCCGCCCCGCCGTCGCGCCGGCGGCGACCGGCGGCGCGTGGAAGATCCAGCTCGGTGCCTTCAGCACGCAGGCCAATGCGCAGACGCAATGGTCGCGCGTCCGCGGCAAGCTTTCTGGCGCGCAGCCCATCTATGCCAAGGCGGGGAACGTCATTCGCCTGCAAGCCAGCGGGTTCGGCTCCCGCGCGGCGGCGCAGAAGGCATGCGCGGCGTCCGGAGTCTCCTGCGTCGTCGTCGCGCCGTAACTCACTCGACCCATTCGGTGCGGCGATAGCCCTGCGCGTAGAGCAGCGCGGACAGGTCGCCATGATCGATCCGCGCGGCTGCCGCCGCGGCGACGATCGGCTTGGCATGATAGGCGACGCCCAGCCCGGCGCGTCCGATCATCGCCAGGTCGTTCGCGCCGTCGCCCACCGCGAGCGAGCGCGCGCGTTCGATGCCGCGCTCGACCAGCCAGTCCCCCAGCGTCTGCTCCTTGGTCGCCGAACCGACGATCGGCTTGGTCACCGTGCCGGTGAGGCGACCGTCGGCGACCTCCAGCACGTTGGCGATCGCGCGATCGAAGCCGATCTCCGCAGCCACCGGCTCGGCGAACCGGGTGAAGCCGCCGGAGACCAGCACGGCCGCGGCGCCATGCGCCCGCATCGTGCGGACGAGCGACCTGGCCCCCGGCATGATCCGCACCCGTTCGGCGAGACATTGCGCGATCACCCGTTCGTCCAGCCCCGCGAGCAGCGCCACCCGCGCATCGAGCGCGCCCTCGAAGTCGAGTTCGCCGCGCATCGCCGCCTCGGTCACCGCGGCGACCTGCGCCTTGATGCCGGCATAATCGGCTAGCTCATCGATACATTCGACCGTGATCATCGTCGAATCCATATCGGCGACGAGCAGCGCCTTGCGCCGCCTAGCGGTCGGCTGAACGATCACGTCGGTGCGTGCGAATGCCCCCTCCAGCGCCGCCCGCGCCGCGTCAGGATCGGCGGCGAAGGCGAGGTCGGCGGCGACCTCGGGCTCGAGCCATGTCGTGCCGGCCGGTGCGCACCCCGCCGCCGCGAGCCGGTCGCTCGCCGCCGACAGATCGCCTGCGCCGATCGTTTCGCCTATAAGCGTCGCGGTGAACATCGCAGTCTCCAACCCCAAGCCGAAGGTCGCGCTCATCGCAGGGCCGACCGCGAGCGGCAAGTCCGCCGCGGCGATCCGCCTGGCTCAAACGCACGACGGCATCGTCATCAATGCCGACGCAAGCCAGGTCTATGCCGATCTGCGCATCCTCACCGCCCGCCCCGATGACGCCGACATGGCGGGCGTACCCCACCGCCTGTTCGGCCATGTCGATGCCGCCGACGCAGGCTATTCCGCCGCACGCTGGGCCGCCGAGGCGCGGACTGCGATCGCCGCAGCGCATGCCGAGGGCCGCGTGCCGATCCTCGTCGGCGGCACCGGCCTGTATCTGCGCACCCTGATCGACGGTATCGCGCCGGTGCCGCCGATCGACCCGGCGGTGCGTGCCGAGGTGCGCGCGCTGCCGGTGGTGGTCGCGTACCGCCTGCTCGCCGAGGAAGACGCCGCCGCGGCGGCCCGGCTCGCCCCCGCCGATACGACCCGGGTCGCGCGTGCGCTGGAAGTGGTGCGTTCGACCGGGCGACCACTGGCGGCGTGGCAACAGGATCGTGCCGGCGGCATCGGCGACGCGATCACGCTCGCCGCCGCGGTCCTGCTGCCCGACCGTGACGCGTTGTTCGACCGTATCGACACGCGCTGCATCGCGATGATCGCCGAGGGCGCGGTCGATGAGGTGGCGGCGTTGCTCCGCCGCGACGATATCGCCGACGATGCGCCGATCCGCCGGGCCATCGGTGTGCCGCCGATCGCCGCCCTGCTCTCCGGGGCGATCGACCGGACCGAAACGCTCGCCCGACTCCAGCTCGACACGCGCCGCTATGCCAAGCGGCAATATACCTGGTTCCGTAATCAACCTCCCAGCCAATGGGTGCGAGAGACAGATTCATTCGCTTTAACATCATCAATAGCAACTTTGTTGCTTGATTAGGGTTGACCCTACTGGAGCCGGGCGCTAACCGCACCGCACCATTTTTCGAGGTTGGAGACATACCGTGGGCGAAAAGAGCGGAGCAGACATCCTGGTCGAGGCGCTGTGCGATCTCGGCGTGGAGGTCGTGTTCGGCTACCCCGGTGGGGCGGTCTTGCCGATCTATGACGCGATGTTCCGCTCGGGGCGGATCAAGCACATTCTCGTCCGTCACGAACAGGCCGCGACGCATGCCGCCGAAGGCTATGCCCGCTCGACCGGCAAGCCGGGCGTCGTGCTCGTCACCTCCGGGCCGGGGGCGACGAATGCGGTCACCGGAATCACCGACGCACTGCTCGATTCGATCCCGATGGTCGTCATCACCGGTCAGGTGCCGACCGCGCTGATCGGCACCGACGCCTTCCAGGAGGCGGATACGGTCGGCATCACGCGGCACTGTTCGAAGCACAATTATCTGGTCAAGGACCCGGCGCTGCTCGGGGCGACGATCCACGAGGCGTTCCATATCGCCACCTCGGGCAGGCCCGGGCCGGTCGTGGTCGACATCCCCAAGGACGTCCAAGTCGCGACCGCGCGCTACAGCAAGCCCGGCCCGATCCAGCACAAGACCTATCGGCCGCAGCTCAAGGCGCCGCAGACGCAGATCGAGCAGGTCGTCGACATGCTCGCCGCCGCCGAGCGGCCGATCCTCTATACGGGCGGCGGGATCATCAATTCGGGTCCGGCCGCGTCGCAACTGTTGCGCGAACTGGCGCGGATCACCGGTGCGCCGGTGACGTCGACGCTGATGGGTCTCGGCTGCTTCCCCGCCTCGTCCGACCAGTTCCTCGGCATGCTCGGCATGCACGGGACCTATGAGGCCAATATGGCGATGAACCAGGCCGATCTGATCGTCGCGATCGGCAGCCGCTTCGACGACCGCGTCACCGGCCGGCTCGACGCGTTCAGCCCGAACAGCCGCAAGGTCCATATCGATATCGACCGGTCGAGCGTGAACAAGAACGTCCGCGTCGACCTCGCGATCATCGCCGATGCCGGCCATGCCCTCGAGGACATGGTGCGCATCTGGAAGTCGCGCCAGCATCCGCGCCCCGATACGCGCGCATGGTGGGACCGTATCAACGGCTGGCGGGCGAAGCAGAGCCTCAGTTTCCCGGAGACGGGCGAGGCGATCATGCCGCAGCGCGCGGTGCGCGCCTTGTGGGAGGCGACGCATCACCGCGATCCGATCATCACCACCGAGGTCGGCCAGCATCAGATGTGGGCGGCGCAGCATTTCGGCTTCGAAAAGCCCAACAAATGGCTGACCAGCGGCGGGCTCGGCACGATGGGCTATGGCCTGCCCGCCGCGATCGGCGCGCAGCTCGGCAATCCGCGCGCGCTCGTGATCGACATCGCCGGCGAAGCCTCGATCCAGATGAACATTCAGGAGCTCGCCACCGCCTCGCAATACCGGCTGCCGGTCAAGATCTTTATCCTCAACAACGAATATATGGGGATGGTGCGCCAGTGGCAGGAGCTCACCTATGAGAGCCGCTATGCCGAAAGCTATTCGGACTCGCTGCCGGACTTCGTCCGGCTGGGCGAGGCCTATGGCTGGAAGGGCATCCGCATCGACGCCCGCGCCGATCTCGACGACAGCATCCAGGCGATGCTTGACCATGACGGGCCGGTGATCGTCGACTGCCGCGTCGCCAAGCTCGCCAATTGCTTCCCGATGATCCCGTCGGGCGCCGCGCATACCGAGATGATCCTGCAGGCGAACGAAGTGTCGGGCACGATGGACGACGAGGCCAAGGCACTGGTTTGACCCGATTCTCCCCGGCACGGGGAGTAGGACCATGCGGAACATGGTGGAGGGGGAATGCGGCAGGCGGCGACGCGGGGGGAGGTCCCCCTCCACCACTCGCTGCGCGATCGGTCCCCCTCCCCGTTCCGGGGAGGAATGACATTGCATATCAAGACCGAAGCTGCCGAACGCCACACGCTGGCGGTGATCGTCGACAACGAGCCGGGCATCCTCGCCCGGATCGCCGGCCTGTTCACCGCGCGCGGCTACAATATCGAGAGCCTCACGGTGTCGGAGATCACTGCCGACAAGTCGGTCAGCCGCATTACCATCGTCACCAGCGCGTCGCCGGCGACGATGGAGCAGATCATCGCCCAGCTCGACCGATTGGTGCCGGTGCACAAGGTCACCGACCTGACGGCTCAGGGCGCGCACGTCGAGCGTGAGTTAGCCCTGATCAAGGTCGCGGGCAGCGGCGATCACCGGATCGAGGCGCTGCGCCTCGCCGACGTCTACCGCGCGCGGGTGGTGGATGCGACCACCACCAGCTTCGTCTTCGAGGTGACGGGCTCGATCGAGAAGATCGACAAGTTCGTCGAGCTGATGGCGGAGGTCGGGCTGATCGAGGTCGCCCGCACCGGCATCGTCGCCATCGCCCGCGGCCGCGACGCGGCGTAAGGCACCGCGATCGTCTTCGTCATCCCCGCGCCGGCGGGGAACCATCATCACTGACCGCAGCGGGTATGGATTCCCGCCTCCGCGAGAATGACAAAGGGACCGAATACCATGAAAGTCTATTATGATCGCGACGCCGATCTGAACCTGATCACCGACAAGAAGATCGCCATCGTCGGCTATGGCAGCCAGGGCCACGCGCATGCGCAGAACCTGCGCGACAGCGGCGTCAAGGATATCGCGATCGCACTCCGCGAGGGTTCGGCGACGGCGAAGAAGGCGATCGACGCCGGTTTCAAGGTGCTGTCGAACAAGGAAGCGGCACAATGGGCGGACATCGTCATGATCCTCGCCCCCGACGAGCACCAGGCGGCGATCTGGGACGCCGACCTGAAGGGCAATATGAAGCCCGGCGCAGCGCTGGCCTTCGCGCACGGCCTCAACGTGCATTTCGGCCTGATCGAGCCGCCCGCCGACATCGACGTCATCATGATCGCGCCCAAGGGCCCCGGCCATACGGTGCGCAGCGAATATGTCCGCGGCGGCGGCGTCCCCTGCCTGATCGCGATCCATCAGGATGCCAGCGGCAATGCGCATGACGTCGCGCTCGCCTATGCGAGCGGCGTCGGCGGCGGCCGCTCCGGGATCATCGAAACCAACTTCCGTGAGGAATGCGAGACCGACCTGTTCGGCGAGCAGGCGGTGCTGTGCGGCGGCATCACCCACCTGATCCAGGCCGGGTTCGAGACGCTGACCGAGGCCGGCTACGCGCCGGAGATGGCCTATTTCGAATGCCTGCACGAGACCAAGCTGATCGTAGACCTGCTGTATGAGGGCGGCATCGCCAACATGCGCTATTCGATCAGCAACACCGCCGAATATGGCGACATCACCACCGGCCCGCGGATCATCACCGACGACACCAAGAAGGAGATGAAGCGCGTGCTCGCCGACATCCAGTCGGGTCGCTTCGTCAAGAACTTCGTCCTCGACAACCGCGCCGGCCAGCCCGAGCTGAAGGCGGCGCGCAAGCAGGCGGCGGCACATCCGATCGAAAAGGTCGGCAGCGACCTGCGCGCGATGATGCCGTGGATCGGTGCCAACAAGCTGGTCGACAAGGCAAAGAACTGACCTGACGCGAGGGGCCGCCTGTCCGGGCGGCCCTTTTCCGCCGCAGCCGACCCGGACTCGCTTCGCGAACGATCCGTTTCGGCTTTGCCTCTTCCGCTCCGATCGGCGTCATGGTTTAACCTCCGAAACAATTCGGAGCTTCCCATGCGTCTTCTTCTCGCCGCCCTGATCGCCACCGCCGCCGTGCCGGCCATTGCGCAAGCCCCCGCCGGACTGCCCGGTGCGCCGAACAAGGCTCTCGTCACCGCCGGCACCTATGCGGTCGATCCGGCGCATACGCAGGTGACGTGGACGCTCAACCACATGGGCTTCAGCATGCTGAGCGGCCAGTTCGGCGCGCAGGGCGGCACGCTGACGATCGATCCCGCCAAGCCGGCGGCGACCAAGCTCGACGTCACCTTCGCGATCGACCAGCTGTCGGTCACCGCCGAGCCCTTCTCCCATCACCTGAAATCGAAGGACTTCTTCGACGTCGCGACCTACCCCACCGCCCGTTTCGTCTCGACCGGCGTGGTCGCCAACGGCACCAGCGCCAGGATCACCGGCAATCTGACGATCAAGAACGTCACCAAGCCGGTGACGATCGACGCGACCTTCGTCGGCGCCGGCACCAATCCGATGAACAAGAAGCTCAACTTCGGCTTCCGCGGCACGGCGTCGATCAAGCGCAGCGATTTCGGCCTCGGCTATGCGACGCCGATCGTTGCCGACGACGTCAAGCTCGACATCAACGCCGCGTTCACGGCGCAATAAGCGACGGGCGCGTCGCCGCTCAGGCGGCGCGCCGGACCTTGGCGAAGCCGGCGAAGGTCGCCTGGACCATCGGATCGGCCTGCGCGGTCAGTTGCTCGATTCGCGCCATCGCCGCCTCGCCGTCGTTCGCCTGCGGATAGGCCATCGCCCATTCGCCGAATTCGCGTTGCTCGATCTGACGGTTGGACAGGATGACCAGCGCATGATGGCGGTCGTCCGCCTGGATGCGCGCGAAGGTGGCGTCCACCGTCGCCGGATCTCCTTCCAGAGCTTGCAGAAAGCGTTTGCCGTCGAAGAACAGCAGGCCGGTGATACGCGCCCGCGCATTGTTGCGGCGCGATTGGGCGAGGATCGCGGCAGGATCGACTGTCGCCTGGCGCCGAATGCTGCTGATATAGACGAGTTGCTGCACCATAAGCCTTCCGAAACCACCGCGTTCCCACAGATCACGGAGCATGTCCGGCTAGCCTGAGCAGCCTTAACGACCCGTCAACGGCGTTTCCCGGTGCCATCACGGCTGGACAAGCGCGTCCGCCTCCGCCAAGACTACGTCCATCATGGACCGCACGACCCTTCTCCTGCGACTTATCCGCCCTTAGGGCGGCCGTTGCTCGTGCACGCTTCCCTAAGGGCCGGATAGAGCTTCAGCGCCCCATCAGCCGCGCCTCGTCCCGACGATGCGCCGCGCGACCAGACGGAACCGAGACATGCTGCGCGATCCCGCGACCAAATACCGCCCCTTCCCGACGATCGACCTGCCCGATCGGCAATGGCCCTCCCGCGTCATCACCCGCGCGCCGCGCTGGCTGTCCACCGACCTGCGCGACGGCAACCAGGCGCTGATCGATCCGATGGACGCGGAGAAGAAGACGCGGCTGTTCGACCTGCTCGTCAAGGTCGGCCTCAAGGAGATCGAGGTCGGTTTTCCCAGCGCCGGCGCGACCGAGTTCGACTTCATCAGCGGGCTGGTCAAGACCGGCCATATCCCCGACGACGTCTTCGTCCAGGTGCTCACCCAGTCGCGCCGCGACCTGATCGAGACGAGCTTCGCCAGTCTCGACGGTGCGAAACAGGCGATCGTCCATCTCTACAACGCGGTGTCACCGGCGTGGCGCAAGATCGTGTTCGGCATGACGCGCGACGAGGTCAAGCGGATCGCCGTCGAGGGCGTCAAGGTGCTGCGCGACGAGGCGGCGAAACGCCCCGACACCGACTGGCGCTTCCAGTACAGTCCGGAAACCTTCTCGACCGCCGAACTCGATTTCTCGCTCGACGTCTGCGTCGCGGTGATGGACGTGTTGCAGCCCACCCCTGAGCGACCGATCATCTTCAACCTGCCGGCGACGGTCGAATGCGCGACGCCCAATGTTTATGCCGACCAGATCGAATGGTTCGCGCGCAATATCCCCAATCGCGACGCGGTGGTGATCTCGCTGCATACGCATAACGATCGCGGCACCGGCGTCGCGGCGGCGGAACTGGGGCTGATGGCGGGCGCCGACCGCGTCGAAGGCTGTCTGCTCGGCAATGGCGAGCGCACCGGCAATTGCGATCTCGTCACCGTCGCGCTCAACATGTACACGCAGGGCGTCTCGCCCGAGCTCGACCTGTCCGACATCGACGGGATCGTCAACACGATCAATTATTGCACGAATATTCCGGTGCATCCGCGCACCCCCTATGCCGGCGATCTGGTCTTCACCGCCTTCTCGGGCAGCCATCAGGATGCCATCAAGAAGGGCTTCGCCGCACAGGCCGCGCGCAACGACGAACTCTGGGAAGTCCCCTATCTGCCGATCGACCCGGCCGATCTCGGCCGCAGCTACGAAGCGGTGATCCGGGTCAATTCGCAGTCGGGCAAGGGCGGCGTCGCCTGGGTGATCGAGCAGGACAAGGGATTGAAGCTGCCCAAGCGGCTTCAGGCCGACTTCAGCCGCCACGTCCAGGCGCTCGCCGACGAGACCAGCCGCGAGCTCGGCGCCGCCGATATTTGGGCGCGGTTCGAGGCGACCTATCTGCCGCGCGACGGCGACCGCTTCGTGCTGCGCGACTATGAGGAAAGCGGCGGTGCGGGCGAACGCCTGTTCGTCGGCCGCGTCGCCATCGACGGCGAGGAACGCTCGCTCAGTGGACGCGGCAACGGTTTGATCTCCGGCGTGATCGCTGCGCTCGGCGACACCGGGCCGCAGCTCGACGTGGTCGACTATAGCGAACATGCGATCGGCCATGGTGCCGACGCGCAGGCCGCCGCTTACGTCGAATGCCGCACCGCGGACGGCCGCACCGTCTTCGGCGTCGGGATCGACAGCGACATCGCCACCGCGAGCGTCCGCGCAGTGCTCAGCGCCGCCAACCGCGCCTGACGTGCTGGCACTGATCGCCCTCGCGCTCGCGACACCGCAGGTCTGTACCGAGCAGACCAGAATATGTCGCGCGTGCACGACGCGGCTCGGCAAGCCGGTGTGCTCGACGGTCGGCATTGCCTGCCAGCCGCGGGTGCGGCGTTGCTCCCCTCCCCCGCCTCAGCATGACGGTCGGTCGGTACGTCCAGATCACCGCCGGCCTTCATGACGGCACCGGCTGCTAGCGCGAGCGGACGATCTCGCAGCCGACCGCCGCATCGGGATAGACGTCGGGCTTGAGCGAGCGGACGCGCACCGATCGCACGCGCGGATCGGCGAGGCACAGGCTCGCCACCGCCTCGACCAAAGTCTCCTGGAGGGCGAAGCCGGGGCCGGCCGCCATCGCGCGGATGCCGTCGCGCAGGAAATCGTAATCGAGCACCGCGTCGATCGTATCGCCGTCCGGCACCGCGGGATAGGCCACCGTCATCCAGACCGACAGGCGCACGCGCTGCGGCTCGGCCTCATGGGGATGGATGCCGAGCCGCATCGCCACCTCGAGCCCCTCGAGGATCGTCGTATATTCAGCCATGCCGGCCTGCGAACATCACGTCGCCGTCGCGGCGGATGAACCGCTGCCCGCAGTCGACATAGAGCGTCTGCCCGGTCACGCTGCGCGCATCGAGCAGATAGACCACCGCCGCGGCGACCGCGTCCGCCCCCACCGGGTGCCGCAGCAGATTGTCGGAGGCGACCGCGGCGAACTCGGCCTCGCTCTGGTCGCCGCTCGGCAGGGTGATCCCCGGCGCCACCGCATTGACCCTCACCTTGGGGGCGAGCGCCTGGGCGAGCATCTCGGTCGCACCGGACAGCGCATATTTGCTCATCGTATAGCTGAAGAAATCCGGATTGGGGTTGGCGAGCTTCTGGTCGAGCAGATTGACCACCGCCGCATCCTCGACGTCCGGCTGCGCCGCGAGCGCCGCGGCGAGCCGCGCCGGTGCCACCGCGTTGATGCTGTGGAGCCGGGTGGCGAGCGCCGGATCGATCGCCTCAGGCCGGTCGAAGGCGAAGAGCGACGCGCTGTTGACCAAGGCGGTGATCGCGCCGCCTGCCGCTTCGCGCGCCTGCGCGATCAGCGTATCGACCACGGCGGCATCGGCAAGGTCGCCCTGCACCATCGTGCCGCCCAGTTCGCCGGCGAGCGCCTGCCCCGATTCGGTCGAGCCATGGCAATGCACCACCACCCGCCATCCGGCGGCCGCGCAGGCCCGCGCGATCGCCGCGCCGAGCCGTTTCGCACCGCCGGTGACAAGCACGGTGCGGCTCAACATCCCATCAGCGCCAGCACTTCCTTGCGACTGCGGTCATCGTCCCGGAACACACCCATCATCCGGCTCGTCACCATGCTCACCCCCGGCGTGCGGACGCCGCGGGCGGTCATGCAGGCGTGGCTCGCCTCGATCACCACGGCGACGCCCTGCGGCTTGAGATTGTCCCAGATGCAGTCGGCAACCTCGGCGGTCAGCCGCTCCTGCACCTGCAACCGACGGGCGAAGCCGTGCAGTACGCGGGCGAGCTTGCTGATCCCGACGACGTGATCCTTGGGCAGATAGGCGATATGCGCCTTGCCGATGATCGGTGCCATATGGTGTTCGCAATGCGACTGGAACGGAATGTCCTTGAGCAGCACGATCTCGTCATAGCCGCCGACCTCCTCGAATACCCGCGACAGGTGGCGCGCGGGATCGTCGGCATAGCCGGCGCAATATTCCTTCCACGCCTTGGCGACGCGCCGCGGCGTATCGACCAGCCCCTCGCGCGTCGGATCGTCCCCGGCCCAGCGGATCAGCGTGCGGACCGCGGCCGCGACCTCCTCGGGGACGACCGCCGCCTCACCGGCGGGAAGATCGCCCTCGTCGGGGGCGTCGTGCTCATCGATCATCTGCGTTCCTTTGCCTCGCCGTCACCGCGCTCGCGCCATCCTTAAATACGATTCGACACCCCGTCCAATCGCGGTTTCTCCGCCGATGCAACCGTTTGACGCGGCTACGCGCTGTTGCCGTCACCAGCGATGGAGAGAGACGATGACCGAACTGAAGAAGGGCGACGAAGTGACCTGGAAGAGCCATGGCGGCACCGCGCATGGCAAGGTCGAGAAGAAGCAGACCAGCGATACCGAGATCAAGGGCCACACCGTCCGCGCATCGAAGGACGACCCCCAATATATTGTAGAGAGTGACAACGGCGGAAAGGCAGCGCACAAGGCGGCCGCGCTGAAAAAAGCGTAACGTTCACCGCGCCCGGGCTGGACCGGGCGCGAGCAGGAAGGAATGCGATGGCTACGACTACCAAGACCGGCGGCATCCACGCGCCCGTACAGCCCTCCCCGGAGCTGAGCGCGATCGTCGGCAACGAGAAGCTGCCGCGCAGTCAGGTGATCAGCAAGGTGTGGGACTATATCAAGTCGAACAACCTGCAGAACCCTGAGAACAAGCGCGAGATTCTCGCCGACGACAAGTTGCAGAAGGTCTTCGGCCGCGACAAGTGCACGATGTTCGAGATGAACAAGTACATCTCGCAGCACGTCAAGGCCTGAGCTTTACGGTTCGTCAAGCGGGGGCATCGCGCCACAGGGCCGGCGATGCTCCCGCACTGACGGGAACCGCGAACCGTCTAGCCTAACGCCTGTCGGTCGCGACGAACGGCAAGGCGATCGCCGAGGCGATGATCATCACCACACCGACCAGGACGTAGAGCCAGAAGGCGAGCGGCTTGCCGCGCGAGCCGGCAACCGGCGCGGCTTGCGCCGGGTCGACCGCCACCGGCGTCGTCACAGAAATCGTCTGGCTCACCACGTTGATCCCGAAATATGATCCGTTCGATAACATAGCGTGGCTATGTTGCTGCTGTTTTACAAGGTCGGCAGCCTGCGCCGCCCGCTGCCGGGGGCACGATCATCAGGCACGGCGCTATGCCTTGCCCGGTGTAGTCAGGCAAGCCGGACCGCTTCAGGACAGCAGGATGGTGACCCCGGCGCGATTCGAACGCGCGACCTACAGATTAGGAATCTGGCGCTCTATCCGGCTGAGCTACGGGGCCACTGCGCGCCTTGATACCGGGCGGCGCGGGGCGGGTCCAGCGGGTCAGTTGGTCTTTTCGGGTGGCACGACCGGGCACAGCAAGGGCGCGACCGGGACGCCGTCGTCGACGAGCGCCTTCGCCTCGGCGAGGCTGGCCTGACCGTGAATCGGCCGCACCGTCTCGGCGCCATCGTGCATCGCGCGGGCGCGGCTCGCGAAATCGGTGCCGACCCAGGACGATCCCGCAAGCGCCTTGGCCTGTTCCGCAGCGATCGACTGAAGCGCGGCCTTGATCGCCTCCGGAGCGACATCGCGGCGCCGGTTGCCCTTGGCGGCGATGCTCGGCGCCATCAGCGCCTTGCCGATCGTGGTATCGCCGCACATCGGACAGACGAGCTGCCCGGCCGCGCGCTGATCGTCATAGGCGCTGGTCGAGGCGAACCAGGCCTCGAAGACATGGTCGCCGCTGCACCGCAGATCGAAGACGATCATGACCGCGTCACGGGCGGGATCGTCCGCGCATGGTCGAGCACCGGGATGCGCGCGCGGACGTCGGCGACACGGGCCGGATCGATCTCGGCGAGGCCAAGCCCCCGCGCCTCGCCCATGTCGAGCAGCACGTCGCCCCACGGATCGATGACCAGCGAATGGCCATAAGTGGTGCGGCCATCCTCATGCGCGCCGGCCTGCGCCGCGGCGATGACGTAGCAGCCGGTCTCGATCGCCCGGGCGCGCATCAGGGCATGCCAATGCGCGGCTCCGGTCGGGCGGGTGAACGCCGCCGGGATCGCGATCATCTGCGCGCCGGCCTGCGCCAGCGTCGCGAACAGCGCGGGAAAGCGCAGGTCGTAACAAATCGACAGGCCTAACGGCCCGATCGGCGTATCCACGACCACCGCATGATCGCCGGGCACGTAGGCCGCCGATTCCCGCCACGACTCGCCGTTCGGCAGGTCGACATCGAACAGATGCAGCTTGTCGTAGCGTGCCCGGATCGCTCCGCTTCCGTCGATGACGAAGCTGCGGTTGGCCAGCTTGCCGTCGTCACAGCGTACCGCGAGCGAGCCGATATGCACCCAGATACCGGCGCCCGCCGCCGCCTGTCGCGCCGTCGCAAGCACCGGATCATCGGCCTCGCCGCGGATCGACGCGGCGGCGCGCGCCCGGTCGCGATCGATCAGCCCGGCCATTTCGGGCAGGAAGAGCATGCCGGCGCCATTCGCCGCCGCGGCAGCGATCCCGTGGCGGATATCCGCGGCATTGACGGCGGGGTCGATCCCGCTCGTCATCTGCAGCAGCGCGATCTTCATGCCGCGAGCAGCGGATCCAGTCCTCCGCGCGCGTTGAGCGCGGCGAGATCGTCCGAGCCGCCGATATGCTTGCCGTCGATGAAAATCTGCGGCACCGTAGTACGGCCATGCGCGCGCTGGATCATCTCCTGCCGCTGCGGCCCATCCATCGAGATATCGTGTTCCTGCGGCGCCACGCCCTTGCTCGCCAGCAGCGCCTTGGCGCGCGTGCAATAGGGGCAGAAGGCTTTGGTGTAGATTTCGACATGTGCCATGCCAAGGAGGTGTGGGCTGATGCGCGGCTTGTCAATCGCCGCCCGATCCCACCACCCGCGCCCAGCAGACGATCGTCACCGCGCTCGCCCCCGCCGCCAGCAGCACCTGCGTACAGGCCGCGGCGGTAGCGCCGCTGGTATAGACGTCGTCGACCAACGCGATGCTGCGGCCGGCGATCCGCGTCGGGTCGGGGACCGCGAACGCGCCCGCCACCGCCGCGCGGCGCTGGCTGCGGCCGAGCGACCGGAGCGGCACGGTGGCGCGGCGGCGGCGCAGCGCGAAGGGATCATGCGGAATGGCGGTGCGGCGGTGGATCGCCGCGGCGATCAGCGCCGCCTGATTATAGCCGCGCTGCCACAGCCGCCAGCGGTGCAGCGGCACCGGCACGAGTAGATCGACGCCCGGCGGGACGATCGCCGCCATCCGCGCCGCCATCGTCGCGGCGATGCCGATCCGCCCGCCATATTTGAGCTTGAGCGCCAGCCGCCGCGCGATCGCGCCATAAACCACCGCGGCGCGGATGCCGGCGTGGCGCGGCGGATCGATGCGGCATCGCTTGCAGACCTCCGCTCCCCGCTCCTCCGGCAGCGGCCGGTTGCACGTCGCACACCAGGGCGGGGTCAGCCAGCGCAGCTCGCCCCAGCAGCCTCCACAGAAGAGATGATCCGCCGCGACCGGCGTGCCGCAGCCGGGGCATCGCGGCGGCAGCAACGCCGCCACGACCGTCGCGATGCCGGCGCTGATCATCCGCCATGCCAGCGCCCTGCCCGCCCGTCGCCCCCCGATCGACCGCATGCCTGCTTGTCGCGCACGCCGCTAACGGGCACAAGCCTGCGGGTGACCGCCGACATCTTCGATCGCTCCGCCCGCCGCCTGCGCCGCGACCGCGCCGCCGCGCATTATCCCGATCATGCCTTCCTGCGCGACGTGATGGTCGAAGGGTTGCTCGAACGGCTCGACGCGGTGAAGCGCGACTTCCGCGACGTGCTCGACATGGGCGCCCCCGATTGCAGCCTGACGATCCCCGGCGCTCGCATCGCGCGGATCGATCCCGGCTTCCGCTTCGCGCAGGCTGCCGGCGGCATCCAGGGCGAAGAGGATCATCTGCCCTTCGCCGACGCGAGTTTCGATGCGGTGCTGAGCGCCGGAGTGCTCGACCAGGTCAATGATCTTCCCGGCGCGCTGACGCTGATCCGCCGGGTGCTGCGCCCCGACGGCCTGTTCCTCGGCGCCTTCCTCGGCGGCGGCAGCCTGCCGGCGCTGCGGGCAGCCTTGCGCGTCGCCGAGGGCGAACGGCCGGCAGCGCGGCTGCATCCGCAGATCGACGTGCGATCGGCGGGCGATCTGCTGATGCGGGCCGGGCTGACCTTGCCCGTCGCCGATATCGAGACGTTCGATGTCCGCTATGCAAGCTTCGGGCGGCTGCTCGACGACCTGCGCGGCATGGCGGCGAGCAACATCCTCGCCGCACGCTCCGCCATGTCGCGCGAGACGCTCGCGCGCGCCGCCGCCGCCTTCGCCGCCGCGGCGGGCCCGGACGGACGGACCACCGAACGGTTCGCGATCGTCTTCGTCACCGGCTGGGCCCCCGATCCGTCGCAGCCCAAGCCGGCGCGACGCGGCAGCGGCACCTCGTCGCTCGCCGCAGCGCTGCGGGTCCCGACCAGCCCGCCCGACGCCTAGACGGCGCCCACCGCTCCCCGGGCGGCGAGCAGCCCGGCTTCGAGGCCGCGCAACTCGGCGAGCCCGCGCAGCCGCCCGATCAGCGAATAGCCCGGATTGGTCTGACGATAGAGGTCGTCGGCCATCTGATGGCCGTGGTCGGGCCGCATCGGCAGCGATCGTCCGCTCCGCTGCTGAAGATCGAGCACCGCCGCCATGATCGCCGGCATGTCGGCGTCGCCCTGCAGATGCTCCGCCTCGTGGAACGCGCCGTCCGGCTCGCGCTGCACCGAGCGCAGATGCAGGAAACCGATCCGCTCGCCCAACCGATCGACGATGCCGGGCAGATCATTGTCCGCGCGCACGCCGAGCGAACCGCTGCAGAAGCACAGGCCGTTGGCCGGTGACGGCACCGCCGCGAACAGTGCCGCGAGATCCGCTTCGGTGCTGACGACGCGCGGCAGCCCGAAGATCGGGAACGGCGGATCGTCGGGATGGACGACGAGATGGACCCCTTCCGCTTCGGCGACCGGGCAGACGGCGGCGAGGAAGGCGTGGTGATGCGCGCGCAGCCGGTCGGCGTCGATCGAGGCATAGCTGCCGATGTGGCGCAGGAAGTCGGCGGAGGTGAAGCTTTCCTCGCTGCCCGGCAGACCGGCGATGATCGTCCGTTCGAGGCGGGTCCGCCCGGCTTCGTCGAGGCTGTCGAAACGGCGCGCCGCCGCGTCGACCACGTCGGCGGCATAGTCCTGCGCCGCGCCGGGCCGGCGCAGGATGTGGATGTCATAGGCGGCGAGCGCGACCGGCTCGAAGCGCAGCGCACGGGCGCCGTCGGGCAATTCCCAGCCGAGGTCGGTCCGCGTCCAGTCCAGCAGCGGCATGAAGTTATAAGTGACGACGTGAATCCCC
The DNA here is from genome assembly GCF_037120395.1 of Sphingomonas kyungheensis. NCBI lineage: Bacteria > Pseudomonadati > Pseudomonadota > Alphaproteobacteria > Sphingomonadales > Sphingomonadaceae > Sphingomonas > Sphingomonas kyungheensis. The sequence goes on from NZ_JBBBDM010000013.1 coordinate 28,582, forward strand.
TGCGCGGCGAGCCGGCGCAGGCTGACGATATAGGCTTCGATCAGCTGGTCCCAGTCCGCCGACCGTGTCTTGATGCCCTCGGCCACCGGAAGGCTTTCGACCACTGTCCAGTCGAGCCCGGCATCTTCGATCATCGCCTTGCGCGTGGCGATCGCCGCCTCCGGCCAGGCCTCGCCATTGGGGATGTCATGCAGGGCGGTGACCACGCCGGTCGCGCCCGCCTGACGGATCGCGGCGAGCGGCACCGGATCGTTCGGGCCAAACCACCGCATGGTCTGGGTCATTGTCATCTGTGCCTCGCCCCATCTGTTATCGGACCGGGCGTAGCAGCGCAATGATTGGTCTGACAACCTTTTAAAGGTGGTAAGCCACGTGTCTTACGCCGCCGGCGCGACGCCGAAGCGCTGACGCGTCGTCGCCAGCGAGCGCCGGACCTCTTCGACCGCCAGTTCCTCGGTGCGGAACAGCAGGTGATCCATGACGGCCGACAGATGGGCCCGCATCGCCGCCCGCGCCGCATTGGCGTCGCGCGCGCGCAGGGCGTCGATGATCGTGATATGCTCCTCGACGACCGGCCGCACCTTGGCGTTCCGCGCCTTCGCATGGAGCAGGGCGCATTCCGGCGAGGTCGATCGCAGATGCCAGAGATCCTCGATCGTCCGCAACACGCCGGCATTGCGTGTTGCGCCGGCGATGGTGAGGTGGAAATCGCGGTCGGCCTCCTCGGTCACCTCGGGAAGCAGATTCTCCGTCTTCATCGCGGCGACGAGCGCATCGAGCCGGTCGATCTGCTCATCGGTGATGTGCAAAGCAGCGAGCGCCGCGGCCTCACCCTCGAACAGGAGACGCGCTTCGGTCAATTCGAAGGCGGTGATCGCGAAGCCCGGCTCCTCGCCCTGCCCCGGCAAGCGGCAGACATAGGCACCCGACCCGACCCGGACCTCGATGAACCCCTGTACCTCCAGCGCGATCAATGCCTCACGGACTGCGGGCCGGCTCGCGCCATAGGTGATCGCGAGCTCGCGCTCGGCAGGAAGGCGATCGCCGACCAGATAGGCGCCCGATGCGATCTGATCGAACAGCTTGCGGGCCAGCCGCTGATAGAGGCGGTCGCTGGCGGCGTCCGCTAAGGGTTCGTCCTTTGCCGGCCGGCGGATCATCGTCTTGGACATCGGACTTACCAATCAGTAGGGCAGAGGAATCCTTCTACACCGACAAATACGGCGATTGGAAGTGCGCTCAATTCAGAACCGCGCCGTCGGCGTCGCGCGCCATGATTCGGCCCATCGCCTCGAACAGGGCGTCCATCGCCACCGGCTTGAACAATACGTCGTCGGCACCCGCAGCCAGGCAGCGTTCGCGCAGATCGAGCGCCGTATCGGCGGTGATGACGATGATCGGCACGCTCGCCTTGGCGTCCTGTCGGGCGCGGATATGATGGATTGCGGTGATGCCATCCATGCCCGGCATCCGCAGATCGATCAGCAGCATATCAAACGACTGGGACTCGATCGCCGCGAGGCCGACCTCGGCATTCTCGGCCTCCATCATCGTCACGCCGGCGACATCGAGCATGTCCCGAACCACGCGGCGGTTCATACGGTCATCCTCGATGAACAGAACGTTCATCGCGGCGGCCGCAGGGTCGATGGATTTTGCAAGAACATGTCTTTGTGTCTACGCCTCAAGCCGCCCGTGACACAAGCGGCTCATTGGTCGGCGCATAGACGAAATCGACTAATGCCGCACCCGTTATCGGCTTGACGATGCTGCGGAAAGCGCCGTTCGTTTCGCAAACGATATGATTTGTTTCACTATGCGCGGGCCATAGCAGAACCATGTCCGATGCATTGGCTACGGCGGCGATCCGCCCCAATGCCTCGCTCAGCGCATCGCCCTCTCCGAGCGCCGCCACGTCGATCAGCAGATGATCGAAACGCGTCGTCGTCAGGCCCGCCAGCGCTTCGTCTAGGGTCGCGACCGACGTGATGTCCGTGGCATGCGCAGCCATCAAGGTGCGCAGCATGCTTCGTGTGATCGGGTTGCGATCGAGGATCAGCAAACCCGCGGCGGTCGCAGCATCCTCGCTTATCGCGGGCGCAACGCCGAGGGTCAGCGGCAGGTCGACGATGAAGCGCGAGCCTTCGCCGATCGTGCTGGTGACGGTGACGTCGCCGCCCATCGCCCGTGCCAAATTGCGGCAGATCGAAAGCCCGAGCCCGGTGCCGCCGAAGCGCCGTGTCGTGCTGGTATCGGCCTGACGGAAGGATTCGAAGATCGTCTCGCAGGTATCGGCGCTGATCCCGATGCCGGTGTCGGCGACGGTGATGCACAGGCGCGCGTCGTCGCTCGCGGCGGCGCGCAGGGTGACGCTGCCGGTCGAGGTGAATTTGAGCGCGTTCGACATCAAATTGAACACGATCTGCCGCAGCCGCGCCGCATCGCCGACGATCATGCCGGGGCAGTCGTCGATCTCGCGATGGAAGGCGATCCCCTTGGCCGCCGCCTGATCCTGCCACATGCACGTCGACTCCGCGAGCATCGCGCGCAGGTCGAACGGCGCCTCCTCGACGGTGAGGTGGCCCGTCTCCATCTTGGCGACGTCGAGGATATCGTCGACCAGCGCGCGCATGGTCACGCCGGCGCTGTGAACGACGCCGAGCCGGTCGCGCGTGCTGCCGACGACCTTCGTATCGGCCAGCATCACCTGCGTCATGCCGAGGATGCCGTTGAGCGGCGTACGGATTTCGTGGCTCGTCGTGGCGAGGAACTCGGTCTTGGCGGCGAGCGCCTTGCCGAGCGCGGCATTGGTGACGGCGAGGTCGTCGTTGGCGGCGCGCACCTCGTTGCGACTCCGGCGCAGCGCGAGAATGCCGAGGCCGAGCAACAGGATGGCGACCAGCGTCGACGCCACCACGCCGATGAAGACATTGCGCTGGGTCCGCGCGCGCGCCTGCTCGAAGGCGACGTTGCGGCGTGCCTCGTCACGTTGCAGGCTGGCGATCTTTAGCTCCTGATTGGCGAAATCGAACCGCGCCGCCATCAGCGCCGCACTGGTCGAGCGTGCCACCGCGGTCGACTCGTCATCGAGACGTTTCAGCGCGACAAGGTGACGCAACGCCAGATCGGATTGCCCCGCGGCATGGTAGACGACATACGCGGTCCGGTGCGCCTCGCGGTCGACTAAAGTCGTGTGATCGAGCGCTTCGCCGTCAAAACGTTCGGTGATCAGTTCAACGGCCCGCGATAAATCGCCACGTTGATAGGCAGCCTGCGCGGCAAGGCCGATCAGGGTCTTGCGGAAACCGGCCGCCTCGCCCCGCGTCGAGAGCGTCAGCCCCTGATCGATCGCGCGCTGTGCGCCCGCAACGTCTTTGCCCATCAATCTCGTTTCGGCGATGTTGCCCAAGATGAGGACGCGTAGCAGCGGGCTGTTCATTCGTTCGGTAAGAGCAAGACCGCTGCGAAACTGCTGCACCGCTTCCTTGTACCGCCCCATCTTTTTCAGGGTGATGCCACGATTGTTGTACAGTGCCAACGCCAGCATAGGGTCGGCGCGATAGATTGAAATTGCCTGATCAAAATATCGCAGTGCACTTACTTGGTCATTGGCCTCAACGTAGAGGGACCCGATGGATTGCAGAGCCTTGGCTTGACTACGGGGATTCCCCAAGCGCTGGAAGATCTTATACGCATGCTGGTAATCGACTAACGCGTGCGAAACGTCAGCGCGGACCGTAGCCAACCACCCGCGCGCAAGCAACGCATCGCCTTGGAGGGTCGATCCGGCAGCCAGTCGCGATGAAACGGCGACAGCATGGTCGATCAATGGCTCCGCCGCGGCATTCTCGTTCAAGCGTAGAAGAGCCTCACCACGGAGCCACTCGGCAGTCGCTTGTCGCACCACTCGCTGCGGCGAAGCCGGTTCACGACGGGCGAGCCGCTCGGCAACCAGCGCGCGTTCCACCGTGACATGCGGATCGCTGAGCATCGCCGTCTTGGCATCGGCAATGAGCGTGTCGAAAGCGTCAGCCAATGCCGCCGTAGGCGTCAAGACGAGCAAGCCGACCGCAAGCCATGACCAGCAGAACCACCGACGCATGGTCAGACGACGCGACGCGTCGCAGCGAACCCCCCGAAGCCGGCGAGCGGATCGGGCGCGGGCGCACGATGCCGCCCCTCGTCGAGATATTGGATCAGGGACTCGAGCACGACCGGTCGGCTGATCAGGAAGCCCTGCACCATGTCGCACCCCATCACCGTCAGCAGCGCAAGCGCCGCATGCGTCTCCACTCCCTCCGCGACTACTTCCATCTCGAGCGCATGAGCGAGATCGATCGTCGACCGCACGATCAACGGATCGCGGTTCGAGCTGGTCAGCTGCGTAACGAACAATTTGTCGATCTTGAGTTCGCGCGCCGGCAATTGCTTCAGATAGGCTAGGGACGACAGGCCGGCACCATAATCGTCGATCGCTATCGTAATGCCGAAATCAGCAAAGATCTGCAGATTGGCGATCGCGCTGGCGGGATCACGGATCACCGACGTTTCGGTGATCTCGAACCCGAGCTTGGCATCGCTGCCGCCGACCAGATCGCAGGCGGCCCGGACGAAGGCGCTGTCGGCGAGCAGCTGCCCGGCGATATTGATGAACAGGCGAAGGTCGTGACCGCGGGCGGCGAGATCGCGCTGATCCTCGATCGCGCGGCGGATCGTCCACAGCGTCATCCGGTCGATCAGCATACATTCTTCGGCGACCGAGATGAAGTCGTTCGGCATGACCAGCCCGCGCTCGGGGTGGTTCCAGCGCACCAAGGCCTCGGCGCTGCGGATTTCCTGATGCCGGACGTGGATCTTGGGCTGATAGTGGAGGACGAGCTCGCCGCGATCGATCGCGAGGTCGAGCTCGCGCGCGACGCGCAGCACATCGCGGGTCGCGCGGGGCGCCACCGCGTGCGTCACGGTGCGGGTCGCCATTCGCGCCTCGGCGAGCGCATTTTCCGCTTCCTCGACCAGCGCAACCTCGTCGAGTGCGGTCGCCGGTGCCGCGGCGGCACCGAACGTCAGGCGGACCTCGACATGCTGATCGTCGATCGTGACGGGACGTTCGAACGCGTGCTCGATCGCGCCGACGTAGCGATCGATGGCGCTGCGGTCCGCGTCGCGGAAACCGCTGGCGATCTGCGTGCGGCTGAGGATGGCGACGCTGGCACCCGGAATCACCCGCGCGACTCGGTCGGCGACGAGACCGGCGAGCAGTTCGGCGCGCGCGCAGCCGAGACGACGGCGCAGCTCGGCGAAATTGGCGATCTCGGCGATGAGCTGAAACCGATAGGCGGGCTTGGCGGCGCGGCGTGCCTCTTTGATCGCACGAGAGGCCAGCGTTTCCACGGTTTCCGAGCGGTGCGCGACGGTCATGCACCCTGGGGTACGGGCCAGGATTGAAGATAAGATTAATCGCGCATGAGCCATCCAACCCCTTGCGAGCCGGATTGTTTAATTCTTAACAATCCGTTAAGATCGACCCGCATCCTGGAGATGCCACGATAAGGGAGATTAGCATGTCGGTAGTTATCGCTCTCGTTCTTGCGACGGCCTCGGTTTTCATCAAGCCCTGGTAATCAGGTCCTCGGTCCGGTCCGTATCGGCACCTACAGCCTCACGCTGGTGCCGGTCCGGGCCGGATCGTATTGCGGGGATCGCGTCCTCCCAGCCCGTTGCAAGTGACCGGGCGAACGGACTGCTCCAGCGCCGTCATGATCCGCGCCGATGCCGAGGGCATCGCCGTGCTGCCGATCCGGCGCTTCCATCGATTTCACCTTTCACCTGACCGGAACCGCGCCGCCCATCGGGGCAGCGCGGCTGTGTTCAATAGTCCTTGGAGTATTTGAGGCGGGCGTCCGAGCCACCCGCCGACCCGGTCGAGGTCAGCAGGCTCAGCGCCTTGGTCAGCGCGATCTCGAGCTGGGTCGCGGTATAGCCGCGTGCGTCGGTGACGATCTCGACATAGATGTTGTCGGTCAGGTACTTGCCCGCGGCGAGGCTGGTGCCGCGCCCGCTCGCCTCGTCGGCGCCCAGCACGCGCAGGCGATCGAAACCGGTCGCCGAGCGCAGTTTGCCGAGCGGATTGAGCCCGCCGCCCGAGCCACGCAGCGAGTTGAGCGCGCTCGCCAGCTGGATCGCCTCGGTCGCCGACAGATTCTCGGGGTTGGTGCCGAACAGCAGGCGGCTGAGCACCTCGTCCTGCGGCAGCGCCGGCGTCGAGGTGAAGGCGATCTGCGGACGCTGGCCGGTGCCGGTGATCGCGATCACGGCGGTGATGCCATTGACCGTGGTCGACGCCTGGATGTTGATGTCCGGGTCGGTCAGCTGACCACCACGGAAGCGGATCGTGCCGCGCGTTACGTCGAACCGCTTGCCGGCGAACGAATAGGTGCCGCGCACCAGATCGAGGCCGCCGGTGATCTGCGGCGCGACCGAGGTTCCGCCGATCTTGAGGTTCATCTCCCATTCCGACTCGAGGCCCATGCCAGAGACGAACAGCTGGTTTTTGGCGCGTACCGTCAGGTCGAGACGGATCGTGCTGACCGGGGCCGGCTCGGGCCGATCGGTCGGGCGCGGCGTGACGATCTGGCTTTTGCGGCGGATGCCGGTGAGTTCCGGGACCTCCGCCGAACCCTGACGGATGATCTCGTAGCGCGCCTCGGGCACGATCAAATTGCCCTGCAGCAGCCCGCCGTCCCGACCATAAGTGAAATGCAGGTCGCCGGTGGTGGTGGCGGCAAGGGCATCGCTCTTGGCAAGCTGCGCATTGGCGAGCCGGGCGCGCAGGTCGATCGGGAAGCCGCTGTCCGCGGCGAGGCCGACGCTGCCCTGCGCCTGCACCGTGCCGTCACCGGCACGCGCACTGAGGCTGGTGAGATCGAGTCGGTCGTTGGTGAAGCGCGCCGCAATCTTCATCTGCGACAGGCGCGTGCCGTACGTCTCATTGTCATAGGTCAGATTGTCGGCGCGGATCAGCCCGTTGAGCTGCGGGGCGGAAACCCGGCCCGAGAAATCGGCGGCTACCGCAATCGGTCCGCTGAGCTGCTGGTTGGGCAAGGCAGCGAGGCTGAACAGCACGCCGGACGGACCGTTGTAGCGGATACCGCCCGACAGCGGCGCCTGCATCAGCCGCGTCATCCACGATCCCGATCCCGGCGGCAGCGGCCGCAGCGTCGCGAGCAGGCGGCCGACCGGGGTCGCACCCCGTTTGATCAGCGCCCGCGCCTCGCCGCCATCCGGGACGAGCCGCCCGACGAACTGGACGTCGACGGGCTCCGACACCGCGGCGAGCCCGGTGCGCTGGAAATTGGCAATGGTGATCCGGGCATCGGCCTGGGGAATGGCATTGCCCTGCTGGCGATAGTCGAGGCTGCCGGTCACAGCGCCTGACAGGCCGAGGTTGGGCATGAACGCCGACAGCATCGACAGGTTGAGCCGGTCGAGTCGCGCCTGTGCCGCGGTGACGCCGCCGCCGAACGATCCGGCGACCCGCGTCGAGCCGGCGGTCGGTCCCTGACCGAAGTCGATCCGCGTCGCGGCGAGACGGTAGCTGCCCCCGGCCTTGGTGATATGCGCCGGATTGACGGTGCGGAACGGGATGTTGTTCGCCTGCCCCTGGGCGGCGATCAGATAGTCGTCCGGCGCCAGTCGCGCGTTGACCGCGACGCGCAGCGGCACGCCGCTCGATCCGGTCAGCAGCGCCTGCGCGGTGCCGCGACCGCCGACATAGTTCACCTTGGCCCGCATCGCCTCGATGACAAAGGCATTGTAGCGGGTGTCGCCGATCTGGACATCGGCGACCACCTGCGGCGCCTTGGGCGTCATCACCACGCTGGCGTTGACGATGGCGCGGCCGATGGTGAAGTCCGCATAACCCGGGATCGTCGCGTTGGAGGCACGCGCGGCGACATCGGCGCGCTGATAGCCGCCCTGATCCGCGAGGCGGACGTTGCCGGTGATGCCGCGGCCGCCGAATTGCAGCGCGCCGGCGAACGGCCCGGCTGGCGTGGCGGCGATCCGGCCCCGTCCGGTGATGCCGGCGAAGACGAGGCGGTTGACGTCGACGGTCAGGCGCGGGCTCGGCCGGACCAGCACGTCGGCGGTGAACGGGCCGTAATTGGTGCCGCCGCTCGCCGTGACGGCATAGGCGCCACCGCGTCCGACGATACGCGCGTCGAGATTGACGAGACCGACGCCGACGCCGGGTTTCGCCGCGCGCAGCACGACGACGGGCGCATCGGCGCTGCCGGTGACCCGCGCGGTCACCGGCCCATATTGCGTCGAATAGGCATCCGCCGACACCGCGACCGCGCCGCTGGCAGGATCGAACCGTCCCTCGCCGCGGGTGATGCGGAATTGCGGCGCGTTCATCCGCAGGTTGCGGAAGGTGACGATGCCCTCGGGGCTGTAGCCGATGTCGCTGCGCACCACCGCATTGCCGCCGAGGAAGTCGCGTACGCCGCTGTTGAACAATTGCTTGGTCTGCGCGACGACGCGTCCGGTGATGCCGAAGCCGCCGCGGGCGCCGGGGACGAGCTTGGCGTCGGTCGACAGGTCGATGATGCCGATGCTCTCGAGCCGGTAATTGTTGACCCGCCCCTTGAGCGCACCGGTGTAGCGGCCGGTCGCGGTATTGGCGACGACGATCGCGGTCGCATCGATGTTGTCCGAGCGGATGCGCAGATTGTCCGACAGGATGGTCGGCATCGCGATCGCGAAATCACCCTGGATGCGGACGTTGTTGGCGAGGCCGCCGACCGCGGCGTTGAGACCGGTGATGCGCCGCGCACGGGCCTTGACCGGCACGAGGATCCGGTCGCTGTTCACCCGCGCCAGCCCTTCGGCATAGACGTTCTCGACCATCGTCGTGCCGAAGCCGAGCGCCGCAGCGCTGATCTTATAGTCGACCGTCGGGGTCGCGAAGGCGCCGTCGAGCACGACGCGCGCCATCACGTCGCGACCGCGCACGTTGGGGGCGATCGCACCGGGGGTGAGCAGTCGCGCATCGACCGCGAAATTGCCGAACTTGCTCGCGGCAAGATCGAGCAGCCCGCCCGCGTCGACCGCAAGCGCGTCCGACTTGAGCTTGATCCGCGTATCCGCCTTGCGATCGTTGAGCGTCGTGTCGATCGCGAGATCGAGCCGCGGTGCGGTCAGGCGCTCGACCGGCCCTTCGAGATACAGGCCGGGCGTCGCGAAGCCGCGCAGCGCGATATGGCCGCTGCGGGCATCGATCGCGACATTGGCGAGCTGGCCACCGCCGAGCGTCGCGAGGGCGCGGCCCTGCCACGCCTGCCAGCTGCCGCGACCGTCGACCGAGGCGGTCAGCGGCGCCTTGAGCGAGGCCATCGACGCGACCACCCCGCCGACCGGCGCGTCGAGCTTCAGATTGACGTCGAGCTTGTTCTGCGCCGGCACCGCGTCGAGCCGCAGGCGGAGGCGATCGCCGCCGGCCACCCCTGCCCCGCGCAGCGCTGCCGCGTCGGTGACGAGCTGCGCGCGGCGGTCGGCGATATGGACGGCGCCGTCGATGCGGACGATATGCGTCTGCCCGGTGACCGGCTTGGCGATGACCAGCCGGCCGACGTGCAGCCGATTGACGTCGATATCGAGATCGGGGAGCAGCGGCGCGTTCGGATCGCTCGGCGTCTGCTTCAATTCGGGCTTGCGCGCCAGCGTCACCAGATCGGTCGACAGGCTGCGCACATCGACATGGTTGCTGGCGAAGGCGAACGGCCGCCAGTCGACGCTCAGCCGCGGACTGGTCAGGAACACGCCCTTGGGATCGGCGACGCGGACGTCGGACAGGATCATCTGGCCGTAGAGCGACCCGTCGATCCGCCCGACCTTGATGTTGAGGCCCGACGCCGTCGTATAGCCGCCGATCCGGTTGGCGACGAAACGACGACCGGGATCGGTGTTGATGCCGAGGACGACGACGCCCACCAGCACGACGATCGCGAGGATCGCGAACAGCACCCATTTGAGGATACGCTGCCAGAGCGGGCGCCGCGTCACGACCGCGGCAGTTTCGACGTCATGTTCGGGCTGCGCCATCAGAATGCCTGCCCGATCGAGATGTAGAGAGCGACCTTGCCGTCACCCGGCCGCGGATTGAGCGGCGTCGCCACGTCGATCCGCATCGGCCCGAAATTGGTGTAGAACCGGCCGCCGATGCCGGCGCCGAACCGCAGGTCGGACGCGCTCGGCAGGCTCGATTCATAGCTGTTGCCGGCGTCGAGGAACGGCACGATGCCGAAATTGCCGAACCGGTAGCGCGCCTCGAGCGCGAACTCGTTGAGGCTGCGCCCGCCGACCGGATTGCCTTGCGGATCGAGCGGCCCGAGCCGCTGATAGCCATAGCCGCGCACCGAGCCACCGCCGCCGCCATAATAGCGGCGCGACGGCGCGAGGTCGTCGCGCTCGATGCCCTGGATCGACCCCGCCTTGGCGCGCCCGGCGATCACCAGCTTGGCCGAGACGGGATAATAGAAGGTGCCCTCGACCATCGTTCGCACATAGGGGCTGATGCCGCCGTTGACCGACGTCTCCGGGCTGACATTGAGCCGCAGCCGATAGCCGCGGGTCGGATTGAGCAGGCTGTCCGACGTGTCCCACTCGACCTGGCCGGGAAGCGCGACGATGCCGTAGGTGCGGCGCACGGTGTCGCCGCGGGCGAAGTCGTAGACGCTCTCGTTGGTGCCGACGAGCTCACCGCCGTAATAATAGGTGAAGCGCTTCTGCCAGATCGGCGTCGACACCCGGCTCCAGCGCGCCGACAGCGTGCCGGTGAAGGCATCGAAGGCGTCGTAGCTCTGGTGGACCGCACTGGCGATCGCGGTGAAGGTCTTGTCGCGCTGCCCGGCGTTGGAGCGGCGGAAGGTCCCCGACAGCCCCTGCTCCTGCGTGCCGGCGACGACGGTGCCGATCAGCGCGCCTTCGGGCGGGAACAGGTTGCGATGCGTCCAGCTGCCTTCGGCCTTGAACCCCTGCCCGGTCGAATAGCCGGCACTGCCGGCGAGGCTGCGCGGCGGGCCTTCGGTCTGGCGGACGAGCAGGTCGACCGCCTCGGTGCCATCGGCATCGACGCGGCCGGTGCGCTGCGGTTCGACCGCGACGCTGCGGAACAGGCCGGTCGCGACCAGCGCGTCGCGCAGATCGTCGGTCTTGCGGCTGTCGTAGATGTCGCCGCTCTTGAAGCGCGGGAAGACGTTGAGATGTTCGACGCCGAACACCGGATCGCCGGTGGTGACGAGCTGGCCGAAGCGGGCGCGCGGCCCCGTATCGACCGGCAGCGTATAGGCGCCGGTCGCCTGTCCGGACACGTCGTCGAGCAGGATGTCGCGTTCGCCGACCTTGACGAAGGGATAGCCCTGCTGCGGCAGGACGAGACTGACATTCGCCTCCGCCCCCTGGATTCGCGCCGCCTCGATCGGGTCGCCGACGCGCAGCGGCAGATTGTGCGTGACGAGATCAGGCGGCACGACCGGCTGCGCATCGACCTTGATCGACGACAGATGATACAGGCGGCCGGGCGTGCCGGTAACGGTGGCGATCAGCTTGCCGGGCGTCTTGGCGTCGGCACCCGGCTGCGTCTCGATCACCGAGACGGCGGTCGCGTCATAATAGCCGAGCGACTTCATCAGCCGCACCGCCAGCGCCTCATCCTCGCGCGCCCGCGCCGCGACCTGGGTGGCGTTGACGGCCTTGCCCTTGCCCTGCTTCAGCGCGGACAGGCTGTTGAACTGGCTGGCGAGATTGAGCGACTCCAGGCCCTTGAGCGCGGTCTCGTACCGGATCTCCGGCGCGTCCTTGTCCTTGACGTCGGCGGCGGTCTGGAGCGGCGTGGTGTCGAAGCTGCTGAGCGGAACCAGCGGCTGCGCCAGTTCGGGGCTTTCGGCTGCGGCGGGCGGCAGCGTGCCGTCGGGCTGAACAGGTGCCGTATTGACGGTCGCGGGGGCGTTCGGCTGGGCGCTGATCGGTTCGAGCGGTGCGTTGATGTCGCCGCTGATCGGCGGCAGGCTGGCGTTGAATTCGCTGTCCGGGACGATCGGCGCGTCGCCCTGCTGCACGGCCGGGTCCGTTTTGGGGGCGTCGGGACCGCGCGCCGGGGCGCGGCCCTGCTGCTGGTCGAGCTGGGCGGCTGCGGGGGTGGTCGCAAGCAACGCCACCGCCAGCCAATAATGTCGTCCGGTCAAACCTCGCACGCGTTCCCGTCCCCTTTGAGAGAGCGTTCGCGTTCGAAATCACCCCCAAGCCCGTTCATAACGGCACAAGCCCCGTTTTAGTTGCACCGCAGCGTCCGCCTTGCCGCACGGCCGCCATGAAAATCACTGATCTACATGGTTTATCGCTCAGTCGCGGAGCAGATCGTTGATGCTGGTCTTGCTGCGCGTCTGGGCGTCGACACGCTTGACGATGACCGCGCAATACAGGCCCGGCTTGCCGTCGCTGCCGCCGGTCGTGCCGGGGACGACCACCGCATAGGGGGGCACTTCGCCCTTGAAGGTCTCGCCGGTGGCGCGATCGATGATCTTGGTCGACGCGCCGAGATAGACGCCCATCGACAGCACCGCGCCCTCGCCGACGCGCACCCCCTCGGCAACCTCGGAGCGGGCGCCGATGAAGGCGCCGTCGCCGATGATGACCGGATCCGCCTGCAGGGGTTCGAGCACCCCGCCGATGCCGGCGCCGCCGGACAGATGGACGTTGCGGCCGATCTGCGCACAACTGCCGACCGTCGCCCAGGTGTCGACCATCGTCCCCTCGCCGACATGGGCGCCGATGTTGACGAAGCTCGGCATCAGGATCGCGCCCGGTGCGACATAGGCGCCGCGACGGACGACGCTGCCCGGCACCGCGCGGAAGCCGGCGGCGCGGAATTCGGCCTCGCTCCAGCCGCTGAACTTGGACGGCACCTTGTCGAACCAGTGGCCGGCACCCGGACCATTGTCGATCAGCGCATTGTCGTTGAGGCGGAAGCTGAGTAGCACCGCCTTCTTGAGCCACTGGTTGACGCGCCAGCCGCCGGCGCCGTCGGGCTCGGCGACGCGCGCCTCACCCGCGTCGAGCAGCGCCAGCGCGCGATCGACCGCGAGCCGCACCTCGCCGGTGGTGGTGAAGCCGAGCGCGGCGCGATCCTCCCACGCCTGATCGATGACGGTGCTGAGATCCTGGCTCATGATGCCTCCATGATATGGGTCAGCCACGATGCGAGATCGTGGACGGTGAAGTCGATGAAATCGCGTGCGGCGTCCGGCCCCTGCTCGGAGCCGTTGTCGATCCACACGGTGGTCATGCCGATCGCCTTGGCCGGCGCGAGGTTGCGCGCCATGTCCTCGACGAAGACGGCGCGGGTCGGCTCGATCGCGAGGCGCGCGCACAGATTGGCATAGGCGGTCGGGTGCGGCTTGGGCACGAGGTCCATCGCATGGATGTCGTGGATCGCCTCGAAATGCGTGCCGAGGCCAAGGCGGTCGAGCACGCGCAGCGCATAGGGCTTGTCGCCGTTGGTGAAGACCAGCTTGCGCCCCGGCAGCGCCGCGATCGCCGCGGCGAGCGGCGCGTCCGCTTCGAGCACGTCCATCTCGATATCGTGCACTTCGGCAAGGAAGGCATGCGGATCGACCCGATGCTCCGCCATCAGGCCGGTCAGCGTCGTGCCGTGCCGGTGGAAATAGTCCTTCTGCAACACGCGCGCCTCGTCCCACGGCAGGTCGAGCAGCCGCGCGATGTAATCGGTCATGCGATGATCGATCTGCGCGAACAGATTGGCGCGTGCCGGGTACAGCGTGTTGTCGAGATCGAAGATCCAGGTGTCGATGGAGGCGAGCCGCGGGTGCATGCCGGCGCGTCTAGGCGGCGATCGCCGCATGTACAAGCAAGCGGCGGTTTGCACCGCCGCGCGTCTTCGGTAAGGATTTCGAAGGGCGAGCGACTTAGGGGGGCGCCGCCAGGGGGTGGGTGTGCGTATCAGGATCGGAACACGGGTCGGGGCAGCATTGGTCTGGCCGCTGTTCGTCGCAGGCTGCGGCGGGGGCGGTGGCGGCGGGATCAATTCGACGCCGACGCCGCCCGCCGCGCAGGTGCCGACGCCCGTCGTCACGCCCGCGCCCGCCCCGGCGCCCACGCCGACCCCGGCCCCGACCCCGACCCCGACCGCGACCGATTACGACACCGGCGAATATCGGGCGACGGTCGGCGCGGTGTCGATGAATGCGCTCGCCGCCTACAACAAGGGCGCGACCGGCGCGGGCGTCAACATCGCGATCATCGACAGCGGCATCGATCTGACCAGCCAGGAATTCGGCGGCCGGGTCAGCACCGCGTCGCAGGACGTCGCCGGCAACAGCTCGATCGCCGACGAGGGCGGTCACGGCACCGCGGTCGCCTTCACCGCCGCCGGACGCCGCAACGCCGCCGGATCGCAGGGCGTCGCCTTCGATGCGACACTGACCGTCCTGCGCGCCGACCGGCCGGGATCGTGCGCTGCCTCGACCGATGCCAGCACCGATACGTGCAAATTCGGCACCGATGCGATCACCAAGGGCGTCGATGCGGCGCGACTGGCGGGGGCGCGGGTGATCAACCTGTCGCTCGGCGGCGCGACGATGCCGCAGGGACTGATCGACGCGATCGGCCGCGCCACCGCACGCGGCATCATCGTCGTCATCGCCGCCGGCAATGACGGCGCCGACAATCCCGATGCCTTTACCTCGGTCGCCGGCGACGCGGCGGCACGAAACCTGGTGATCGTCGCCGGTTCGGTCGGCGCCACCGACGCCATCTCGACCTTCAGCGACAAGGCGGGGACCGGCGCCGCCCATTACCTCGCCGCGGTCGGCGAGCGGGTGCGCGCGCCCAACCAGAGCGGCACCGCCTATCTCTGGTCGGGCACCTCCTTCGCCGCGCCGCAGATTTCGGGCGCGATCGCCCTGCTGGCGCAGGCCTTTCCCAATCTCACCGGCGCGCAGATCGTCGACCTGCTGTTCCGCACCGCGCGCGACGTCGGCGCGAGCGGCGTCGACGCGATCTACGGCAACGGCGTGCTCGACCTCACCCGCGCCTTTCAGCCGGTGGGCACCGCCAGCGTCGCCGGATCACATATCGCGGTGTCGCTGAGCAGCAACGCGACGCTGTCCGCGCCGATGGGGGACGCCGCGGTCGGGCAATTGGGCGCGGTGGTGCTCGACAGCTATGCGCGCGCCTTCGCGATCGACCTCGCCGGCACGATCAACCGCGCCGGACCGACGCCGGTGCTGGTCGGCGCGTTGCAGAACCGCCAGCGCAACATCGCGCTGGCGGCGGGCGACACGATTGTCTCGCTGACGCTCGCGCCGCGCGCCAACGGCGACGTCGCGCTCGAGCGCAGCCGGCTCAGCACCGGTCAGGCGATGACCGCGCAGGCGATCGCCGGCGCGGTGACGCAGCGGCTCGGCGCCGGCACCAGCTTCGGCTTCGCCTTCTCGCAAGGCAGCGGCAGCCTGACCGCGCAGATGACCGGACAGGCACAGCCCGCCTTTCTCGTCGCCGGCCAGAGCGGCCTCGGCTTCGACAGCGTCGCGCGCTCGGCGGGCGCGTTGCGTCAGGAGCTCGGCGGCATCGGCGTCACCGCGACGATCGAGAGCGGCGACATTCTGGCGCGGCGCGACGCGATGCTCGCCGGCCTCAACACCTATCGGCGTGCGCCTTACGACCGGGTGACGCTGACCGCCGATCATCGCTGGGGCGGGCTGGCGACGACGCTGGCGGTCAGCTCCCTCAACGAGACCGCGTCGCTGCTCGGCGCGCGCTTCGACGGCGGGCTCGGCGCGGCGCGGGCGCGCACCCTGTTGGTCGATGCCGATGCGCGCTGGAGCATCGGCGCGGGCTGGACCCTCGGCGGGTCGTGGCGCCGCGGCTGGAGCGCCGCCCAGCTCAGCGGCGGCATGGCGGGCAGCGGCCGGCTGCTCACCGAAGCGTTCGCCGCGGATGTTGGCAAGGACGGCCTGTTCGGCCGCGACAGCCTCGGCCTGCGCCTCGCACAGCCGCTGCGCGTCGCGCGCGGCGGGCTCGATTACCGCTTGCCGACCAACTGGGACTATACGACGCTCACCGTCACCGACTGGACGACGCAACGGCTCAACCTCGCCCCCCAGGGTCGCGAGATCGATGTCGAGGCGCGCTATCGCATCCTGCTCGGCGACGGCGATCTGCAGACCAATGTTTTCTGGCGACGCGATCCCGGCAATTACGCGGCCTTGCCCGCGGACGTCGGCGGAGCGGTCCGCTATACGGTCGGCTTCTGATTGCAGGCGCGGCGGGGCGTTCCCATCTTGCCTCGCATGACACGCTTCTCCCTGCTCGATCTGGTGCCCGTCGTCGAAGGCGGCACCGTGGCGCAATCGCTGGCCAATGCTGCCGACCTCGCCCGCCATGCCGAGACGCTCGGCTTCCAGCGTTACTGGGTCGCCGAGCATCACGGCATGCGCGGCATCGCCAGCGCCGCGACCGCCGTGGTGATCGCGCATATCGCCGCTGCGACCAGCCGCATCCGCGTCGGCGCCGGTGGCATCATGCTCCCCAACCATGCGCCGCTGGTGATCGCCGAGCAGTTCGGCACGCTCGACGCGCTGTTTCCGGGGCGGATCGATCTCGGCCTCGGCCGCGCGCCGGGATCGGATCAGCGCGTCGCCCGCGCCATGCGGCGGACGCTGGAAACCGACCCCAACGCCTTCCCGCAGGACGTGATGGAGCTGCAAAGCTATTTCGCCGACGACGGCCGCACCGGCATCGCCGCGACGCCGGGTGCGGGCGCCAATGTGCCGCTGTGGATCCTGGGGTCGAGCACCTTCGGCGCGCAGCTCGCCGCGGCGCTCGGCCTGCCCTATGCCTTTGCGTCGCATTTCGCGCCGGACGCGCTCGACGCCGCGCTGGCGATCTATCGCCGCGACTTCCGGCCGTCGGCGCAGCTCGACAGGCCTTATGCGATGGCAGGGTTCAACGTCTTCGCCGCCGAGACGGATGCGGAGGCGGAACTGCTGGCAAGCTCGCAGCAGCAGTCGTTCGTCGCGCTGCGCACGGGCAATCCCCGCCAGCTGCCGCCGCCGGTCGAGGGCTATCGTGCCGGCCTGGGGGTGCAGGGCGCGTCGATCCTCGACCATGTGCTGCAATGTTCGGCGGTCGGCTCACCCGCCACCGTCGCCCGCCAGACCGCCGCCTTCATCGAGCGGACCGGGGTGGACGAGGTGATGGTCGCGAGCGCGATCTACGATCACGACGCCCGCAAGCGCAGCCTGGCGATCACCGCCGAGGTGATGAGCGGACTGACCGTTCCCGCCTGATCGCGGCGTGACGCGCGGCGGCGGCGAGCAGCGAGTCGAGGTCGGCGCGGGCGATGTCGAAGCTGTCGTGCATATCGGCAAGTGCCGCGTCGACGTCTTCGGGCGCGAAGACCGAAGGCGGCGCCGGCACGGGGCGATGCGGATAGGCGTGCCCCGCCACCCGATGAAAGAGGATGCCGCTGCCGACCAGCAGTGCCGAATCGAGCGCGACCGGCAGGAAGGGATAGAGCCAGCCGAGCGGGGTATGCGCCGCGGCGAGCGCGACGCCGAGCGCGACCGCGCCGCCCGGTGGGTGGAGGCAGCGCGCCAGCGACATGACGATGATCGCGAGTCCGACCGCGACCGCCGCCGCCGCGACCGGATCGCCGATCAGCCGCACGACGATCAGTCCGCAGATCGCCGACAGCATATTGCCGCCGATCACCGGCCAGGGCTGTGCGAGCGGGCTCGCCGGCACCGCGAAGACGAGCACGGTGCTCGCGCCGATCGGCGCGACGAGCAACGGCGCGGCGCTATGACCGAGCAATGCTGCGATGAGGCCGGTCAGCGCCACGCCGATGATCGCGGCGACGCCGGCGACCAGCCGGTCACCGAGCGCCGCACCGGCGAGAATGGGGCGAAAGATCCGCATCGCCGCCGGCGCTAGCGGGTGCGCCCGCCCCCCGGCAAGGCCCGAGTGACAAGCCTCTGCCCGCGCGACATTATCAGCCGCGACTCAATTCGCCGCGGGCAGCCGTAGTCGCACCAGCAGACCGCCGAGATCCTCGCTTTCCTCAAGACTGACGGTGCCGCCGTAGATTTCCGCAACGTCGCGCACGATCGCGAGGCCGAGGCCGGTGCCCGGCTTGCCGGTATCGAGACGCACGCCGCGGTCGAAGATGCGGACGCGGTCCTCCTCCGGAATGCCGAGTCCGTCATCCTCGATCAGCAGCTCGACGAAGCCCGCATCGGCACCGACCGTGACGAAGACGCTGCCGCCGCCGTATTTGGCCGCATTCTCGATGAGGTTGCCGAGCATCTCGTCGAGGTCCTGCCGCTCGACATGGACCTGCAGGTCGCGCGGCCCGGTCACGTCGATACGGATGTGGCGGTAGAGCCGCGCGACCGCCCGTTCGACCGATTCGAGGCTGGGCCAGACCTCGGCGCGACTGTGCGCCGAGCCGCGGCGGCCGACCGCGCGGGCGCGGGCGAGATGGTGATCGACCTGCCGCCGCATCGTCCGCGCCTCGCGGATCACCGTGTCGGCGAGATCGTCGGCCTGCGCGGTGGCGGCGTTCATGATGACGGTGAGCGGCGTCTTGAGCGCATGGGCGAGATTGCCGGCATGGCGCCGCGCCTCCTCCGCCTGCCGTTCGTTATGTTCGATCAGCGCGTTGAGCTCCTCGACCATCGGCGCGACCTCGTCGGGCATCGGCACCGTGATGCGGTTCGATTGCCCGGCCCGCATCCGTGCAATCTCGTCCCGGACGCGGCGGAGCGGCCACAGGCCGTAGAAGGTCTGCAACCAGACCAGCACGACCAGACCGAGGCCGAGAAGGGCAAAGCTGCGGATGAGGGTGCGACGGAGGATGGTGATCTGCGCGTCGAGGTCCCGTCGCGTCTGCGCCACCTGAAAGCGCCAGTGGATTTTCGATCCCGGGATTTGCGCGTCGCGCTCGGCGATCCGCAGCCGCTCGTCCGGAAACTGATCGCTATCGTAGAAATGGATGTTGCGATCATTGTGCCTGTCGCCGAAATCGAGGCGACGATCCCAGAGCGACCGCGACGGAAAGGCCTCGGTAACCGGCCGACCGGGTGCCGAAATCTGCCAATAGAGACCCGAATTGGGTTCGAGGAACAGCGGGTCGCCCGTCGCATCGCGACTGAGAATCACCTCGCCCTCCGGCCCGATCTCCGCCGACACGAGCAGCGATCGGATGACGTTCTGCATCTGCGCGTCGAAATTGTCGGTCACCGCATTGGTCAGCACGCGGTCAAGCGCGAAGCCGCCACCGAACAGCAGCAGCCCGATCCACGCCGCCGCGATCAGGATCATCCGTCGCGACAGCGATCCCGTCGTTCTGGCCCGCTCACGTGGCACGACTTCGGCGAGGGGCGGCGTGTCCATGCGCGCGACTCCCGCCGATCAGGCGTCCGGATCTTCGAGGCTGTAGCCGAGCCCGCGGATGGTGGTGATGACGTCCTGGCCGAGCTTCTTGCGGATGCGCGTGACGAACACCTCGATCGTGTTGGAGTCGCGGTCGAAATCCTGATCGTAGATATGTTCGATCAGCTCGGTGCGGCTGACCACCTTGCCCTTGTGATGGAGCAGATAGCTGAGCAGCTTATATTCCTGCGCGGTCAGCTTGACCGGCTCGCCTGCCTTGGTCACCTTGCCCGAGCGGGTATCGAGCCGCACGTCGCCGGCGGTCAGCTCGGACGAGGCATTGCCCGAGGCGCGGCGGATCAGCGCCCGCAGGCGGGCGATCAATTCCTCGGTCTGGAACGGCTTGGCGACGTAATCGTCGGCGCCCGCGTCGAGCCCGGCGACCTTGTCCGACCAGCTGTCGCGCGCGGTGAGGACGAGCACGGGCATCGTCTTGCCCTCCTTGCGCCAGCGGTCGAGCACGGTCAGCCCGTCGATCTCGGGCAGGCCGAGGTCGAGCACGATCGCATCGTAATTCTCGGTCGAGCCGAGGAAATGCCCCTCCTCGCCGTCGGTCGCGAGGTCGATCGCATAGCCGGCGCCCTCCAGCGTGTTCTTGAGTTGCTGGCCGAGGTTCGGCTCGTCCTCGACGATCAGAACGCGCATGCAGATCCCCTCTTAATTACCGGTGCGGCCGATGATCTGGCCGGAACGGCCATCGACGTCGACCCAGACGATGACGCCATCGCGCATGAACTTGAGCGTGTAAACCGCAGTGCTGAAATCGAGATCGAAGCCGAGATATTCATAGCCCTTCATCGTCGGGATGACGCGCGCCTCGATGGCGCGCGGCGACAGCACTTCCCCCTTGCGGCGCGCATCATAGGCGCGCGCCTGATCGCTGCGCCGTTGGTCGGGCGCCTGGGCAAGCACCGGAGAGAGCGCGGCGGCCATCGCTAGCAACATCGGAACGACCATCTTCATGACGACTGGCATAGGCGGAAGGCATTGAACAGCCTGTGAATGGAGCGGGTGGAAAGCGTCCGCGCGACAACGGGTTCCCGGCTGCGCTTGCCGCGGGCGTGCGCGCCGCCTACCTGCGGCGGCCATGGCTGCCCCAATCCTTGCATACGAAGACCTTGGCGTGATCCAGGGCCACGGCTGGCTGTTCCGCCACCTCGACATCCATATCGGCGCGCGCGACCGCCTCGCGCTGATCGGCCGCAACGGCGCGGGCAAGACCACCTTGCTCAAGCTGATCGGCGGGCTGATCGACAGCGACGAAGGCCGCCGCGTGATCGTGCCGGGCACCCGCGTCGTGCTGCTCGAACAGGAACCGAGCCTCGCCGGCTGCGCGACGCTCGCCGATTATGTGCTCGGCGGCGAAGGCGCGCCCGAGCGGCACGAGGCCGATGCGATCGCCGACCAGCTCGGCATCGACCTGTCGCGCGAATCGGCGTCCGCCTCGGGCGGTGAGCGCCGCCGCGCCGCGATCGTCCGCGCGCTGGCGCAGGACCCGGACGTGCTGCTGCTCGACGAGCCGACCAACCATCTCGACATCGGCGCGATCGACTGGCTGGAGGACTGGCTCGGCCGCTTCCGTGGCGCGTTCGTCGTCATCAGCCATGATCGCACTTTCCTCACCCGGTTGACCAAACAGACCTTGTGGATGGATCGCGGCGCGATCCGCCGCGCGGAGATCGGCTTCGGCGGGTTCGAGGCGTGGACCGAACAAGTCTATGCCGAGGAGGAGCGCAACGCACAGCGGCTCGACGCCAAGCTCAAGATCGAGGAACACTGGCTGCAACGCGGCGTCACCGGGCGGCGGCGGCGCAACCAGGGCCGGCTCGCCAAGCTCAAGGACATGCGCGCCGAACGCGCGGCGATGATCGGCCCGCAGGGCGCGGCCAACCTCGTCACCGCGGCGGACGACAGCAAGACCAAGGTGGTCATCGACGTCAAACATGCCTCGAAGAGTTTCGGCGACCGCACGATCATCCGCGACCTGACGCTGCGCGTGACGCGGGGCGACCGGATCGGCATCGTCGGCCGCAACGGCGCGGGCAAGACGACCTTGCTCAAGCTGCTCACCGGCGAGCTGGCGCCCGACGAGGGCGAGGTCAAGCTCGCCAAGACGCTCGACGGCGTCATCATCGATCAGCAGCGCAGCCTGATGGCGCCGACCAAGACGGTGCGCGAGGTGCTGGCGGACGGCGGCGACTGGATCGACGTGCTCGGGGTGCGCAAGCACATCCACGGCTATCTCAAGGAGTTCCTGTTCGACCCGTCGCTCGCCGAGGCCAAGGTCGGCACGCTGTCGGGCGGCGAGCGGTCGCGCCTGCTGCTCGCGCGGGAATTCGCGCGGGAGTCGAACCTGCTGGTGCTCGACGAGCCGACCAACGACCTCGACCTCGAAACGCTCGACCTGTTGCAGGAGGTGATCGCCGATTACGCGGGCACGGTGCTGATCGTCAGCCACGATCGCGACTTCCTCGATCGCACGGTGACGGTGAC
Source organism: Sphingomonas kyungheensis (assembly GCF_037120395.1). Classification (NCBI taxonomy): domain Bacteria; kingdom Pseudomonadati; phylum Pseudomonadota; class Alphaproteobacteria; order Sphingomonadales; family Sphingomonadaceae; genus Sphingomonas; species Sphingomonas kyungheensis. The sequence continues at coordinate 50,587 of NZ_JBBBDM010000013.1, forward strand.
GCTGGGGCTCGACGGATCGGGCAACGTCGACGTCGTCGCCGGCGGCTATGAGGATTGGGAGCGGCAGCGGCGCAAGCCGGTCGAGGCCAAGAAGGCCGCCACCGCCAAGGCCGCCCCGCCGCCGCCCGCCCAGGCGAAGACCAAGCTGAGCTACAAGGATCAGCGCGACTATGACCAATTGCCGGCGCGGATCGAAACGATCGACGCGGGTATTGCGCGGGACGAGGCGCTTTTGGCCGATCCGGCGCTGTACGTGCGCGATCCCAAGCGCTTCGACGCGCTGACCAAGGCAATCGAGGCGGCGCGCAGCGAGAAGGAGGCGGCGGAGATGCGCTGGCTCGAACTCGCCGAGCAGGTCGAGGGGCTGAGTTAGGCCGGCAGGTCCATCGTCACCGTCGTACCCTCGCGACCGCTCTCGGTGGTCAGCGTGCCGCCCGCCTGACGCGCAAAGGCCGGGATCAGCCGCGATCCCAGGCCATGGTCGAGACCGGCCGGCGCCGCGGCGGCCGGCATGCCTACGCCGTCGTCGCTGACCAGCAGCGTCCAGCCGCCGGGTCGCTGGCGGAAACCGACGGTGATCCGGCCGCCGGCGCGGCCGCCGAAGGCGTGTTTGGCGGCGTTGGTGACGAGTTCGTTGACGACGAGCCCGATCGACACCGCCCGGTCGCGCGGCACATCGACCTCGTCGCTTGAACAGGCAAGCGTGATGCCGCCGCGCAGCAGCAACGCATCCGCCAGCGCCGCGCACAGATCGCCGAGATAGGCGCGCATCTGCACCGCATCGCTCTGACCGACGCCGCGATAGAGGTGGCGATGCGCGCGCGCGATGCTCTCGACGCGGGCGAGCGCGGTGCCGAGGGCATCCGCCGCCTCGCCGTCCGCGCGGCGACGCTGGATGTCGAGGATCGACGCGACGATCGCGAAATTGTTCTTCATGCGATGGTCGATCTCCTGCAACAGCAGGTCGCGGTCGGCGATCTGCTGCTCGCGCTCGCGCGTCGCCCGCTCGACCGCGCGGCAGAAAAGTTCGGCGGTGGCGATCGTCAGCACTACCGCGAGCAGGATGAAGATCAACGTCACCCAGGCGGTGGCATCATCGCGGACGCCGAGCATCCCCGGTACGGTGACCGTCCAGGCATAACCGATGCCGAGCAGCGCCGAGATCGCCCCCGCCGGCCAGCGCGCGAGCAATGTCGCCAGCAGCATCATCGGGAAGCACAAGGCGAAGGGCGCCCCCTTCCCCACCGTGATCCGATCGAGCGCGCTGTACAGCAGGATCGCGAGCACGGCGCTGACCAGACCGACCGCACATTGCGTGACGATGCGCGGTATCCGCGGCGCGAAACGCGTCGTCAGGTCGAGTTGGCGGAACCGTTGCACGCGCGAATTGAGCCGCGACGGACCAATGCTGTCAAGTACAATAGAACCTAGATGACAAAGTGTTTACCTGATCTGCCGCAAGTCGCGCCCCGCACGGCCGGCGAGTTCGACGATATATTGCCACGCCACACGGCCCGATCTGCTGCCGCGGCGCGTCGCCCAATTGATCGCCTGCCCAGCGTCGAAGGGAAGATCATAATGTCCGGCATAGGCCGCGACGATCGCGCAATAGGCGTCCTGATCGAGGACGTGAAAGCCAAGGCTCAGCCCGAACCGGTCGGCGAGTGCGAGCTGGTCGTCGATACTGTCGCGCGGGTTGATCGCCTGTGCCTCGCTGCCGGCGCTCGCCGCGGCGCCCTGCTCGACCATGTCGCGCGCGACGAGGTGGCGGCGGTTGGCGGTGACGAGCAGACGGACATTGTCGGGCCGCGCCTCCGCACCGCCCTCGAGCAACGAGCGCAGCGTCCGCGCCTCCGCCGCGCCGTCGAAGCCGAGATCGTCGAGGAACAAGGCGAACGCCCGCGGCACGCCGGCCAGTCGGGCAAACAGCTTCGGCAGCGTATCGATCGCAGCGACCTCGACCAGTGCGATGTTGCCGCCCTCCGCCTGCACCGCGCCGATCGTCGCCTTGACCAGCGCCGACTTGCCGGTGCCGCGCGCGCCCCACAGCAGCACGTCCTGCGCCGCCGCACCGGCGGCGAGCCGGCGGAGATTGACGAGCAATGCGTCGCGCTGCCGCTCGACGCCGATCAACAGCTCGAGCGGCAGCGGCGCAAAGGCGCGCGCGGCGATCAGCGCGCCGTCACGCCAGACATAGGCGGGATGCGCGCGGGGATCGTCCCCGACGGGCGGCGGCGGGGCGAGGCGTTCGAGCGCGGCGGCGATACGCTCAAGAGGATCGGTCATGCCGCGCTCATGACCCCGCCCCGCCGCCGGCGCAAGGCGTCAGGCGGCGATACGGCGGGCGTGCGCGGCGATGACCGGGTCGGCGGGGGCAAGGCGCACCGCCTTGGCGGCGAGCTGGCGGGCGCCGTCCAGATTGCCGGCGGCGGCGAGCGCAACCGCATAGGCATCACAGACGGCGGCATTCATCGGCGCGAGGCGATAGGCCGCGCGACCGTAGCGGCTGGCGACCGCGCCGTCGCCATCGGCGTCGCTGCCCGCATAGGCGAGCGCGAGATCGGCGAGCAATGCGGCATCGCGGTTGCCGGCGATCCGGCGCACCGCCTCCAGCGTCTCGATCGCGGCGTCCTCGTCGCCGCCCTGCACCTGCAACCGACCGAGCAGGCGTCGTCCGACGAGGCTCTGCGGATTCTGGCCGAGGTAGAGCGAGAGCGCCGCCGCGGCATCGCGCGGGCGATCGGCGCGTCCCCAGGCATCGACCAGCCGCAGCATCGTCGGTTCGTCGAAGCTCAGGCTGGCGGCGCGGGCGTAGCTCTGCGCGGCATCGGCATAGCGCCCGGACACGGCGAGCGCATCGCCGAGCGCGATCTGCGCGGCGGGAGCGCCGGGACTGGCGGCGACGAGCGTCCGGGCGCGCGCTATCGCCCCCGCGGTATCGCCGGCGGCGAGCTGCGCGCGGATCACGCCCAGCAGGTAATTGGGATCGCCCGGCGCCTGGCGGGCGGCGGCGAGCAGGGTCGCGGCATCGTCGTCGCTGGCGAAGGCGATCGCGCCGCCATGCGCGCCGATCGCGGCACGATCGAGGAAGCGCGCTGCCGCGACCCGGTCGCCGCGCGCCTCAAATCCACGCGCGACCAAGGTCAGCGTATAGGCGTCGGCATCGTCGCGCAGCGCGATCGGACGAAGCTGATCGAATCCGCCCTGGATATCGCCCGAGCGCAGCAGCGCGGCGCCGAGCAGGCGGCGGAGGCTGACGTTCAGCGGCTGATCCTCCGCGAGCGGACGCCAATCGCCGATCGCCCGCTCGGTCTGGCCGCGTGCGTAATCGAGGCCGCCGGCGAGCAGCGCCGCGCCCGGCAGATCGGCCACCGCATCCCCCGCCCGTTGCAGCAGATCGCGGGCCAGCGCGCCGCGTCCGGCACGCGCGGCGAGCACCGCCTGAAGATAGAAGGCCTGCGGGCTGCCCGGCCGGGCGGCGAGCGCGCGGCGGGTCGCGGCGAGCATGTCGACGTTGCGCCCCACCTCGCCGAGCGTCGCGGCATATTCGATCAGCGCCGGATGGTAATACGCGTCGCGGGCCAGCGCCGCCTCGAACCAGGGCAGCGCCGCGATCGGGCCATAGCGCGTGCGGACCACTTCCGCCTGCAACGCGAGCGCGACCGGATCGCCCGGCGCGAGCCGCTGTGCGCGGGTCGCGGCGTCGGCGGCGGCGGCGATCTCGCCCGCATCGAGCCGGATGCGGCCGAGGTCCGTCCAGGCCCCGGCGTCGCGCGGCGCGCGGGCGAGCCATGCGAGCAAATCCTGCGCGGCGGTGGCGCTGTCGCCCTGCATCGCGCGCGCGCGGGCAGCGGCGCGGATCGCCTCGCCATCGCCGGGTGCGGTCGCGGCGGCATCGAGCGCGGCCGGCCAGTCGGACTGGAGGAAACGCGCCCGCGCCCGCAGGCCCGCCAGTCGCGCCGCCGGCTCATGCAGGGCGGCCGCCCGGCTCAGCGCACCCTCCGCGGCCAGGCCGTCGCCAAGTTGCAGATAGCTGCGCGCAAGAAGTAGCAACGCCGGCCGCGACTGTGGTCGGCTCGCGAGCGCGGCCAGCGCGTGATTGCGCGCCGCGCTATAGTTGCCAAGCCCGTAAGCGGTCCGCGCATCGCGCAGGGCAACGACCGGATCGGCGCGGGGCGGCGGGCGCAGCGCCAGCCATGCCGCCAGCAGTGTGGCGAGCAGCAGCACCGCCAGCGCGACCGCCTGCCCCCGTCGCAATCGCGGCGGGCGGGGCAGCCGCAGCCGGCGACGCCGCCCCGGCAGCAGCGGATAGCGCCGCTCAGCCATGCAGATCGTAGCTTTTGAGCAGATCGTAGAGCGTCGGCCGGCTGACGCCGAGCAGCCGCGACGCGCCCGAGATATTGCCGTCCGACTGCGCCAGCGCCTGCCGGATCGTCCGCCGGTCGACGCTTTCACGCGCGCTGCGCAGGTTGAGCGGCAACGCGACGTCGGGATCGGCGAGATCGAGGTCGGCGGCGGTGACGAGCTTGCCGTCGGCCATGATCACCGCGCGCTTGATGCGATTCTCCAGCTCGCGGACGTTGCCCGGCCAGCGCCACGCCTCGATCGCGGCGAGTGCGTCGGGGGCGAGGCCGGTGACGGCGAGGTTCATCGCCTCGGCGTGGCGACGCAGCAGCGCGCGCGCGAGCAGGCTGGCATCGCCGGGCCGCTCGGCAAGGCTCGGGATGCGCACGACGATCTCGGCGAGGCGGTAATAGAGATCCTCGCGGAACCGACCATCGACGACCATCGCGGCGAGGTCCTGATGCGTCGCGCAGACGATGCGCGTATCGACCGGGATCGGCTTGCGCCCGCCGATCCGCTCGATCACCCGCTCCTGCAGAAAGCGCAGCAGCTTGACCTGCAACGGCAGCGGCACGTCCCCGATCTCGTCGAGGAACAGGGTGCCGCCGACCGCCTGTTCGATCTTGCCCGGCGTCGTCTTGACCGCCCCGGTGAAGGCGCCCTTCTCATGCCCGAACAGCTCGCTTTCGAGCAAGGTTTCGGGAATGGCGGCGCAGTTGATCGCGACGAACGCGCCGCGGCCGCGCGGCGAATGATCGTGCAGCCCGCGCGCGAGCAACTCCTTGCCGGTGCCGCTCGCGCCGAGCAGCATCACCGATACGTCGGCGGGGGCGACGCGCTCGACGGTGCGCACCACCGCCGCCATCTCGTCCGATGCGTAGAGCAGGCCGCCGAACCCGGCGGCGGGCGCGGCGCGCGCCGCGAGGCGGCGGTTTTCGGCTTCGAGCGTATGGACGTGAAAGGCGCGCGCGACGATCAGCGCGAGCGCGTCGATGTCGATCGGCTTGGCATAGAAATCCCACGCGCCGAGCGCGATCGCCTGCAACGCGCTCTCCCGCGCGCCATGCCCCGAGGCGACGATGATCTTGGTGTCCGGCTTGAGCGCGAGCATCTCGGCCAGCGTCGCAAAGCCTTCGCTGGTGCCGTCGGGATCGGGCGGCAGGCCGAGGTCGAGCGTCACCACCGCCGGCTCGTGCAAACGCAGCGCCTCGATCGCCTCGGCGCGGGTCGCCGCGGTGACGATCCGATAGCCCTCGAACGCCCAGCGCAACTGGCGTTGCAGCGCGGCATCGTCCTCGACGATCAGCAGGACGGGCGTGTCGGTCATGCAGCATGCTCCAGCAGGCGGGCGGCAGGCAGAGTGAGGCGGAAGCAGGTGCCCTCGCCCTCGCGGCTGACGACGGTGAGCGTACCGCCCATATCGTCGGCGAGCTGGCGCGCCTCATAGGCGCCGATGCCGAAACCGCCGGGCTTGGACGAGGCGAACGGGCGGAACAGCTGGTCGCGGATGAAGGCGGCGCTCATCCCGCAGCCGTGATCGATGACCTCGACTAAAGCGGCCTGCGTGTCGCCACCGGCGATCAAAGCGATCGCCGCCCCCGCCGGACTCGCCTCGATCGCATTCTGGAGCAGATGGCCGAGCAATTGTTCGAGCCGGCCCGGCTGCGCCATGGCGACGCCCGAGCCCGAGACCTGCACCGGATGCTGCGCGCGCCGCGCCGCGGCGAGGCGCAGCGCGAGTGCGGCGAGGTCGACCGGCTGGACCGGCTCGGCGCTGGCGCGGTGATGCTGCGACAGGCGGGCGAGCAGGCCGTTCATCCGGTCGGCGGAGTCGCGCAGGGTGGCGACCATGTCGGCGCGGAAGTCGGGATTGTCGGCGTGGCGCTCGGCATTGCGCGCGACGAGACTGAGCCCGCTGACCAGATTCTTGATGTCGTGCATGATGAAGGCGAAGCGGCGGTTGAATTCGTCGAAGCGCGCGGCGTCGGCGAGCGCCGCATGGGCGCGATCCTCGGCGAGATAGCTCGCCGCCTGTCGCCCGGCGACGCGGAGCAGGTCGAAATCCTCCCAGTCGAGCGCACGGTCGATCGGCGGGCGGGCGAGCAGGATCGCGCCAATCAGGCTGGCGCCGTGGATCAGCGGCACCAGCGCCCAGGCGTCGGCCGACTCGCGCATCCAGTCGGGGATCACCGCCGCTTCGTCGGCGGGCGCGTCGCCGCGGCGGACCTGATCGAGCTCGACGATGCGCGCGCTGGTCGCGAGATGGTCGCGCAACGCCGCCTCGCCGCCGCCGGCCTCCTGCCATTGCCACGCCGCGCCGACGCCGAGGCCGTTGCCGTCCGGAACGAGCAGCAGGCCAGCGGGCGAGCCGGTGAGGTCGGCGATCGCCCGGACGATGCGGCGGTCGAGCGGGTCGGCGCCGGGCGCGCCGAGCGTCGCGGTGAACCGCTGCCATTCGGCCCGATAATCGTAGCGGTGGCGGAAGAAATGCTTGGCGACCTTCACCTTGAGCCAGGCGCGCAGCCACGGCGTCGACAGCAGGGTGATGAGCGCGGTGGTCGCGCCGAGGATGATCGCGGTCTGGACGAGGCGGACGGCGTCACCGGCATAACGGCCGGCGAACTGGGTGAGGAGCACCGTCGCGCCCGCATAGGAGAGGATCGCAAGCAGCGAGATCCCGCGCAGCACCACGCCATGCGATACGGCGAGCCCATGCACCCGGCGACGCACGGCGAGGACGAGCGCGACGCCGGTGACGGCAAAACCGCGCATCGCGATTGCCTGCGGCGGCGCCGCGCCGAGGCCGTAGGCGAGCATCGCGACGATCAGGTCGATCCCCCACAACCCGCCGAGCGCGACCGCGAGCGGCAGCGCCGGATGCGGCGTCGCGCTTTCGCTGCTCGCGACGTGATGCGCGAGCATCAGGCCGGCGACCGCGGCAAGCATCACCGCGATCAGCCGCAGCTCGCCGATCGCCTCGCGTGCGGCATGCGGCAGCGGCAGCACGCCGAGCATCGCGAGCAGCCCCGCCGCGGCGGTCAGCGTCGCCGCCACCGCATAGACGGCGTAGAGCGACAGCCCGCCGCTCCGCCGCCCGCGCACCGCGGCGAGCAGCACCGCGAGCCAGGCGAGATCGCGCAGGCATTCGGTCACCCGCGCGGCGACGTCGCCCGCGCCGATCCCGGCGACGGCGAGCGCCCACAAGGCAGTCAGCAACGCGGCGAGCGTGACGCCGCGATCCTTCTGCGCCGGCGCCGCCCGCAGCGCGCCGAGCGCAAGCAGCCCGAAAGCCAGCGCGGCAAGCGCATGGCCCCAGAGGATCAGCGCCGCCATCGGCTCAGCGCGCGCCCGTCGGCCACAGCACGACGCGCAACGTCTGCAACAGGATCAGCAGGTCGAGGAAGGGCGAATAGTTCTTGGCGTAATAGAGGTCGTATTCGAGCTTGTGGCGCGCATCCTCGATCGAGGCGCCATAGGGATAGTTGATCTGTGCCCAGCCAGTGATGCCGGGCTTGACCATGTGGCGCTCGGCATAGAACGGCAGCTGGCCTTCGAGCTGCTCGACGAATTGCGGGCGTTCCGGACGCGGGCCGACGAAGCTCATCTCGCCCTTCAGCACCGCCCAGGTCTGCGGCAGCTCGTCGATCCGCACCATGCGGATGATCCGGCCGATGCGGGTGATGCGCGGATCGTCCTTCTCCGCCCAGACCGCCTTGCCCGCGACCTCGGCATCCTGCCGCATCGAACGCAGCTTCACGATGTCGAAACACTGGTTGTACAGGCCGACGCGGCGCTGACGGTAGAAGGCCGGCCCCTTCGATTCGAGCTTGATCGCCGCGGCGGTGAGCAGGATGAGCGGCAGGGTCAGCACCAGCAGCAGCAGGCTGACGACGACGTCGAACGCACGCTTGAACACGCTCGACAGCATCCGCCCCGAGGCGAAGCCGTCGGAGAAGATCAGCCACGATGGATTGACCGAATTGAGATCGATCCGCCCGGTCTCGCGTTCGAGGAAGGTCGAGATCTCGCTGACCGCGACGCCCGTGGTGCGGACGCGGAGCAGGTCCTTGAGCGGCAGCGCATTGCGTCGTTCCTCGAGCGCGAGCACCACCTCGCCCGCGCCATGATCGACGACATGCGCGGCGAGATTGGGAATGGCGTCACGCGGCACCGCGCCGGCGACGACCGGCGGGCCTTCGCCCATCGCCACATAGCCGGCGACGATGACGTTGGCGCCGGGCTGGTCGGCGAGCGCGCCGATCCGCGCCGCCCGATTGCCGGCCCCGAGCACGATGATCCGCCGCTTGAACGTATCACCGCCGAGCGTCCGCCCGAGCAGCGCGCGCACCACGACGAGCAGCAGCGCCGCGATCAGCGTCGCATAAGCGAGGTTCGACCGCCACAGCGCGACCGGCGGGATCAGGAAGAACAGGATCGACAGGAAGGCGACGCCGATCAGCAGCGCGACGACCAGCCGCGCCGCGGCGAAGCGGAGCGACAGGAACGAGCCGACGCCATAGGCGCCGACCGCGATCAGCGCGATCTGCAACGCGGCGGCGAAGGCGAACAGCTGCGGCAGCCGCGTCGTCACCGGCAGCACGTCCATGCCGATCTGCCGCGCCCGAATCACCCAGCCGAGCTCCGCCGACACCAGCAGCAGCATCGCATCGACCACCCCGAGCAGCAGCACGGCATAGGGGACATAGTGCTTGAACAAGCGGATCATCCGAGCGCCTCCCCCTGTCGGCCTGTAAGCTTTTCCGACAGACGGGTAGGCAGGTGACACAAAAAGGGAAAGAAAAGTTGAACGACGCGCCCGCGACGGTCGTTTCGCCCTTGCCTCAATTCGGATAGGAAGACCTGTCCCCAAGGAGTTAAGCGACCATCATGACGATCGTACCTGTGATCCTTTCCGGAGGGTCCGGCACCCGCCTGTGGCCGATGTCGCGGCCCGAAATGCCCAAGCAGCTGCTCGCCCTGACCGCCGAGGAGACGATGCTCCAGCTCACCGCGAAGCGCGCGCACGGCGAGGCCTTCGCCGCGCCGATCGTCGTGGCCAATGCGCGCCACGCCGATCACATCGACGAGCAGCTCAATGCGGTCGGCGCGACGCCGCAGGCGGTGATCCTGGAGCCGGTCGCCCGCAACACCGCGCCGGCGATAGCGCTCGCCGCGCTCGCCGCCAAGGGCGAAGACGCGCTGCTGGTGATGCCGTCGGATCACGTCATCGCCGACGTGCCCGCCTTCCATGCCGCGATCGAGGCGGCGCTGCCGCTGGTCAACGACGGCTGGCTCGTCACCTTCGGCATCGCGCCCGACGCGCCCGAGACCGGCTATGGCTGGATCAAGGTCGGCGAGGCGCTCGCCGACGGCGTCCATCGCGTCGCGCGCTTCGTCGAAAAGCCGATCCGCGAACGTGCCGAAGAGATGCTCGCCTCGGGCGATCATGCCTGGAACGGCGGCATCTTCCTGTTCCGCGCCGACATCTTCCTCGGCGCGCTCGCCGCGCACGCGCCCGGCATGCTGACCGCGACGCAGGACGCGATGACCAAGGCGCGCCGCGACGGCGTGCGCATCTACCCGGACGAGACCGCATTCGGCGCCTCGCCGTCCGACTCGATCGACTATGCGGTGATGGAGCGCGCCGAGCGCGTCGCCGTCGTGCCGGTCGCGATGGGCTGGAGCGACGTCGGCAGCTGGGATGCGCTGCACACGATCAGCGCGCGTGACGCGCAGGGCAATGCGCATCGCGGCGAGGTGCTGGCGATCGACACGCACGATTGCCTGATCCGGTCGGACGGGGTGCGGATCGCCGCGGTCGGCGTCAGCGACCTGATCGTGGTGGCGAGCGGCAACGACGTGCTGATCCTGCCGCGCGGCCGCAGCCAGGAGGTCAAGAAGCTGATCGAGGCGATGAAGGACCGCTGACTCAGCGGACCGACAGCGTCCACGCCAGCAGCCCGGCGAGCCCCGCCGCGCCGATCAGCAGCTGGCGGGGACGCAGCCGCGCGAAATAGGCGGGCGCATTGCCCGCCAGCGCGGCACGACGATCGAGGAAGGCGGCGAGGACATAGCCGAGCGTCAGCGGGATCAGGGCGAGCCACGGCACGACGATCACCAGCCCGAAGCCGGCGAGCGTGAAATAGCCGATGCTCGCCGCGATCTCGACCGGCTTCGAGGCGTGGCGATTGCCGAAGCCGAAACCGCGGCGGACGCCGGCGATGAAGGCGAGCACCAGCGCCGCCCAGATGATACCGAGCCGCACCGCCAAGACCGGCCACGGCATCGGCAACAGCCACGCCCCCGCGCCGGCCGCGACCAGCGGCAGCATCGGGCCATAGCCGAGCAACAGGCCGTCGGCGGGAACGTCGGGGCGATCGGCATCATCGTTCATGACGCCGCCAACGAGCCACGCCGCGGCGGGTTGCGTCAGGGCAGCACCAGCCGCACCCCGTCGATCCGCCGTGCCCGCAGCGCCATCGCCGCGGGCAGGGTGCGATCGTCGGTGACGACGTAGAGCCGGCCCGGCACGCGCGTGCCGCGGCGAAAGGCGTCGGCCTCGGCGTGCAGGCGGGTGACCGCGGCGCGATCGGCGCGCGCGGCATAGACGTTGGTGACCGGGCGGTGCAGCTTGGCCGCCTGCCATGCGATCTCCTGGAACAGGCCGAGGTCGCGGGTCACGTCGCCGGGCATGAAGGCGATGCTGCGCGCCGAGGCGATCGTCCCGATCCAGCGCGGATCGCGCAGCCGCGACGCCGGCGCGCGCGCCGCAGCATCACTCTGCGCGCGGATCGCATAGGCCATGGCGTCGAGATCGACGATCTGGATGGTCAGCACCGCCACCAGCAGCAACGCGGCCCGCTCGGCCGAAAGGCGGTAGACGGCGAGCAAAGCGACGAGGATGAGGACATAGCCGACCGGCCAGAACAGCCGCCCCGACGCACGCACGGGATCGAGCAGCAGCCGGACCGTCTCGGGCAGCGGCAATCGTACCACCGCGATGATGGCGAGCACGATCAACGCCGGCGCGAGGCCGCGCAGCCGATCGAGCGTCACCCGCTGACGCGCATCGGCGGGCAATCGTAGCGCGGCGAGGATCGCGGCGGCGACGAGCAGCAGACCGCCCGCGCCGAGATAATGGAAGCCTTCGAACCCGCGCCCCGGGCTGGTCTCATGCGCCGGCAGCAGATTGGTGAAGGACGGGATCGCCGGGTTCCACAGAGCGTCGAGCGGCATCGAGTAGAAACCGAAATTGCCTGCCGGCAGCTGACCGCCGACGCCCAGCCAGTGCGCCAGCAGCGCGACGAGCACCAGCACCGCCGTGCCCTGCCCCAGCACCGCGATCCGCTCCGGGCGCGGTCCTTGCGTAAAGCGCACCAGCAGCGCCGACGCCCAGATCGCACCGACCATGACCAGCAGATAGCTGTGGATCAGCGCGGCGAGCACGATCAGCGGCCCCCACCAGCGCAGGGTACGGCTGCGCACGGGATCGAGGAACAGCCAGAGCGCGGCGAGGATCAGCCAATGCGCCATCAGATTGGCGTGGACGAAGCGGTTGAACAATGTCGGCGGGAAGGCGAGCAGCGCGACGCCGATCCACAGCGCCACCGGCCCCGGCGCATGACGGCGGAGCAGCGCCCAGGCGAACAGCGTCTGCGCGATCAGGCAGAGCAGGATGAACGGACCGATCAGCTGCGCATCGCCGGGAAGCAGCGGCGATGCCAGCTTGGCGGCGAGCGTAACGAGCGGGTTGCTGTCGGTGAACAGCACCGGCACCCCCTGCGGCGCATTGAGCAGATATGTGCGCAGCGACAGGCCGGCGGCGGGATCGTAGCGATAGGCGTGCAGTCCCAGCGCATTCTCGCCCGCGTCGCTGCCGTTGAGCAGCCAGCCAACGTTGCCGATATCGAGGGTCTCGACATGGAAGAAGGCGAGAAACGCCAGCATCGGAAGCAGCAGCAGCAAGACGGGGGTGACGGAGCGGCGCATGGCCGCAGTCTGCCCGCACGACGGGATATTTTTGGTTAATGACGCCACGATGCAAAAAGGGACCGGCGGTCGCCCGCACGGTCCCTTCGCGTAGGTCGTGGCTGGTGCGGACGGGTTCGGCCGAGCCGACCCGCCGGACGTTCCGATGCCGGTGTCGGGGCAGGCAGCGCCCGCCCCGATGCCGGATCAGAAGTCCATGCCGCCCATGCCGCCCATGCCGCCACCGCCGGGCATGGCCGGAGCCTTGTCCTCGGGCAGTTCCGACACGGTCGCTTCCGTGGTGATCAGCAGACCGGCCACCGAGGCGGCGTTCTGCAGCGCGGTGCGGACGACCTTGGTCGGGTCGATCACGCCGGCCTGGACCAGGTTCTCGTAGGTGTCGGTCGACGCATTGAAGCCGAACGACGTGTCGGTCTGGTCGAGCAGCTTGCCCGAGACGACGGCGCCGTCGTGGCCGGCGTTCTGCGCGATCTGACGCACCAGTGCGGTCAGCGACTTGCGGACGATGTCGATACCGCGGGTCTGGTCCTCGTTGACGCCGTTGACGCCTTCGAGCGCCTTGGTCGCGTAGAGCAGCGCGGTGCCGCCACCGGGGACGATGCCTTCTTCGACGGCCGCGCGGGTCGCGTGCAGCGCATCGTCGACGCGGTCCTTGCGCTCCTTGACCTCGACCTCGGTCGAACCACCGACCTTGATCACGGCCACGCCGCCGGCGAGCTTGGCGAGACGCTCCTGGAGCTTCTCACGGTCGTAGTCGCTGGTGGTGTTCTCGATCTGCGCACGGATCGCCTCGGTGCGGCCCTTGATCGCATCGGCTTCACCCGCACCGTCGATGATGGTGGTGTTGTCCTTGTCGATCGTGACGCGCTTGGCGGTGCCGAGCATGCCGACGGTGACGTTCTCGAGCTTGATGCCGAGGTCTTCCGAGATCATCTCGCCCTTCGTCAGGATCGCGATGTCCTCGAGCATCGCCTTGCGACGATCGCCGAAGCCCGGTGCCTTGACCGCTGCGACCTTGAGGCCGCCGCGCAGCTTGTTGACGACGAGCGTGGCGAGCGCCTCGCCCTCGATGTCCTCGGCGATGATCAGCAGCGGACGACCCGACTGCACGACCGCTTCGAGGATCGGCAGCATCGCCTGCAGGTTGCTGAGCTTCTTCTCGTGGATCAGGATGTACGGATCGTTGAGTTCGACCGTCATCTTCTCAGGGTTGGTGATGAAGTACGGCGACAGATAGCCGCGGTCGAACTGCATGCCCTCGACGACGTCGAGCTCGAAATCGAGACCCTTCGCTTCCTCGACGGTGATCACGCCTTCCTTGCCGACCTTCTCCATCGCTTCCGCGATCTTCTCGCCGACTTCACGGTCGCCGTTGGCCGAGATGATGCCGACCTGCGCGACTTCCGACGAGCCCGAGACGGGCTTCGAACGCGCCTTGATGTCCTCGACGACCTTCAGGACGGCGATGTCGATGCCGCGCTTGAGATCCATCGGGTTCATGCCGGCGGCCACCGACTTCATGCCCTCGCGGACGATCGCCTGCGCCAGGACGGTCGCGGTGGTCGTGCCGTCGCCGGCGATGTCGTTGGTCTTCGAGGCCACTTCGCGCACCATCTGCGCGCCCATGTTCTCGAACTTGTCCTTGAGCTCGATTTCCTTGGCGACGGTGACGCCGTCCTTGGTGATGCGCGGTGCGCCGAAGCTCTTGTCGATCACGACGTTGCGGCCCTTCGGCCCAAGCGTCACCTTCACCGCATCGGCGAGGATGTCGACGCCGCGGAGGATGCGCTCACGCGCGTCGCGGCCGAATTTTACGTCCTTGGCTGCCATGGTGGCTACCCTTTCAAATGACGAATGTGGAAACTAGCGACGGTAAGCGGACGTCTCAGCCAACGATGCCGAGGATGTCGCTTTCCTTCATGATGAGCAGGTCTTCGCCGTTGACCTTGACCTCGGTGCCCGACCACTTGCCGAACAGGATCTTGTCGCCGGCCTTGACGTCGAGCGGGGTGATCGTGCCGTTCTCGGCGCGCGCGCCGGTGCCGGCAGCGACGACCTCACCCTCTTGCGGCTTTTCCTTGGCGGTGTCGGGGATGATGATCCCGCCAGCCGTCTTCTCTTCCGCCTCAACGCGGCGAACGAGGACGCGGTCGTGCAACGGACGAAAGTTCATTGCGAAGTCCCTCTTCAGGTCAGTGTTACAGATTTCTGGCACTCCCGGATGAGGAGTGCCAACGCCGCGGATATGTGCCGCGACCACGGGATCGTCAAGACCGTCGATGCCGCAAAATGACAGCGATCGGCGGCAGACGGTGCGCGCGACGGGGCGGAGGGTGACCTATCCTGCCGTTCCCCACCCCGCTGCCGTTCACGCTGAGCCTTGTCGAAGCTCCTTCATTCCCGAACGTTACGCCCGCGGGAAGGCCCGTTTCGACACGCTCAGCGCGCGATCACCACGTCGCGATAGCGCGGATTGAGCAGATGGAAGGCGAACAACGCGACGAGATAGGCGAGCCCACAGGCGACAAAGAACGGGCCGTAGCTGCCGACCGTATCGAGCAGCAATCCCAGCGTCTTGGAGGCAATGAAGCCCCCCGCCGCACCGGCGAAACCGCCGAGGCCGATCAGCGTCCCCTGCGCATAGCGGGGAAACTGGTCGCCGGGCAGCGCGAACAAATTGGTCGAGAAGCCCTGATGCGCCGCACAGGCAAGCCCGATCATGCCGACCGCGATCCAGATGCTGCTCGCCTGCGCGGCGAACATCACCGGCAGCGCGAACAGCGCGCAGACGAACATCGCGCGCTTGCGGGCACGTCCCGTCGCGACGCCGCGCTTGAGCAGGCGCGACGAATACCAGCCGCCGGCGATCGCGCCCAGATCGGCGAGGATATAGATGGCGACCAGCGGCGGCCCGAAATTCTTGAGGTCGTAGCCATAACGGCTGTGGAAGAAATCGGGCAGCCAGAACAGGAAGGTCCACCAGACCGGGTCGATCAGGAAACGCCCGGTCATATAGGCCCAGGCCTCGCGATGGCGCAGCACCGCGAGGAAGCCCGCGCGACCGACGTCATCGGCCGGCTCCGCCTCGATCCACGCGCGCTCCTCGGCGGTGACGCGGGGATGCGCATGCGGCGGATGGTACAGCCGCCACCAGGCGGCGAGCCAGACGAGGTTGAACAGGCCGGTGATGATGAATGCCCAGCGCCAGTCGAGCACCATCCGCACGACGATGAAGCTGATCAGCAGCGGCGTCACCACCGCGCCGACATTGGCGCCGGCGTTGAAGATGCCGATGGCGAAGGCGCGCTCCTTGCGCGGAAACCATTGCGAGGCGGCGGCGAGCGCGGACGGATAGGTGCCCGCCTCCCCGAACGCGAGCGGGATGCGCGCGATCGCGAAGCCGGTGGTCGAGGTGACCAAAGTCTGCGCGAAATGACCGATCGTCCAGCTGCCCATGGCGAGCAGATAGCCGTTGCGCGCGCCGATCCGGTCGATCAGCCAGCCGAACAGCAGGAAGCCGAAGCCATAGGCGACCTGGAAGTAGCCAGTGATGTCGCCATAGCCGGCATTGCTCCAGTCGTAGAGCGAGGTCAGCTGCGGCTTGAGCACACCGAGCACCAGCCGGTCGATATAGCTCAGCACCACCGCGGCGAAGAGCAGGCCGCAGATCAGCCAGCGGATCCGCCCGCGCGGCGGCGGCACCGCGTGGACGGCGGTTTCGGGGGCGGTGGCCGCCGCGTCGCCGATCGCGCTCATCTCACCAGCTCCACAGCGTGCCGTCCTCGAGCCGGTTCACCGGCAGATAGGCGCGTTTATAGGCATGGGCGGCGGCACGGTCCTCGTCGATCGAGACGCCGAGGCCGGGCGCGTCGCCGGGGTGCATCGTCCCGTCGGTGAAGCGATAGGCATGCGGGAAGACCGCGTCGGTTTCTTCATTGTGCGGCATATGCTCCTGGATGCCGAAGTTCGGCACCGACAGGCCGAAATGCAGCGCCGCCGCCATCGCCACCGGCGACAGATCTGTCGCGCCATGGCAGCCGGTCCGCACCTGATAGAGGTCGGCGAGCGCGGCGATGCGGCGCAAATGGGTGATGCCGCCGGCATGGACGACGGTGGCGCGGATATAGTCGATCAGCTGGTTCTCGATCAGATGCTTGGCGTCCCAGATCGAGTTGAACACCTCGCCGACCGCGAGCGGCGTCACGGTGTGCTGGCGGATCAGGCGGAAGGCGTCCTGGTTTTCGGCCGGGGTCGAATCCTCGATCCAGAACGGGCGATAGGGTTCGAGATCCTTGCCGAGCCGTCCCGCCTCGATCGGGGTGAGACGATGGTGGACGTCGTGGAGCAGGTGCACGTCCCAGCCAAGCGCCTCGCGCGCGGCGGCGAAGAGTTCGGGGACGACGCGCAGATATTTCTCGGTCGACCAGACGCTCTCGCTCGGCAGGTCGCCGTCGGCGGGCTCGTAGCGCCGGCCCGGCTTGGCGACGCCATAGGTCGCAGCGAGGCCGGGGACGCCGCATTGCAGGCGGATCGCGCGATAGCCTTCGTCGCGATGGCGGATCGCGGTCTCGATCGTGTCGGCGATCGTCGTGCCATTGGCATGGCAATAGACGAGGCAGGAATTACGCGCCGCGCCGCCGAGCAACTGATAGACCGGCAGGCCGGCGATCTTGCCCTTGATGTCCCACAAGGCCATGTCGACCGCGGCGATCGCGGTCATCGTCACCGGGCCGCGCCGCCAATAGGCGCCCTTGTAGAGATATTGCCAGATATCCTCGATGCGATGCGCGTCGCGGCCGATCAGACAGGGTACGACATGCTCCTCGAGATAGCTGGCGACGGCGAGTTCGCGGCCGTTGAGCGTCGCGTCGCCGAGGCCGGTGGTGCCGTCGTCACAGACGATCTGGAGTGTGACGAAATTGCGTCCCGGCGACGTGACGATGACGCGGGCGGCGGTGATGATCGGCATCGGGCGTCCTTCAGGCGATATCGAGGGCGACGGACTGGACGTCGCGGCTGTTGCTTCCAGTCATGATAGAGAAGCGGCCGGGTTCGACCACTTCGCGCATGTCGCGATTCCACAGTCGGAACGCCTCCGGGCCGAGGTCCATGCGCACGGTGCGGGTCTCGCCCGGCTTGAGCGTCACCCGCGCGAAGCCGCGCAGCGATTTGACCGGGCGGGCGACCGACGACACCTCATCCCGCACGTAGAGCTGGACGACCTCGTCGCCGGTCCGCTCGCCGATATTGGCGACATCGACCTCGACGGTGACGCTGCCGCCGGTGCCGATCCGCGCCGCCGACAGCCGCGGCGGCGACAGACGGAATCGGGTGTAGCTGAGACCGAAGCCGAACGGGAACAGCGGCGCGTCGTCGTCGAACAGATAGCCGCGCCGAGCCGAGGGCTGGTGATCGTAATAGAAGGGCACCTGCCCGACGTCGCGGACCACCGTCACCGGCAGCTTGGCGCCGGGATTGACGTCGCCCCACAAAGCGTCGGCCATCGCATGCCCGCCCTGCTGGCCCATGTACCAGCATTCCAGCATCGCATTGGCGCCGGCGACGACGGCCGGCCAGCTCGGCGGGCGGCCGTTGATCGCCACCACCACTACCGGCTTGCCGGTCGCCTTCATCGCCTCGAACAGCGCATTCTGTTCGCCGAGCAGATCGAGCGAGGTGCGGTCGCCGAGATGCGTCTTGGCATAGCCTTCGCGGCTGGTCTGTTCGGTGTCGCCGATCGCGAGCAGGATGACGTCGGCGGTGGCGGCGAGCGTCGCCGCCTCGGCGATCAGCGCGCGGTTGCGCGCCGGATCGGCGAGCAGCACCTCGTTCGCCGAGCGATCCTCGCTCTGGGTGATGAATACGCCCTGCGCGTGGACGACCTCCGCCTTGCCCTTCATCTTGGCGCGGATGCCGTCGAGGAGCGAGACGGGATCGGTCGGCAGCGACGAATAGCCGCCGAGCCGCGCCACCGCGGCATTGGGGCCGATCACCGCGACGCGGCGATGGCGATCGGGCGACAGCGGCAAGGTGCCGTCGTTCTTGAGCAGCGTGATCGATCGCGCCGCCGCCTCGCGGGCCAGCGCCAGCGCCTCGGCATTGGCGGTCAGGCGCGCGGCGGCGCGCGGATCGATGCGCGGCTCCTCGAACAGGCCGGCGCGCATCTTGAGCGTCAGCATCCGCGTGCAGGCGGCATCGACATGCGCGAGCGGCACGCGGCCGGCGCGCACCTGATCGGCCAGCGTCCGATAGGCGACGCCGTCCGGCAGATCGCTGTCCACCCCGGCGGCGAGCGCGATCCGCGCCGAATCGCCGGTGTCGGCCGCGATGTGATGGAAATAGTCGAGCTCGGGGATCGCCGCATAGTCGCTGACGATCGCCCCGTCGAAGCCCCATTCGCCGCGCAGCACGTCGCCGAGCAGCCATTGGTTGGCATGGCTCGGCACGCCGTCGATCTCGTTATAGGACGGCATCACCGCGCCGATGCCGGTCCGCTCGACCACCGCGCGGAACGGCGGGAAGTAACTCTCGCGAAGCTCGCGCTCGCCGATCTGCGCGGGGGCGACATTGTTGCCTGCCTGCGGCTGGCCGTGGCCGGTCATATGCTTGAGCGTCGCGAACACCTTGCCGGGCGCCAGCTCCTTGCCCTCGCCCTGCAGGCCGTGGACCGCGGCGACACCCATCTCGCCGCACAGATAGGGATCTTCGCCGAACGTCTCCTCGATCCGGCCCCAGCGCGGATCGCGGGCGATGTCGACCACCGGCGACAGCGCCAGCACGGTGCCGTGCGCGCGCACCTCGCGGCCGATCACCGACTGGACGCGCGTCATCAATGCGGGATCGAAGCTGCCGGCGAGCGCGATCGCCTGCGGAAAGCTCGTCGCCTCGGGTGCCATATAGCCGTGCAGCGATTCCTCGTGGAACAGCACGGGGATGCCGAGCCGCGTCCGGGTCCGCGCCCACTCCTGCGCGGCGTTGACGAAGGCGATCGTATCGGCGGGCTTGCGCCAGCGGCCGGTGACGTCGGTGCCGGTGTTGGTGGCGGTCGCCGCGCCGCCGCGATCCGACGGCCGGGCGATCTGGCCGATGCCGTCGGGATAAGCGGTGCTGGCGCGCGCCGGATCGAACGCGCGCGCGTCATCCATTACGTCACGCTTGGTGGTCGACAGCGTGATCAGCTGCGCGACCTTCTCGTCCAGCGTCATCCGCCCGAGCAGATCGCGGACGCGCAGGTCGACCGGCGCGCGCACATCCTTGTACAGCGGCTGCGCAGGCCGCGCCGCCGCGGGCAGGAAGGCGAGCATCGAGGCCCCGGCGCTCCAGCGCAGCAGGTCACGACGGGACGATAGGACACGCGCGGTCAAGACAGTCTCTCCAGAATTGGCAGACCAGTACGATGCGGCTTGCCTGTTATGTTGATAGCGATAACAAGACCGGCGAAGCGCGGACTTGTCAATCGGTCGCGACGGGAGAGAGCCATGAAACACTATCGCGCGCTGATTGTAACATTAGGTGTCAGCTGGCTGGCGATCGCTGGTCCGGCCTGTGCCGATGACGGCTATGACCTGTGGCTGCGCACGCCCAAGGCTGTCGCCGGACCGGCGGCGGTGACGGCGATCGGCGACAGTGCGACGATCCGGCTGGCCGCCGACGCGCTGCGCCGCGCGCTGCCCGCGGGGACGCCGGCGGTGACCGTCGCCACGGCGGGCGATCCGCAGGTCGCCGCGCTGCGCCTGCCCTTCGCCGGGCTCGGCGACGAAGGCTATCTGGTGCGGCGGGTCAGCCTCGGCGGGCGGCAGGTGCTGCTCGTCGCGGGCAACAGCGATCGCGGCGCGCTCTACGGCGCCTTCGCGCTGTTGCGCGCGGTGGGTGACGGCGCGGACGCCGCGGCGGTGACGTTGCGCTCGGCACCCAAGGTCAAGCTGCGCGTGCTCGACCATTGGGACAATCTCGATGGCACGGTCGAGCGCGGCTTTGCCGGCCAGTCGCTGTGGGATTGGTGGTCGCTCCCCGACTTCGACGATCCACGCTACACCGATTATGCGCGCGCCAATGCCTCGATCGGCATCAACGGCACCGTGCTCAACAACGTCAACGCCAAGGCGGACAGCCTGACCGCGCCCTATATCGCCAAGGCGGCGAAGCTCGCCGCGGTGTTCCGGCCGTGGGGGATCAAGGTCTATCTGTCGGCGCGCTTCTCGGCGCCGATCGAGCTCGGCGGGCTGAAGACCGCCGATCCGCGCGACCCTGCGGTCGCCGCCTGGTGGAAGGCGAAGGCGGACGAGATCTACCGCGCCATTCCCGATTTCGGCGGCTTCCTGGTCAAGGCGAACAGCGAGGGCCAGCCCGGCCCGCGCGATTACGGCGCGAGCCATGCGGACGGCGCCAACATGCTCGCCGCCGCGGTGCGCCCGCATGGCGGCATCGTCATGTGGCGGGCGTTCGTCTATGCCGAAACCGACCCCGAGGATCGCGCGAAGCAGGCGTATAGCGAGTTCAAGCCGCTCGACGGCAAGTTCGCCGACAACGTGCTGGTGCAGGTCAAGAACGGCGCGATCGACTTCCAGCCGCGCGAGCCCTTCCACCCTTTGTTCGGCGCGATGCCCAAGACGCCGCTGATGATCGAATTCCAGATCACCAAGGAATATCTCGGCTTCGCCACCCACCTCGCCTATCTCGGCCCGCTGTTCGCCGAGACGCTGCACGCCCGCACCGGACGCAAGCCCGGCGAGACGGTGGCCGACGTGGTCGACGGATCGGCGGAGGGGCACCGGCTGACCGGCATGGCGGGGGTCGCCAACATCGGCCGCGACCGCGACTGGTCGGGGTCGACCTTCAACCAGGCCAATTGGTATGCCTTCGGCAGGCTGGCGTGGGACCCCGATCTCGATCCTGCGGCGATCGCCCGCGAATGGGCGGGGCTGACCTTCGGCAACGATCCGCAGGTGATCGCCACCACGACCGCGATGATGGCGGGATCGCGGGAGGCGGTGGTCGACTATACCGGCGCGTTCGGGCTCGCGCATCTGATGGCGACGGGGCATCATTACGGGCCGGGGCCGTGGGTCGCCGATCTCGCCCGACCCGAATGGAATCCGACCTATTACCATCGCGCCGACCGCGGTGGCATCGGCTTCGAGCGCGGCGCGAGCGGAAGCGATGCGATCGCCCAATATGCCCCGTCGGTCGCGCGACAACTGGCCAAGCCGGAGACGACGCCGGAGCGCGAATTGCTCTGGTTCCACCATGTCGCCTGGGACCGGCGGATGGCGGACGGGCGGACCTTGTGGGAGGATCTGGTCGCGCATTACGACGCCGGTGTCGCCTATGTCGCGACGATGCAGAGCCAGTGGCAGAGCCTGCGCGGCAAGATCGACGCCGAACGCTGGCAGAAGACCGCGACCTATCTGTCGATCCAGCATCGCGAGGCACGCTGGTGGCGCGACGCCAGCCTCGCCTATTGGATGTCGGTCAACCAGCGCGCGCTGCCTGCCGGCGTCGCGCCGCCCGAACACGACCTTGCCTGGTACAAGGCGCAGAGCATTCCCTATGCGCCGGGGCACACCTCCTGAACGCCGCCGAAGCGGGGTGCCCGGCGGCACCCCGCCGCCCGTGACACGCCTGTCGTCCCGACAAATCGGTCAGGCCAGCTGGCACTGCATCCGGAAAGACACACCCCGAAACACAATGACATGAATTCATTTGGCCTAACCGGATTGGCATTGACTTGCTGACCAATTCGACGAAGATAGCGCTATCAAGACCGCTGAGACGGGCATGACGAGGACGGGGATGATGATGGCATCGCTGACATTGCTGACGGCCCCCTGCCCCCGAGCGGCTCACGCCCGGCGACCTATCGCCGCGGGCTGAGCCCGCCGCTCCTGCCCTGCCGGCGGTGCGTGCCGCCGGCGACGATCATGACGCGCATCGCCGCAACGAACGGCAGCGCTCCACCAGAGAGGATATTCCAGCCGTGACCACCCGCACCCTTCGCCTGCGTCGCATCGCCCTGTTGTGCGCTACCACGCTCGGCACGCTGAGCGCCCAGATGGCCGCGGCGCAGGCGGTCCCGCCGCCCTCCGAACAGACTCCCGCCGACGGTCAGGACAACGGCCCCGCGGTCGCACCGGCGCCGCAGACCGACGAGACGCAGGGCACGCCGGGTGAGGACATCGTCGTCACCGGCTATCGCTCCAGCCTTGCCAAGGCGACCGACTCGAAGCGCGCCTCGACCGGCTTCACCGATTCGATCTTCGCCGAGGATATCGGCAAGTTCCCCGACACCAACATCGCCGAATCGTTCAACCGCATCCCCGGCGTGACGATCACCCGCGACGTCACCGGCGAAGGCACCAACGTCGCGATCCGCGGCCTCGGATCGAACTTCACCAACGTGACGCTGAACGGCGCGACGATCGCCGTCGCCTCGTCGGGCGCGACCGATGCGCAGGGCACCGACCGTTCGGTCGACCTCAGCTTCTTCCCGACCGACCTGTTCACCAAGCTGACCGTCAACAAGAGCTATACCGCCGACCTGCTCGAAGGCGGCGCGGCGGGCAATATCGACCTGCGCTCGGCGCGGCCGTTCGACCGCAACAGCTCGTTCCTCGCGTATAATATCCAGGGCACCAAGCAGACGCCGGAAGACCGGATTGGCGCGCGCGGCTCGCTGATCGGCAGCTGGCGCAACGATACGTTCGGCATCCTCGCCGGCGTATCGGCACAGCGGCTGTTCACCGAGACGCGCGGGTTCGAGACGATCGGCTACACCAACCCGGCGCTGACCGCGGCACAGTGCGGCGCGACCTCGGGCTGCAACACCACCGGCGGCGGCAACTGGACGATCCCGGCGACGGTGCCGGTCGGCGCCGGCGCAGGTCTGGTCGCCGGCACGACGATCGACCGCGCCTTCCTGCTCGCCAACAATCCCGGCGCGACGATCCAGCAGATCGACAACGGTCTGATCCCGCGCCTCGGCCGCACCGCCAACATCCGCGGCCCGCGCGATCGCCTCAACGCGATCCTCAGCGCCGAATGGCAGCCGACCGACACGCTGCATTTCTATATCGATGGTCTGTACGGCTATAAGAAGAACGACCTGATCCGCGAGGACATGGCGTGGATCGGCCGCAACGGCGCGACCATCCCGACCAACCTGACCTTCGACAAGAGCGATTGCAGCGCGGGCTGCACCGTCACCGGCGGCACCTTCGCCAATGCGCAGTTCTTCGACGAATTCCGCCCCTATATCGAAACCACCAAGCTGTTCAGCGTCAATCCGGGCGGTGAATGGGAGATCAACGACAAGCTCAAGCTGACGCTGCAGGGCAATTACGCGCGTTCGACCTTCCACCGCGAGAACCCCACCGTCGGCATGACGACGCCGCTCGGCGTCGGCAACACCGTCACCTATTCGAACACCGGCGGTATCCCGACGATCACCAGCTCGCTCGACCTCAACGATCCCAACAACTTCGGCTGGTACACCGGCAGCCGCGTCAGCGTGAACGACGAGCGCCGGCTCAACGTCAACAAGGGCTTCCGTGGCGACCTCGTCTGGGGCGACAAGTCGCTCAACCTCAAGGTCGGCGGCTCGTTCGACGACATTTCGCGCCGGATCAGCAGCTTCGATGCGTCGCAGCAGTGGCAGAACGCGGTCTGCGGCAACAATCCGAGCGTCTACGTGCCCTCGCCGAACACCCAGCCGCCCTGCGAAGGCCTGTACGCGCCGGGTGCGGCACCGGCCGGCTATCCGACCTATCCGGGCCTCGGCACCGGCTACAGCAGCGGCCTGACCGGTCCGGTCACCTATGGCGGCTCGCTCGTGCCGAACAGCGCCGCGCCGACCTATCTGAAGCCCGGCCCCGCCGGTTTCGTGACGGTCGACTTCCCGGCCTTTGCCGCAGCGACCAACTACAACTTCTACCACGACAATGCGCCCGAGAGCGGCTCGTCGACGACGGGTGCGAGCGGCGGCACGATCCGCGAGGTCAACAAGGGCCTGTTCGCCACGATCAACGGCGCGCAGGAGCTCGGCGGCAACATGCTGCGCTTCAACGTCGGCTTGCGCTACGTCAACACGATCCAGACGATCTCGGGCCGCGTCTCGGTTCCCGATCCGCGCAACACCACCGCGACCGGCGGCACGCTGCCCGACGGCAGCCGCTATCCGAACATCGTCAACATCGCCGAGACCCGCAACGTCTATTCGGAGTGGCTGCCCGCAGCGACCTTCGCCTATGACGTCAGCGAACATGCGGTGGTCCGCGTCGCCGGATCGCGCACGATGACGCGCCCCGATCCCTCGGCGCAGCTGCCGGGCGTCAACTTCAGCGCACCGTCGGCCGACCAGGCGTCGATCGGCAACCCGGCCCTCGCCCCCTATCTGTCGACCAACCTCGACCTCGGCTTCGAATATTACACCGGCCGTGAGGGCGTGATCAGCTTCAACGCCTTCCGCAAGTCGATCGAAGGGTTCACCACCACCGCGATCAACACGGTGCCGTTCTCGAACCTCGCGCAATATGGCATCACCTACGATACGCTGAACCCGACGCAGCAGATCGCGCTCAACTCGCGTGGCGGCCCGACCGCGGCGCAGGTGCAGGTGACCTCGCAGGTCAACGTGCCCAACAAGCTGACGATCAACGGCCTCGAATTCCAGTGGGTGCAGCCGCTCGACTTCCTGACCCGCCACATCGGCATCACCGGCTTCGGCTTCAACGCCAATGCGACGGTGGTCGATCAGCGCAGCGACGGCCCGGCGACGGCGTTCGGCGTGGCACCGTTCACGTACAACATCACCGGCTATTATGAGAAGAATGGCGTGATGCTGCGCGTCTCGACCACCTCGCGCGAAGGATCGCAGAGCAGTGGCCTGGCGCAGAACGGCATTCCGGCGGCGGCGCTGTACGGCACCGACTATACGACCTACGACTTCTCGTCGTCGTTCGACCTCGACAAGATCTTCGGGTTCGCCGGCGCGCCGCAGCTTACCATCAACGTCGCCAACTTCACCAATGCGACGCTGCGGTCGTACTTCCAGTTCGAGAATGCGACCTTCACCCAGTACAAGCCCGGCCGTCAGTTCCTCGTCGGCCTGCGCGGCACCTTCTAGGTCGCGACAGAGAGGCACCGGCATGGCGATCACCAGACGCGATTGGATCGGCGGGGTGATCGCCGCCGGGCTGCTCGACGGCCCGCTCGCCGCGGCGGTGCGGTTCGACCGGCGCACGGCGGGGTTCGACATCACCCTGCCGGGCGGCGGCGTCACGCCCGTCTTCGTCGATGCGGAAGACTGGGCCGGCGTGCGGCGCGCCGCTGCCGATCTCGCCGCCGATATCGGCCGGGTGACCGGCACCGCGGCGCCACTGCTGACCGATCCTGCAAGGTTGGCGCCGCGGATCATCCTCGTCGGCGCGCTCGGCCGGTCGCCATTGATCGACCGGCTCGCCGCCGCCGGGACGATCGACGTCGCCGACGTGCGCGGGCGCTGGGAGGCGTTCGCCGTCCAGACCGTCGCCCATCCCTTCCCCGGCGTCGCCGAGGCGTTGGTCATCGTCGGCAGCGACAAGCGTGGCGCGATCTACGGTGCCTATGATCTGTCGCGGATCATCGGCGTCTCGCCCTGGTATTGGTGGGCGGACGTGCCGGTGACGCGCCGTGCGCATGTCAGTGTCGCCCGCGGCCGCTATGCCGAGGGGTCACCCGCGGTCAAATATCGCGGCATCTTCCTCAATGACGAGTGACGTGCCCCCCGTTTCTTCATCCACCTGGAACTAGAGACCGGCCCTTGGAGGGACGGACGGAATGAAACGGAAGC
>NZ_JBBBDM010000014.1:0-61653 GCF_037120395.1 Sphingomonas kyungheensis
CAAGGGCGAACCGTCCGTGCCCTGCCGCCGCCACCGCCACGAGCTGATCGTCCGCGGATCGACCGGGCCGGCGCCGCGATAGGGGGGGCGACCCCCGTCACCCCGCGCGCCACGTCACCGGGATGCGCAGGAAGGTGACGCCGTTCGCCTCCGCTTGATGGACATGGCCCGCGCGGATGTTGACCTGGATCGAGGGCAGCAGCAGCTTGGGCACGGCGAGCCCGGCGTCGCGCCGCTCGCGCATCGCGACGAACGCGTCCTCGCTCACGCCGTCATGGACGTGGACGCTCGAGCGGCGCTGCTCGGCCACCGTCGTCTCCCAGCGATAGTCGTCGCGGCCCGGCGCCTTGTAATCGTGGCACAGGAACAGCCGCGTCGCGTCGGGCAGCGCCAGCAGCCGGCGGATCGAGCGGTAGAGCGTGCGCGCATCCCCGCCGGGGAAGTCGGCGCGGGCGGTGCCATAGTCGGGCATGAACAGCGTGTCGCCGACGAACGCCGCATCGCCGATCCGATAGGCCACGTCGGCCGGGGTATGGCCGGGGACGTGCAGCACCTCGACCGCCAGCGTGCCGATCGCGAACCGCTCGCCGTCCTCGAACAACCGGTCGAAGTCCGAACCGTCGGGGGTCAGATCGTCCATCGCGAACATCGGGCGGAAGATCGTCTGCACGGCGCGGATATGCGCGCCGATCCCGATCCATGCGCCGGTCTGCGCCGTGACGAAGGGCGCGGCCGACAGGTGATCGGCATGCGCATGCGTCTCCAGCACCATCGCGATCCGCCAGTCGTGCGCGCGGGCGAAGGCGACGATCCGCCCGGCCGAGCGCGTGTCGGCGATGCCGCTCGCCGGATCGAAGTCGAGCACCGGATCGATCACCGCTGCGATGCGCGTCGCCGGATCGCCGACGAGATAGCTGATCGTGTTGGTCGGCGCGTCGAAGAATGCCTCGATGAAGGGCTGGGTCATGATGGGCTCCTTACCCCCTTGCTCATATATTAGAATATGCTACATAAGCAACACCTAATGGAGTGGCGACGATGCTCAAGCCGATGGATCTGGCGACCTTCGAGGCAAAGGCCGGACAGGTCGCGGACACGCTGAAGGCGATCGGCAATGCGCGCCGGCTGATGCTGCTGTGCAAGCTCGTCGAACATGGCGAGATGACGGTCGGCGATCTGGCGCAGGAGGTCGGCCTGTCGCAATCGGCCTGTTCGCAGCATCTGGCGAGGATGCGCGACGAAGGTCTCGTCACCTTCCGGCGCGAGAGCCAGACGCTGTGGTATGCGATCGCCGACGCCCGCATCGAAACGCTGCTCGCGACCCTCTACCAGCTCTATTGCAAGGAGTGACGCGATGACGCCTGCGACGCTTTCCCCCGCCGACACCCGCGCCGCGATCGACGCCGGCGCGCGGCTGATCGATATCCGCGGGGCCGACGAACATGCGCGCGAGCATATCCCCGGTGCGGTGAACGTGCCGCTCGACCGGATCGGCGATCTGCCGCGGGACGGCCGTCCGGTGATCTTCCATTGCCGGTCGGGGATGCGCACCGCCGCGCATGCGGCGGCGCTCGGCGCGGCGGCGGGCGACGCCCCGGCCTATATCCTCGGCGGCGGCATCGCGGCGTGGCGGCAGGCCGGACAGCCGATCGTCGCCGATCGATCGCAGCCGCTGGAAATCATGCGGCAGGTGCAGATCACCGCCGGTGCGCTGGTGCTCGCCGGCGTGCTGCTCGGCGCGTTCGTCGCCCCCGGCTTCTTCGCGCTGGCGGGGTTCGTCGGCGCGGGGCTGATGGTCGCCGGCGTCACGGGATGGTGCGGCATGGCCAGCGTGCTGCGCGTCATGCCGTGGAACCGGCGCGCGGCGGCCTGAGGCGGGCATGGCCAGCGCCGCCATCCTCGCCGCGCTCGCATCGGGAGGCGTGATCGGGCTGATCCTCGGCCTGGTCGGTGGCGGCGGATCGATCCTCGCGGTGCCGCTGCTCATCTATGGCGTCGGGATCGGCTCGCCGCATGCGGCGATCGGGACGGCGGCGGTCGCCGTCACGGTCAATGCGCTCGCCAGCCTGATCGGCCATGCCCGCGCTCGCCGCGTCAAGTGGCGCTGTGCCGGCGTGTTCGCGGCGTCGGGGATGATCGGCGCGGCGCTGGGCGCCGAGCTCGGTAAGGCGTTCGACGGCCAGCGGCTGCTCGTCCTGTTCGGGCTGCTGATGATCGGCGTCGGCCTGTCGATGCTGCGCCCGCGCCGGACCGCGGATGCGCCCGACGTGCGGCTGACCCGCCGCAGCGCGGCGACGTTGCTGCCGCGTCTCGTGCCGATCGGGCTGGGCGTCGGGCTGGCTGCCGGCTTCTTCGGGATCGGCGGCGGGTTCCTGATCGTGCCGGGGCTGATCCTCGCGACCGCGATGCCGCTGTCCGTCGCGATCGGCACGTCGCTGGTCGTGGTCAGCGCGCTCGGGCTGACCACCGCCGCCTCCTACGCCCTGTCGGGGCTGGTCGACTGGGGCGTGACGGCGCTGCTCGTCGCGGGCGGCGGCGCCGGGACGATCGCCGGCATCGCGCTCGGCCGCCAGCTCGGCGCCCGCAAGGGACTGCTCGAACGCGGCTTTGCCGCCGTGGTGATCGCGATCGGAGTCTATGTCACGGCGACGGCGGTCTAGGGTTGCCGGGTCGCGGCCATCCCCCGGAGCGCAGCCCTATTTCAGCTGCAGGAACAAGGTCAGCGCGTTGCGTTCGGCGTCGGCGAAGCGGTCGTAGATGGCGCGGGCGACCGCGGCGATGCCGGGCTGGCGATCGCGGCCGCCGCGCGCGAAGACCGCGACCGCGAGCCGGCGGCCGTCGGGCATGGTGATGAAGCCGACGTCGTTGGTGACGCCGTCGAGCGTGCCCGTCTTGTCCTCCACCCGCGTGCCCGCCGGCAGCAGCGCGCGAATGCGGCGGGTGCCGGTCGCGCAGCGGCTCATCAGCCCGAACAGCAGGCCGCGGCTTTCGGCGGAGAGCAGCGGGCCGTTGAGCTTGTCGAGCAGCGCGACCATCGCATTGGGCGTCGCCACATCCTTGCTGTCGAAGACATGGCCGGGTTCGCGGAGCAATTGCGCGATCGTCCGGTCGACGCGGATGCCCGCGATGCCGTTGGTCGCGAGCCATTGCTGCACCGCGACCGGGCCGCCGACCGCGGCGAGCAGCTGGTCGGCGGCATGATTGTCGCTGCGCACGATCATCAGCTCCATCAGCTGCGCGGCGGAGCGGCCGGCGATGACGTCGGTCAGGCGGCGCCGGCCGCGATCGACGTCGGTCAGATAGGCGCCGGCGATCGCGAGCTTGACCGTGCTCGCCATCGGATAGGCGATGTCGCCGTTGATCGACACGGTCGATCCGTCGCGCAGGTCGAGCGCGGCGATGCCGTAATCCCCCGGCCAGGCCGCCACCAGCGCGCTGAGCGTCCGTTCGAGCCCGATCAGCGCGGGCGAACTCGCCTGCGCCGGGGCGGGCAGCAGCAGACCGGCGGCGAGACAGCAGGCGAGCAGGCGGGGCAGCGGGAGCAGACGCATCGATGACTTTCGCGGGGGCGGTGTTGCGCTAAGGGATATCGCGTAAATCGTAGCTTAACGCGACGCGCCGCCAACTGGCCAGTGCGCCGTGTCGCGCCGAACCGCCGGCCCGGCGCGCCGAACCGGGCCATGCGGCACGACGGCAGGGGTTCCCCGGACAACCGCGACCGGTCGGGAGGGCCAGATCGGCCGCGCATGCCGATAGGGCGCGCGCACCGACCGCGACGATCCATTGCGAGACGCGAAAGCAACCCGCTATCGCCGCACGCGGGCCAGGTCCGGCCCGGCGGGAGAGACACGGATGCGGGTGCTGGTGATCGGGCTGGGCGATATCGCCCGCAAGGCATATCTGCCGGTGCTGTCGCAGCGCGGCGATCTCGACCTTCACCTCGCGACGCGCGATCCTGCCGCGCTCGCCGAGGTCGGTGCCGCGTTCCGGATCGCGCCGCGCCACGGCAGCGTGCAGGACGCGCTGTCCGCGACCGCCTTCGACGCGGCCTTCGTCCATGCCGCGACGCCGGCGCATGCCGATCTCGTCAGGCTGCTGATCGAACGCGATGTCCCGACCTTCGTCGACAAGCCGCTCGCCGATCATCTCGGCGCGGTCGAGGCGCTCGTCGCGCTCGCCGTGGCGCGCGGCGTGCCGCTGGCGGTCGGATTCAACCGGCGGTTCGCACCCGATTATGTCGCGCTGCGCGGGCGCGGCGCGTCGCTCATCGTCATGGAGAAGCATCGCCGACGCCAGCCCGACGCGCCGCGCCGGGTGGTGTTCGACGATTTCATCCACGTCGTCGACACGGTGCTGTCGCTCGCGCCGGCACCGGTCGTTCGCCGCACGATCGAGACGCAGGTCGTCGACGGCCGGCTCCACGCGGTCACGCTGACGCTGGCCGGCGACGGCTTCACCGCGATCGGCACGATGCACCGCGACAGCGGCCTCGACGAGGAACGGCTCGACGTCATCGGGCGCGGCAGCCGTCACAGCGTGCGCAACCTCGCCGAGCGGATCACGGCGCGCGACGGTGCGCAGCAGCTGCACCGCCGCGGCGACTGGGCGTCGGTCGGCGAGCAGCGCGGCTTTGCGGCGATGTGCGACGATTTCCTGCGCGCGGCGCGCGAGCGGCGGCCGGTCGATGCCGCCGCCATCCTCGCGACGCACGCGATCTGCGAGGCGATCGTCCGGCACGCCGAGGGCTGACGCGGCGCTCCCCCCCGCGGAGGCGATGCGGCTACCGCCGGGCGAGCCGCTGGCGGGTGAGGCGCGGGTCTTCGTAGAGGTCGCGGCAGGCGCGCAACCGGAAGCGGTTCCACCAGCGCTGCCAGCGATGCTCCGCGGCATCGTGGAGGATGTGGCAGCGCTGGCACAGCGCGCGGAGGTTGCCGCGCGCGCTGTTGCCGGGATCATGGTCGAGATGCGCGCAGGCGAGCACGACCTTGGTGATCCGTACCGAGCCGAGCGCGACCTGGCCCCTGATCGTCACCGGCCGGCCGCGACCGTTGCGCCAGCCATGCGCCTCGACGTCCCACCAGCGCCCGTCGCCGAGATGCGCGACGCGGCGCAGATGCGGCCGCCCGCATTGCTCGCAGCGCGCGCCGGCGCGGCGGAAGCGGATGTCGGCCGACAATTGGTCCCAGTCGATCGGATAGAGCCAGCGGTTCTCGGGGCGGATCGGCATACCGATTCTATGAGTCAGTCGCTCGCGGAACAAAAGGGAAAACGTGCGGCGCCCGCCGCCCGGCCGCGGCGCGCCGGCGTGTCCGCGGGGTCGGCCGGGCGGCGGCTATGCCGGCACTATGCGGAAAGCCGGAATCGCTCTCGCAATGCTATGCGTCGCCCGATAGCTGGATGGCCGCAACGAGGATTGTGGCATGACGGCTTTCCATCAACAGTGGCGTCTGGATTTCGCGATGCGCGCCGCGGGCCTGCTTCTGTGCGGCCTTGCCGGTCTGGCGATCGCCCGGCTCGGCGCGATGCCGCTGCGGCCGCGCGCGGTGAGCGCGGCCGCCTATCTGCTCGCGACGATCGCGTTCCTCGGCGCGAGCGCGGGCAGCGCGATGGCGCTCCTCGGCCGGCATCTGTTCGACGAGGTCGCGGTGAGCCAGCGCTGGCGGCACCGCCGGCCGGTGCGGCCGCCGGTCGCCGGCTTGGTCCCCGTCACGGCCGCGCCGGACGCGGACGGCAGCGGGACGGACGGCAGCGGGGCGGGCGGCGGGCGCCAGTTGCTCGGCGCGCGCGGTCATGCGTGATCGCGGCGCCCGGCTGTGCGGAGGCATCCTGCTCGCGGCGGCCGGCGCCACCACGCTGATCCACCGCGCGGTCTATTCGGTCCACCGGGGCGGGCCGGCGACGGTCGCGGAGTTCGCGCTCGGCCTCGCCACCTTCCTGCTCGCCGCGTCGGGCGTGCTGCTGCTCCTCCACGGCCGGAGGCTGCTGGCGCGGCCGGCGACGGCGCAGGACCGGCGCGGATCGTCGCCGCAGCAGGACCTTCGCGCGCGGCTGCTCGATCCGATCACCCCGGCCGGTCGCGCTTATGATACGCGGCGGGGTGCGGCGCTGATGAAGACGCGGCATCGAGCCGCCGCGGCGACGGCCTGCGCCGACCGGCGCCACCGCCGCGGGCCGCAGCGGCGCGGCGATTGAGGCACCAGCCGCCCGGCCCGATGCGACGAACCGTTGGCAAGGCTATGCGCACGCTATGCGATTCACCGGAATCGCTCTCGAATCGCTATGCGCCGCTGCGTAGCTCGGCCGGGCGAGCGCGAGACGCTCGATCCTGTGAGGCCAGCGCAGCGCCATGACGTCCGATTCCGATTCCAGACCCGAGCGCGGGTCGACCATCCCGATCGCCGGGCCGCGCGCCGGCTGTCGGCGTGACGGGCGCCACGGCGCGCGCGGCGCCTGCGCCGATCCGCGCTGGCCGCAGATCGTCGCGGCACTCGCCGCGCTGCGCGAGCGGCACCGCCGCGCGGTGCGGATCGTCGATGCCGATTGCGCCTGCGGCACGCTGTTGATCGCCGCGGCGCGTCACGCCCATGCCGCGGGCTTCACCGGCATCGAGGCGCGCGGCATCCATCGTTCGCCGACGCTGATCGGTCGCGCGCGCGCCGCGGCGGCACGGCTGCACGATCCGGCGATCGGCGTCGTGTTCGAGCGGGCGGAGGCGCAACAGGCGCTCGCCGCGGAGGCCGACTTTCCCGCCGACATCGTGCTGTGGCACGACGCCGGCCCGGCGGGGGAAAGCGCCGGCGTCCGCGCCGCGGTCGCCGCTGCCGGCCGATGGATCATCGGCGATCCGGCACCCGATGCCGGCGGGAGGCGGGCATGACCCGCCGCGACCTGCGGTGGAAGCTGGTCGGCGTCGCGCTGACCGCGGCAGGCTGCGCGCTGCTGCTGGTGCTCGACCGGTCGCCGCTGATGATCGCCGTCTTCCCGCTCGCCTTCGCCGGCCTGCCGCTGATGATCCACGGCAAGCGGGTCGGGCAGGCGATCCGGGCGGAGCGGCGCGGCCATTACAACACCGCCGAGGTGCTGCACGCCGCGCGCCTGCGACGCCGGATCCGGCGCGACGCCGACCTCGACCCCTGACGGCGGGAGGCCGGCGCCTGCCGCCGGCTTACGGCTGGCCCGAGCCGCCGGCCGCGCCATAGACCTGGCCATTGGCATAACTGGCGTCGGAGGCGGCGAGCTGGACGTAGATCGAGCCGAGCTCGGCGGGCTGGCCGGGGCGGCCGAGCGGGGTGTTGCCGCCGAACTGCTGGAGCTTCTCCATCGTCGCGCCGCCCGCCACCTGCAGCGGCGTCCAGATCGGGCCGGGCGCGACGCCGTTGACGCGGATGCCCTTCGGCCCGAGCTGCTTGGCGAGCGATTTGGTGAAGTTCATCATCGCCGCCTTGGTCATCGCGTAATCGACCAGATTTTCCGACGGGTCATAGGCCTGTTCGGAGGTCGTCTGGATGATCGCCGATCCCGGCTTGAGATGGGGCAGCGCGGCCTTGGTGACGTAGAACATGCCGTAGAGGTTGGTCTTGAGCGTCGCGTCGAAATCCTCGTCGGTGATGTCGAGCAGCGACTGCCGCTGCTGCTGCCGGCTGGCGTTGTTGACGAGGATGTCGAGCCCGCCGAGCTGGCGGACGGCGGTGTCGACCAGCTTGGCGCAATAGGCGCGGTCGCGCAGGTCGCCGGGAATCGCGACGGCCTTGCGCCCGGCCTGGCGGATCAGCGCGATCACCTCGCGCGCATCGGGCTCCTCGGCGGGCAGATAGGCGATCGCGACGTCGGCGCCCTCGCGCGCATAGGCGATCGCGGCGGCCCGGCCCATGCCGGAATCGCCCCCGGTAATCAGCGCCTTGCGCCCGAGCAGGCGGCCCGAGCCCTTGTAGCTCGTCTCGCCGTGATCCGGCCGCGGGTTCATCTTGCTGGCGAGGCCGGGAAAGGGCTGCGACTGTTTCTCGAACGGCGGGCGCGGATATTGGGTGGTCGGATCGATCAGCCCCGGCCCGGCCGTGGCGGCCGCACCGCCCGCCTGCTGGGCCGCGGCGGAGGCGGCGGTGGACGCCGCCAGCCCGATCGCCGCCCCGCCGACCACGGCGCGGCGGCTCAATCCTGCTTGCTGCGATACGGCGTCGTCGGGCTGCTTGCTCATGATATACTGCCTTGTCCTGCTTCGATTTCCTGAACAGTGCAGGCAGTGCTCAGTTCCTCGGCAGCGGTTCTTTGCCGAACCTCGCCACGATCATCGCGAACGTCGCCCTCTGCCCGGGCTTGGGAGAGGGATCACGCGGAGGCGCGGAGGCGCGGAGCGGGAGCGGCTCGGACTGGCGCGGCCCTCCATCTCCTGCCGTCTGCTGTCCAGCGCTGCCGCCGCAACACAGCGAATCAACTCCGCGCCTCCGTGCCTCCGCGCCTCCGCGTGAACCCGATTTGGCTTCGCCCGAGGGCGGAGTGCGGAGGAGGATTGCACGCGAAGACGCGAAGACGCGAAGAGGGCGCGCCTCCGACCGGGCGTGGCCTACTCTACCTTCCTGTGGATGGCATGGCCGCGCTCGCGGCGCGCGGCCTATGCTCGGGCAGCGGCACAGAAAGACATTGGTTCACGCGGAGGCGCGGAGGGGTAGTGGTTTGGGCTGGCGCAGCCTTCCATTTCCGGCCCCCGCTGTCCCGCGCTGCCGCTGCAACACAGCGAAGCGCCTCCGCGCCTCCGCGCCTCCGCGTGAACCCGATTTGTTTTCTCCCGAAGGCGAAGTGGGGAGGAGGATTTCACGCGAAGACGCAAAGACGCAAAGAGGGCGCGCCTTGGACCGGGCGTGGCCTGCTCTTCCTGCCCGTGCAGGACATGGGCCGCGCTCGCGGCGGGCGGAACATCTTCGCGTCTTCGCGTCTTCGCGTGAATCAATATCCGCCCTCAGCGCCCTCTGCGCCTCAGCGCCTCTGCGCGAACCAGCCGCCCGTCAGCGCTGTTTCTTCGTCGCGGTGGCGGTGAAGTCGGGGTCCTTCTTCGCCACCCAGTCGACGAATTTGCGGATCGCGGGATCGGCGAGCAGGCCGTCGACGTCCATGCCGTGCCGCTGCAATTCCGAATTGGTGAAATTGGCGATCAGCGTCTGCTGGCAGATCGGATGCATCGGCACGACGTCGCGCCCGCCGCGGCTCTTGGGCACGGGATGATGCCAGACGGTGGTCGTGCCGAGTCCGCGCCCGCACAGCCAGCAGGGCGCGGCGGGGGCGGCGGGCGCCTCCGCCTCGGACTCTGGCGCGTCATACGGGCCGTGTTT
Source organism: Sphingomonas kyungheensis (assembly GCF_037120395.1). NCBI lineage: Bacteria > Pseudomonadati > Pseudomonadota > Alphaproteobacteria > Sphingomonadales > Sphingomonadaceae > Sphingomonas > Sphingomonas kyungheensis. Next base: position 9,324 of record NZ_JBBBDM010000014.1, read on the forward strand.
GCGATGTTTGCGCGCCATGCTTTCGCTCCCTGTCGATCCCGGCTGCCTTGCCGCGTCGCGCCGCGTGCCGCCAGTCCCTTGCGACCGCGGCACCGCCCCGCCGTCAGGCCTCGCCGAACAATTCGCGCTGCGCCTTGTCGAGCTCCTCGGCATAGCGGCGCCGCACATAGGGTTCGGAGAGCAGGCCGAGGACGCGGCCCTCGGCGGTGACGACCGCCATTTCGTCGGCGCTCGCCGCGTCGAACGCCGCCATGATGCGGCGGATGTCGGCGGCGGGATCGAGCGTGCGGTCCTGCTGGATGGCGAGCGTCGCGACCGGCTGGTCGGGCGCGATGCCGTCGGCATAGGCGCTCGCGGTGCGGACGATGCCGGCATAACGTTCGTCGCCGTCGGTCAGCACCACCCGGCTGGTCGCGCCGAGCGGCACGGCGCGGCGGAATTCGGCGACGGTCAGCGTCGCCGGCGTCGCGCGCTCGACCCGCCGCATCATCCGCCCGGCGGTGAGCGTGCGCATCCAGCCGACGTCGCGTGCGCTCTTGATCGTCTCGCCGCGCAGGTGGAGCCGCCAGGTCGAGAAGGAATAGCCGAACAGCTCGCGCACGATCGTCGTCGCGACCAGCGATGCGGCGACCGCCGCGCCGGCGAGCGAGAAATCGTGCGTCGCCTCGAGCACCAGCATCGCCATCGTCATCGGCCCGCCGACCACCGCCACCGCGAACGCCGCCATGCCGACGAGCGCGGCATTCTGCGGATCGACCACCGGATAGCCGGCGAGCAGCGCGACGACCCCGGCATAGAGATGGCCGAACAGGCTGCCGAGGAACAGCGAGGCGAAGAACAGTCCGCCGCGGAAGCCGAAGCCGAGCGAGACGATCGACGCCGCGCTCTTCATCACGAAGATCGCCGCGACGATGCCGAGCGGCAGCGCCGCCTCCAGGTCGAGGTGGAGCGCGCCATGACCGGCGGAGAGCACCTGCGGCGTCGCGAGCGCGAGCGGGATCAGCAACAGGCCGCCGAGCACCGGACGCGCGCCGGGCGGCACCGGCAGCTGCCGCGTCAGCCGCTCGACCTCGGCGACCGCGCGCATCAGCACGATGCCGAGCAGCGCGGCGAGGCCGCCGAGCCCGCCGTAGACGAGATAATGGTGCGTCTGCACCGCCTCGCCCGCCGCGGCATCGACCAGATAGGGGTGGACGCCGAGCGACTGCGCGACGAGCACCGCGGAGAGGGCGGCCGCCGCGACCGGCGCGATCGCGGCGGGGGTATAGGCACCGATGACGATCTCGAAGGCGTAGAAGGCGCCGGTCAGCGGCGCGCCGAAGGCGGCGGCGATCGCCGCGCCGGTGCCGGCACCGACCAGCACGCGCAGATCGCCGCGCCGCAGCCGCAGCCAGCCGCCCGCGGCGGAGGCGACCGCCGCACCGAGCTGCGCATAGGCCGCCTCCAGCCCGACCGAGGCGCCGAAGCCGTTGGACAGGATCGTCTGTCCCGAGATCACGAGGCTGTCCGTCCACGATACCTGCCCGCCGTGCAGCGCATTCGCCTCGACCGCGTCGACCAGCCGGCGCTGGCGGGCGCGGGTGAGCCAGGAGAAGGCCATCAGCAGCAGTCCGCCGGCGGGCAGCGCCAGCAGCGCGAGCGGCGGCACCGCGCCGGCGGTGCTCAGCCGCGCGCCGTCGGGCAGGCGGAACAGCCAATGCTGCAACGTCCGCGCGATCGCGCCCTGCAGGATGCTGAGCGTGCCCGCCGCGGCGCCGACGATCACCGCGAGCAGGATCAGCATCGCCTCGCTGGACCGCGTGCGCCGGCGCAGCCACGCCGCCAGCCCCTTGCCGGACGCGCCGGCGGGTATCGGCAGCCTTCCCGCCATCAGACCGTCGCGACACGCGGCGTAGCGGCGGGCAGGACTGGCAGGGCGGGCATGGCGACCGGCGTTAGCGGGATTCGGCCGGAGGGTCGAACGCAATGTCGAGACTTTTGCGACGGCCCGGCGTCGCCCGGACCGCGGCGGATCGTGCCGCACACGGGATGTCGGAGCAGAGTCGGTCCGGCATCCACGGTTCCGCAAGAGCATGAGCCGTTATGTTCGCGGCACGGTGGACCCGGAACACGTCCGGGGTGACGCCGTGTTGCGGACGCCGAGCGTGATCTTACCGCGATCGTCATGCCGGGTGCCGTCACAGAGTTTCGCCCGCCGGTCGATCACCGCGTTGCCCTTTGCCGCGGACCGCGTCATGTTCGCCGCACAGCGGGGGAGATGGACATGCGTACGACGATCTGGCGAGCCTGCGGGCTGGCGCTGTTGCTCGACCCGGCCGCGGCCGCGGCGCAGCAGGCCGCCCCGCCGCCCGCCGACTCGCCCGCCGCGGGCAGCGCGCAGGGCGACGTGTCGGTCACCATCTACACCAACAATGTCGCGCTGGTGCAGGACATCCGGCCGCTGGCGCTGGCGAGCGGGCGGGTGCAGCAGAGCTTTCCCGACGTCAGCGCCGCGATCCGGCCCGAGACGGTGTCGCTGACCGTGCCCGATGCCACGATCGTCGAACAGAATTTCGACTATGACCTGCTCAGCCCGTCGAGCCTGATGGAAAAGGCGGTCGGGGAGACGATCACGTTGCTGCGCACCAATCCGGCGACCGGCGTCGAGACGCGCGAGCGCGCCAGGGTGCTCGCGGTCAACGGCGGCGTCGTGCTCGACGTCAACGGCCATGTCGAGGTGCTGCGCGACGACGGCCTGCCGGTGCGTGCGATCTTCGACCGCGTGCCCGATGCGCTGCGCGCGCGCCCGACGCTGTCGGTGACGCTGGCGAGCACGCGCGCCGGATCGCGGCCGGCGACGCTCTCCTATCTCAGCCGCGGGCTCGGCTGGAGCGCCGATTATGTCGCGCTGTTCGACGACCGCAGCGGCACCGTCGACGTCCAGGGCTGGGTGACGTTGAAGAACACCAGCGGCACCACCTTCGCCCATGCCAAGACGTTGCTCGTCGCCGGCGAGGTCGGCAGCAGCGACGACGAGGACAGCGGCAATTACGTGCCGCGGCGCCGTCGTCCGACGCGGACGCAGCCCGGCACCGAAACATCCGGGCGCGAGCAGCTCGGCGATTTCTATCTCTATCCACTCGCCGCGCGCACCACGATCGCCGACAAACAGACCAAGCAGGTCAGCTTCCTCGATGCGAAGGGCGTCGCGGCGCGGTCCGGCTATCGCTTCGACAATGGCTGGCTCGGTACCTCGAACGAGCCGCGCAGCGCGCAATCGGTGCTGCGCTTCAGCAATTCGGGCGCGGCCGGGCTCGGCGACGCGCTGCCGGCGGGGGTGGTGCGCGTCTATGTCCGCGACGCGCGCGGCCAGCCGCAGTTCGTCGGCGAGAACCGCATCGACCATACGCCGCAGGGGTCGACGATCGCGCTGCCCACCGGCGACGCCTTCGACGTCAAGGTACAGCCCGTCACCGTCTCGCGCACCCGGCTGGGCAACGACCGCTGGCGCACCGCGATGCGCTACACGCTGACCAACGCCCGCGCCAGGCCGGTGACGGTGGAGCTGGTGCAGAACGGGCTCGACTGGGCCGACGTGCGCGTCGTCGAGGACAGCGCGCACGGCGAGCGGCGCGACGCCGGCACGCTGGCGTGGCAGGTTGCGGTGCCGGCGAACGGCAACGCGACGGTGACCGCGACCTTCGACACCCGCTACTGATGCCCCGGCTGCGCGCGATCGGGCTGGTCGCCGGCCTGATGCTGGCGAGCCTGCTGCCGGGCGGGGCAGCGGCGCAGACCGTCGTCACCTCGCCCGCGCCCGCCTCGGTCGCGCTCACCGTCTATCGCGCGCCCTACGGCCGGGGCGCGATGAACCTGCAATATCTCGACGGCTTCGCCTTGGTCACCGAGACGCGCCGGGTGCACCTGCCGCGCGGCCGCGCGACGCTGCGCTTCGAAGGGGTGGCGGAAGGGATCGTGCCGGTCAGCGCGATCATCGACGGCCTGCCCGGCGGCACGATCGAGAAGAACCGCGACGCGCGCCTGCTGTCGCCCGCGTCGCTGGTCGACGGCACGCTCGGCCGCGCGGTCACGCTGACCCGCACCGACCGCGCGACCGGCCGGCAGGTGCAGCAGGCCGCGACGATCGTCGCCGGCCCCGCGCCGGGGATCGTGCTGCGCACGGCGACGGGGATCGAGACGCTGCGCTGCTCGGGCCTGCCCGAACGGCTCGCCTTCGCGGGCGTGCCGGCGGACCTGTCGAGCAAGCCGGTGCTGAGCGTGACGACGACCAGCCCGACGCCGCGCACGGTGACGGTGCGCCTGTCCTATCTCGCCTCGGGCTTCGACTGGCGCGCGAGCTATGTCAGCACGCTCGCCGCGGACGGCCGGACGATCGACCTGTTCGCCTGGCTGACGCTCGCCAACGGCAATGCGGAATCGTTCGCGCAGGCGGAGGTCCGCGCCGTCGCCGGCCGGCTCAACCGCGTCCCCGTCGCGGCGATCCCGCGGACGGTCGGCAAGCTGCGCCTCGTCTGCTACCCGCTCGGCACCACCACGTCCGACCTGCGCGCGACGTCGTTCGAGCCCGCCGACGAGATCGTCGTGACCGGCTCGCGGATCATGGCGTTCGCGCCGCCACCTCCGCCGCCACCACCACCACCCCCGCCGGCACCGCGGGCACCGCCCGAGGATCTCGGCGACCTCAAGCTGTACCGCGTGCCGGTCCGCACCACCGTCGCCGCGCGCGGGCAGAAACAGGTCGCGCTGCTCGAGCAGAAGGCGGTGGCGGTCGAGCGCCGCTACCGTCGGCCGGTGATCTATCCCGGTGCGACGTTCGAGAACGCGCCGGCCGCGATCGTCCTCGTGCTGCGCAATGACCGCGCGGGCGGGCTCGGCATCGCGCTCCCCGCCGGCAGCACCGCGCTCTATGCACAGCGCGGCGGCGAGCGGCTGCTGCTCGGCCAGGGCGCGATCACCGACCGGACGGTGGGCGAGACGGTGCGGCTGGCCGCCGGGACGAGCGAGCGGGTGACGCTGACCCAGACGACGCTGCCCTCCGACCCGCCGATCGGCGTCCGGCCCGACGCCGAGGGCGTGCGCGGGGCGATGCTCACCGCGCGCAACGCCACCGCGCAGCCGGTGACGCTCGACGTGCCGATCGGCACGGCGGGACAGGCGATCACCGCCGAGGGCAAGCCGCTGCCCCGCATCGACGGCCTCGCCACCTGGTCGCCGCGGCTGCCGCCCGGCGGCACCGCGGTGCTGCGCTACCGCTATTGAGGCATCGGCCGGCGTGCCCCCCTCAGGCCTCGGCGTCCGTTCGGCGGGGGATCGCCAGCCAGCGGTAGAGGCTGGGCAGTAGCAAAAGCGTCAGGATGGTCGAGGTGACGATGCCGCCGATCACCACGGTGGCGAGCGGCCGTTGCACCTCGGCGCCGGCGCCAGTGGCGATCGCCATCGGCACGAAACCGATCGAGGCGACGAGCGCGGTCGACAGCACCGGGCGCAGCCGGTCGCGCGCGCCCTGCCGCACCGCCGCGTCGGTCGACAATGGCTCGCCGCCTTCGCGGCCGTCGCGCAGGCTGTTGATATGGTCGATCAGCACCAGCCCGTTGAGCATCGCGATGCCCGACAGCGCGATGAAGCCGATCGCCGCGGTGATCGAGAAGGGCATGCCGCGCAGCCACAGCGCCAGCACCCCGCCGGTGACCGCGAACGGGATGCCGGTATAGACGATCGCCGCCTCGCGCACACTGCCGAGCGCGGCATAGACGAGCAGGAAGATCAGCAGCAGCGCGGCCGGCACGACGATCGACAGGCGCTTCTGCGCGGCCTCGAGCTGGTGATATTGGCCGCCGAATTCGATGCGATAGCCGGGCGGCAGCCGGACGCCCCGCGTCACCGCGTCCCGCGCGCGCGCGACATAGCCGGCAAGGTCGCTGGTGTTGAGGTTGACCATCAGCGCCGCGCGCCGCTTGCCGCCGTCGTGCAGGATCGGCTCGACCGCGTGGATGCGGCGCAGGCTGGCGACGCGCGACAGCGGCACCATCCCGTATGCGCCGACGCGCAGCGGCAGCGCGAGGATCGCGGCGGGATCGGCACGCAGCGCCTCCGGCATGCGCACGACGATCATGTGGCGCGCCTCGCCTTCGGGGATGAAGCCGACCTCGGCGCCGGCGACGCCGTCGGTGATCGCGCTGTTGACCTCGGCGGTGCCGAGCCCGAGCCGCAGCATCGCCGCATGGTCGAGCTCGACGACGAGGCTTTCCGGGCGGCCCGCGGTCTCGAACGCGACGCTTTCGGTCCCGGCCTGCCGCTGGAGGATCGCTTTCGCCTGTTTCGCGGCGCGTTCGAGCACGACATAATCCTCGCCGAAGATCTTGACCGAGACGTCGGCACGCACGCCTTCGAGCATCTCGTTGAAGCGCATCTCGATCGGCTGGGCGAATTCGAACGTCTGGCCTTGGTAGACCTGCCGCCCGACGCGCTCGATGCCGGCGATCAGCGCCTGCTTGGTCGTCGGCCGGCCGTCGCCCTGCGGCCAGTCCTTCGCGGGCGTGTAGAAGAGGTAGAGGTCGTTCTCATTGGGCGGCATAGGGTCGGTCGCCACCTCGCTGGTGCCGATCCGCGAGAAGCTGTGGGTGATCTGCGGATACTGCCGGCGGATCGCGCGCTCGGTCGCCTCCTCGATCGCGAGGCTGCGCTCGAGCGACATGCCGACCGGGCGATAGACCATCGCGGTGATCGCGCCCTCGTCGAGCTGCGGCGTGAATTGCGAGCCGAGGCTGCGGAACAGCAGATAGGTGAGGGCGAGCAGCCCGACGGCGGCGATCGTCAGCCAGGCGGGATGCGCGATGGCGCGCTCCAGCACCGGCGCATAGCCGCGCTCGGCATAGCCGATCAGCCCGGTCTGCCGCCCGTCGGTGGCGTCGCGCGCCGGCGCGCGCAGCAGCCATGCCGACAGCGCCGGCACGATCGTGAAGGTCCAGACCAGCCCGGCGCCGATCGCCAGCATCACCGCCTGCGCCATCGGCTGGAACAATTTGCCCTCGACCCCGCCGAGGCTGAGCACCGGCACGTAGACGAGCGCGATGATCGCGATGCCGAACAGCGTCGGCCGCGCGACCATCGCGGCGGCATGGGCGACCGTCTCGCGCCGCGCCTCGGCATCGAGCGCCGCACCCGTCTCGTGCCGGCGCCGGGCGAGCAGGCGCAGGCTGTTCTCGACGACGACGATCGATCCGTCGACGATCAGCCCGAAATCGAGCGCGCCGAGGCTCATCAGATTGCCCGACACGCCCAGCGCATTCATCCCCGTGACGGTGACGAGGAAGGCGAGCGGGATGACGATCGCGACGATCAGCGCCGCGCGCCAATTGCCCATCACCAGCAGCAGCACGAGGGCGACGAGCAGCGCGCCGACGCCGAGATTGTGTTCGACCGTCGCGATCGTCCGGTCGACGAGGTCGGAGCGGCTGTATTGCGGGTGGATCGCCATCCCCCTGGGCAGCGCCGCCTGGATGTCGGGCAGCGCCTGTTCGGCGCGCAAGGCGACCTCGCGGCTGTTCTGGCCGACCAGCATCATCACCGTGCCGAGCACCGTCTCGCGTCCGTTCTGCGTCGCCGCGCCCTGCCGCGGCGCCGACCCGATCACCACGTCGGCAAGGTCGCGGACCTGCAACGGCAGCACGCCCGCGGCGAATTTGACGGGGATCGCGCCGATCTGCGTCGCGTCCATCACCCGCGCGTCGGTGCGTACCGTCAGCCGCCGCGGCCCCTGCGCGATGATGCCGCCCCCGGCATTCTCGACGTTCTGGCCGACCGCGCGGGCGAGCTCCGCGGCGGTGACGCCGTGCAGCGTCAGCCGGGCGGGATCGGGCTGGACGACGAACTGCTGCTCGATGCCGCCGTTGGAATTGACGTCGGCGACGCCGGTGACCGCGCGCAGCATCTGCCGCACGGTATATTCCTGCGCCTCGTACAGCTCCATCAGCTGCCGCTGCGCATCGAGCCCCGGCGGCGGCGTGCGCCATTCGAGCGTGTAATAATAGATCTCGCCGAGGCCGGTGGTGATCGGCGCGAGCTGCGGCGAGGCGCCGGGCGGCAGTTGGTCGCGCACCGCGGCGAGCCGTTCGGTGACGAGCTGGCGCGCGCGCAGCTGGTTGGTGCCGTCCTTGTAGAGCAGCGTCACCTGGCTGAGGCCGGTCTTGGTCAGCGAGCGCGTCTCGTCGAGCCCGGGCTGGCCCGCCATCGCGCGCTCGATCGGCAGCGTCGCCAGCCGCTCGATCTCCTCGGGCGCGAGCGCGGGGACCATCGTGTTGATCTGCACCTGCACCCCGGTGATGTCGGGGATCGCATCGATCTTCAGCGTCGCGAACGCCCAGAGGCCGAGCGCCGCGACCAGCGCGGTGACGAGGGCGACGGCGAGGCGATGCCGGGTGACGCCGTCGAGCAGCCGCGCGATCATCGGCCGGGCGCGGTCCCGCCGTTGAGCGCGCGCAATTGCAGCAGCGCCTCGATCGCCTCGCGCCGCGTATCGAGGATCGCCACCGTCGCATCGACATAGGCCTGCTGCATCTGCGTATAGGTGGTCAGCGGGATCGCGCCGAGCCGGTAGTTGCGGTCGGCCTCCTCCGCCGCGGCGGCGAAGCGACGCGCCGATTCACCGTCCCACTGGCCGAGCGCGCGGCGCTTCGCCTCATATTGCGCCGCCTGATCGAAGACGTCGCGCGCGATGCGGCGTTCGGCGGCGATCAGCGTCGCATTGGCCTGCGCCTGCCGCCCCGCCTCGACCGCGACGTCGCCGGCCTGGCGGTTCCACAAGGGCAGGGGGGTCGACAGGCGGAGGCCGTAATTGGTCTCGCGCACGTCGGAGCGGGCATGATCGTAATAGGGGCCGACGCTGACCACCGGGATGCGGCTCTTGCGGGCGAGATCGACGCGCAGCCCCTGTTGCTCGAATTGCGCGCGCAGCGCGCGCAGCTCGAAATTGTTCGTCGCGGCCTGGGCGGCGAGCGCGGTGCCGGGCGGCAGGTCGGGCAGGGTCATGTCCGGCCGCACGATGCGGATCCGCGCGGCAAAGGGCGTGCCGCGCAACTGGTTGAGTTCGTAGAGGATCGAATTGGCCTCGGCATCCGCGGTGGCGGCGGTGCGCTCGGCGCTGATCGCATCCGCCTGCAAGGCCGCCGCCTCGAGCTGCGGCGCCGGCCCGGCCGGATCGCGCGACACGATCACCCGCGCCAGCGTCCGCATCCGCGCCGCGACGGTGCGCGCGGCATCCGCCTTCTCGTCCGCGGCGAACAGGCCGTAGCCGAGCGACCGCGCCCGTGCCGCCAATGTCGCGTCGAACTGCTGCAGGCCGATCCGCGCCAGCGCGATCTGGCGTTCGGCGATCGCCCGGCGCAGCGCGATGCGGCCGCCGAACTCGATCGGCTGGACGACCGATACCGCATAGCTCTGCCCGTCGCCGAGCGGGGCGCCGGTGACGGGATCGCTCGCCCGCCGTTCGCCGAATTCGACCACCGCCTCGGGATCGGCCCAGCGCCCGGCGGCGTCGCGCGCCTCGCCCGCGGTGTCGATCTGGCGCTGGTAGAATTGCCGCTCGGGATTGTTGGCGATCACCTCCTGCGCCAGCCGGTCGAGCGAGATCGCCGTCGCCTCCTGCGCCGCGGCTGCGGCCGGGATCGGCGCCGCTGCCACCGCCAGCCCTGCCCATCGCGTCCCTGCCCATCGCGTCATCGTCATCGTCGCCACTCGTGCCGGACCCTCGCCCGCGGTTAGGCGGATGTCCGTCGCGACGCGACTAAATCTCGGTTTAGTTTACCGATCAGCGGGCGGGCCGATGGCTCAGATCAGCTTGAGATCGTCCGGCCGCGCATTCGGGAACAGCGTGTCGAGCTGCGCGCCCGACAGCGAGAATTGCCGCCGGACGAGGCCGCCGATCAGCGACCGGTAATCGGTCAGCACCGGCAGATCGCGGTTCTGGTTGAGCGTCGCCTCCGATACGGCGACCTGCGCGCCGGCGAGCCGCCCGCCCGACAGGCCGCCGCCCATCACCCAATAGACGCTGCCATGGCCGTGATCGGTGCCCTTGTCGCCATTCTCGCGGAAGGTGCGGCCGAATTCGGAGACGACGACGACATTGGTGGTCCGCCACGCCTCCGGCCCGATCGCCGCGACGAAGCCGGCGAGGCCGCGCCCCAGCGCGCCGATCCGGTCGGCGAGATAGCCGGTCGCGCCGCCCTGGTTGACGTGCGTGTCCCAGCCGCCGACGTCGACGAAGGCGAGGTTGAACTGGTCGCGCATCAGCGTGCCGATCCGCCGTGCCGACAGTTCGAACCCCTTGGCGCTGACCGCGCCGCGGCTCGCCGCGGTCATCTCGTCGGCGAGCGCCTTGTAGACGGTGTCGCGCACGTCGAAGCCTGCGTGGACCGAGCGGCCGAGCAGCGCGTCGTTGCGGTACATCGCCTCGATCAGCTGCGCCTGGCGCGCGTCGATCGGCTTGCCGACGCTGGCGAGCGCGAGATTGGGCACCGGGCTGGAGCCGCCGCGGAAGCAGAGCGGCAGCTGGTCGGTGAAGGCGATCGGCCGGTCCGCCGCGCCGCGCCCGAGCACGGCGGCGAGCCGCGCCATGAAGCCCGAGCCGTAATCGCGATGCCCGCCGACCGGCTGGCCCAATTCGATCGTGTCCTGCGTCTCGAAATGGCTGCGGCTCATGTCGTCGGTGCCGGCGAAGGGGACGAAGGCGATCTGCCGCGCCTGCCACAGCGGCATCAGGCTGTCGCGGAGCGCGGGATGCAGGCTCCACGTCGCGTCGAGCGCGACCGGCGCGGCGGGATCGGCCGCGTCGGGGCGGGCGAGCGCGATCGTCGGGCGCGCCTGATGGTAGAAGTCGCTGCCGGTCGGCGCGACGACGTTCGCCGCATCATAGGCGCCGCGCAGGAAGACGACGAGCAGCCGGCTGCCTGCCTGCGGCGCGGCGAAGGCGCGGCCCGCGACGACGACGGGGGCGAGCGCGGCCGCGCCTTTCAGCAGATCGCGGCGGTGGACGTGCGGATACATGGCGGCGACTCCTGACTAGCGGCGCATGAATTCGGGCGAGGAGAGGAACAGCGCATTCCATTCCTGCGGCGAGCGGGCCTGCGCGAGCGCGTCGCGCGTCGGCGGGCCGAGCGTCGCGGCGAGGCCGTCGTAATAGAGCGCATTCTGCACTTGCGGGAAGGCGGGCGCCTCGTCGGCGACGCCGGGGCGGCGGAACAGCCCGGCCGATCCGCCCCCGATCTGGCGCGCGATGTCGAAGCGCGTCGCCATCTGCCCCGGTCCCGACCAGGCGGCGCGGTCGAGCGGATAGCCGTCGGGGGTTTCGTGATTATACAGGCCTTCGCCCATCCGGTTGAGCCAGCCGACGATCGGCATCGGGTTGAGGATCACCCGGTCGCCATAGGCGAGCCGCACCGCCGAGATCGCATAATGCGCCGGGTCCTTGAACGCGCGGCCGGTGGAGGCGGCGAATTCGCGCGAGCGGATCATCGTCCGCATCACCTCCGCCATATCGCCGTGGCTGCGCTGGAAGCGCGCCGCCATCCGCGCGACCAGCGCGGGCGGCGGGGCGTCGCCCATGAAATAGGTGGCGAGCTCGGTCGCGACGTGCTGCGCGGTCGCCGGCGCGGCCGCGATCAGGTCGAGCGCCTGTTCGACCTCGCCGAAGCCCGAGCCCTTGATGACATGGCCGAGGAAATGCTTGTCGCCGAAGTCGTGGCGCGCCGGGTTGAATTCGAACAGGCCGGCGCGGAGGTAGAGCGGCTGCCATTGCGGCCTCAACCGCGGCGGCTCCGGCCTCAGGCTGACGCCGACGCCGGTGAGGATGCGCGCCAGCTCCTGCACGTCCTGCTGGCTATAGCCCGAGCCGACGCCGAGCGAGTGCAGCTCCATGATCTCGCGCGCGTAATTCTCGTTGATCCGGCCGACGGCATTCTGGTCGTTGTCGAGATAGCGCAGCATCGCCGGATGGCGCAGCGTCGCCTCCAGGATGTCGCGGAAGCGGCCGAAGGCCTGCGCGTGCAGCGTCTGTTCGTAATCGCCGACCATCAGCCGGATGTCGCGCTTGTTCGCCTGGACGTTGAAATGGTTGAACCAGAACCAGGTCATCTGTTCGCGGAGCTGGTCGGGGGCATAGAGGTCGCGCAGCACCGAACGCTGCCGCGCCTCGTCGGCGACGGCGTTGAGCGTCGCCTGATAGGCCTTGCGCGCCGCCTCGCGCTGCGCCGGATCGGTCAGCGCCTTGGCGGCGCGGTTCTGCGCATCGACCGCGACGACGATCTGCGCGAGCGGCTCGCGGCTGATCCGCATCTGCGCCACCGTCGCGGCGAGCGGCGCGGGCAGGCTGGTGTCGTCGCTGGCGAGCTGCGCGTCGAGCCAGCGATCGGGGTTGGCGGCGCGCGCGTCCGCGGCGGTCACCCCCCAGGTGAGGCGGTTCGCCCAGCCGATCCCCGCGCCGGGCGCCTCACCCGCGGCGAGCGCCGGCGCCGGCAGCAGCGCCAGCGCGACGGCGGCGAGCCGCGTCGCTCCGATCCCGTGATGGCGCATCGTCGAGTCCTCCATCCGTGGCGGCTAACTCCTTGCCGCCGCGAAGCTGAACGGCAACTTTCCTGGCGCGATCGTGACGATCATTTCATCGGGCCGTCATGCGCCGCTGGTGGTGGCGGATGACCGGTTGCGCCTCGCCGGCCGATCCTTTTCGGGAAAGCAGTCTTGCCCTAATCCAGCACCATGAGAATCATGTTCGCCATGCTGTTGGCCTCGGTCGCGACAGGTCCAGACAGCGCGCGCACGGGCCAGTGAGACTGCACCAATGAACGACGCCGCAAACGTGATGGCCGTGGATCACACCGGCTTTGCCGTATCATCTTTGGACGAAGCCATTCGCTTCTGGACGGCAGCGCTTGGCTTCACGCTGGAGCGGCAGTCGGAAATGGGGGGCGACTTCCTGCATCAGGTGACGGGTGTCGATGATCCGCGTGTGAAGACGGCGATCGTCAAGGCCGCTGACGGGTATGTGGTCGAATTGTTGCAGTATTCAAAAGGACGTCAGAACGGGGAGGTACCGAACAGCGCGGGGGCGATCGGTGCGGCTCACCTCGCTCTGACCGTGAACGATATCCATGCTGCCATTGGTCGCGTCGAAGCCGCAGGCTGGAAGGCCAAGGGTCGTCCGCTGCCAATCGCGGGTGGTCCCCGAAAGGGGACTTTGGTGGCCTATGTTTCAGGCCCCGATCATATCACGATCGAGCTCATGCAGCCGCCAGCCCGTTAAGGCGCCCGTGGGACCTATCCCATCTCACCATCGTCAATCGTCGGTTTCGTTGCCGAACCGCCTCCGCGCCCGCACGCACCGCCCGCGGCGATCGCAGGCGTCATTCCTCGCCCACCCGCCCGATCCGGTACGGCCCCGACCGCGTCGTCAGCGGCGTGCCCTGCCAGCTCAGCCGCACCCGCCGCTCGCGGACCAGCGCGTCGATTGCGGCGTGGACCGCGGGCATCGCCGCGCGCCAGTCGGGCGCGATCGCGCGGGCGACCTCGCTCGGGCAGACCGTCGCGCCCGGCGCGCGCCGGGCGAGCAGCGCCAGCGTCACGGTTTGCGGATCGGCCATCGGCGCCGCCTAGTCGCCCGCCATATGGCGGGCGAAGGCCTCGGCATGATCGGGATGCCAGCGCGACAGCGCGGGGCGATTGGCGAGGAGGTCGCCCGCCGCCCAGGCGATGCGCCTGGCGTCCTGTTGCGGCGTCGTCTCATTGTCCGGGCAGAGGATGTAGAAATCGCCGTCCGCGAGCCGCTCGAGCATCAGCGCGACGACCTGCTCGCCCGTCCATGCGCCGGCGGGCTTCTCGGGCCGCGGCGAGGTCATGCCGGTATAGGTGAAGCCGGGGATCAGCAGATGCGCGCTGACCCGATCCCCGGTGCGGGTGCGCAGGCTGTGCGCCAGCCCCTCGGTCAGCGCCTTCACCCCGGCCTTGCTGACATTGTAGGCGGTATTGCCCGGCGGCTGGGTGATCCCCTGTTTCGATCCGGTGGCGATGATCAGCCCGGGCGCGTCGCCCGCGACCATCGCCGGCGCGAACGCCTGCACGGCGTTGAGCACGCCCATCAGATTGACGTCGATGACGCGGCGCCAGACGTCGCCGTCGGCGAAGACGTCGCCGCCATCGCCGATGCCGGCATTGGCCATCAGCACCGCGACCGGCCCGATCCGCGCGGCGAGCGCGTGCATCGCCGCGGCGTCGGCGACGTCGACGCCATAGGCGCTCGCTCCGGGGATCGCCGCGGCGGCCGCGTCGAGCGCGTCGCCCGGCCGGTCGAGCAGCGCGACCCGCATACCCTGTGCGGCAAAGGCGCGCGCCGCGGCGAGGCCGATGCCGCTCGCCGCGCCGGTGACGACCGCCTGCCGATCCGGCGCGATGGCTGCGAAGGAGGCGACGCTCACCGGTTGACGCTCGCCATCGTCGCGGCGGGATAGCGTGTGCCGCTCGCCGCGCCGGGCGGCAGGATCGTGTCGATCCGCGCCAGCTCGTCGGCGGTGAGCGTCACGTCGAGCGCGCCGAGATTGTCTTCGAGATAGCGGCGCCGCTTGGTGCCGGGGATCGGCACGATATCCTCGCCCTGCGCGAGCACCCAGGCGAGCGCGAGCTGCGCCGGCGTGCAGCCCTTGTCCGCCGCCATCGTGCCGATCGCGGCGACGAGGTCGAGGTTGCGGGCGAATGCCTCGCCCTGGAAGCGGGGATGGTTGCGCCGCGTATCGTCGGCGGCGAGATCGTCGGGCGTCCTGATCTCGCCGGTCAGGAAGCCGCGGCCGAGCGGGCTGTAGGGGACGAAGCCGATGCCGAGCTCGCGCACCAGCGGCAGGATCGCCTCCTCCGGATCGCGGCTCCACAGTGAATATTCGGTCTGCAGCGCGGTGATCGGATGGACGGCATGCGCGCGGCGGATCGTCTCCGGCGCGGCTTCCGACAGGCCGAGATATTTCACCTTGCCGGCGGCGACCAGCTCGGCCATCGCGCCGACCGTCTCCTCGATCGGGACGTCGGGATCGACGCGATGCTGGTAATAGAGGTCGATGATGTCGAGGCCGGTGCGCCGCAGGCTGGCGTCGCACGCCTGGCGTACATAGTCGGGCCGGCCGTTGATGCCGCGCGCGCTGCCGTCGGCGTCGCGGACGATGCCGAACTTGGTCGCGACGACGACCCATTCGCGCCGCTCGCGCACCACCCGCCCGACCAGCTCCTCGTTGGCGCCGACACCATACATGTCGGCGGTGTCGAGCAGGGTGACGCCGCGATCGAGCGCGAGGTTGATCGTCGCGACCGCCTCCGCCTCGTCGCGGCCGGCGTAGAAGTCGGACATGCCCATGCAGCCGAGGCCGAGCGCCGACACCTCCAGGCCTTGCCGGCCGAGCTTGCGGGTCTTCATGGCATGTCTCCGATGTGAGTGATGCCGGCACAATGATCGGCGCGGCATCGGGTTGCCGGCGATCGCGCGACGTCGGACGGACCGGCCCCCGGCGGGCGCCGGTCCGGGCCGGTCACGCGGTCACACCGCCGTCGATGGTCAGCGTCGTGCCGGTGATATAGCTCGCGTCCGGTCCGGCGAGGAAGGCGACCGCGCCGGCGATCTCCTCGACCCGGCCGTAGCGGCCGAGCGGGATGGCCGAGAGCATCTGCGCGGCGAACTCGCCGTCGGCGGGGTTGAGGTCGGTGTCGATCGGGCCGGGCTGGACCGTGTTGACGAGGATGTTGCGCGGCGCGAGATCCTTCGCCCAGCCGCGCGCCAGCGCCGCCACCGCCGCCTTGGTCGCGCTGTAGACGGTGGTCGCGGGGAAGGCCATCTCGCCCGAGATGCTGCCGATCAGGATGATCCGCCCGCCGTCGGTGAGGTGGGGCAGCGCCGCGCGCGTGCCGACGTGCAGCCCCTTGACGTTGACGTCGAACTGGCGGTCGAAGATCGCGTCGCTGTCCTCGGCGATCGTCGCGAAGGTGGCGACGCCGGCATTGTGGACGAGGATGTCGATCCCGCCCAGCGCCGCGGCCGCCTGATCGACGCCGGCGCGCTGCGACGCGGGGTCGGCGGCATCGGCCTGGAAGGCGAAGGCGGTGCCGCCTGCCTGTTCGATCGCCGCGACCGTGGCGTCGGCGGCGGCGGTGTTGCCGGCATAGGTGATCGCGACCGTCGCGCCCTCGGCCGCGAGCCGCCTCGCGATCGCCGCGCCGATGCCGCGCGATCCGCCGGTGACCAGCGCCGTCTTGCCTGTGAGTGACATATAAGGTCTCCAAATCGCCCGCGATCACGGCCTCGTGCGCTGTCGGCTGGCGGCAAGATGGCGCGGTCGCGCGTTAGTTCAATGATTCCGAACTATTAAATCTGTGGCGCACCGTCGATCGCGTCGAGCCGCGTCATCGCCGCCTCGGTCAGGGTCAGCGATGCCGCGGCCAGATTCTCGTGCAGGTGCGCCAGCGACGCGGTGCCGGGGATGAGCAGGATATTGGGTGACCGCCGCAACAGCCAGGCGAGCGCGACCTGCATCGGCGTCCCGCCGAGCTCCGCCGCCACGTCGGACAGGTCGTCCGACTGCAGCGGGCTGAAGCCGCCGAGCGGGAAGAAGGGGACATAGGCGACACCCTCCGCCGCGAGCGCGTCGATGAAGGAATCGTCGGCGCGATGGGCGAGATTATATTGGTTCTGGACGCAGACGATCGGCGCGATGCCGCGTGCCTCCTCATATTGCGTCGGCGTGACGTTGCTGAGGCCGATATGCCGCACCAGCCCCTGCCGTTGCAGATCGGCGAGGGTGCGCAGCGGCGCGGCGAGCGATCCCTCCGCCGGGCCGTGGACGTCGAACATCAGCCGCAGATTGACGACGTCGAGCGTGTCGAGGCCGAGATTCGTCAGATTGTCCTCGACCGCGCGCGCCAGTTCGTCGGGCGCGAAGGCGGGCAGCCACGCCGCGTCGTCGCCGCGCCGCGCGCCGATCTTGGTGACGATCAGCAGATCGTCGGGATAGGGCGACAGCGCCTCGCGGATCAGCCGGTTGGTGACGTGCGGCCCGTAGAAATCGCTGGTGTCGATATGGGTGACGCCGGCCGCCACCGCGGCGCGCAGCACGGCGAGCGCCGCATCGCGGTCGCGCGGCGGGCCGAACACGCCGGGGCCGGCGAGCTGCATCGCGCCATAGCCGAGCCGCGTCACGCGGCGTCCGGCGAAGGAATAGGTGCCTGCCTGGTCGATCATCATGGGTCTCCTGTCATGCTGCGGCGAGCCGCGTGCGGCAGCGGCAACCTCCCCTCCCGACGGACCACTCCGGCCAAGGCCGGGGTGGTCAGGAGACGTAAGCCGCGGTCGCCGATGCCGAGATATCGCTTGCGGATCATGCGGATAAGCCGGAGAGATCGGGACGGGCTGTGCGGAAAACCGAACGATGAAGGCCGACCTCGCCGATCTCAACGCCTTCCTCGCGGTCGCGAAGGCGCGCGGTTTCCGCGACGCGGCGCGCGGCACCGGATCGGGCGCGTCGACGCTGAGCGAGGCGGTGCGCCGGCTCGAGGCGCGGCTCGGCGTGCGGCTGCTCCACCGCACCACGCGCAGCGTCACCCCGACCGAGGCGGGGATGCGGCTGATCGAGCGGCTGGCGCCGGCGCTCGGCGAGGTCGCGGCGGCGCTCGACGTCGTCGACCGCTATCGCGACCGGCCGGCGGGGACGCTCCGGCTCAACGTGCCGGTCAGCGCGGCGCGGCTGGTGCTGCCGGCGATCCTGCCCGGCTTCCTCGCCGCCTATCCCGATATCGAGGTGGAGATCGTCGCCGAGGACGGCTTCGTCGACATGATCGCCTCGGGCTGCGACGCCGGCATCCGCTATGACGAGCGGCTCGAACAGGATATGATCGCGGTGCCGATCGGGCCGCGCGTCCAGCGTTTCGCCACCGCCGCGGCGCCCGCCTATCTCGCGGCGCGCGGCCGGCCGGCGCATCCGCGCGATCTGCTCGACCATCGCTGCCTGACCGCCCGTTTCACCAGCGGCGCGCTGACCAGCCCGTGGGAGTTCGAGCGCGCCGGCGAGATCGTGCGGGTCACGCCGCAGGGGCCGCTGATCGCCAGCGTCGCCGGAGCGGTCGATCTGCTCGTCGACGTCGCGATCGCGGGCGGCGGCATCCTGCATCTGTTCGAGGACTGGCTGCGCCCGGCGCTCGCCACCGGCGCGCTGGAGGCGGTGCTGCCCGACTGGTGGCAGTCCTTTTCGGGGCCGTTCCTCTATTATTCGGGCCGTCGCCTCGTCCCGCCGCCCCTACGCGCCTTTCTCGACTTTGTGCGGGAAGGGCCCCCGGCCTAGCTCACCCCCGCACCCCGGCGAGCAGGCGCGCGGTGGCGCCGCTCTTCACCTGCAACTGGCGGCCGTAGCGCAGCGCGGTCGACGGCGACGACCAGCGCAGGGTGAGCGCGATGCCGGTGCCGTCCTCGCCCGCGGCGAACAGGTCCTGCGTCAGCCCGACGCGCAGCGAGTGCGTCGACAGCGCGGCGACGCGCGCCTCGACCTCGCCGGCGGGCAGGTCGACCAGCCCCGCCGCCACCGCCGCGCGCGCGAGCCGGCGGTAGATGCCGGTGACGCCCTGGCGGGTGAGCGGCTGCGACCCGATCGTATAGGTGATCAGCCGCGCCGCATCGGCGGTGTTGCTCTCGCCCCAGCGCGCATCTGCCTGCTCCTTCGACCGCTGCCGCCGGCGGTCGACGCCGACGCGGCGGAACAGCACGCCCGCGGCGATCGCCGCGTCGCTGCGCCAGGCGGCGACGCGGCGCATCGTATCCGCCGACAGCCACGCCCAGGCGCCGAGCCCGTCCTGATCGGTCTTCGAGCGCGGCAGGTGGAGCAGGCCGCTGCCGTCGGGCTGCGCGCGCAGGTCGCGCACGTCGATCGCGGTGAGCTCGCCGACGCGCAGGCCGGCGTCGTAACCGAGGCTGAGCAGCGCCGCGTCGCGCCGGCCCTGCACGTCGCTGCCGCAGGCGTCGAGCAGCGCGGCGATGGTGAACCCGCCCGTCGCGCCGAGCGCCCCGCCGAAGCGCAGCGGTGCCGCCTGCCGCTGCGCCGCGCCATGCCGCCGGCGGTGCGCCCGCAGCGCATGGCGCACCATCGGCGCGGCGGTCGGCAGCGCCTCGGCGCGCAGCCCGAGCAGACGGTGGACGGTGGCGAGGCTGGCGATCCGCCGCGCGAGCGTCGCCGGCTTGCGCCCGTCCGCTTCGAGCGCGCGAAGATAGCGGACGAGATCCTCGGGATCGGCCGGACAGGCGGGGCGGCGCTCGCCCGCGCACCAGTCGAGCCAGCAGTCGAGGTCGGCGGCGAGCGCCAGTTTCGACGCCTCCGCCATCGCCTCGAGCGCCACCTCGACGCCGATGCCGCTGACCGCCGGCCAGTCGACCGGGGCGGCGCGGCCGAGCGCGGCGATGAGCCGGGCCGCCGGCGTGACGGCGCTGTCGTCGCGACGGCGCTGCGGCAGCGCACCGGCGGGTCGGATCGTCAGCAGGGTCATGGCGGTCCTGTATTTGGCGATAAGCGTTCTGTTGTTACCATAAGCCACGATTATGGTAAGTGGCAATACGGAAGATGGCAGAGGGCAGGGGGCGTGTCACACGCACGTCGTTGCGTCATGTGCGTTCGTATTTGTCTCACGACATGCCGCGAGTTATATAGGCAGACAATAGCCATAGCAGCGACGAGGTTTTCCGATGACCGTGCAGGTCAACATTACGCCCAACGGACGCATGAGCCTGCCGGCGGACATCCGCAAGCGGCTCGGACTCGTCGATGGCGGCGCGGTCTATCTCGACGAGACTGCCGACGGCGTCGTGCTGCGCACCGTGTCGCAGATCGTGGCGCAGGCGCAGGCGCTGGCCCGGCCGTATCGCGATACGCCCGGCGCCAGCGTAGAGGACTTCCTTGCCAGCCGTGCCGGCGAGTCGGGCGAGTGACGGTGGTGCTCGACGCCTCGGCCCTGCTCGCGATGCTGCGCGGCGAGGCCGGGGCCAAGAAGGTCGAGGGCGCGCTGGCCGGCAGCCGCATGTCGGTGGTCAACATGGCCGAGGTCGCGTCGCATTACATCAAGCTCGGCATGCCCAACGACGCGGTCGACCGGCTGCTGCGGCCGCTGCCGATCGACCTCGTCCCCGCCGACATCGATCTGGCGCGCGAGGCGGGGCGGCTGCGCATCCATACCGTCACCGGCGGCCTGTCGCTCGGCGACCGCTTCTGCCTCGCGCTCGCCAAACGCGACGGCCTGCCGGCCTGGACCGCCGACCGCCAGTGGAAGACGATCGCCGACGCGGCGGGGGTGAAGGTGGTGGCGATCCGGTAGGGGCGTCGCGCGCCGGGATGGCGCGGGCACCGATGTCCGGATCCCGACCCGATGGCCGGGATCCGGCGTGACCAAACGCGGGCCCGGCGAACTCAGAAGCGCGCGCGGACGGTGAGGGCGAAGGTGCGCTGGGACTGGATCGACGCGACCGGCGATGCCGCGGCGGCGCTGCGCCACCATATCGGCTGCAGCGACCTCGTCGTCGTCAGCCGGCGGCTCGACGGCCCGTCGCTGCTCGACATGCGCCGCATCGCCGGCGAGCTGATCGTGCGATCGGGCAAGCCGATCCTCGCGGTGCCGCAAGGCTGCCCGCGGCTCGCGCTCGACCGGGTGCTGCTCGTCTGGGACGGATCGCCCGGTGCGGTCACCGCGATGCAGGCCGCGACACCGATCCTCGCGCAGGCGACGGCGACGACGATCCTGACGGTGGCGGACGGTCGCGCCGGCCTGCCCGCCGAGGATGCCGCGACCTATAGCTCCCGCCACGGCATCGCTGCGCGGATCAAGCCATGGCAATCCTCACAGGGGTGCACGGCGCAGACGCTGCTCGCCGCGATCGCCGCGCGCGCGCCCGACCGCGTCGTCATGGGCGGCTTCGGCCATTCCCGTCTCGAGGAGGCGCTGCTCGGCGGCGTGACACGGACGATGCTCGACGAAAGCCCGGTGCCGGTCCTCTTCGCGTATTGACGCGCGCCAGGCGAGCAGCGCCTCGGGCGGCTCGACCGGGGTTATCCCCATCGGAACGCCAACCTCCATGGGGCGGGCGGGGCCAAGTTCGAATCGGCCGAGACGCTGCTGGCGGGGGAGACTCCATCGGCCTCCGTCGGGTTGCGCAAGTAACGTCCGGTTCCAATTGCCGGCAGGTCTACGATCACCCAAAATTGATCCGCGTTGCGAAGCTCTCCGGCGATTGACAAATGGCCGAGTCGGTATCATCATTCTGCAGTCGAAGAGCTTGCATAGATCGCTCGTCGTAAGATCATTTGATATCGTATACCGTTCAGGCTCTCGGCTGTGCAGCAGGGAGGATAGCCGTGTCATTCATTGCTATGATCGCCGATATCCTGTGCGTGATCTGGCTCCTTGAGCTTGTGATCGTTATCCTGTCCGGACTGTATTCGTGGAGACGATCCCAATACATCGACAGGAAGAACATGCACGTCTGGTCTGCGCCGGAGAGCAGATCACGCGACCTTCGGCCAGTTAAACGATAATTCCACTCTCCGATCCGCGTCCAAGATCATCCTGCCGGCACGTATCGATCCATGGAAAGGATGGATTATGTCCGTGTTCATCGAATATGGAGAGTCGCCGCGGGTGAGGGTCGATGATGGCCACGTCTTTCTGGAGGCGAGCGACGGCCGCAGGGTCCGGATGAAGCCGGAGGTGGCGATCAAGCTCGGTCGATCGCTCGAGGCGTGCGGCACCGAATCGTTCATCAACAAGGTGCTGGACGGCAATGCCGCGCCGACGGACTTTCCGGCGCCGAAGTAACGCCCCGGTCGATCCGCGCGAAAGCGCGACCTCGATCTGCCCCCTCCGACGACCTCGTCGAATGCCAGCAGTCGCCGCACCGGACCGACTTGCCCGCGCCGTCGGCGCGCTCACCATCGATCCGTCGCCGCGCCCTCCGCCAAGGCGCAGCCCGATACCCGCAGAGCCATCGGACTGCGCCCCCCTGGAATGCCCGGCGGCCTTAGCTGCCCGGCATCCGAGCCAGTGATGCAAGAACCAGGGGTGGATCGGTGCGTTCGGCAAGGGCATCGGCCGGCAGATCCCGGACTCGGGTGTTGGCCCGCACCATATCGCGCATCTCCTCTTCGTCTTCCGCGAAGAACAGCTGCGCCTCGATTTGCCGTCCCGGCGCGATACCCGCCGGCAGGCTGGCGAGCCCGTTCAGTTTCGATACGGCGTTCAGCGCGGCTTGGTCGATCTGCCGATTGCCGGACTTGCGGCAGAACCAGACGCTCCGCAAACTTCCGTCCGCGTTCATAGTGAAGCGGACGTGCGCGAAGCCATACAGGCGTTCGGTCGGGCTCATCGCGACCGGATAGCGCATCGCATCGTTGATCCTGCGCGAAAGCTGCGCCGCCCAGAGCTGGACGGTGGCCGGCGCGGTGACATGGATATCGGTGGGTCGCTTCTTCGCTTCGGCGACCGGGAACAGGACAGACATTATGACGATCGCTGTGAGGAACAGTCGTTTCATGTTTCGATCTCCCACTGCCAGGTGATCGGCCATCAGACACGTGCGTAAACCTGCGGGCGTTTGCCGCATGGTCGCTTTGGTCGATGAGGGAAACGTGGTCTGCGGTCGCGCTTCGACTCGCCGCGAAATTGTGCCGGAACGGGCCAAATGTCAAGATAAAGCGTGTGCGTTGAACCACTTGCCCGGTCGACGATCGTCCGCCGCGGCGCGCGTCGCCGGACGACGGACGGCAGCCATCGCGGGCGTGTCGCGTTACACGGTCATGACGAACGTTCCGGCCTCCCTGCACCTCGCGGCGATCGTCTCGCTGTCGCTGGCGGTGGCCTGCGCGATTACCATCGCGCTCGATGTCTGGCGGCACCCGCCCAAGATGGCGGTGATGGCGCTGGTCTGGCCGCTGACCGCGCTGTTCGGCAGCCTGGTGTGGCTGGCGATCTATTATCGCTGGGGACGCGCGACGCGGCAGGACGAGGACACGCCCTTCGCCGTCTCGGTGCTCAAGGGGGCGAGCCATTGCGGGGCCGGCTGCACGCTCGGTGACATCGTCGCCGAGGGACTCGCGCTCGCGGTGCCGGCGGTGGCGGTCTGGTTCGGCTATGGCACGCTGTTCGGCACGCGCATGGTCGCGCTCTGGATCCCCGACTTTCTGTTCGCCTTCCTGTTCGGCATCGGCTTTCAATATTGGAGCATCGTGCCGATGCGGCAGCTGTCGCCGGGCGAGGGCATCAGGGCCGCGCTCAAGGCGGACGTGCTGTCGATCGGCGCGTGGCAAATCGGCATGTACGGCGGCATGGCGCTGATCCAGTTCCTGTGGTTCGCGCCGCAGTTCGGCGGCCTCGCCGAACCCGGCCAGCCGGAGTTCTGGATGGCGATGCAAATCGCGATGCTCGCCGGTTTCTGTACCAGTTATCCGATGAACTGGCTGCTGGTGCGAAACGGCGTCAAGGAGGCGATGTAGCGCGCGCGTCGATTATTCCGTCGCCGAGCCGGCATTTGCCGGCACGCCGCTGACGTTGCGAAATGTTAACCTTGGTTGACAGACGGCGACGCGGTCCCGAGGATAGCCGCACCCCTGCCGTGGCTGCAAAGCGGCCGCTTTGATCCCGTCACCGGAGTCCTCCATGATCGTCATCATCGCGCTCGGCGTCTCGATCCTCGTCGCGGCATGGCTGACCTTCAGCCCGTTCGCGCGATCGGACGGCTGGCGCGCGACGGTGACGCCGCTCGCGTCGATCATCGGTTCGGGCTTCCTGATCTGCGGACCGTTGCTGGCGCGCGAGTTCGGCGGCGCGGCGCTCCTCGCGATGGCGGCGCTGCTGGCGATCGCTTATGCCGCCGGATGGGTGATCCGCTTCAACATCCGCCATGTCGAGGATCATCTGGCGACCGCCCCCTTCGCCGATCCGATCGCCTGGACGGCGCGCATCACCCAGGGCGTGCTCGCCCTCGCCTATGCGGTGTCGGTCGCTTATTACCTGAAGCTGCTGGCGGAATTCTCGCTCAAGCCGATCGCGGTCGATCCGGCCTGGCAACCGGTGATCGCCAATATCGTCGTCACGGTGCTGATCGCGGCGATGACGCTGCTCGCGCTCGGCGGCGATCTGCGCAAGGTCGAGCATGTCGCGCACGGCACGGTGTCGATCAAGATCGGCATCATCGCCGGCCTGCTGGTGGCGCTCGCCATCGCCTGGGTGACGGGCGGCGCGGTCCAGCCGCTGCCGCCGGCGCGGGTGGGCTGGGCCAGCCTGCCGATGCTGCTCGGCCTGATCATCACGGTGCAGGGGTTCGAGACGTCGCGCTACCTCGGCCACGATTATCCCGCCGAGCTGCGGATCCGGACGATGCGCCATGCGCAATGGATCGCCTCCGCCATCTATCTCGCCTTCATCGCGCTGCTCACCCCCTTCCTGTCGCGCGCGGCGCAGACCGAGGGGGTGGCGGGGATCCTCGACATCATGCAGCTGATCGCTCCGGCGCTCGGCGCCTTCGTGCTCGCCGGCGCGGTATCGAGCCAGCTCAGCGCGGCGGTCGCCGATTCGATCGGCGCGGGCGGGCTGATCAACGAAGTGTCGCGACGCCGCGTGCCCGTGCCCTTGGCCTTCGCGCTCGCCGGTATGCTGGCGATCGGCGTCGTCTGGCTGACCGATCCGTTCCAGGTGGTGGCGCTGTCGTCGCGGGCGTTCGCCCTGTTCTACGCGCTGCAATGCGCGTTGGCGTTCGCGGTGGCGCGGCGCAACGGCGTCGGCGACTGGCGTCACCGCTGCGGCTTCGTCGCCATCGGCCTGATCTGCCTCACCGCGGTCGCGGTCGGCGCGCCGGCCGAAAGCTGACTCCCCTCCCGACGCGCATGCAGGATTCACAGTCGCCGATGACCTCCCCCACCCTTCCCGCCGACCGGCATGCGGCCGCCGGACAGCTTGGCCGCCTCGCGCTCTATCGCTGGTGGCGCACGTCGGTGGTCGGCCGCGTCGACCATGAGGCGGTGCTGGCGCGCGTCATCGAGGAGAGCGGCTGGAGCCCGCGCTTCGCCTTCATGACGATGATGTCGGCCGGCATCGCCGAACTGGGGCTGCTGCTGTCGTCGCCGGCGGTGGTGATCGGCGCGATGCTGATCTCGCCGCTGATGAACCCGATCCTTGGCTTCGGCTTCAGCCTCGCGCTGTTCGATTTCCGCGAGCTCAGGCGATCGCTCAAGGCGCTGGCGATCGGCTCGGCGGTGGCGATCGCGTTCACCGCGCTGCTCGTCCTCGCCTCGCCGCTGCAGGCGCCGACCGCCGAGATCGTCGCGCGGACGCGCCCCAATCTGTTCGACCTCGCCGTCGCGCTGTTCGCCGCGCTCGCCGGCACCTTCGCGATCATCCGCGGGCGCGGCGACACGATCGTCGGCGTCGCGATCGCGACCGCGCTGATGCCGCCGCTCGCGGTGGTCGGCTATGGCATCGCCACGCGCAACGCACCGGTCGGCATGGGCGCCTTCGCGCTGTTCGTGACCAACTTCATCACCATCGCGCTGTCGGCGACGGTGATGGCGCGCTTCTACGGCTTCGGCCATCATCTGTCGCGGCGCCAGGGCTGGATGCAGACCATCGTGCTGACCCTGGTCTTCATCGGCATGGCGATCCCGCTCGGCATCTCGCTCAACCGGATCGGCCGCGAGGCGCTGGCGACGTCGCAGACGCGCTCGCTGCTGTCGGAGCGGTTCGGCGAGGCGGCGCGCGTGACCCAGCTCGACATCGACTTCACCGCCGAGCCGATCGTCGTGCGCGCGGTCGTCATCACCCCGCGCCGCGCGATGCAGAAGACCAGCGCGATCCAGGCGGCGCTGGCGACGGCGCTCGCGCGGCCGGTGCGCCTCAACCTCGACCAGATCCTGCTCGGCGCCGGGGCGGACGCGCTGGCAGCGCAGCGCGAGGAGCTGCGCCAGGCGGGCGAGGCGACCAACAGCGCCGCGCAGCGGGTGACCGATCTGGCGAACGGCATCGCGCTGATCACCGGCATCACCCCCGATGCGGTGACGATCGACCGCGACCATCATCGCGCGGTCGCGGCCGCCGCCCCGCTGCCCGGCGCGAGCGTCGCGACCTATCGCACGCTCGAACGGCGCGCGGCCGAGCAAAGCGACGACTGGGACGTCGCGATCGTCCCGCCGCAGGGGCCGCTGCCGCCGATCGCCTTCGCCGACGGCGCCGACACGCTCGACGCGGCGGCGAGCGACGCCGTCGCCACCTCGGCCTGGGCGGCGCACCGCTGGAACGTCTCGGCGCTGACCGTGCCGGGCCTGCCCGCCGGCGCGCCGCCCGAGGCGCCGACGCTCAGCCAGCGGCGCGCCCTCGCCGTCGCCGCGCTGTTGCGTCAGCAGGGCATCGCGACCGAGCCCGCCCCCGCCGCGGGCCGGCAGTTCGCGTTGACGCCGGTGGCGGGGGGCGGCCGATGAGCGGCGATATCGGCCTCACCGACCTCGGCACGCTGCTCGTCGTCGCCTCGCTCGTCGCGATGGTGTCGCGGCGGATCGGGCTGCCCTATACGGCCGGTCTGGTGCTCGCCGGGATCGGCCTTGCCTATTCGCCGGTCGGCGCCGCGCTGCCGCTGTCGCGCGAGCTGATCTTCAACGTCTTCCTGCCGCCGCTGATCTTCGAGGCGGCGATGCAGCTGCGCTGGTCGCGCTTCCGCCGGGAGATGCCGCTGACCCTGGTGCTCGCCTTCTTCGGCGTCGCGGTCAGCGCGGCGGTGGTCGCGGGCGGCATGCACCTGCTGCTCGGCTGGAGTCTGCTCGGCGCGGCCTTCTTCGGCGTGCTGATCGCGGCGACCGATCCGGTCTCGGTGATCGCCGCCTTCAAGGAGATGAAGGCCGAGCCGCGGCTCAGCATGGTGGTCGAATCCGAAAGCCTGCTCAACGACGGCGTCGCCGCGGTCGGTTTCGCGATCCTCATCGGCATCGCCAATGGCGAGGCGCTGACCGCATCGGGCGCCGCGCTCGCGCTGCTGTGGACGGTCGCCGGCGGTCTGGTGATCGGCGCGGCGATCGGCATCGGCGTGCTGACCCTCGCCGGCCGGACGACGGACCATCTGGTCGAGGTGACGCTGACCACCGTCGTCGCCTGGGGATCGTTCCTGCTCGCCGAACATGTCCACGCCTCGGGCGTGTTCGCGGCGCTGGCGGCGGGGCTGATCGTCGGCAACGTCGGGCCGCGCGGTTCGATCTCGGTCGCGGGTCGTCAGCATGTGCAGGATTTCTGGGCCTATGCCGCCTTCCTCGCCAATTCCTGCCTGTTCCTGCTGATCGGCAGCCACGAGGCGCATCAGCCGATCGCGCTGGTCTCGCTGCCGCTGGTCGTCGCGATCGTCCTGACGCTGATCGGCCGCGCGGCCGCGGTCTACCCGCTGGCGCTGCCGTTCGCCCGATCGGGGCTGCGGCTGCCCGCGACCTATCAGCATGTGCTGGTGTGGGGCGGATTGCGCGGCGCGGTCGGCCTCGCGCTGGCGCTGGCGGTGCCGGCGAGCGTCGCCGAGCGCGGCCAGATCGTCGTCGTCACCTTCGGCGTCGTCGCCTTCTCGATCTTCGCGCAGGGGCTGACGATGCCGCGGCTGCTGCGGCACTGGCGGTTGACCGGGTCGGACGAGGCGGAGCATTGACCGGCCGCGGCATCGCGCCGGCGACGGGCGATCGGCCGTGACGCCATGGCGGCGCGCGATCCGGTTGCCGACGCCGAAGCGCCGTCAGCGCTTCGGCAAGGCGTACGCCAGCGTATAGTCGCCGTAGCGCGTTCCCAGCGCGCCATGGCCCCCCGCGGTGATCACGACATATTGCCGCCCGTCGCGCCCGCGATAGGTCATCGGCGTCGCCTGCGCGCCCGCCGGCAGCCGCGCCTTCCACACCACCTTGCCGCTATTGAGGTCGAAGGCGCGCAGATATTGGTCGGTGGTCGCGCCGATGAAGGCAAGGCCGCCCGCGGTGATGATCGAGCCGCCGAGATTGGGCACGCCGGTCTTGATCGGCACGCCGAGATGCGATCCGAACAGGCCGGTGTCGCGCGCCGTCCCCAGCACCTTGCGCCACACCACCTTGCGCGTGCCGAGATCGACCGCGGTGAGATGCCCCCAGGGCGGCGCGACGCAGGGCGCGCCGAAGATGCCGACCCAGGCCTTCACCACCGCGACATAGGGGGTGTTGTACTGCGTCTGGAGCTGCGCCTGCATGGCATTCTCGCCGCCCTGCTTCTGCTTCATCAGCGACGCGACGCGCGGATCGTCGCGGCGCATCAGCCAGAGCTTGAACGGCATCTCCATCGTGTTGACCGTCATGATGCCGCGCACCGGATCGACCGCCGCGCCGCCCCAGTCGGTGACGCCGTCGAAGGCGGGATGGCCGATGATCGGCTTCAGCCCCATGGGCTGATAGATGCCCGTGCCCTGCGCCCGCCGGATGTCGATCCGGCAGAAGAGCTGGTCGATCGGCGTCGCGCCCCAGGTGGCGACCTCGGTCGGCGCGGGCGGAGTGAAGCTCGGCATGCCGGTCGAGAAGGGCTGCGTCGGCGAGACGCGCACGCCCGGCGTCGCGCCGTCGGTGCGCACCGGCCGTTCGGTGATCGCGGCGATCGGCGCGCCGGTCAGGCGGTTGAGGAAGAACACCTGCCCCATCTTGCTGGTCTGGATCAGCGCCGGGATCACCTGCCCATCGGGCGCGCGATAGTCGAACAGCGACGGGCCGATCGGCAGGTCCATGTCCCACATGTCGCGGTGGACGAGCTGCCGCGTCCAGCGCAGCTTGCCGGTCGCGACGTCGAGCGCGACGATCGACGAGCCGAAGCGATCGTCGAACGGCCGGCGATAGCCGATCCAGTAATCGGGCGAGGCATTGCCCGTGCCGAGATAGACGAGGCCGTTGGCGGCATCGGCGGTGATCGCGCCCCAGACGTTGGGCGTGCCGCGCGTATAGGTCTGCCCCGCGGGCAGCGGCGCGATCGCGTCCGGCGAGCGGCCGACGTCCCACGCCCAGACCGGCGCGCCCGACACCGGATCATAGGCGCGCACCACGCCCGACGGAATGTCGCGGTTGACGTTGTCGATGATCCGCTCGCCGATGATCAGCCGGTTGTTGACGACGACCGGCGGCGTGGTGCCGATCTGATCCGAGGGCTTCGACGTCCCCATATTGGCGCGCAGGTCGATCGCGCCGCCCTGCGCGAAGCTCGGGCAGGGCCGCCCGCTGTCGGCGTCGAGCGCCACCAGCCGCGCGTTGAAGGTCGGCGCGAAGATGCGGTGCGGGCACGGCGTCCCCGCCGGCGCCTCGAAATAGGTGACGCCGCGGCAGACCAGATAATTGTTGCCGGCGATCGGCGCATCCTCGTGCCAGCTCCACTTGGTCTTGCCGGTGGTGGCGTCGATCGCCTGGACGAAGGAATGCGGCGTGCAGGTGTAGAGCGTGTCGCCGATATGGATCGGCGTCGCCTCGGAATGATATTCGCGCTTGTGCTCCTGCGTCTCGGCCGCCACCGGCAGGTCGCCGGTGCGCTGCGTCCAGGCGAGCTCGAGCCGGCCGACGTTCTGCGGCGTGATATCGGCGAGCGCGGAATAGCGCCGGCCCGACAGCGTGCCGCCATAATCGCGCCAGTCGCCGTCCGCCTCGCCGGTCGGGGCGGCGGGAAGGGTGGCGCCGCCCGCGCCCTGCGCCCCTGCCCCCGCGCCATGCAGCACGACCCCGCCGATGCCGAGCGCGAGCAGCATCGCGGTCGTCGCGGCCACCGCGCGCCGATCGGGCCGCCACGCCCGCGGGCGCCAGCCGGTGAGCAGCACCAGCACCAGCAGCACGGTCGGCGCGACCAGCCTGGGCACGAGCTGCAGACCGTCCAGCCCGACTTCCCACACGGCCCAGATCAGTGTGCCGAGCCAGATCGCGCCGAACAGCCAGCGGCCCGACCGCGGCGCACGGCCGAGCAACGCGCCGCTGGCGATCATCGCCAGCCCGGCGACCAAATAATAGAGCGACCCGCCGAGCGAGGCGAGCACGCCACCGGCCACGGCGAAGAAACCGCCGAGAATGGCCAGGCACCAAGCGAGCGCCAGTCTGTACAGCCGAGCCATGCCTTGCGTCCTTCCGCCCGTTTGGCGGTCAACGTCCGAACTTGGCAGAAGTTACGCGATGGCGACCCGGACCGTCCCAAGACACGGACATACGGCCCGCGCCCGCGTCAGGCACGTTCGATACGCCGTCGTGCCGGACGGCGACCGGGTAACAGGATGCTAAATTCTGGCCGCTACCGTCGCCGGCATGTTGTCGTCTCTCTCAGCACGGATCGCCGCGATCGGCCTCGTCGTCCTGATCGCCCTGGCCTCGCTGGCCGGCCTGCTCGTCGATGCGTCCCGGCAGACCAGCCAGAGCTTCGAATGGGCCGGCCATTCGGCCGAGGTGATCGAGACGACCGAGGCGGCGCTCGGCGATCTGCGCGAGGCGGAATCGGGCCAGCGCGGCTTCATCATCACGCGCAATCCCGCTTATGCCCGGTCGTTCGCCGAACGGGTGGAAAGCTCGGCGCGCAATATCGCGGTCGCGGTCCGGCAGACCGCCGACAACCCGCTGCAACACGCCAGGGCGCGCGAGATCGCGACGCTGATGGCACAGCGCGCCGTCTTCCTGCGCCAGCCGCTGGTCCTCGCGCGGCGCGGCGATTTCGCCGGCGCGGTCGCCATCGTCGCCAGCGGGCGCGGGCGTGAGCTGATGGATGCGATCAGCGTCCGCGCCACCGGCTTCCTCGACGAGGAGCGCGCCTTGCAGACGAGCCGGCAGGATGCGGCGGACCGGCGGCTCGCCGGCGGGCGGCGGCTCGCGATCATCGGCGCGGTCGTCGTCGCGCTGCTCGTCGTCGGCAGCTTCGCGCTGCTGATCCGCGGCATCCGCCGGCCGCTGGCGACGATGATGCGTGCCATGACCGCCCTGGGCGGCGGCGAGCAGGACGCGCGTATCGAGGGGCGGATGGGGTCCGAGGAGTTCGACCGGCTGGCCCGCGGCTATAACGCGATGGCGGAGCGGCTGAGGACCGCCGTCGCCGACCGGGCGGACAGCGAGCGGCAGTTGCAGACCGCCAATGCCGAACTGCACCGCAACAGCGAGACGCTGCGCGAACGCGGCTCGGTGATCGAGCTGCTCGGCGGCATGTCGCACCGCATGCAGGCCGCCCGCACCGACGACGAACTGGCGCAGATCATCAAGGTCTTCGTGCCGCGCGTGCTGCCCAACCTGCCCGGCGCCCTCTACGCGCACAACAATTCGCGCAACTGCCTGGTGCCGATCGCCAGCTGGGGCGGCACCGCCGTCGCGGCCGAGGGCTTCGCGCCGGAACGCTGCTGGGCGTTGCGCCGCGGGCAGAGCCATTCGGTCGCCGAAGCGGGGCGCGACATCGTCTGCGGCCATGTCGGCGCGGACGAACTCTATCATTGCGAGCCGCTGCTCGCGGGCGGTGAGGTGATCGGCGTGCTCTACCTGCGGGGCCGGATCGAGGACGAGAATCGCTTCCGCATGGCCGTGCTGACCGAGAATATCGCCTCGGCGCTGGTCAACCATCGCCTGCAGCGCTCGCTGCGCGAGCAGACGATCCGCGATCCGCTCACCGGCCTGTTCAACCGCCGCTACATGGAAGAGACGCTCAAGCTGGAGATCGCGCGCGCCGCCCGCGCCGGTACGCCGCTCAGCCTCGTCATGTGCGACATCGACCATTTCAAGCGGTTCAACGACGAATTCGGCCATGATGCCGGCGATGCGGTGTTGCAGCATGTCGCCGCGGAGATGCGCGGCCGCTTCCGCGACGGCGACGTCGTCTGCCGCTTCGGCGGCGAGGAATTCACCATCATCGCCCCCGGCACGACCGCCGATGCGCTGGCCGGCCGCGTCGAGATCGTCCGGCGTGCGATCGCCGAGCTGAGCGTCCGGCACGGCAGCCGCAGCCTCGGCTCGACCAGCATGTCGTTCGGCATCGCGACCTGGTCGGAGCCGATGGCGCGGGACGGCTCGACGCTGATCCAGGCCGCCGATGTCGCGCTCTACCAGTCCAAGCGCGAGGGCCGGAACCGCGCGACGATCAGCCTCGTCGCGGCCTGACGGCGGCGGGACGACCGCCATCGCGACGGACCCGTCGGGGTTCGCCCGCTATCGGCGGCGCTGCGCCAGCGTCCGCGCGATCTCCTGTTCGGTGGCGACATGCTCCTCGATGATGCAGCACAGGTGGAGGTCGGTGATCGCGCGATCGGACAGCACGCGCGCCTGCGCGGTGTTGAGCCCGTCGGATGCCTTGGCGACCATCTCGTCCCGGGTCGCGTGCGGATGCGGCGCATGCCAGGCATAGCTGCCGGTGGTCGCGACGACCTTGCCCGCGGCGTCGACGATCGATCCGACCGCATTGGTCGCCTTGCGGTTGACGACGTTCATGATCGCGCCCGCCTGCCCCTCGAAATCAAACTCGAGATAGCAGACCCCGATCGTCGTCCCCTCGAAACGGACGGGCGCGACGAAGATCAGCACCTTGCGGTCGTTCGACCAGGGGTTTTGCCAGATCTCGTCGGTCATCCATTCGACCGCGGCGGGTGCGGCCATCGCGCGCTGGAATTGCGGATAGCCGCTGAAATCGACGTCGCGCACCGCCGCATTGGCATGCGCACAGACCGCGACGCGGCCGTCGCTGTTGACGGCGAAAGCGTTGAGAAAATAGGGCGAACACCCCAGCAACGTGCGCAGCCGGTCGAGCGCGCGCGCCGCGACGCGCGGCGCGGCCGGGTCGACCAGCAGCGCCTCGACCAGCGAATAATCGGTCGCGAGCATGCGGATGTCGATCGAACGATCGTATAGCGTGCGGCCCAACGTATCCGCGATCGACTGGGCGAGGTCCGCCAGCCGCCCGCCCTCCATGTCGCTGGCCAGTTCGTCCGCCAGCGCGGTCCCCGTCGCGAGATAGCCGAGCACCTCGTCGCGGAAGCTCATCGCCGCGGTGCGCGCCGAGCCGGCGAGCGATTTCACCTCCTGCGCGACGATCGAGAAGCCACGGCCGGCCTCGCCCGCCCGCGCCGCCTCGATCGTCGCGTTGAGCGCGAGCAGGTTGGTGCGGCTGGCGATGTCTTCGGCCTGTTGGGCATGGGCCAGCACTTCGCCGCTGAGCGAATGAAGCAGGGAACGGATCCGGCGCGGCATCGATGGCTTTCGTGAACAGTTTGCCGCCGGTACCGCGTATTTACCATAACATCTAGGGCCGTATCGGGCTTTTTCAGCAATTTAGATTCAAGGCCTCGGCGTCGCGGGGGCGCACGGATGCCTGCATCGATCGTCTCAGGCGCGCCGTGTGGCGCCAGATCGCTGATGGCGGCCGGTGCGCTATGCCGGCCTGACGGCGCTCGCGCTGCCGAACGTCGCGATGGCGATCATCGTCCGGTAAGGGGCGAGCCGTCGCCGCCACGATACAGCAGCCGGACCCGCGCCTCATGGCCCAGGCTGCGCTCTGACAGGGGCGGCTGGAACGCCGTCGCCCCGGACGACAGGAGAAGCCCCCGCCGGTCGACGGTGGCCGCGGCGGGCGGATGGTCGACCGGATAGGAGGAGCGGACATATCGGCTGGCACATCCCCCGGTCAGGTCGGACACGCCGATCATCGGCCAGGCGAGGACGGATGCCTGCGCCTTGCCCGTCGCGACGATCGTCTTGCGCAGATGATAACTTGTTTGCATAGGTGCACATACTTCGGAACAGTCGGGCAGCGCGGGCCATGCGTGCCGGTATCGACGCCAATGAGGGGATTGCATGATGGTGAAGGGTCGTAACCTGACCAAGGCGGCGCTTTCGGTGGCCATGTGCCTCGGGGCGGCAGGATCGATGGCGACATCCTCCCTGGCGCAGAGCGCGCAGGGGCATCCGCAATGGCCCGGCAAGGGCGACCTGTTCGTCGGCACCAACTACCAGCCGGTCGACCGCTCGACGGCACAGATCCGGCAGGACGTTGCGGTGATGAAGCAGGCGGGCTTCAACGTG
The DNA here is from genome assembly GCF_037120395.1 of Sphingomonas kyungheensis. NCBI lineage: Bacteria > Pseudomonadati > Pseudomonadota > Alphaproteobacteria > Sphingomonadales > Sphingomonadaceae > Sphingomonas > Sphingomonas kyungheensis. Next base: position 43,406 of record NZ_JBBBDM010000014.1, read on the forward strand.
GTGCGGATGGGCGATCTGTCGTGGGACGCGTTCGAGCCGCAGGAAGGCCAGTTCACCTTCGAGTGGTTCGACGCGATCCTCGATCAGATGCAGGCGGCGGGCATCCGCGTCGTGCTCGACATTCCCGGCGAGCCGGCGCCGACCTGGCTGCACAAACATTATCCCGGCGTCGACATCGTCGACCAGAACGGCACCCGGCTGGACGCCGCCACCCGGTACTGGGACAATATCAGCGATCCGGATTACCGCCGCCTGGCGAAACGCCTCGCCGACCGGATGCTGCAACGCTACGCCAAGCATCCGGCGGTGATCGCGATCGGCTATGACAATGAGATCGGCAACGGTCGCATGTCCTATTCCGCCGCGGATCGCGATCGGTTCGTCGCCTGGCTGCAGCAGCGCTACGGCACGATCGCGGCGCTGAACAAGGCGTGGGCGACGCAACGCTGGTCGCGGCGCATCAACGACTGGTCGGAGGTCGATCTCCCCTATGAGCGGGGGCCGGGGCCCAACGAACGCTATCTCGACCTGCGCCGCTATTGGTCGGACGACACCTTGGGTGCGCTCAAGGATCTGGAGGCGGTGCGCAAGCAACGCGCGCCTGATGTCCCGGTCCTGTCCAACCTCTGGCCTTATGCCGGCCAGAAGGGGTTCGACTTCCTGCGTTCGTGGGACGAGATCTCGACCTATGGCGCGCTCGGCTTCTATCCCGGCGATCCGGCCGATGCGGCGGTCGACGTGATGTTCAACCGCGCCGGCCATACGACGCCGGTCTGGTTCAACGAATTCACCGCGGGCGGGGGCGGCTATTACGGCACGCCGGGCCGGTCCCGCATGTGGGCCTATTTCGGCCTGCTCTATTATTCCCAGGCCTTCCTCGCCTGGACGTTCAATTCGCATCTCGGCGGCGAGGAGCAGGCGCTGTTCGGACTGATCGAGCATGACGATCGGCCGTCCTGGAAGGTGGGCGAGTTCGCACGCATCGCCGCCGAGATGAAGACGCTGAAGACGCTGGGGTTCCCGCGCACGGGCCGGCCGGACGTGGCGGTCGCCTATTCCTATCAGACCAATTGGCTGGTCAATCCGCCGCCCGGTCCCAACACCATGCAGGAATATTACAAGGCCGATTACCGCAAGCAGGTCGGCAACGCCTATTTCCCGTTCTTCCGCGACAATATCGACGCGGCGACGATCGACGTCGGCCATGATCGGCTCGACACCTACAAGCTGATCGTGATGCCGACCGCCTATCTGGTCGATCGGCCGACCTCCGATGCGATCCGGGCCTATGTCAAGAATGGCGGCACCGTCGTGATGACCGGCTATTCGGCGAAAGTCGATGCGACGGGCAAGTGGTTCGACACGCCCCTGCCCGGCGGGCTGACCGACGTCTTCGGCCTGCGGACCAACGCCTTCTACCGCGCCGACACGCCGTTGACGGTGCAGTTCGGCACCGCGACGCTGACCGGCAGCGACCCCTATTATGAGGTGCTCGAACCATCGACCGCACAGGTGCTCGCCCGCTTCACCAACACGGGCAATCCGTCCCCGGCGATCACCGTCAACCGTTATGGCAAGGGGCGGGCGATCTATCTCGCCACGGCGGCGCAGCCCGAATTCATCCAGCCGTTGATCCGCTCGCTCTACCCCTCGATCGGGATCACGCCCGGGCCGGTGACGCCCGACGGCGTCTCCGCGCGGATCGTGGACGGCCGGACGCTCTATGTGAACACCACGGCCAAGCTGGCAAAGGTGACCATCAATGGCCGCCGGACCGACGCCCTCACCGGTCGCACCGCGACCGGCACGGTCGACCTCGAACCCTATGGCGTCGCGCTGATGCGCTAGCCTGGCGCCCGGCGGCATTTGACACTGCCGGACGGGCATCGCAAGGCGCGCTCCGGTCAGCATTGGGAGAGCGCATGCGCGACGGTCTGAAAGCGTCCTACGCCGCGCCGGCTGTCGAAAAGGCCTTCGAGATACTGGAGATGCTGCGCCGCCAACCCGGCGGCGCGCTGGTCAGCGAGATGGCGGTGCTGCTCGGCCGTTCGGTCGGCGAGTTGTTCCGCATCGTCGTGGTGCTGGAGAAGATGGGCTATCTGCAGAAATCCAGTGCCGACGACCGCTATTCCGTCTCGTATAAATTGCTGGACCTCGCCTTCCACGCCACGCCGGCGCAGGATGTCGTCGCGGCCGCGCGTCCGTTCATGCGGCAATTGGCGAGCGAGGCCGCCCAGTCGTGCCATCTCGTCGTCGTGAACGGCGCCAAGGGTCTGGTCATTCACCGCGAGGAGAATCCGGGCACGCGGGGCTTTTCGCTGCGGCTGGGCGCCGAGGTCGATCTGATGACGAGTTGCTCGGGACAGGTGCTGCTGGCCTTCACCACGGAAGACCAGCGCGCCAGTCTGCTGCATGCGATCGGCTATGAGGCCTATGCGTCGAACGTGGCCCGGCTGGCCGCGGTGCGCAAGCGGGGGTACGAGCAGCGCAAGAGCGCGATCACGGGCGGCGTGACCGATATCAGCTTTCCGATATGCGGCCGCGACGGGTTCGGGGCGGCGGCACTCACCATCCCGTTCCTGGGTCAGATCGGCGGATCGCAGGCGGCCGAGCTGATCGCGGCGCGCGCGCTGCTGAAGGAGGCGGCGGCAGCGACGTCGATCGCGCTCGGTCACCGCCCCGTCTGAAACCGCGCCGGTTGCGATCGCCCGCGACGGTGCGGTCACGGCGTCGGTGCGCTCAGCCGGTCCGTTCCCCCGACAGGAAGCCCGCATGGGTCGGCATCGCCTCGGCTCCCCTCTGCATCAGCGCGTGCATCCGGCGGAGCGCTGCGCGGGCCTCCCCCGGCGGCACCAGGTCGGCGTGTCGACCCGCTGCGTCTGCTTGTAATGCAGGATGACGAAGTCGCGCACCGCCTCGGTCTACGGCGGCATCGGCCGGCTGCGTCGTCGATCCGGCCGGCCTATCCTGTGCCGCCTGCGCCGCGACGGGTGCCCCCGCCAGCGCCACCGCGATCGCGAGCGCCGAACTGGCCACCATGATGTGATCGTTACCCCTCGTTGCCCTCTCCCGTCGCCCGAATGACGCGGATCGTTGCCCGACGGCGTATCACGAGTCTTCACATGTGAAAATAGATATTCGTATATGGTTGTAGATGGCCGCTGGCTCGCCGATGACCCTTGCGTCCAAGGCCAAGCCCTGCGATGACAGCAGAGGTCACATATGAAAATCAATTCTCATGAATGGCCGAGGCGAAATGGCGGGCCGGATAGGCTACCGTCTCATGCGTGCGCGGCGGATCGATAGCGGCCTTCGCAGCCGACAAGGGAGGATGACGAGGTGAAGATCAGCAAGCGCGAAATGCTCGGGGGCGTGGTGGGGACGACGGTGGCGGCTGCCGGCGCCGGCCGTGCCGTGGCCCAGGCGATGCCGGCCATCGCACCGGGGCCGTTCCAGCCGACGACGACATCGCTCAGCGCCTATGATACGCCCGCCTGGTTCCGCGATGCCAAGTTCGGCATCTGGGCGCATTGGGGGCCGCAGGCGGTACCCGGCCAGGGCGACTGGTACGCCCGCTTCATGTATACGCCCGGCCACCCGCATTACGACCATCACGTCAAGACCTACGGCCACCCTTCGGAGAAGGGCTATAAGGACATCATTCCGCTGTGGACGGCGGACAAGTTCGACCCGGAGGCGCTGGTTGCGCGCTATCGCGCCGCGGGTGCGCGCTACATCGTCTCGATGGGCGTGCATCACGACAATTTCGATCTGTGGCGATCCCGGCATCATCGCTGGAATGCCACGGTGATGGGGCCGAAGCGCGACATCGTCGGCGAGTTGCAGGCGGCGGCCAAGCGTCACGGCTTGCGCTTCGGCGTGTCGGAACATCTGGGGGCGAGCTACACCTGGTGGTATCCCAACCATCTGTACGATCAGTTCTGGCCGAAACTGGGGGTCAGCTACGACGGCGCCGATCCCCGCTACGCCGATCTCTACCACGACAATCGCGACGAACCGTTCATCAACACGCCGGCGTCCTGGTATACCCGGAACGCGGCCTATCAGGCGCACTGGCTCAAGCGGATCCGCGATCTGATCGACAGCTACAAGCCCGATCTGCTCTATTCGGACGGCGGGTTGCCGTTCGGCGACATCGGGCGGCAGATGCTGGCGCATTACTATAACGGCGGCTCGAAGCGCGGCACCGTCGACGTCGTCTACACCTGCAAGAATCTCGGCTCGGGAGAATTCAGCGACGCCTGGTCGACGCAGGACGTCGAGCGCGGCGCGCTGACCGGGATCAACCCCAAGCCATGGCAGACCGACACTTCGAACGGCGACTGGTTCTACAAGCAGGACGACACCTACAAGACGGCGGCGCAGGTGATCGCGACGCTCGCCGATGTCGTCAGCAAGAACGGCAATCTGCTGCTCAACGTCGTGTTGCTCGGCGACGGCAGCCTTCCCCCGCAGTCCGAGCAATTGCTGGATGATCTTGCCGCGTGGATGACGGTCAACGGCGAGGCGATCCACGGCACGCGGCCCTGGACGCGGTTCGGCGAAGGGCCGACGCAGGGGACCGAGGGCGCCTTTTCGGAAAAGGCCGATTATGTGGATGGCGACATCCGCTTCACCACGCGCGGCAAGACCCTCTATGCCATCACGCTGACCGAGCCCAAGACCCGCCTTGTCGTGACGGCGCTGCGCAGCGGGGCGGACGGTCGGTCCGACACCGTCCGCGCCGTGCGCCTGCTCGGCCACAAGGGGGCGCTTTCCTATCGTCAGACCGCGGAGGGTCTGGTCGTCGACCTGCCCGCCACCTTGCCGTCACGCCATGCCAGCGTGGTGGCGATGACGCTTGCCTGATCGGTCGCCCCACCATGTCGCCACGGCGGCGGCGGCGGCGGCGGCGGCGGCCTTGGCGCCTATGATCCGTCGGCCGATTCGGGGCTGGTGATGCAGGCGCAATATCGCGCGATCCAGACCGATTTCTATTCGACGCAGGGCGACCTGTCGGTGACGCGCAAGCTCGATACCGGCTTCGGCACGCACGACATCCGGGTCGGCAGCTATGGTTCGCTGTGGGGCCAGACGATGTTCACCGCCTATCAGAACTATCTGATCCAGGTGAGGTCGCAGCCCCGCGTGCTCGACCTCGCCGCCTATGCGGCGAGCGGCGCGGTGCTGGGCTATGTCACCGACCATGGCTCGCTCAACGATGCGGTGTCGCTCAATGCCGGCAACGTCGATGGCCAGCTGATCGCGCTCTATGGCACCGACAGCTGGGACATCACCGACCGGCTGCGCCTCGACGCGGGCTTCCGCCACGAATGGTATAGCTACAGCGGCTATGACCGGCTGACCGGGGCGTATAACCTCGGCGATCCGACGACGCTGGCCGACAACAATACCCGCGGCTTCACGGGCGCGATCGGCACGCTGCGCCTCAAGCAGCAGGCGACCAACTGGACGGTCGGCGGCAATTACGATCTCAGCCGCCATATCGGCATGTATCTGCGCGCGTCGCAGCTCGACGTGCCGCAGAACACCACCATCGCCTTCACCTACCCCACCCCCGCGGTGGTTCCGACCAAGGCCAAGCTGTACGAGGCGGGCGTCAAGCTCGCTGCGGGCGGATCCTATCTGTACGTCACCGGCTTCTACACCAAGTTCGATCCGCTGAACGCCAGCTTCGCCGGCTTCAACCCGGCGACCGGCCGCGCCGATGTGACCACCACCTTCATCGGCACCGCCGAGACCAAGGGGATGGAGGCCGATGGTCGCCTGCGCCTGCCCGGCCCCTTCTCGCTCGCCGGGTCGGTGACCGTCCAGCACCCGCGCTACCTCAACTTCAGCAGCAACACCGGCCTCGACGGCAGCCGCGCCAACGGCAAACAGATCGTCCGCGAGCCCAGGCTGTTCCTCAACGTGCGCCCGACCGCCGATGTCGCTTTCGGCGCCACCAAGGTCAGCCTCTACGGTCGCTACGATTATGTCGGCCGCCGCTACACCGACTTCTTCAATTCCACCGCTCTGCCGGCCTATGGGTCGTTCGGCCTCGGCGGGATCGTCTCGGATGGCGCCTGGCAGGTGCAGGTCGTCGGCGACAATATCACCAACGCGCACGGCTTTACCGAGGGCAATACGGCGGGCGACCGGTTCGGCCAGGGCGTGCCGACCGCGATCTTCAGTCGCCCCCTGTTCGGCCGCAACGTGCGGCTGATCGTCAGCCGCTCCTGGTGAGCCCGCGCTGACCGTGATCGCGCCGGAGAGGGTAGCCGACCGGGCCCTTTCTCCCATCCCCGTCTCCTGTGAAAGCCTGCCATGTATCGTCCGCTTCTCGCTCTCGCCGTTGCGGCGCTCGCGCCCTCCACCGTCCAAGCGGCCCCCGCCGATGCCCTGCGCCGTCTCGCCGACCCCGATGGCGGCCTGATCGTCATCGCGCATCGCGGCTGCCACGAAGCCGCGCCGCTCCACGCTTTGGGGAGCAAGCCGGAAAACTCGATCGCGGCGCTGCGCCAGTGCGTCGCGCTCGGTGCCGACGTGATGGAAACCGACGTGCGTCGCAGCCGCGACGGCCATCTCGTCATCCTGCACGACGACAGCGTCGACCGGACCACGAACGGCACCGGCAAGGTCGCCGACCTCAGCCTCGCGCAGTTGCAGGCGCTACGGCTGCGTCAGGACGAGGGCGGCGCGACGGCGGCGCTCACCGACCAGACGATCCCGACCCTCGACGACCTGCTCGCGCTGGCGAAGGACCGCATCGTCCTCAACCTCGACGTCAAGGACATGATCTACGGCGAGGTCGTCGATGCCGTGCATCGCGCCGGCGCGCAGGACCGGGTGATCGTCAAGACCTTCGCCGGCGTCGCCTCGGTCCCGCTGGCGACGATCCCGCCCTATGACCGCGTGCCCTTCGCCGTCATCCCGATCACCGCCGATCCGGCGGCGGGCGATGTGCCGCAGATCATCGCCAGCCAGATGCAGGGGCGGATCAGGCCGATCGCGGCCGAACTGCCGGTCGTGCCGCTGACGACGCTGCCCGTGATCATGAGCCGTGCGAAAGCACTCGGCGTGCCGGTCTGGATCAACACGCTGTTCAAGGGCTTCGTGACGGGCATGGGCGGCGACCCCGAAGCCCGGCAGGACCCCGCCGCAATCTGGGGGCGCCTCGCGGCTATGGGCGTGCGCCTGATCCAGACCGATGCCGTCGAAGCGCTGCTGCGCTATCGTGAACTCCGCCGACGGGCGCCGCAGAGCACCGGGCGCAACGATCGGGGTCACGCCCCCCTCCCGCGCCCGTAGCCGATCCGCTACGGATGGCGCGATGGCCAGAAAGAAGCGCTACCTGACCGCGACGATGGCCGACAGCTATGTCAAGACGATCGGTCCCACCGCCGCGCCATTCACCCATTACTGGCGGATCGTCGCGCATCTGCATAACGGCAAGACGGAGGTATTCTGGGGCCACACGACCTCGATCAAGGAAGCCGCCGCCAAGGAAGCGCTGACGCAGCAGGCGGCCAAACGACACGGATGGAAAGGCTTCGATTTCGAGGTCGTCGAACTTAGCGAACAGTGACGCATCCGACGCTGCCCGCGGACGGATGGCATGACCATCACGGCCTTGGCGTCACGGGAACAGAGGCGCCGAACGCCGCCAGGCCCTCATATCCCACCCTCAGCCGACGGAAGCCGCGCCGCCCTGGATCCTGGATCGAGCCGACAGGAACGGGCCGTCCGGGCGCCGCTCCGCCGCAAAGTGCTGCAGACCGACGGGCTCCGGCATGGCGACGTACAGCGCCTCCACGCCGCCCCTGGCGTGATAGGTTTCGTGCCAGAATCCTGCCCCTGCCGACAGTGCGCGGACATCGCGCCACCAGTCGGCGTGCGGCCCGCCGCGCGTGAAGCGCTCCAGACTATCCATATCCTGCCAATATTGGCGGAAGCCGAAGTGGGTCAGGCTGAACATCATGCCTTCATGCGCCAGCAGACCGTCAGGCCGGTTGCGGGCGATGGCATGCAGGCCCGGTCCGATCCGGCGCAGCGCGCGCAGGCCGCGCCATCCCTTCACCCGGAAGCCGAGCAGGATCATGACGAGATCGGGATAGGCCGAAAGATCGACCGATTGGCGGTTGATCGACGCTTGCATTGTCGGGCTCCCTGTCGTGTACATCGTACACATAGGCTGTTGGTGTACGATGTAAACATGGGCGACCCGAAATCCGTCGATCTACCGGCGCGTCTCGTTGCGGCTGCATTGTCCGCGCTTGAGCGGGGCGAAGACATCGGCCTGCGCGCCGTCGCGCGCGATGCCGGCGTGTCCGCGATGGCACCCTACCGACATTTCCGTGACAAAGCGGCGCTGTTGGCCGCGGTGGCGATGCGGGGCTTTGTCGACCTCAAGACCGCGCTGCTCGCGGCCGATGCGCAGCGCGACGCGCGCGCCGCACTGATCGCGCAAGGCGAAGCCTATCTCGCCTTCGCCCGCGCCCGTCCGGCCCTGTTCCGCCTGATGTTCTCCGGGCACGATTGTGGCCCGCCCCCCGTCGAGGACAATGCCTATGGGGTCATGGTACGGCGCGTCCGACAGCTCGCGCCGGCCGATCCGGACGCCGCCACGCTCGCCTGCTGGTCAGCCGTGCACGGCATGGCGACGCTCGCGCTCGACGGTGGCTTACCGCCCGGAGACGCTCGGCTCGAACATGCCGCGCTGTCGCTCGTCGTGGCCGGCCTGGCTCCCCCGGATTCTGGTTGAGCGGTAAGGGTCGTTCGCGGCAGTCCGCGCACTATCCAGCTTCACCCATCCGTTCACCCCGAGGCTGACAGCGCACGGCGCATGATCGGTTCATGGATAACAGGAATGGAAGGCAGGTAGCGGCGGCGGACCTTGCCCGATACCGCCGCCTCTCCCGAAGAGGCTGATAAGACAGGGCTGTCCGGGCTTGGGCGAAAGCGGAACGTCCGCTTCGCAGCGGCGTGATGTCGCTCCGCTCATCCGTCAGGCGCCACCGATCGATGGCGCGGCGGTTCGTTTCGCCTATACTGCATCGCAACCCCAAGGCGCGTTCGCCAGCTCGCGGGCCAGATGGTCGATGAGCGCCTGCACCCGCAGCGGCCGCAACGGACTGGGCGGCATGACGAGATGGAGGCCCAGCGGCGTCACCGTCCAGTCCGGCATCGCGACCGCCAGCTGGCCGTCGCGCAATTCGCGCCAGATCAGGAATTCGGGCTGGATCGCAAGGCCCTGCCCGGCGACGAGCGCCGGGTTGAGCAGATCGGCATTGTCGGTCCAGACCCGCACCGGCGGTTCGACCGCCTCTTCCCCGAAGGTCGGGTGCGTGAAGCGCCACATCCGGGAGGCACCGCCCGTATAGGCGAGCGCGCGATGCTGGCCGAGCTCGGCCGGATGCGTCGGCATGCCGTGGCGATCGAGATAGGCGGGCGAGGCCACCAGCAGCAGCCGGACCGGGCAGAGCCGGCGCGACAGCAGCGACGAATCGTCGAGGCTGGCGATCCGCAGCGCGACATCGAAGCCTTCCGCCACCAGGTCGACCTTGCGATCGCTCAGCGCAAAATCGACGGTGATCTCGGGATAGGCGTCGAGGAACGCTGGCAGCGTCGCGCCGAGATAGGCGATGCCGAACGACAGCGGCGCGCTGATCCGCACGCGCCCGCGCGGCACGTTGGATTGCTCGCCGGCTTCGTCCTCGACCGCCTCGCCCTCGCTGAGGATGCGCGTCGCGCGGTCGAGCGCGGCGCGGCCCGCATCGGTGAGCGCGATGCGGCGCGACGTGCGCGCGATCAGCGTGAGGCCCAGCCGCGCCTCCAGCCGGGCGATCGCCTTCGACACGGTGGGATCGGACATGCCCATCGCGCGCGCCGCACCCGAGAAGGAGCCGTGTTCGGCGACCCTGGCGAAGATCGCCCAGGCTTCGAGGTCGGGAAGACGCTTCACCATTTCCGGCAAGGATGAGATGCCAAGCTTGCCGTTTCGTCAAGTGCGATCGAGGCGCATCTTGCGGTCATCGGAGCAGCAACGCTCCCGCCAGGAGACCGAACCATGATTGACCGTCGTCCCTTCCGCAGCCTCGGTGGCGCCAATCACGGCTGGCTCGACGCCAAGCATCATTTCTCGTTCGCGGGCTATCATGATCCCGCCCGGATGGGCTGGGGCGACATCCGCGTCTGGAACGACGATACGATCGCGCCCGGCACCGGCTTCCCGCCGCATCCGCACGCCGACATGGAGATCATCACCTATGTCCGCGAAGGGGCGATCACCCACCAGGATTCGCTCGGCAACATCGGCCGTACCGAGGCCGGCGACGTGCAGGTGATGAGCGCGGGATCGGGCGTCCGCCACTCCGAATACAACAGGGAGGCCGGCACCACCCGCATCTTCCAGATCTGGATCGAGCCCAAGACGCGGGGTCAGGCGCCGTCGTGGGGCGCCAAGCCCTTCCCGCGGGGCGCGCGTTCGGGGCAGTTCGTGACGCTGGCCAGCGGTTTCGCCGACGATGCCGACGCGCTGCCGATCCGCACCGACGCGCGGATCGTCGCCGCCACGCTCAAGGCGGGCGAGAGCGCCGACTACCCGCTCGGCGCGGATCGCCACGGCTATCTCGTCCCCGCGACCGGCACGATCGAGGTCAACGGCACCCGTCTGGAGGCGCGCGACGGTGCCGCCATCGCCGCGGAGGCCGTGCTCCGCGTCACCGCGATCGAGGATGCCGAGATCGTCCTCGTCGACGCCGCCTGATCCCCCATCCGTACCGCGTATCCTCACAGCTGCAAGGGAGACCCGTCATGCCGTTCATCACCACCGCCGACGCCACCGACATCTTCTACAAGGACTGGGGCGCCAAGGACGCGCCCGTCGTCATGTTCCATCATGGCTGGCCGCTCAGTTCGGACGATTGGGATGCGCAGATGATCGCCTTCGTCCAGAAGGGCTATCGGGTGATCGCCCATGACCGGCGTGGCCACGGCCGCTCGACGCAGAGCGCCGGCGGTCACGACATGGACAGCTATGTCGCCGACGTCGTCGCGCTGACCGACGCGCTCGACCTCAGGGATGCGGTCCATGTCGGCCATTCGACCGGCGGTGGCGAGGTCGCCCGCTATGTCGCCCGCGCCAAGCCCGGCCGGGTCGGCAAGGCGGTGCTGGTGAGCGCGGTCGCGCCGATCATGGTCCGGACCGACGCCAATCCGGACGGCGTGCCGATGGAGGTGTTCGACATGGTGCGCGAGCAGACCGCCACCAACCGCGCGCAATTCTACCATGACTTCACCCTCCCCTTCTTCGGCTACAATCGCGAGGGTGCGGCGGTGAAGGAGGCGGTGCGGCTCAACTGGTGGCGGCAGGGGATGATGGGTTCGGCGCTCGCGCATATGCTCGGCATCAAGGCCTTTTCCGAAACCGACTTCACCGACGACCTCAAGGCGATCGACGTGCCGACGCTGGTGCTGCACGGCGAGGACGATCAGGTCGTGCCCTTTGCCACCACCGGCAAGATGTCCGCCGGACTCATCAAGGGGGCAAGACTCATCTCCTATCCCGGCCTGCCGCACGGCATGCCGGTGACCCATGCCGAGCGGATCACCGCCGACCTGCTCGCCTTCATCCAGGGGTGACCGACGAGGGCGCACGGGGCGGTTGCGCGCCCCGTGCGTTCGCACGACAGGCAGGCATCACAGGCCGGCATCACAGGGAGACGTCGCGATGGGCGACCGGATACTGATCTTCTATGGCTCCTACCGTTCCGACCGGCAGGGCATCGCGCTTGCCGAATGGCTGGTCGGCGCCTTCGCGGCGCGGGGTGCAGCGGCCGAGCTGGTCGACGCCAAGGCGCTCGATCTCCCGATGCTCGACCGCATGTACAAGGAATATCCCGAGGGCGAGGCGCCGCCCGCGCTGGAGACGCTCGCCGCGAAGATCAGCGCGGCCGACGCCTTCGTCTTCGTCGCCGGCGAATATAATTGGAGCGTCCAGCCCGGCCTCAAGAACCTCACCGACCACTTCCTGGAGGAATGGTATTGGCGGCCGGCGGCGATCGTCAGTTACTCGGCCGGGCGGTTCGCCGGCGCGCGCGCCGGGCTCGCCTGGCACGGCATCCTGTCCGAGATGGGCATGGTGGTGGTGTCGAGCACGATCGCGGTCGGCGGGATCGGCCATGCCTTCGACGCGGCGGGCGCGCCGGCGGGCGATGGCGGCGCCGCCCTCAGCCACGCCTTCCCGCGCTTCGCCGACGACCTCGGCTGGTGGACGGAGGCCGCCCGCAGCCAGCGCGAGCGTCGCGCTCCGCCCTATTGATCCGGTGACGGGCGATGCGCGCCGGCCTCGCCGCCGAACGCCGGACTCCGCATCGCGGCCGGGCGGGACGATGACCGGAGCCGTCCTCATCCGGCCGCCGGCCAACTGACGCCCGCCGGACGGGCGGCATCCGCCGGTCCATCCGGGCGGATCCGGCCGGGACGCGCGCCTCGCATCCGGATGGCGGACCGGGGGAGGCCGTCGCCGCGAACACCGAGCCGCCGGTCCGGCTTGCGGGCGGATCGTCCCGAACGCCATCGCAGCATGCGGTCCCGGACACCGATTGCGGCGGAAAACCGCCAGACACGGCTATCGCACCACGAGATATCCGCTATGCTGGATATATGGATAAGAACTTGGCGATCACCGCGCTGGGCGCGCTCGCGCAGGGTACGAGGCTGGACGTGTTCCGGCTGCTGGTGCGGCACGAGCCGGACGGCCTGGCGGCGGGCGATATCGCCCGTCAGTGCGACGTGCCGCAAAACACCATGTCGGCGCATCTCGGCATCCTCGCGCGCGCCGGCATCGTGCGCGCCGAACGGCACGGTCGATCGATCATCTACCGTGCCGACCTCGACGGTCTGCGCGCGCTGACGCTGTTTCTGGTCAAGGACTGCTGCGCAGGCTCACCCGACGTGTGCGCGCCGCTGCTCGCCGAACTCGCCCCCTGCTGCTGAAAGGACGCCCCGTGGCCGTCGATATCGTCATCTATCACAACCCCGATTGCGGCACGTCGCGCAACACGCTCGGCCTGATCCGCAATGCCGGCATCGAGCCGCACGTGATCGAATATCTGAAAACGCCGCCCTCGCGCGCGCTGCTGGTCGAGCTGATCGACCGCGCCGGCATGACGCCGCGCGCGCTGCTGCGCGAGAAGGGCACACCCTATGCGGAGCTGGGCCTGGGCGACCCGGCGCTGTCCGACGAGGCGCTGGTGGATGCGATGATGGCGCATCCGATCCTCATCAACCGGCCGCTGGTCGTCTCGCCGCTCGGCGTGACGCTGTGCCGGCCGTCCGAAGCGGTGCTCGATCTGCTGCCGCGCGACCAGCTCGGCGCGTTCGCGAAGGAGGACGGCGAGCTTGTGGTGGACGCTTCGGGCCAGCGCCTCGTCTGATGCTGCTGGCCGTCCTGATCTTCGTCGCGACGATCGCGCTCGTCATCTGGCAACCCAAGGGCCTCGGCATCGGGTGGAGCGCGATGGGCGGTGCGATCGTCGCGCTGCTCGCCGGCGTCGTCACCTTGTCCGACGTGCCGGTGGTATGGGGGATCGTCTGGAACGCGACCGCCGCCTTCGTCGCGATCATCGTCATCAGCCTGCTGTTGGACGAAGCCGGATTCTTCGAATGGGCGGCGCTGCATGTCGCCCGCTGGGGCAAGGGGCACGGACGGCGGCTGTTCGTGCTGATCGTGCTGCTCGGCGCGGCGGTGTCGGCGCTGTTCGCCAATGACGGCGCGGCGCTGATCCTGACGCCGATCGTCATCGCCATGCTGCGCGCGCTGGGCTTCCGGGACAGAGCGACGCTGGCGTTCGTCATGGCGGCCGGATTCGTCGCCGATACCGCCAGCCTGCCGCTGGTCGTCTCGAACCTCGTCAACATCGTATCCGCCGACGTCTTCGGGATCGGGTTTCGCGACTATGCCGCCGTGATGGTGCCGGTCGACCTCGTCTCGATCGCCGCGACGCTGGGCGCGCTGCTGCTGTTCTTCGGGCGCGACATCCCGCAGGATTATGACGTCGGGGCGCTGCGGGCGCCGCGCGAGGCGATCCGCGACGCTGCGACCTTCCGCGCCGGAGGGATCGTCCTCGCGCTGCTGCTCGCCGGCTTCTTCCTGCTCGAACCGCTCGGCGTGCCGGTCAGCGCCGTCGCCGCGGCCGGCGCGATCCTGCTGCTGGCGGTCGCAGGCCGCGGCCATGTCATCCAGACCGGCGCGGTGCTGCGCGGCGCACCCTGGCAGGTCGTGATCTTCTCGCTGGGCATGTATCTCGTCGTCTTCGGCCTGCGCAACGCCGGCCTGACGGATCATCTGGCAGCGCTGCTCGACCGCATCGCGCAGGGCGGCGTGTGGGGCGCGGCGCTGGGAACGGGCGTGATCGCAGCCCTCCTGTCGTCGCTGATGAACAACATGCCGACCGTTCTGGTCGGCGCGCTGTCGATCGACGCGACGCATGCGACCGGGGCGGTCAGGGACGCGATGATCTACGCCAACGTCATCGGGTGCGACCTCGGCCCCAAAGTGACGCCGATCGGCTCGCTCGCGACCCTGCTGTGGCTCCACGTCCTCGGGCAGAAGGGCGTGCGGATCGGCTGGGGCTATTATCTCCGGGTCGGGGTCACGCTCACCGTGCCGGTCCTCCTCGTCACCCTCGCGGCGCTGGCGCTGCGGATCGGACAGGCCTGATGCCTGCGCGCGCCGGACCGATATCCCGGCGTCGATCCTCCGGCCGTCCCCGAACGGCGCGAAGCGTCGCTATGGTCGGAGGGGCAGCGCTGGTGCAGCCCGAACGCCACCGCCACGGGCCGGTCGCGCCTCGCGACGGCGCGACGATCCTGACGGCCGGGATCGGCGGACCGGAAGGCCGAGGCGACGCCACGGATGTCCGCAGTTGCAATATGGGCCGATCAGTGACTATCTAAGGGCCTTCGACGGACCCGGATCGATTCGGGTGGCTCGGCCCGGCGCCTATCCCCGGGATAACCATAGCGAATTTGGGCCTCGCTTCCGAGCATCGTTGATCGAACGCGTCTGACGGCGTGCGCCCCTCGCTATTGCGATCAGGTTTCTACATGACATTTGCTACTTCGCTGCGACGCGAATGGCTCTCGAACCCGCGCGCGGACGTGCTGGCGGGTATCGTCGTCGCGCTCGCGCTGATCCCGGAGGCCATCGGCTTCTCGATCATTGCCGGCGTCGATCCCAGCGTCGGGCTGTTTGCCTCCTTCTCCATCGCCGTCATCATCTCAGCTGTGGGCGGACGCCCCGGCATGATTTCGGCCGCGACCGCGGCGATCGCCGTTCTCGTCCTGCCGCTGATCCGCGATCACGGCGTCCCGTACCTGTTCGCCGCCACCATCCTGATGGGGCTGATCCAGGGCGTCGCCGGCTTCCTCAAGCTCGACCGGCTGATGCAATATGTGTCGCGCTCGGTCATCACCGGCTTCGTCAATGCGCTCGCGATCCTCATCTTCGTCGCGCAGCTTCCCCAGCTCACCCACGTCGGGTGGGAAACCTATGCGATGGTCGCGGCGGGCCTGGCGATCATCTATCTGTTCCCGCGGCTGACCAAGGCGATCCCGTCGCCGCTGGTCGCGATCGTCATCCTGACGATCGTCTCGATCTTTGCCGGCGTGCACGTCAACACGGTGGGCGACATGGGCAAGCTGCCCTCGTCGCTGCCCGCCTTCGGCATCCCGCAGGTGCCGTTCACGCTGGAAACGCTGCGCATCATCTTCCCCTATGCGCTGACGATGGCGGCGGTGGGCCTGCTGGAATCGATGATGACCGCGCAGATCGTCGATGATCTGACCGACACGCCATCGAACAAGCGCCGCGAGATGAAGGGACAGGGCATCGCCAATGTCCTGACCGGCTTCCTCGGCGGCATGGGTGGCTGCGCGATGATCGGCCAGTCGGTCATCAACGTGAAGTCGGGCGGCTCGACCCGCCTTTCCACCCTCGTCTCGGGCGTGTTCCTGCTGTTCCTGATCGTCGTGCTGGGGCCGCTGGTCGCGCGCATTCCGATGCCGGCGCTGGTCGCGGTGATGATCATGGTGTCGATCGGCACCTTCTCCTGGGGATCGATCAGAACCCTCAGGAGCCATCCGTGGCAATCCTCGGTCGTCATGCTGGTGACGGTGCTGGTCGTCGTCTCGACGCACGATCTGGCGCAGGGCGTGGTCGCGGGCGTGATCCTGTCCGGCCTGTTCTTCGCCGGCAAGGTCAGGCGCCTGTTCGACGTGACGTCCGAGCTCAGCGCGGACGGCCGGACGCGGACCTACCGCGTCTCGGGTCAGGTGTTCTTCGCCTCGTCCGAGCGGTTCGCCGACGCCTTCGACTTCAAGGCGGTGCTGGACACGGTCGTCATCGACCTGACCGCCGCGCATTTCTGGGACATTTCGGCGGTGGGGAGCCTCGACAGGGCGATCCTCAGGTTCCGCCGCGAAGGCACCCATGTCGAGGTCGTCGGCCTCAATCAGGCGAGCGCGACGATGGTCGATCGCTTCGCCGTCCATGACAAGCCCGGCGCCGAAGCGGCGCTCGGCGCCCATTGAGGAGAGGGCTTATGAACCGCATATTGGCCTGTATCGATGCATCCGCCTATGCGACCAGCGTCGTCGATCTGGCGGCCTGGGCCGCGACCCGGCTCGGCGCCGATGTCGAGCTGCTGCACGTCGTCCAGCGCCGGGAGGCCGTCGCATCGCGCAACGATCACAGCGGCGCGATCGGCCTCGGCGTCAAGAGCGAGCTGCTGGAGGAACTGACCCGTATCGAGGAAGCGGCGGGGCGTCTCGCCATCGAGGAAGGGCGCATCCTGCTCGACGCAGGCGGCGCCCGCCTCACGGCACGGGGCATCGCGGTCGCGCCGTTGCACCGGCATGGCGGGATCGTGGAGACGATCGTCGAGCGCGAGGCCGATGCTGCATTGGTCATCATCGGCAAGCGCGGCGCGTCGGGCGCGTTCGCGACCGACCATATCGGCTCCAAGGTCGAACGCGTCGTGCGCGCCAGCGACAGGCCGGTGCTGATCGCCTCGCGCGACGCCGCGGCCCCCGACGCGGTGGTGATCGCCTTCGACGACAGCCCCGCCGCCTGCCGCGCCGTCCGTCATGTCGCGACCTCGCCGCTGTTCCATGGTCTGCCGGTCCATCTCGTCATGGCGGGGCCGGACGACGGCCGACACCGCGACCGGCTCGGCGCAGCCGCAGCCGCGCTGCCCGCCTGTGCCGAAACCGTCCTGCGTGACGGCAAGGTCGATGCGGTGATCGGCGATCATATCGCGGCGCATCCCGGCGCGATGCTGGTGATGGGCGCTTACGGCCATTCGCCGCTGCGCACCCTGATCGTCGGCAGCACGACGACGACGATGATCCGCACCGTCTGCGCGCCGGTGCTGCTGATGCGCTGACATCGCCGGGGACGCAGCACAGCCCGGTGCCGCGCCGAGGCGGATCGACAGCGGCGATCATCGCGGGTGCATCCGCTGCGGCGATGCGCCTCGCCTGCGCCGAGGAGGGCCTGGCCCGAAAGGACGCACCATGCCGACCGGTACGATCAGATATCTCGACCGGGGTGGAGCCTGGGGCTTCATCTCGCGGGACGACAAGCAGCCCAAGGTCTTCGTCCACGTTCATGCGGCGGAGCGCGCCGGCTTTGCCGGACTGAGGCGCGGCCAGCGCTGGCGCTTCACGCTCGTCGAGCGCCCCAAGGGCGGGTTTGAGGCCGATGATCTGGAAATGCTGGGCGATCAACCGCCCCCGCCCGGACGATGAGCGGCTTGCCAGAGACGAACGGCCGGCGGGATCGTCTGCGCCGTCCCGCAGGGCATGCTCTTGCGGGACTGAGACGGCTCGCCTCGACGCAGCTGCCAGGACGAGCCCGTCGCAGGCCGCTGTGGGGAAGGACGAGGGCGGAAGCTCCGCTCCTGAGGCGCCGTCGGCGCCCCTGCCCCCTCCTCCGTTTTCAGCTGAACCGCGCCATCTGATACTGCCGGGACAATATGGTCCCGGGACGCCCGCACCGACCGAGCAAGTCCCAATGTCTCATTGGCGAGTATCCCCGTCCAAAACGTCCTTCAGCACACGCCGATACCGGCTGACCTATCGAGGCAGGCTTTGCCGTTCAGGACGAGCGTACGGGTCCCGTCGATTGCCGGACGATAAGCTGATGGCCATGGTTCAGACACATCACTGGGGGCCTATCCTGA
>NZ_JBBBDM010000015.1:0-51416 GCF_037120395.1 Sphingomonas kyungheensis
TTGCTTCACCTGCGCTCATGCGCGACAACACCCGTCGGTCTCTGGTCGCAGCTGGATGAAAGACAGGGGTCACGTCATGTCCGACACGGATCGGACCTACCGCTCCATGTCGCTTGATCGGTGCAACGCGGCGGGAGGCATCGTGCTGACCTCGAACGAGCGCTCCCCCGCCTCGATGCGGGCGGCGATGTCACGGTGCAGGGTCACCAGCTCGGCAGGGATCTGATCGCCGTGGAGGATGGCGGCCTGGCGATCGGCCACCGCGAACCGGTCGATCGCGGCGGCCAGCTCCGGCTCCCCATAGAGCGCCAGGCTTTCGCCGGCCCGCCACAGGTCAGCCAGCTCCTTCGATCGTGCGGCCCTCGCCTCCGGCGAACGGTCGCGCGTGACCGTCGTCTGGGGCGCGGCGGGCGGCGTTACACCGCGTCCGGCCAGCTCCGCGCGCGTGATCGCTGCCAGTTGGTAGCGCAGCACGCGCGTCTCGGGCGTGTCCGTCGGTGAGGGCTCGTATTGCCGCGCGAGGAGCTGCGCCAGCTCACGCGACGCAGCCTTCGGCACCTGCTGGCGCCACTCGGCAAGGGCACGCGTCGCCGTGACGTAATCCGCTGGCTGCGTGATCAGATATCGTTCGAGAAGAGGACTGTCGGCCACATTGGCAGGGAGCGGCGCTTTGATCCCACAGGCAGCCGTATGCGCGCGAGCGGCAAGTTCCGCGATCAGAACAAGACTGGCGCGATTGGTGAGACGATCTGTCTTCAGATCTTGCGCGATCGCCGCTTGCCCGACGTCCAGCGTGCCGAGCCGAGTGACGGTCTCGGCTTGATCCCGTGCCAGGTCTGACAGCCTTTGCTCGAGCGTAGTGAGGCCCTCGGTCGCTTGCGAGACGGCGCTCAGGGCCTGCTCGATCCCAACCTGCCTTCGGGCAATCGCATCCACCTCCTTCGTCAGGACGGCCAGCGTCTCGAGGATCGTTGCTAACGCGCGACTGTTCTCACCATCCGTCATCGGCGCGGCCCACCCCTGTCCTGCGACCGATCGCGCTGCCGCATCTGTTCGCGTTCCTGCTGCTGCGCGCGGACACGTTCGAGCGTTTGGCGCAGGATGGCGTCGGCCTGATCGGCCGATAGCGTCGGCATAGGCCGGCTCTCCGGCTCGAGGGGTGGCCGCATCTGCTGCGATTGATCGTCGGCATCGCGTTCCGCCGGCCGATCGCGACCCGGCTTTGCAGCAGCGCGATCCGCTGACTGATCGCTACCCGGCATTTCAACCTCGCCCGTTTCCTGTACTGGCGCCGTCCGCACCTTGGCTGCTTCATTGATCCTGGCCAGCGTCGCTGCCAGCGGGTCAGCCGCACCGGCTTCCTGCTGATGCCTCTTTTCGATCTCGGCTTTTGCCGCTTCCATTCGTGCCAGCGCCAGCGTGACCGGGTTGGCAGCCATCGCCTCCCGTGCACGCCGCGCCGTGATCTCCGCCGTCGCAGCTTCCAGTCTGGCGAGTGCGGCAGCGACCGGATCGGCCGCCGCAATACCCTTTTCCGGTGCCGACGCTGCGGCACTCTGCGCATCGGCTCCGCGATCGATCTGCGTCGCGCGCATCGAGTTCGGCACCGGCTCGGGCATTGCCGCAACGAACGTCTTGAGGCTTTGCGCCTTGACCTGATCGACCAGCGACGGCGACGTCAGCAGCTCGTCGATCGAGCGCTGGAACGTGTCGCGCACGACCGCCTGTCGTTTCGCCAGCGCGGTTACGGCAGGATCGGCGCGGCCGTTTTCGTGCAGCCGACGCGCACGATCGGCCCGGTTACGGTCGATCTGCGGCACCGCGCCCTGCTCGCGAATCTTGCGCGCCGCGATCGGTTCGTGCTTCGCATCGACGCCGCGCGCCTGCACTGGCGTCGCGTTCGCCTCGATGCCGCGGTCGCGCAGCTTCTGCGCGAAACGCTGGCGGTAACGCAGCAGATCGTCGGAATCAGGATTGAACCGGCGGCCGTCGTAATCGCGCCGCGCGACCGTCAGATGGACGTGCGGATGATCGCGATCGACGTGCAGCGCCGCGACCCAGGAGCGGTTCGCGAACTCCTCGCGCGCGAATGCCAGCGCCGCCTCTTTCACGCCTTGCGGATCGGTGTGCGCCGGCATCGACAGGATCATCGACAGCGACGTTGCGCCCTTGCGGCGCGCCTCGTCGGCGGTCTCCCATTCCTGCCAATCCTGCGCCAGCTCCTGCATGTCGCGGCCGTCGCGCAGCACCTCGCCCTCGCTGGTATGGAGGTCGATCTGCTTGTCCTCGCCATGGCCGAGGCGGCTGATATACGACATGTTGGCGAGCACGTGACCGCCGCCATGCTGGCGCCCGGTGACGCGCACCATCACCTCCGGAACGCGGCGCGCGGTGCGCTCCATCGTCCGCAGCGCGCGCGCGCTGATCGCCGCATGCGACCCGCCTCCGAACGCCTGTTTCACCTGCGCGCTGGGCCGATAACTGCTGCTCGTCGGCGCGGTCTTGCGCAGCAGCGACGCGGCGGCAAATGCCAGCATGGCGCCGTCGTCACGGGCACCGCCCTTCCCTCGTCCGCCGCCACGCGACCGCCGTTTCCGGGGCGGCGCGAACACGCCCGCCAGCGAGTCCAGCGTTCCCGGCGAGAGGCGGAAACTCACGTCTCCTGCTCCTCCGCGGCGCGGGTCCAATAGGCGACCTCGCCGCTGACATAGCGGCTGAGCGCCCGGCGCAGTACGAACAGCTGCGACTTCAGCTCCGCGCAGGTGTCGATGAACGGCTCGGCGATCCGTGCGATGTCAAGCGAACTGCCCGGCATGTTCGCGGCGTTCATCGCATGCACCGCCTGATTGATGTTGCGCCCGATCGCGAGCACCTGTTTGCGCAGCTTGCCGATCTCCGCGGCCGTCGCGGGCGCGAGCCGCAGCACCCCTGCCCTGTCCCACAGCTGCCATCGGATGGCGCGCTTGATCCACTCGTTGCGCCCCAGGCGGAGCGGCGCGCCGACCGCATCGATCGCCTCGAGTTCGTGCCGGTGCAGGCGCAGCGTCACGCGCACATACTCGTCGGGACGGCCGCGCCGGCTCACCGGCACCAGCGGCGCGTCCTTGCCGCCTTCGGCGAGCACGAGCTGCGTCAGCGTGCGCGACATCCACGCGGAACGGCTCTGGCCGTTCGCGGCAGCGAGGCGGTCGATCTCGGCCGCCACGTCATCGGAAACACGAGCAGTAACGATCAATGGATCAGCCCCGTGCAGCGGCCCCATCTGTCATCGTTGTATACAACGGTGACAGATGGGATATCCTGCCATCCCTTCCTTTACCCCATTATAGACGCACTCCCCCTCACCCCAAACAACGGTCTCGCACTCAGAAGCACGCTGACCGGGGAGTTGCTTGAGAGCGACTGGTTCGCACCTTTTCGCGCGCTGCGTTTGCGACAACGCGATGGTGTCAAGTCCTTTTTCCGGGAACCGTTCTACAATGATTGCACGTCGCGGCGGGGGCCGATCGACAGGTTTCCACGGCCGGTCATCAACTCCTGCCTCGGCCCATGTCTCGCCACTATGACGAAGTGATGCAAATGGCCCGCCCATCGAAAGCCAACCAGCTGGCCGCAATTCAGGCGCGTCGCGAGGTGCTCCAGGCGAAGCTGGTTGCGCTCGATGAACGTGCGAAAGCCGCCGAACTTGCCGCCCGCGATGCCGGTCGCCCAACCCTGCTCGCCGCGCTCGGCCGCGTGAAGAGTGCGACGATCTGCAAGCCAACCGCACCGCTCCTGACCTCCCCGGGCCAGCCGTCACGTCCTGACGCGGGTGCTTTACCATAGGTCCGCAATCAAGCACTTTGCAGAGCTGGAGGCCGTCGGCACATTCCGGGCGGACGGAGCGTAGGGGTGACGATGCTCGCACTGGCCGCGATGCCGATGGAAGCTGCTATGCCTGCCGACGTAAACGGCCACGCTTCGGCATGGGCGGTCGCGTATGATCAACACAATTGTACGCTCAGCCGGTCATCCGGCGCCGGACCCATGCCGGCCGGCCTCGTCATCGATGCCGATCCGGTGTCAGGCGAGGGCGATTTCATGCTGCGCTAAACTAGAGTTCACGGACACAGCGCCTTCGGCTCCGCCGCCATCGTGGACACAGCGACGGGCCTCGACCTCCACACGCAATGGGTCTGGCTATTCAATCCGGTGTGCACCCGCCTGTTCAAAGCCACGGTCGATTGGAACGCCTAGCGTCGGATCCTGCTGGTAGACACCCTGACCATCACTGGGATCGACGCTGATCCCGTCACGATCCTGGTCCACGGCATCGCCAAGGCGGTCGAGGCCGTCAAAGCCTGCGGTCGCGACCTGCTCAGGTCATGCGGCGCCGATCCGCGCGCGATCATCGATGTTCCGATCGAACGGCGCATCAGCTGGTTCCCGCCCGACGATGATCCGCTCGATGCCGTCCGCAGGGGACAGCAGGGCATCGTCAAGGTCGTCGCGACCATCGGTCCTGATGGCAAACCAGTCGCGTGCCGCATCGTCGTCAGCTCGGGCGTGGCGTCGCTCGACGAGGCAACGTGAAACGCCCTGCTGCGGTTAGCGCGCTTCGAACCATCGCCGGTCGCCGCACGCTCTGTCTATCACCGCGCCGTCTGGATCAATCCGAACTGACCGGTCGGGTCGCACAGGAGCGGCCGCTTGGCGCTACCGCGGACGCCGACCCGGCCTGTCCATGACGCGCGCGCAGCCCCCGCCCTCAGCCGCGACCGGTCGCCGCCTCAGAACGCCTCGTGCAGGCGCACGGCAAAGATTTCGGCAGGGCCGCGGTCGCGGTTGTAGCCGGGGTGGGCGACGTGCTGGTAGTCGAGCGACAGGTCGAAACCGCGCGTCGCGGCGAGGCGATAATAGGTTTCGCCGATATATTCCGCGCCCGGATGCGGCAGCCGGCCGTCGCCGACCAGCACGCCGAGCCCGCCCGCGTCGAGATAGCGCTGGTGCGCGCGGCTGATGCCGTTGACGATCACCACCGCGCCCAGCGTATCGTCGCCGCGCCGCCAGCCCGCGCCGCGCAGCGCCAGGCCGGCCTGCGCGGTGCGATCGATGTCGGTGAAGTCATAGGGCTCGACCTGCCCGTCGGCGAGGCCGGCGCGCGCGAACACGCCCAGCGTGTCGGTCAGCGTCTGTTCGGCGTTGACGCTGATCCCGGCGCGCGTCCGCCGCGCGCGCACCGCGGCGGTATCGACCGGTTCGCCGCTCCGCGCCGCCAGCGCCAGCGCGTCGTCGAAACGGCCGAAACGCCCGCGGTTGCGGAACAGCGTCACGCGCAGCGCGCCGGGCCGCCCGCCGATCCGGTGGCGATGCTCC
Source organism: Sphingomonas kyungheensis (assembly GCF_037120395.1). Classification (NCBI taxonomy): domain Bacteria; kingdom Pseudomonadati; phylum Pseudomonadota; class Alphaproteobacteria; order Sphingomonadales; family Sphingomonadaceae; genus Sphingomonas; species Sphingomonas kyungheensis. The sequence continues at coordinate 5,356 of NZ_JBBBDM010000015.1, forward strand.
AGCTCGGCATCGAGCTGATATTGCCCGAAACCGGGCTCCAGCATCTCGCCATTGGGCACTTTCGACAGGTTGAACGCGCCGAGCCGCAGCGTCCACGCGCCGCGATAGGCCTCCGCGGTGACGCCGGTGCTATAGCCCCAGGCGTCGGCGGCATAATCGAAGCTGCCCGCGTCGACCGCCGACCAGTTGAGGAAGTCGACGCGCGGATCGTGCGCATAGCTGTTGGTGTCGAACACGTCGCCGACGCCGAACTTGCCGATGGTGAGCACCAGCCGGTCCGCGGTGCGCCAGCCGGCGACCTGGTTGGCGACGCCGGCGACCCGCTCGCGCGCACCGCCGAGATCGATCGTCTGGCGCAGGAAGGTGCGCTGGAGGCGGACATAGGGCGCGCGCCGGCCGACCTTATAGGCCTCGGCGCTCGGGAAACCGGCGACGCCGAGCGTGTTCGACAGGCCGAAACCCTGGTCGATTTCGGGATTGGTCCAGAGCTCCGCGCCGCGCCACAGCCGCACGCCGGCATAGAGCGTCACGTCGGCGGTCTCCTTCGCCTGCCGCGGGGTCAGGCTGTTGGCGCCCGTGTACGGCGAGGCGAAGCCGGGCGTCGCCTGGACGACGAGCGTCGCCTGGCCATGGACCGCGAAGCGCGCGTCGGACCCGGCGTCGGCGGGCGCGGCGGCGGGGTCTGCCGCGACCGCGCGGGTCGCGTCGGCGGGCGCGCGCGTCGGTATGGTCTGCGCCGCGGCCGGCGCGGCAAGGAGGAGGACGAGCGTGGCGAGTGAAGAAAGCGGGAGAGGCCGAATCATGGCCGGCCCCCTAGCCGCTCTCTATGACAGGGAAAAGCTCGGCACGAAATGGACATGACGTTCCGACGCGGTGCCGACGCCGTACCGGGCGGCGGCGGCGCCGCGCCGGCCGATCCTCAGCCCGGCACCCCCTGCGCCGCGGGCAGGTCGGCGATGTCCGACGATTCCGCCCAGATGTTGATGCCGCCATCCGCGGCCGCGCGATCGATCGCGGCGAGCTCGTCGTCGGAAAAGTCGAGCCGCTGCACCGCGTCGAGCGAATCGTCGAGCTGCGCCACCGTCCGCGCGCCGATCAGCGCCGAGGTGACGCGCGGATCGCGCAGCACCCAGGCGATCGCCATCTGCGCGAGCGTCTGGCCCCGCGCTTCGGCGATGGCGTTGAGCGCGCGGATCGTTCCCAGATTCTGCTCGCTGAGCAAGGTCTGCGCCAGCGATCCGCCGCGGCTGGCGCGCGCATCCTGCGGCACGCCGCTGAGATATTTGTCAGTCAGCATCCCCTGCGCGAGCGGCGAGAAGGCGATGCAGCCGGTGCCCAGCGTCTCGAGCGTGGCAAGCAGCTCGCGCTCGATCCAGCGGTTGAGGATCGAATAGCTCGGCTGGTGGATGAACAGCGGCACCTTCTCCTCGGCGAGGATCGCCGCGGCGCGGGCGGTCAGGCCGGGCTCGTAGGAAGAGATGCCGACGTAGAGCGCCTTGCCCTGGCGGTGGAGCTGGACGAGCGCGCCCATCGTCTCCTCGAGCGGCGTCGCCGGATCGACGCGGTGCGAATAGAAGATGTCGACATAGTCGACGCCCATCCGCCTGAGGCTCTGGTCGCAGCTCGCGATCAGATATTTCTTCGACGATCCGACGTCGCCATAGGGGCCGGGCCACATGTCCCAGCCCGCCTTGGTCGACAGGATCATCTCGTCGCGATGCGCGCGGAAGTCCGCGGCGAGCACGCGGCCGAAATTCTCCTCCGCCGAGCCGTAGGGCGGGCCGTAATTGTTGGCGAGGTCGAAATGCGTCACGCCGCGATCGAAGGCGCGGCGCAGGATCGCGCGCCCGGTCTCGAACACGTCGGCGCCCCCGAAATTCTGCCACAGGCCGAGGCTGATCGCGGGCAGGCGCAGCCCGCTGCGGCCGGTGCGGCGATAGGGCATGCCGCTCTCGTAACGGTCGGGCGCGGCGGTATAGGGTGGATCGAACGGCATGATGGCTCCTTGTCGCAGCGCTCAACGCGCGACGCGCCGCGCGTTTCAGCCTCTGTCAGCTTTCTTGCGGAATTCGCTGGATAAATCGCGCTGGTAGCAGGGCAAGCGGTTGGCGGTGATGGCGTCGGATCGGCCGCATGGTCCGAACGTAGCCGCGATGCGGTGGCCCGCAACCGCCTGATTGCGATCATGAACTTTCTGTCATCAAACCGAAACCCTCACGTCATGTACCTTTCATGACCCGCCCCTACCCGCCGGGTCCGGCGCTCGCGTCAGCGACGCTGCCCTAACCCGAAGGACATTCCATGATCGCCACGTCGGTCGGCGGCGCGCTGCGCCTGGCCCTGCTCTGCTCCTGCGCCTGTGGGGCGCCCGCGCTCGCGCAGAGCCTGACCGGCCATGTCACCGACAGCACCGATACGCGCACGCTGGCGGGTGCCGAGGTGCGGATCGTCGAGCTCGGCCGCGTCGCCGAGGCGGGGCGCGACGGCAGCTTCCGCTTCACCGACGTGCCGCCCGGCACCTATACCGTCACCGTCCGCTACGTCGGCGCCGCGGCCGAGACGCGGACGGTCACCGTCCCGGCAAGCGGTACGGTCGAGGCGCGCTTCGCGCTCGCCGCCTCCGACGGCACGACGCGCGGCGACGACATCCTCGTCGTCGGGCTTGCCGCCAACCAGGCGAGCGCGCTGTCGCAGAAACGCTCCGCCGACGGCGTCGAGAGCGTGCTGTCGCGCGACGCGATCGGCCAGAATCCGGACCAGAACGTCGCCGAGGCGCTGCGCCGCGTCCCCGGCGTGTCGATCCAGGACGATCAGGGCGAGGGCCGCTTCGTCGTGCTGCGCGGCCTTGCCCCCGCGCTCAACGCGGTGTCGATCAACGGCGCGCGCATCCCCTCGCCCGAGGCGGACAATCGCGCGCTCGCGCTCGACACCGTGCCGTCCGAGCTCGTCCAGTCGATCGAGGTCAAGAAGACGCTGACCCCCGATATGGACGGCGACACGATCGGCGGCTCGATCGAGATCAGGACGACCAGCGCCTTCGATCGCAAGAAGGATCTGTTCAGCCTGTCGCTGGAAGGATCGCGCAACGACCTGCGCGACCGCTGGAGCCCCAAGGGCTCGGTCGACTTTTCCAAGCTCGTCACCCCCGATTTCGGCATCTCGGGCGGCTTTTCCTATTACCGCCGGCGCTTCGGCACCGACGGCGTCGAGGCGAGCGACTGGACGCGCAGCGCCGCGGGCATCGCCTATCCCGAGGAGGTCGATTACCGCGCCTATGACGTGGTGCGCACCCGCATCGCCGGCGCGCTGTCGCTCGACTGGCGGCCGAGCGACACGACGACGCTCTACGTCCGCGGCATCGCCAACAGCTTCCGCGACGACGAATTGCGCAGCCGGCTGCGCTTCACCCTGTCGCCCGCGCCGGTGAGCGGCGATGCGGGCAGCGCCACCTTCGCCTCGGGCGCGGGCAGCGCCAACCGCATCCGCGTCCGCCGCGAGATGAAGGACCGCACCGAGATCCAGAACGTCTACAGCGTCACCGCAGGCGGCGAGACGCAGGCCGATCGGTGGACGCTGACCTATTCGGGCAGCTGGTCGAAATCGGAGGAGCGCGAGCCAAACCGGCAGGATACGATCTTCGACCGGCGCTTCCAGACCGGCGCGAGCCAGCTCGGGCTGACGCTGAGCGGCCTCGACACGCAGACCCCCGAATACAGCACGAGCAACGACGCCACCTTCACCAACGGCAGCGATCCACTGAGTAAGATCGAGACCACCGACGGCCTCAGCACCGACCGCGAATATGCCGGCCGGATCGACATTGCGCGCGACATCCCGCTCGCCGCGGGCAGCCTCGAGATCAAGGTCGGCGGCAAGGGCCGGTTCCGCGACAAACGCTATACGCTCGACTTCACCAGCTATGACGCGCTGACCGGCGGCAGCTTCCCGACGCTCGCCGGCCTGTCGCGGTCGATCGGCGAGACGGGGCTGGTCGACATGAACCCGGCGGTCGATCCGCTGCTGGTGCGCGCCTGGTTCAACGCCAACCGCGACACTCTGGTACGCAACGCCGCGGACAGCGATCTCGACAGCCTGTCGGCGACCTATCGCGTCGCCGAGGACATTTACGCAGGCTATGGCCAGCTCCGCTTCGACAACGGCGTTCTGCGCGCGGTGACCGGGGTGCGCGTCGAACACACGCGCAACCGGATGCGGGGCAATGCGCTCGATACCGACAGCCTCGTCGCGACGCCGGTCCGCGTCGCGCGCGCCTATACCAACTGGCTGCCGAGCCTCAATCTGCGCTACAGCCCCTGGCGCAAGCTGGTGGTGCGCGGCGCGGTGACGCGCAGCCTGTCCCGGCCCAATATCTCCGATCTCGCGCCGCGCTTCTCCTACAATGCCAATGACGGCGAGGGCACGTTCGGCAATCCGCAGCTCCGCCCCTACCGATCGTGGAATTTCGATGCCGCGGCGGAATATTATTTCGCCTCGAACGCGCTCGCCGAGGTGACGGTGTTCCACAAGGCGATTTCCGACTTCATCTTCTCGTCGCGGATCGACGACTATAATTACAACGGCGTGGTGATCGACGAGGCGACGCTGCCGCTCAACGGCGCCACCGCCAGGGTGACCGGGGTCGAGCTCAACCTGCAGGCGTCGCTGAGCTTCCTGCCCGCGCCGTTCGACGGGCTGCTGGTCGGCGGCAATTACACCTATGTCGATACCCGTGCCTCGCTCGCCACCCAGCCGGGGACGGTGCGCGACCTGACCCTGCCCGGCTCGTCCAAGCATATCTGGAATGCGAGCATCGGCTATGAGAAGGGGCCGTTGCAGCTGCGCGCGAGCGGCACCTATCGCGGCCGCTATCTCGACGAGATCGCCGCGGACGGCGACGGCGATGTCTATGTCGATCACCGGCTATTGTTCGACATCGGGGCCAAGCTGCGCGTCCGGCGCGGCGTCCAGCTCACCGCCGACTTCATCAACATCGGCAACGAACCGTTCGACCGCGTGTACACCGGCACCGCGGCGGGGGGCGACCGGCTCGCGCAGCACGAACAATATGGCTGGACCGGCAAGTTCGGCGTCAAGGTGACGCTGTGATGCGACGGTGGCTCGCGCTGGCGCTGCTCGCCGCGGCATCCCCCTCCCCTGCCGCCCCGCCCGCCCCCGCCCCCGCCCCCGCCGCGGCGCGCGGCGAGACGGTCGAGCGTGTCGTGCTGCTGATGCGCCACGGGGTGCGGCCGTCGACCAAATTCCCCGCCACCCCGGCGGGCACCACCGCGCAAGCCTGGCCCGCCTGGTCGACACCGGCGGGCGACCTCACCCCGCACGGCGCCGCGGCGATCGGCCGGCTCGGCGCCTATGACCGCGCCTTGTGGGTGCGGCAGGGGCTGCTCCCCGCCAGCGGCTGCGCGCCCGCCGCGATCAGCGCCCGGGCGAGCGGCGCGTCGCGCGCGATCAGGACCGGCCGCGCCTTTCTCGCCGCGCTGACGCCGGGCTGCGCGGTGCCGCTCGATCATCCCGCCAGCGAAGACGAGGATGCGACCTTCCACCCCGCCGACGCCGGCCTCGCGATCGACGGCGACACCGCGCGTGCCGCAGCGCTGCGGCAGGCGCCGGCGGGCGGGATCGCGGCCGAGGCGGTCGCCAATGCCGACGCCTTCCGCGTGCTCGAACACGTCACCGGCTGCTGCCCCGGCAAGGCCTGCGGGCGCGGCGCTTCGGCATGCACCGCGGCCGACCGCGTCTCGCACCTCGTCGCCGTGCCGGGCGACAAGCCCGACCTCAAGGGCGCGCTCAGCTTCGCCTCGACCGCGGGCCAGACGATCCTGCTGCAATATCTCGAAGCCATGCCGATGGCGCAGGTCGGCTGGGGCCGCGCCTCGGCCGCCGACATCCGCACCATGCTGCGCTTCCACCCGATCAAGTTCCGCTACGAGACGCGCCCGCCCTATGTCGCGCAGCGGCTCGCCGCGCCGCTCGCCCGGCGGATCGTCGATGCGCTGGCGGGGCGCAGCGGGCGCATCACCTTGCTGTTCGGGCATGACACCAATCTCGCCGCGCTCGGCGGCTTCTACGACCTGCACTGGACGATGGCGGACTATCCGCGCGACGATATCGCGCCGGGCGGCGCGCTCGGCTTCGAGCTGGTGCGCGGCGCCGACGGGGCGCGCTACGTCCGCGCGTTCAGCCAGGCGCAGACGATGGCGCAGGTCCGCGCGCTCACCCCGCTGACCCGCGGCGTGGCGCCGCATCGTGCCGCGGTGGCGATCCCCGGCTGCCCGGCGCGCTGCCCGCTCGCCTCCTTCGTCGCGCTGACCGAGGCGCGGCTGCGGCAGCCGGTGGCGCGCTAGGGGCCCCTCCGCCTCACAGCCGCATCGTGCCGATCGCGGGATCGGTGCGCCCCTGCCGCCCGGTCTCGACCTTGCCGGCATAGCGCCACAGCGCCTGTGCGTCCGCTGTGCAGGTGACGGTGAGGTCGTACCAGCCGTCGCTCGCCGCCGGCGGCCACAGGTCGCGGACCGGCCAAATGTTGGCGCAATCCGGCTTCTCGACGATCGCTATATTCGTTGCGGCGGGATATTCACTTGGTTTGCGTCGTGCGGATGACGCTACGTCGCCGTCTGACAGTCAGTTGGCCGCGATGACCCACGCTGCCGACTCCTACGATCGAGATCACCCAGCCGCAGAACGGCAAGAGCGCGCAGGTCTATGGCATGGAGCTCGGCGTTATCAAGCAACTCGCCGGACTCGCCGCGCCGTTCGATGGTTTCGGCATCGAAGGCAATGTCACGCTCCAGCACAGCGCCGCGAACAGCGGCCAGTCCTATCGACATGGCGTGACGATGCGCTTCGTCAATACGCCGCATCTGTTGTACAATGCCGCGCTCACCTATCAGAAATACGGCGTCGAGCTGAAACTCTCCTATGCCTATCGCGGCAAATACATCGAGGATCTGCGCGACAATGCGGTCGACAAATGGGTGCAGCCCAATCGCGGCATCGACCTCCATACAAGGTACACGCTCGCCCGGGGCGTTGCGCTCGATCTCGACATCGCCAATCTCGGCGACGACTGGCGCTATTACACGACCAAGGGCGACCATGTGAGCTACCAGAAGGATTATATGGCGCCGGGGCGGACCGTCCTCCTGCGCGCCAGCGCGGCGCTGTAGCGCCATCTGTGGGGGTCGCCGGCCGCACCCCCGTATCGGCCGGCGGTCAGGCCCCCTGCCCTGCCGGTGGTCCGGCCTGCCGTCCTGTCTGTGTCGCGCTGCGGTGGCGGCGCGGGCTTCTATCCCCCTCTCAATCGAACCATCTCCGCTTGGTTAGAGGGTTAGAGATAAGGTTAGAAGGTTAAGCGCCGTGGGAACGGCAGGAATCGCAGCGATTCCGGCGATTCGCGGCCACCCTGCCGTTCCCGAAGGATCGGTGGTTCGTTCCCGAAGGATCGAAGGGGCCGTTCCCGAAGGATCGTTGCATCGTTCCCGAAGGGTCGAGGGACGTTCCCGAAGGGGCGACATGGCGTTCCCGATAGGTCGACGGCCGGCGAAAGCCGGAAATTCCACGCCCTCGATTGAATCACTTTTTCGGGTCGCTCCATCCGGGAGGTTCATTTCGGCGACCAGCGCCGCCAATGCGGTTTCGCGCAGACGGACCGGCATCCGCCGCGCCGACACTTCGGGAACGCGGCGCGCTTGCATGGCGGCTCAGCGGCCGAGTTCGTGCCGGTGCTTGGCGTCCCAGCGGCGGACATAGCCGACGAACGCCGCCTGGTAATTGACCGGGGTGCGTGCCGGATCGGCGTCGATCCAGGTGCGGAACTCGGCATGCAGCGTCTGATAGTCCCAGCCCGGACATTCGGCGCGCAACGTCGCCAGCGTCGCCGCGGTGATCTCGCCATCGTGCGCGCGGCTGGCGAGACGGCTGACGCTGCGCCGGATCGCCGCGGCGGCATCGACCAGCTGCTCGGTCCGCTCGGGCGAAGGGGGCGCGGGCGCGGCAGGCGGGACGGCGGGTGGCGCTGCCCCCTCGCCTGCGCTCACCGAGGTGACGCGCTGCGCCTCCGGCCGGCGCCGCATCCGCAGCAGCGGTTCGCGCTTGTCGCCGGCCTGTTCCAGCGTCAGCGCGAAACCGGGCAGCTCGTCGCGCTCGGCGATCTTGGCGATCTCGAACTTGAAGCGGCGGTATTGCCCCTCCGCGCCCGATTTCTCGAACAAGGTCGGCATGGCGATCGCAAAGCCCCCCTCGCCTGCCCCGCCGGCATGTTTGCGCGCGACGCGGTACAGCCAGCGTTCGCGCCCGCCGGTGAGGTCGAAATAGGCGCGGTCGATCGACAGCACGCCCCCGGTCATCATCACGCCTTCCCAGAACCAGTTCGACAATTCGATCGTCATGCCGCGCGACCGTTCGGTCTTGGCGTCGACCAATTGCGTCCAGCCGTCGAGCCACGAGAAGGTCGCCTCGCGGCGGTTCTCGGCACGGATGTTGGTCTTGATCGTCGTCGCCACCAGCCGGTCGAGCGCCTGGCCGAGCAGCTCATAGGCGCGCCCCGTCGTCGGCCGGCCGATCGCGCGCAGCAGGTCATAGGGCATCAGATGCAGCTTGCGCGGCACGTCGTTGACGCCGCGCCGCGCCATGTCGGCGAGCACGCTCGCGCAATAGATCAGGATATCGGCGTCCCAGATCGTCGCCATGCCGTAATCGGCATTGGCCGAGACATGGACCCAGGATTTGCCGTCGGGGCTGCGATAGTCGATCGGCTTGACCCGTTTCGACTTGGCGAGGCTGAAGAACGGCCGCTCCATCATCTCGCGCTGATCGCGCAGCGGCAGATCGGCGAGATAGGGGAGGAACAGGTCGAACTGGTCGGAGCTGCCCTCGGGCTTGCCGCCGGTCATCGCCGGACCCCGTGTTTCCCCGGGGAAACACGGCGGGATGGTTTCCCCGGGGAAACGTGTCGGGCCGCGTGACGGTACGGTGTGGCGCGCGCGCCCGGCGTCGTGCGGGCGGGATGCAGCTGGAGGGCGCTGGGTCGGGTCATCGTTCGTCCGCTTCCGCGAGAGAGTGGCATAGGTGGGTCATCTGGTCGCGATCTGCCGGTGCGGATCGCCGCCGCAGGCTCGGGGTGGCGGTCTCTGTGTGGTCGCGCCTTGAGGCGAACGACGTGGCGTAGGGGGCTTGGCGACGACGATGTTTCCCCGGGGAAACACATTCGACGCGGGAAGGGGGGTGGGCGCGTCTTTTGGGTGCGCTCGTCGATGTCTTCCGTGACGGAAGCGGCACAGCATCGATCGAACAGACGACAGGGCGAGATGCTGCGGCCTCGATCGGTGACGCGGCGATGGTGTGGGCGGCGCTTCGCTGGACCCATGAGGGTGAGGGCAGGGGGATGCCTTGCTCGCAGGCAAATAAGCGCGGCTAGCGCGATGCATCGGCTTTGCCTGACCGGCGGATGGACAGAGGCCACGGCCTTTTTCCGGCGACGTCGTCGCACCCGTACAGATGCGAGCCCTCGCGACGTCGGCGGTGTGGTCCTGCCTGAACTTTCGAGCGGAATCGTCGACCATGACGATGGCATCCTTCGCCGGCCGAGCCGTCGGACGTGCAGAACGTGTTTCCCCGGGGAAACCATCATCCATTCGAAGAGGTCCGCCGCTGTCGCCGGATGTTTCCCCGGGGAAACTTCGGCATCGCGCGTGTTCGTGGTGAGACACGGCAAGGGTTGCGCAACGCAAGCAGCCCGTGGCGTGTGTTGGTGGATACCCGCGGCACTACTTGGCTGCTGGCATCTCGCCAATGCAGGGCGTTTGCGATGTTCCGCCCGGCGCCAACCGCGTAGCGTCACCCCGGACTGTTTCCCGGACCTACCGCGCCACAATGACGACGCCTGATGCTCTTGCGGAGCCGTTGATGCGGATACGAGTCCGGCATGACGGAGGGGGATTTGGAGTTGCTTCGCCCGAGCGACCGTCCGAAAATCCGCGGGGAGCGGAGGGTCGTCGCCGTGAGCCGTCACGGTCGGACAGGGCGAGATGGTGATCGGCTCCGTTGGACAGGCAAACCGCGGTTCAGCCAGCGCCAACGAAGCTTGGGACGGAGGACCGGCAACACCAAGCAGTAGCGACAGGGCTTGTTCCTGAATCTCACCGCCCGTGCGGACCGAGAACGATGCCCGTGTCGGTCCAACGCCCGCCCGGTCCAGCAGCCGCCAATGTCCGTACGAGGGCAGGGGGGCAGACCGGGCGCTCCTCCGATTGGGAGCAGCTGGCCCGCCAACCGGCGACGCGAACAGATCGCCCCCGGCCACCCACGCGTCCCGGCACCGCCCCGCCACGTCCGGCGCGGCGAAACAGCCCGATCCGCCCATTCCGACCTCATCCGCCAATCGAAGTTTCCCCGGGGAAACTTCGTGCCCACACCAGCCCGGGCACCGCGCCGCTCGAGCGTGTTTCCCCGGGGAAACCTCGGGCAGCGCGCCGCTCACAGCGGCAGTCCGCGTCCTTCCGCCTCGAGCGCGGTGAGCGCCGCGCGCAGCGCGTCGGCGAGCATTGCGGCATCGGCGCCGGCGCCGGCGTGGAGGCGGATCGTCATACCCTGGCGGTTGATCGTCTGCACGGTGAGCGCCGCGCGCCCCTGCGGACCGGTCCACACATAGGGCGGGGCGTCGTCGCCATCCTGCGGCGCGGCGAGCAGCCGGCGCGCGACATCGGCGGCGGGGAGGGGGACGAGACCCTGGGCGCGACGCTGCTGCTGGTCGCGTGCCAGCGTCTTGGCGGTCGCCATGATCCGCGCCGCGGTGCTGCGGTCGCCGAGCGCCTGGGCGATCGCATAGCCGCTCTTGAGCTGCACCTCGGCGGGCGAGGCGAAGGCATCGACGATCTCTTCGGGCAGGCTGGCGACGCGCAGCATCTTCGACAGCCAGCCCTTGGAGACCTTGAGCCGCTCCGCCATCCGGCTGGCATGATTGCCGTAATGCAGCGTCAGCGCGGCGGCGTAATTGCGTGCGCGCTCGAGATCCGAGACGTCGGCGCGCGCGCGATTCTCGAGATCGGCAAGGCGAAAGGCCGCCTCGTCGTCGAGCGCGACGACCTGCGCGACGAACATCATGTCGGGATAGGAATGGCCGCGCAGCCAGCTGATCGACCAATGCCGCCGCGTCCCCGCGATCACCTCATAATCGTGATCGGCATCGCCCTCGATCCGGCGCACCACCGCGGGCACCTTCTGCCCGCCCTCGGCGATGATCGAATCGATCAGCTCGCGGCAGCGCGCCTCGTCGAGATGCGCATAGGAGCGCGCATTGCCCGGCCAGACGCGCACCCGCGCCGGATCGAGCAGCAATTGCGTCACCTGCCGCACCTCGCCCGACGCGACCCGCGCCAGCGCGGACTCGCGACCGAGCAGGGTGGTGCCGCGCAGCCGCTCGGGCGGGCGTTCGCTCGCCGCGGCGGGGGCGGGGGCGGGGGTATCGGGGGCCGGCTCTTCGGACAGTAAGGCTGCCAGATAATCGGATTGCTTACGCGCCATGACTCACCTCCGCGCGGGACATAACGGGAACGATGGCGAATAGGACAGCGAAATCATCCGGCATAGAGCACCGCCTCATCCGCGGGTGCGACGCGGCCCCAGCCCTGGCGGACGAGCTGCTCGATCTGCCCCATCGCCTCGTCGAGATTGGCGCGGCTGCGCTTGTGGGTCTTGGCGGTGCCGATCGGCTTGTCGAGTTCGTAGACGGTCATCATCCGCATCGCCGCGTGGCTGATCTCCGCCGATTCGAGGATCGGCACCGGCAGCAGCGCCGGGCCGAAGCTCTGCTCCATGATCGCGCGAACCATCGCATGGCTCGGGTCATTGCCGTCGAACTTCGAACAGATCAGCCGCACGAAGCTGTAATCGACCGCGATCCCCGCGCCGGCGAGCTGCTGGAGCACCTGATCCATCATCGACAGGAACTGCACCGTCGAGCAGAAATCGGGCGTCGTCGCGGCGAGCGGGACGAGCAGGGCATTGGCCGCCTGCATCACCGCGAGGCTGATCGTGCCGAGCGCGGGCGGCGGATCGAGCAGCACCACGTCATAATGGCCGGCAAGCTCGATCAGCCCCTTCTTGAGCTTGCGGAACCGCGCCGCCAGCACCGAGCCGCCGTCGCTTCCCGCCGCGGCGAGTTCATATTCGACGTCGAACAGTTCGAGGTTGGACGGAATCAGATCGACATTGGGCCAGGGCGTCGGCTTGACCGCATAATCGAGGTCGCTCTGCGTCGGGTCGATCGACAGATAGGGGTAGAGCGTCTCTTCGCGGGTGATGTTGAAATGCGGGTTGAAGCCGAACAGCGTCGTCGTCGTCGCCTGGCTGTCGCAATCGACGACGAGCACGCGATAGCCCTGGACCGCGAAATAATGCGCGAGATGCGTGGTCACGGTCGACTTGCCGACGCCGCCCTTGAAATTCTGCACCGCGATCACCGCCGGCACGTCGCTGTCCCCCCGCGCCGGCGAGGCGCCGAGGACTTGCCGCATATGGAGCAGCTCGCCGACGGTATAGCCGAGCCGCCGGCCATTGTCCGCGGCGGGGGCGGGGGGCAGGCGGCCGTCCTCCTCCGCCATGCGGATGCGGTTGGTCGAACAGCCGAGCAATTGCGCCGCCTCGGCGATGCCGAAGCGGACGTTGAGCCCCTTGCGGCTTTCGGGAAGGAAGGCCTTGCGGCGCAGGCGTTCGATCATCCGTTCGCCGGCATCGGCGAGATCGCCGATCTGCGTGACGATTGCATTCATGGCGCGGTCCGATCAGCGGTTTGAAGCTTGACGGCCGCTGTATGTCACGACGAGATTCAATCGGGCAAGCGGTTTTGCGGAAGCCTCCGATGTTGCGGCGTATCCGGCACGATGCCGCGTGGTTCGGGGGCCGCACGGGGATGCCGGATCTGCTTTGTCGAGAGGATGCCGCACGAGCCGGCATGGTGCAGGCTCGATCCGCCCCCATTCAGCGTGCGACCAGCGTCGCGTCAGCCGGCACCGATAATCCCGCGCAGGCGAGACCTCTGCGAAAGTAGCAACCTGACCTGCTTACGTACCACCCCGGCGCCGGCCGGGGTCCAGTTTGGTGAAGCCCTGCAGTTGGTTACAACGGCCTCCCAACTGGGCCCCGGCCTTCGCCGGGGCGGTTTCGAAACTGTGGCAGAGATCTCGCGCAGGCGCGAATCCCCTGGCCAAGCAGAGCATCGACGCCGGCAAGAGCATCGGGCTCCCGCCTGCGCTGGAGCAGTTCGATAGGGTCGGACGGATGTTGATCTCATCCGGCCGACACGCGGCCGAACCAAGCCGAATGCCTTCCCGCGCCGCTCCCGCGTCAGGCGACGTCGGCGTCGGCGTCGGAAACGATCTGCGGCTTGAGCGCCATGATCCGGCGGACCTGCTCGGCATCGGCGAGCGTCCGCGACGGCTTGCCGATCAGATAGCCCTGGATCGCGCCGCAGCCCTCGCGCGCGACGATCGACAGTTGCGCGGGCTGCTCCACCCCTTCGGCGAGCACCGGCATGTTGAGCGTCGTGCCGAGCGCCGCGACCGAGCGCAGGATCGACACCGCCTGTTCGCTGGTCTCGATCTCGGCGACGAACGAGGCGTCGAGCTTGATCCGGTCGAACGGAAAGGCGCGCAGCACGTCGAGCGACGAATAGCCGACGCCGAAATCGTCGAGCGCGATGGCGATGCCCATCGCCTTCAGCCGGGCGAGCTGTTCGAGCGCGAAGCGGCGATCGTGGATGATCGCGCTTTCGGTGAGTTCGAGCGACAGCCGCTCGGGCGGCAGGCCGCTGTCCGCCAGCGCCGACGACACCGTCTCGATCAGCCGCGGGTCGGCGAGGTGGATCGGCGACAGATTGACCGCGACCTTGTGCCGGTTGGGCCACAGCGCCGCCTCGAAACACGCCTGGCGCAGGATCCAGATGCTGAGCGGGACGATATCACCGCTCTTCTCCGCGAGCGGGATAAACTCGCTCGGCGGCACCATGCCACGGACCGGGTGATGCCAGCGGACCAGCGCCTCATAGCCGGCGATCTCCCCCGACGGGATCGTCGCCTGGACCTGATAATGGAGTTCGAACGCCGAGGCGTCGATCGCGGTGCGCAGGTCGGCGATCAGCTCGCGCCGCTCGCGCACCGCATCGTCCATCTGGCTGTCGTAGAAACACGGTTCGTTCGAATGCGCCGACTTGGCGCGATACATGGCGAGGTCCGCCTTGGCGAGCATCGCATCGGCGTCGAAACCGTCGTGCACCGCCAGCGCGACGCCGATATTGGCGCCGATCGCGGCGCTGAACCGGTCGAAGTCGAAGGTCGCGGTACAGCCCTGCAGCCGGGCGAGGAAGTCGTGCAGCGCATCGGGCGTATGATAGGAGACGACCGCGGCGAATTCGTCGCCGCCCAGTCGCGCGATACATTCGCCGGGCTGGAGCATCGCCGCCATCCGTGCCGCCAGCGCGACGAGCAACTGGTCGCCGGCCTGATGGCCATAGGTGTCGTTGACGACCTTGAAGCGCGACAGGTCCATCATGATCACCGCCATGCACGGATAGCCGTCCCGGATCCGGAAGCGGCGTTCGAGCTCTTCGATGAAGCTGGTGCGATTGGGCAGATCGGTGAGGCCGTCGTGCATCGCCATCCGGCGCAGCCGGCGATAGGCCTCGGTCTGGGTATGGCCGTCGAGCAGCGCGCTGATCGCGGCGCAGCCGACGATGATGCCGGTGGCGACGGTGGTGGTGACCGCGAGCGCGACCATCGTCAGGTCGGACAGGCCGGCGCCGAGCCGCAGCACCGCGATGTGCATCGCCGCCATGCCGGTGAAATGCAGCGCGGCGACCGCCAGCGCGAGCAGGCCGACCGCGGTGGCGTTGCGCCCGGACCGACGACCGTTGAGCACCTGGAACGCCGCGGCGGCGATGCCGCTCGACAGCACGACCGAGGCGGCGACATAGCGCCAGTCCCAAGTGACGATGCCGTCGACGCGATAGGCGGCCATGCCGACATAATGCATCGTCGACACGCCGGCGCCGATCATCGCGCCGCCCGCCGCGCCCGCCCAGCGCCGGCGCCGCGCCGCGATCGCCAGCCCGGGGATCGCGAGCGCGATCACGGCGAGCAGCGAGGCGAGCGTCAGCAGCGGATCGAGCACCACCGGGGCGGAGGCGCGGAACGCCATCATCGCGACGAAATGCGTCGCCCAGACCATCGTCCCGGTGCCGACCGCCGCCAGCACGATCCAGCCGAAGCGGCTGTAGCCGACGCTGGCGGTGATCCGGTGGAACAGCTGCACCGTCGCGGCCGAGCCGATGACGCAGATCAGCAGCGCGAGCAGGACGAGGCGCAGGTCATGCTCCTGCCCGATGCACAGAGCGACGCGGATCATGCCGCCGCTCCGCGGCGCAGCAGGTCGAGCCGGTTTTCCATCGCGGTCGACGCCTGGCGGGCGAGACCGACCAGATAGGCCTTCTGGTCGGCCGAGGCGGGCGCGCGGCGCTTGGTGTCGAGCACGCAGAGCGCGCCGACGTCGATGCCGCTCACCCGGCGCAGCGGCGCGCCGATATAGTAACGGACATGCGGTTCGCCGGTGACCACCGGCAGGTGGGCGAAGCGCGGATCATGTTCGGGATCGTGCGTCTCGAACACGTCGGGGCGGTCGAGCGTGAAGCTGCAGAAGCCGCTGTCGCGCGGGATACAGTCGATGACGAGGCCGTGGCCGGCCTTGAACCATTGCTGGTCGTCATGGATCAGCGACATCAGCGCGATCGGCGCGTCGAACGCGCGCGCGGCGGCGGCGACGAACCGGTCGAACGCCGGTTCGCGCTCCGAGCCGAGGATGTCGAGATCGCGGACCGCCTGTGCGCGTTTGCGTTCCCGCCAGAGATTGAGCAGCATGCGACCCTGTCACCGTATACGTTTCCGCCCTTCATCCCTCAGAAGGATTAAGGAAGAATGTCAGGGCTGTAGCGGGCGTCTTCGTCAGGCGGGCGTGGGCCGGCGCATCAGCAGCCGGCGCCAGCGTCCGCGTTTCGCCGCGACGGCGGGGGCGAGCAGCGCCGGGTAGAGCCGCACGACGAGGTCGCCGTCGCCCGGTGTCGTCGCATGTTCGGCGCCGAGAAACGCCAGCTCGCCGCCCTGCCGGACGAGCGCGACCGGCCAGCCCTCGTCGGCCGCGGCGGCCGGGGAGGGGGCATCGCGATAGGGTTCGACGACCAGCGACGCGCCCGCCTCCATCAGGTCGGCGAGCCGCTGGAAGGTCATGTCCTCGCCGATGACGATCTTGCCGCGCCAGTCGCGCGCCGCCTCGTGCCGCGTGCCGGCGCCCTCGGTGGCGAGCTGATGGACGCGCTCGCGCCCGAGTTCGGGGGCGAAGCGCGTGCAGACCAGCGCGTTATAGGCATCGTCCGGGGTCGCGGCGAGCATCTGTTCGACGTCGCGCAGGTCGACCACCTCCTCGCCGATCACCGACAGGATCTCGACGCGCAGGGTGCTGAGCCCGGCGAGCCGCGCCGCCTTGAGCGCCAGCGCCGACCGGTCGACGAGGATGACCGGCACGCCGGCGCCGTGCAGCGCCTCGCCGAGCCGCACCGTCCAGCGCGACGCGCCGACGATCAGCAGCCCGCCGCGCCCGCCGCTGGCGAGCTGCAACCGCCGGGCGAGCGGCGCCAGCGACAGGCCGTGGAGCAGTACCGTCGAGGCGATCACCGCGAAGACCAGGGGCAGGACGAGCCGCGCGTCGGGATAGCCCGCCTCGGCGAGCCGTTCGCCCGCGACGCCGGCGATCGCCGCGGCGACGACGCCGCGCGGCCCGATCCAGCCGACCAGCAGCCGCTCGCGCCAGCTCGCCTTCGCGCCGATCGTCGCCAGCCAGATCGCCAGCGGCCGCACGACGAACAGGATGACCAGCGTCGTCATCGCGATCGGCCAGCTCAGCATCGCGATCGTCGCCGGATCGATATTGGCGGTGAGCAGGATGAACAGGCCGGAGACGAGGAAGACGGTGAGCGATTCCTTGAACCGGCGCAGCTCCTGGAGGCCGGTGACGTCGATGTTGGCGAGGACGACGCCGAACAGCGTCGCGCCGACGAGGCCGGTCTCCGGCTGGATTGCCTCGCCCGCCGCATAGACGCCGAGCGCGCCGGCGAGCAGGATCGGCGTCTTGAGATATTCGGGTGCGAGGTCGCGCGCGAACAGCGTACGGATGCCGAACGGCACGACCAGCCCGAGCGCCGCGGCGAGTCCCGCGCCGAGCGCGGTATGCCAGGCGAGATGGAGGATCGCCGCGCTGCCGCTCATCGTCGTCGACAGAGTGAGATAGCTCAGCACGAGCAGCGTCAGCGTCGCGCCGATCGGATCGTTGACGATCGCCTCCCAGCGCAGGAAGGCCGCGGCGCGCGGTTCGAGCCGCGCCTGGCGGAGCAGCGGCATGATCACCGTCGGTCCGGTGACGACGAGGATCGCGCCGACGAGGATCGCCACCGGCCATGACAGGCCGGCGACCCAGTGACCGGCGAGCGTCCCCATCAGCCAGTTGAGCGGCAGCGCCACCGCGACGAGGCGGACGATCCCCGATCCCGCCGAGCGCAGCTCGCGCAGGTTGAGGTTGAGCCCGCCTTCGAAGACGATGATCGCCACCGCCATGCCGATCGCCGGCCGCATCACCTCGCCGAGCGCGGCGGACGGCCGGATGATGCCGCCGACCGGCCCGAGCAGCGCGCCGATCACCAGCAGCGGGATGATCGCCGGCACGCTCAGCTTCCAGCCGAGCCACTGGCCGAACACGCCGGCGACGGCGATGCCGACGACGAGCAGCAAAATGGTCTGTTCCACAACCGTCCCCCGGGGCGGAAGGTCGCCGCCCGACATGCACAAGCTGCGACGGCGAGGAACGTTGCGCTATAGCGTGCCGATCAGCGACGATGGCGTCAGCTCCGGCGCGACGACGACGAGGTCATAGCGGTGGACCGCGTCACGCCACGCCGGGCTTGGCAGCGGGGAGGCGGTCGTGCGCAGGCGCCGCAGGTCGATCAGCGTCCAGTCGCCTGTCCGGGTGTCGGCAGCGGAGGGCAGCGCCGGCGCCAGCCATGCGTAATCGGCATCGTCGGTCAGCACGAAAGGCTGGTGGCGGACCTGCCGGCCGACGCCCCCGTAGAGCGCGCGGACGCCGCGCGCGCCATAGACGGCGATATGGAGCGCACCGACGCCCTCTTCCCTGGCGTGTTCGGCGACGAAATCGCCGAGGTCGCGTTGCCCGAGCGCATTGATGCCCTTGCCCATATGGACGGCGCCGAATTTGAACAGCAGCCGGGGCGGCCGCGGCCGGGCGGCGAGATAGCGGAGCAGCGTCCGCTGCATCAGCCGCGCACGCCGGAAATTGGAGGCGCGGCCGTCCTCTTCCTGCCTCAGGTAGATGGCACGCGTCTCGCACAGCGCGTCGAACAGCGCCGCGACGTGCGCGCCCCCGTCGTGGAGGATCGCCGCATCGGTCTCGGCGAGTTGCCGGTCGTCGACATGATAGAGGAACAGGTCACCGGCCGCGCCGCTCGCGACCGCCCGGCGCGTCGCGGCACGGTCGGCAGCGGCGAGCCGCGCGATCGCCGCGCGCGCGATCGGCCCCGGCCGTGCGGCGCGCATCTGCTCGAACAGATAGCCCGGCGCGCCGAGAAACTCCTGGTCGAGGCCCCAGAGCTGAAAGTCCGGCCCGGCGAGCGCGGCGCAGGCGGCGGCCATATCGCTTTCGTCGCGGCCATTCTGGAAGGCGAAGGCATCGGGATGCGCGGTGAGGACGGCAGCGAGACGCGCGAGGCGATCGCCGCGCCGCAAATGGGCGTCGACCAGCCGCGCCGCTTCCGGCCCGATCTCGACCGCAAGCGCGTCGAGGCCGTCCGGCACCATCAGCCGACAGATGCCGAGGGTGAAGGCGGGGATCTCACGCGACAGATGATCCTCGCCGATCAGCACGTAGCGCGCGCTGCTAATCGCCTCGGCCAGGATCGCCGCCCCCGCGCCGTGCAGCCCCGCCGCATCGACCCGCAGCGTGGCGCGCGCCGCGTCCAGACCGACTGGTACCGCGTCCTCCTGCGCCGGGCCGGACGGGATCGTCACCGGCTGCATCCTCCCTCTGATGGCCTGCATGTGCTATATTCTTGTAACACACCGGTCAAGTCATGGGCGGGCGGATTTGCGCCACCCCGCGGGCGCGACGGCGGATTGCGGCAAATGGTTGCTGGCGCTTTAACGATGCGGGCGAGGGGGCTACAGGCAAGGGGCGGCAGACGGAGAGGCCCCTTGAACGACGAATTCGCCGAAGCCGTGGCCGGGACGCTGGCAGCCCAGGGGTTCGTGCTCGAAAACCTCTATGCGCTGCTGCTCGCCGGTGACCCCGATCCGGTCGCCGCCTGCCACGCCACCGCGCAGCATATGTTGCGGGACTTCGGCAGTCTCCGGCCGACCGGCGTCCAGACGAT
Organism: Sphingomonas kyungheensis; assembly: GCF_037120395.1. Lineage (NCBI taxonomy): Bacteria > Pseudomonadati > Pseudomonadota > Alphaproteobacteria > Sphingomonadales > Sphingomonadaceae > Sphingomonas > Sphingomonas kyungheensis. The sequence goes on from NZ_JBBBDM010000015.1 coordinate 24,848, forward strand.
GAGCCACGCCGAGATCGAGCGGATCCGCCAGCATGCGCTCGACCGGCTGACCCGATTCTGGAACGGCGTCGAACGCCGGCTGACCGACCTGCCGCAGGACTGACCACGCGCGCCTCTCCGGCGCGTGCGACCGGCGGCGCTCCGGACCAAAGCCGATACGGATGATGGACAAAAGGGGTACGGGACGGGTAGCGCGCGCCGATGGCAGCGTTGATGTTCCTCCTGATCGCGATCCTTCTGGCCTTCGTCGGCGGCAACGGGCCGGGCTGGCTGGTCGCGATCGTCGTCACCGCGACCGCGGCGGGGATCACCCTGCCGGATCTCGACAGCCGCCTGCGGCTCGGGCACCGCAGCGCGCTGCTGCACGGCATCCTGCCCCCGGCGCTGGCGCTGCTCGATCAGCGGACCTGGGGGATCGCCGCGGGGCTCGGCTTCGGGATCGGCTGCCATCTCGTCGCCGATCTGTTTCCCGGCCGGATGCGCGGCTTCGCGACGATCAAGCTGCCGCTCTGGGGCGCGATCGGCGCGGGCTGGTCGTATCTGTGGATCATCGGCAATGCCGCGGGGACGTTGCTGGGCGGCCTGGTCGTGCTGCGCCGCATCGCCGACGGACGCGCGGTGGCCGGCGCGCTGGCCGGTGCCGGCATCGTCGGCGTCGCCTATCTGCTGCGCGCGGAGGGCGGCTGGCGGGCGCTGCTGATGCTCGCGCTGCTCGGCTGGCTGGCGACCCGCTAGCCGCCGCGGCTCACTCGCCGGCGCGCGACTGGTCGCGCCAGTCCTTGCCGTAGTTGAGGACATGTTCGCGCGCCGCGCGCGTGTTCGACTTGGACGCCAGCCCCAGCGCACCGATGACGCCGCTCGTGATCAGAACCAAAGCCATGTCGTCGTCTTTCCACTCGCCCGCCGGGACCAGCGCCGCTGCGGCGCCCGTCTTCCCGTCGGCATCCCCGGGTCCTACCCGCATCGGGCCGGTCCGGTCCAACGCAGAGTCGCGATGGCTGTCATCGAATTCCTGCGTAACGCCGGCGCCCGGCGCCGCGCGCCCGCTGGCGGCGCAAGGGCGTTGAAGCCGGCCGCGCGACTTTCTACGGGCAACGATCCTTTCGGCCGCTGCGCCCCCGGCGGCACGACAGAGGTGGAGGATATCGGGTCGCCGTGAATTATCGTCATTCCTTCCACGCCGGCAACAGCGCCGATGTCGTCAAGCACAGCCTGCTGATCGCGCTGGTCCGCGCGTTGCAGCTCAAGCCGGGGGCGCTGACGCTGATCGACACCCATGCCGGCTGCGGCCTGTACGATCTCGCCGGCGACGCGGCGCAGCGCACCGGCGAGGCAACGCAGGGCGTGCTGCGCGCGCTCGCCGCGGCGGACCCGTTGCTCGACGCGTATCGCGCCGTCGTCCAGGCGGTGAACGATACGGCCGAGCCGCGCTTCTATCCCGGTTCGCCAAGGCTGCTCGCGCAGCTGCTGCGACCGCAGGACGTGCTGATCCTCAACGAGAAACATCCCGAGGACGCCGAGACGCTGCGCCGCGTGATGCGCGACATCGCGGCGGTGCACCGGCGCGACGCCTATGAATTCTGGCTGGCGATGCTGCCGACGCGCACGCCGCGCGGCCTGGTGGTGGTCGATCCGCCCTATGAGCAGACCGACGAGCGCGAGCGGATCACCGCGACGCTCGCCGCGGCGCAGCGCAAATGGGCGCATGGCGTGACGATGATCTGGTTTCCGCTCAAGGACCGCGCGACGCATGCGCGCTGGACGGCGCAGCTGCGCCGGCTCGGCCTTCCCAAGCTGCTGCACGTCGCGCACTGGCTGTACGACGCGGAACAGCCCGGCCTCTACAACGGCGCGGGGCTGTTCATCGTCAACCCGCCCTATGCCTTCACCCAGCCGCTGCCGCCGCTGCTCGCGGCACTGCGCGCGGCGCTCGCGCCGGACGGGCACGACGGCACGCTCACCGCGGAATGGCTGGGGTGAGCGCATTCCCCGCGCCCAGCGCCCCGCCGCGGCGCACCCGCGGCGGGGCGTGTCGTCAGAAGCGCAGCCGCGCGCCGGCGTTGACGCGGCGATAGGTCAGGTTGCGGTTGATGAAGCGCGATTCCACGCCGCCATAGATCAGGCTGTCGGCGTCGGTCAGGTTGGTGATGTCGGCGAACAGCTGCAACGTCGGGTTGGAATTGTAGCGCAGCGCGACGTCGACCTGGCCGTAGGCGGCGTGGATCTGGTCGACGCCGGGGCCGCCCCAGTCGCACGCCATCGTCCAGCGCGAACGCCAATTGTACGACACGCGGGCCTCGAGCCGGCCATTGTCGTAGAAGCCGCTGGCATTGTACGCATCGGGCGAGATGCGGGTGAAGCCGCAGGCGCCCGGCTGATCGAGCAGACGCGGCCGGACATGCGTGTAATTGGCACTCGCCGAAGCCGGACAGCCAGCCGAACCGCGCGTCGAGCGTATATTGCGCCGTCACCTCCACGCCGTCGACGCGCCCGCGCGACTGGTTCACCGTCTGGGTGATGAAGACGCGCTCGGGCGCGATCGGCAGGCTCGCCGCGATGGTATGCGACTGGAAGAGGTTGGTGAGCTCTTTGCGGAAGCCGGCGACCGAGAGGTAGCTGACCTTCGACAGATACCATTCGAGCGACAGGTCGTAATGGGTCGCGAACTGGGGTTTCAGCGCCGGATTGCCAAGGCCAAGCGTCAGCCGCCCCGGCTCCCTGCCCCAATATTGGCCATAGCGCAGATCGTTGAGATCCGCGCGGGTCAGCGCGCGGCCGATCGCGCCGCGCAGCATCAGGTCGTCGGTGAGGTCCAGCGCGGCATTGGCCGAGGGCAGCACGGCGGTGTAATGCGCATCCTGCGCCTGCGGACCGGCGGGCGTATAGCTGAACACGTATTGTGTGCCGCCCGGCGGCAGCGTGATCGCGCTCACCGTCGATCCATAGCCGTGCGACACCGTGTCGACATGAACGATCCGCACGCCGACATCGCCCGACAAGGCCCCGTGCGCCAGCGTCGGGTCGACGAAGCCCGCTGCGACGCGTTCGCGCGTCGAGAAGCTCGCGCCGGGATCGAAGACGAGCGCGAGCGGGCCACCGGGGATCTGCAGATCGGACTGGATCAGCGTGCAATTGCCGGTACAGCGCGTGGTGCTATCGGCACCCGTCGTCGGCAGATAGCTGGCGCTATACTGGCCGCGGCGGTTGAGCTGGTCGGGGCGCGACATCCAGGCGATCAGCGTGCGCGGATCGTAACCGAAGAACTGGCGGCTCGGCGGCTGCACCGCGCCGCGCAGGAAGTCGCGCCCCAGCGTCATCGGCCGCAGCAGCGCCGGATCGACCGGGAAGGTCAGCGTGTCATAGGGATCGGACCGCGAACTGACGTTATCCTGCCCCTTGCTGCGGTCCTGGTAATCGGCGCCGAGGCTGATCCCGGTCAGCCCGCTCGTACCATGGTGCCAGCGGCCGACGAGCTGCGCCTCGGTCAGCCTGTCGTCGACCGTCTGGCCCCAATTGCCCGCATAGCCGAAGCGGATCCGGGCGGGGTCGGTGAACATCGTGTCGCTGGTCGCGATCTGCGGACTGGCGTGGGCGAGCGCATAGCTGACGTCGTTGGCGGCGTAATTGCCGATCAGCACATAGGGATCGAAGCGCTTGTCGCCCTTGGCGCGGCCGCGCGACAGATCGGCGGTGACGGTGATCGTCGCGGCGGGCCGCCACAGCGCATTGACGCCGACGTCATAGCTTTCGGCGAGCCGGTCGCGCGCGCGGATCACCGACAGGTTCTGCGGCTGCGCCACCGTTCGCCCGGCAAGCACCGCGGCGACCGCAGGAACGCCTGACCCGGATAGGTGCCGGCAGTGACGATGCCCTGCCGGTCGACGACCGGGTCGATGATCGTATTGCCGAAGACGAGGTTGACGATCGAATCGTCGATCCGCTGGTCGAGCCGCGTGTAGAAGCCGTCGACGCTGAGCGTCAGCGACGCCGCGGGCTTGTACTGGATCGCGATGCTGCCGAACGTCCGCTTGGTGCCGCCGCCATAGGTGCCGTAGCTCGCCTGGCGCGGTCCCGCGAGCCGCTCGGTCGTCGCCACCGGCGCGGTGGCGGAGCCGCGGATGACGTTGAAGTCGGCATCGTCCCACTGGCTGATGCGCGCGTAATCGCCCGAGGCGCGCATGTCGACGTAGGAGCCGGCGACGAGCATGCCGAACGTCTGCGCCGGATTGACCCAGGCATAGAGGCCGCTGACATTGGGGCGGACGTTATGGACGCGCTCGGCGAGCATGCCGCTGACCGACAGCGCGCCATAGGTCTTGCCGATGGTCAGCGGGCGCGGCGTCAGGATGTCGACGGTGGCGCCGATGCCGCCTTCTGTCAGGCCGGGCAGCATCGTCTTGTTGACGTCGATCCGCGCGATCATGTCGGCGGGCAGCACGTCGAAGTTGAAGCTGCGTCCGCGGCCGCCGCCATCCGCCGACCAGGCGCCGGTGTCCGAGGGCAGGGTGCGGCCGTTGAGCAGCACGTTGGTGAAGTCCGGGCCGGGTCCGCGCGCCGCGATCTGCTGGCCGAGGCCGAGGCCGGAGTCGCGCACCACCTGTACCCCGGGTACGCGTTGCAGCGATTCGGCGATGTTGGTCTCCGGGAATTTGCCGGCATCCTCGGCGGAGATGCTGTCGATGACGTTGGCGGCCCGCCGCTTGGCCGACAGTGCCGAGGCGAGGCTGGCGCGGATGCCGGTGACGACGATGTCGTGCGTCTCGCCGTCGTCCGGCGCCGGCGTCGCCGCGCCCGCCGCTGGCTGCTGCGCCACCGCCGTCGCCGGCGCGAGCGTCGATGCGCCCGCCAGCACCGTCCACCATGGCGTCGTCTTCATGTCCGTCCCCCTCTGTGTTGATTGTGTGCTCGGACTGCCGTGCGGCGGGTCAGACCTGGATGCGCACCGGCGCGCCGCGCTGGCCGAAGCCGATCGGCTGCACCGCGATGGTCGCCGCGCCGGTCCCCGCCGGCAGCGCGGTCGGGCTGTAGAAGGCGCTGCCGTCGATCCGCCCGATCCAGTCGCGGCGGCCGTCGTCGGTGTGGCGGACGATGTCGTACCGCCACGAGGCGATCCGTGGGGCAAGCGGCACGGTCGAGCGGACATAGACCGCATCGCCGTCGCGGTCCGGCGCATAGGCCATCAACCGTTGGAAAGCGTCGCCCGGCTGGGGCAGCAGCGGCAGCACGGGGGCGACCGCAGCGGTCGCCGCGCTGATCGCCGGCTCGGCTGCGGCGGCATGGGCCGTCGCGGTGGCATCGCTGCTGTCCGGCGCATTGCGCTCACCACATCCCGCCAGCATCGCACCGATCGACGCTGCGGACAGCAAGCTGAGGCCGTCGACGACCAATTGCCGGCGCGAGGGCGCCGCGGAGTCGCCCGGTGCGGCGACCGGATCCGCCTCGTTCGGCACCGGTGATTGCAGTTGATCCATCCGTCCCCTCCCGCCGGTCGTTGCCGGGCTGTGCGATGACGCGTCGTCGGATCGGCTCCGCCACCTGTATGGGGAGATCATAGAGAAAGTTCGGACCACATCGCGCAATGGCCATAAAATGGTTACATGGGTCGCGCTTCTTCAAATGGATCAGACACTTGTCGTCGTCTTCGGAGAGGCGGCGTCCGTCTTGCCAAGGACTTGCATGCAGCACGGGCTGTCGATCGTGGGATCGCTGCGGACCGGTTGGCGGTGCCATGCCGACCAATCCCGCTTCCGCCGCATATCGCCGGCAGCGCCCGAATGCGGCGTGACGCCGCTACAATGAGCGCAGGTGATTGGCGGAAGGCAGACGGCATGCGGACGACGAGCGGTATCGGGGGCATGGCGAGGGCCGGGGTCGGTCGTCAGGATACCGCTACCATGCGCCCCGGCGCACCGCGCAGGCACGCCCCGGTGACGGGGGCAGGCGCGTGACCGCGTTCACCAATCTGTCGATCGCCAGGAAGCTGATCGTCTGTTTCGCGATCCTGCTCGCGGTCGTGATCGGCACCGAGGTCGTGATCTATGGCCGGTCCAACGTGGTCAAGGCGTCGATCGCGCATAACGTCCACAGCGACGCGGTGCTGGTCACGCTCGGTCGGGTGAGCGGGGAGATCGTCAGCCAGCAATCCGCCTTCCGCGGCTATCTGCTGGCGGGCGACGCGTCGTTCCTCGACACCTACCGGCAGCGCGGGCGCGACTTTGCCGCCGCGCTGGACGAGGCGCGCCGGCTGCTGGCGGACAATCCGCGGCAGGAGGCGCGGCTCGACCAGGTCCGGCGGCTCGCCGACGACTGGCACGATCATGTCGTCGAGCCCGCGATCGGCCGGATGGCCGACGGGCAGACGATCGATGCGGTGCGGCGGATCACGCTGCAAAGCCCGGGCCGTGCGCTGATGGACCGGCTTAACGCCGAATTCGACGCCATCCAGGCCGAGGAGAACCGGCTGCAGGTGATGCGCCGGGCCGAGCAGACGGCGGCGATGACCACCATCGTGCGGGTGCGGATGATCTGCTTGATCCTCGTCATCCTGATCGCGATCGCCGCGGCGGTCGGCATGAGCCGGACGATCGCCGATCCGGTGCGCGCGGTCGCCGACCAGCTCGGCACGCTCGTCACCCCCGTCGCGGTCGCGCGCCGCGACGAGGTCGGCCGGATGCAGGGCAGCGCGCAGGCGGTCGAGGCGGCGTTCCGCGACGTGTCGCGGGTGATCGCCGCGATCGCCGCGGGCGATCTGTCGGCGACGCTCGAACGCGATTACGGCGGCCTCGGCAGCGAACTCGGCCAGTCGCTCGCGCTGATGGTGCAGCGGCTCAACACCGTCGTCGGCGGCACGCACGGCACCGCGCAACAGGTCGCCGCGGTCGGCCAGCATCTGGCGTCCTCCGCCGATCAGATGAGCCAGGGCGTCACCGAACAGGCCGCGGCCGCCGAACAGGCCTCCGCCGCGATGGAGGAGATGGCCGCCAACATCAAACAGAATGCCGACAATGCGCGCACCACCGAGACGATCGCGCGCCAGTCGGTCGAGGCGGCGGAGCGCAGCGGCGCGGCGGTGAGCCATGCCGTCACCGCGATGCGCACGATCACCGACAAGATCGGCTTCGTCCAGGAACTGGCGCGGCAGACCGATCTGCTCGCGCTCAACGCCGCGGTCGAGGCGGCGCGCGCGGGCGATCACGGCCGGGGCTTCGCCGTCGTCGCCGCGGAGGTGCGCAAGCTCGCCGAACGCAGCCAGGCCGCCGCGGCGGACATCTCGGCGGTGTCGGGCGATACGGTCGGCGCGGCGGCCGAGGCGGGGACGATGCTGACGCGACTGGTGCCCGAGATCCGCCGCACCGCCGAACTGATCGCCGAGATCAGCGCCGCCTGTCGCGAACAGGATGTCGGCGCCGGTCAGGTCAGCGAGGCGATCCAGCAGCTCGACGCGGTGACGCAGCAGAATGCCGCCGCGTCGGAGGCGATCGGCACGACCGCCGCGACGCTCGCCGATCAGGCGCTCGCCCTGCAGCGCGGCATCGCCTTCTTCCGCACCACCGCCGCGGCGTCCAATGCGGCGTCCGGCGCCGGCGCGGATGCCGCCCGGCCGCGGCCCGCGGTGGCGACGCCGCGCGCCGCACCGCGGCCGACGCCGCCCGCCGCACCGCAGCCGCCGGCGCTGCGCGGCGTCCGCACCGCCCGGCTGCTGACGCCGCAGCCGGGCCAGAAGGCGAATACGCCGCAGGTCCGCGGCTTCGCGCTCGACCTCACCGTCGGCGACGCCGATCCCGAGGATGCGGAATTCGAACGGATGTGAGGTGCGGCGGGTCGGCAGGGCGGGTCGCTCGGGGTGGTCGCTGATAGCGGCGGAACGGCGGCGGGCGCGTGACGACGGACGCTGCGGGCGGCCGCGCTCCGGCTCGGGGCGCGCGCGCTGAGGAGCGAAGCCGAAGCGGTGGTGCCAGACGGGCGAGCGCATCCCCAGCGCATCAGACGCCGCCACGTCGGGAGTGGGCGTCAAGCCACCATCCGGACCGAACGCTCCACTTCCGCCCGGACCCGCCCCCTTCCCCCATCGTGCGCTAACCCGCAGCGGCGTTCGCCAGCGCTTTCTCTTCGATGACACAGACTGATAAGCGATTGACTCTGCCGCCAACCCGTTGTGTAAACACAACGATCCGGGTGGTCAGGGGTACGAGCAAACAGATGTACAACAGGATCGCCGTCTTCCGTGCCGAATATAAGCTGTCGCGCCGGCAGCTTGCCCAGGCCGTGGACGTCAATCCCCAGACGATCGGCTATCTCGAGCGCGGCGACTATAAGCCGAGCCTCGAATTGGCGCTCAAGGTCGCCGCGGTGTTCCACGTTCCCGTGGAGCTGATCTTTTCGCTCACCCCGTTCGAAGCAATAGGCACCAGCCTCCGGCGAATGGGAGTCGAACAATGAGCGACCGGCAGCACCGTTTCCTGGCCTGGCTCGATCGATCGGTGATGTGGACCGGCGTGCCGGCCATGGCGGCGGGCACGCAGCGCAAGCGGCATCTGCGCTGGCCGCCCGTCGTGGCGCTGGTCCTGGCGAGTGGAGGATTGATCTGGTGCGTCACAAATCCGGCGCACGATGTCTTTATCGGCTCGGTACTCATCATCGTCGGCTTCTCTATCGCCAATCTCATGCCGATCTGGGGTCCGCTGCGCCGCTTCAGCGAACGGGCGGACGAATTCGAGCGCCAGCAACGGCGCGACTCCCTTCTGGTCGGATTGACGACCGTGGCTCTGGCGGGGTTCGTCGGCATATGGCTCACGGTCAGCCTCATGGCGATGCAGATCTGGTCGGCCGCAGTCGCCCAGCAGGAACTGATCTCATTCGCTTTCTATATGATGGCGCTTTTCGGTGCCGTACCGACGCTTCACGCAAGCTGGCACACGCGACCGCTCGCCGACGAGGATGAGCGCTGCTAGTGACGGCACGACGGGGGGACGCCGATCGGCCCCCCGCCGCCAATCGGCCACGCCTCACAGATTCGCCTGTTCCGCCTCCGGCAGGTCGGCGTCGGGGCCGTAATAGAGCGTCGCGCAGTCCGCGGCGAGGCAGCCGCCTTCGATCGTGATGTCGTCGCGATAGGCGTCGGCGATGAAGGACAGGGTGTCGACGTGCCGCGCCTCGAAATACATCGGATGGACGTCGTCGCGGCCGGCGCCGTAGACGACGCGGCCGACCTTCGACCAGATCGATGCCATCGTGCACATGCCGCACGGCTGCAACGTCGAATAGAGCGTCGCGCCGCGCAGTTCGAGATCGCCGATGCCTTCGCAGGCGCGGCGAATCGCCATCATCTCGGCATGCGCGGTGGCGTCGGGCAGTTCGTGCGTCTGGTTGCGCTCCGCCGCGATCACCACGCCGTCGCGTACGATCACGCAGCCGAGCGGCGAGGTCGACGGGTGCGAGCCCTTGGAGCGGGCGACCGCGATCGCCTCGCGCATCCAGGCTTCGTCCTCTTGGCTGATCATGGCGCTCCCCGGATGGCATGGCCGCCGCGCCGCGCCGCGCCGCGCCCGCGGCGACGCGAGCGGGCCGCGACCGGCACGGCGGGAGAACGAGGCGTCGCGACCGGCGTTCCGCCAACGGCGATGCGTCTTGATCCGGCTCAACCAGAAAAAGCTGCAATAGATCAGTATCCTATGTGGCTGATCGGCGAAATCGCGCGTTGCACCCGCATCGAAACCTCCCCGGGCGCTGACCTCCACACCCACCGCCAGCGATGCGCCGCGGCTCTAGCGGATATGCGACGATGGATCAGCAGCAGGCCCCCTTGCTCGAGGCGCTGAAGCAGCTCGAGCGACATCCCATCCACGGCTTCGGCGCGCCCGGCCATCATCAGGGCGTCGCCGTGCCGAAGGAGGCGAAGGCGCTGCTCGGTGCCCGGCTGTTCGCGGCGGATGTCATCACGCCGAAGGGGCTCGACGACCGGACCGAGGGCGCACACGTCCTGCAACGCGCGCACGAGCTCGCCGCGGAGGCGTGGCAGGCGGATTTCTGCCGCTTCGTCACCGGCGGCTCGACGCAGAGCCTGCATACCGCGCTCGCCGCGATCGCGCGGCCCGGCGACACCGTGCTGTTCGCCGCCAACGTCCACAAGGCCGAGCGGGCGCATGCGCTCGCGGCCGGGCTCGATGCGGAGATCGTCCCCGTCCTGATCGATCCGCGATGGGATATCGAACATGGCGTCACGGCCGCCGATCTGCGCCGGGCGCTCGACGATCATCCGGCGGCCAAGGCGGTCGTCGTCGTCTCGCCGACCTATTATGGCGTGACCAGCGATATCGCGGCGCTCGCCGATCTGTGCCACGGGCGTGGCATCCCGCTGATCTGCGATGCCGCCTGGGGCGGCGCCTTCGCCTTTTGCGAGGCGCTGCCGGACGATCCGCTGACCAAGGGCGCGGATATCGCCGTCTATAGCCTGCACAAGACGATGGGCGCGCTGACGCAGGGGTCGGCGCTGCTCGCCAAGGGCGGGATCGTCGATCTCCAGCGGCTGTGGCTCGCCTATGAGCTGTTCGAGACGACCAGCCCGTCGGTGCCGATCCTCGCCAGCCTCGATGCGGTGCGCCGCGAGCATGCCACCAACGGCGAGGCGCTGTGGACGCCGGTCCTCGCGCTCGCCGACCGGCTGCGCGCGCAGCTCGCCGCGATCGACGGGCTGCGCGTCTTCACCGATGCCGACGTGCCGATCGACAGCGCGCTGGATGCGACCAAGGTGCTGATCGACGTCTCCGCCTGGGGCGTCACCGGCTATGCGCTCGACGACTGGCTGGTGGCGCGGCATCGGGTCAGCGTCGGCCTGTCCGATGCGCGGCATCTGCTCGCGGTGCTGTCGCTCGGCACGACGGCGCGCGACGTCCGCGCGCTGGTCAAGGGCCTGCGCGACGCCGCCAGGCAGATCGCGGCCGGGACCAGCGGCCTGCCGCCGGCGCCGGCGCAGCTGCCCGCGATCGGCACGCTGTCGGTGACGATGCAGGACGATCCCGCCGCGGCCTTCTTCGGCGCGACCGAGCTGGTGCCGATCGAGGCGGCGGCCGGGCGGGTGGCGGCGGAGATGATCGCGCCCGCGCCGCCCGGCGTGCCGCGGCTGGTGCCGGGTCAGCGGATCGAGCCGGCGCATGTCGCCTGGCTCGTCGCGCAGCGCGACGCGGGCGCCTTCTTCCTCGACCCGATCGATCCGAACCAGCGCCGGCTGCGCGTCGTCGCAACCGGCTGAGCGGGCGCTAGCGGCCGGCGCCGATCGGCGGCAGCGTCGCGGCGGTCCGCGCGATCTCGGCGCGCACGGCGGCGAGGCCGGCGAGAGTGTCGTCGCGGCTCTGCGCGCCGATCAGCGGATTATAGTCGCCGGCGCGCTCGCCCTGGCCGTCGAGCACGGCGAACCAGCTCGCCTCGCGGAACAGTTCGTCGCTCGTCAGCACGATCCGGCCCGAGCTGCGGAAATGGTCGAGCCGCTCGGCGAGCGTGTCGGGGATCGCCATCGTCTGGCGTTCGCGCCACATCGGCTCGGTGCGGCCCTGCGTCGCGCGATAATGGAGGATGAGGAAGTCGCGGATATCGTGCATGTCCTGCGCGAAGACGCGGTTGAACTGCCGCGCCAGCAGCGGCGAACAATCGGCGGCGGGGAAGAGCGACAGCAATTTGGCGATGCCGCTCTGGATGAGATGGATGCTGGTCGATTCGAGCGGTTCGAGAAAGCCCGAGGCGAGGCCGATCGCGACGACATTGCCGCGCCACGCCTGCCGGCGGAGCCCCGGCGTGAAGCGGATCAGCCGCGGCTCGGCGGTCGCCGGCCCGTCCATCCCGGCGAGCAGCGAGGCGCGCGCCGCCTCCTCGTCCTGGAAGCGGCTGGCGAAGACATAGCCGTTGCCGACGCGATGCTGGAGCGGGATGCGCCAGCGCCAGCCCGCCTCCGCCGCGGTGGCGCGGGTGAAGGGCGTGGGCCGCGGCTCGGGCGCGCTCGGTGCCGCCCAGGCGCGGTCGCAGGGCAGCCAGTGCGACCAGTCGTCATAGCCGACGCCGAGCGTCTCGCCGATCAGCAGCGCGCGCAGCCCCGAACAGTCGATGAACAGGTCGCCGGCGACGACCCGCCCGTCGTCGAGCGTCAGCGCCTCGACGAAGCCGCTGTCGCCATGGCGGGTGACCTGCGCGACCGTCCCGGCGATCCGCTGCGTGCCGCCGCGCTCGGCGAGGCCGCGCAGGTGACGCGCATAGAGGCCGGCGTCGAAATGATAGGCATAGCCGAGGGTCGACAGCAGCGAGCGGCGGTCGGCGACGGGCCGCGCGAAGCGGCCGGCGCGGGCGATCTGCGCGGTGAGCGAATAGGCTTCGGTCGCGGCGGTATCGCCCTCGGCGCGGCCGCGGATCAGGCGGTGGAGGAACATCGCGCCGTCACCCGCCGGGCCGAACGTGCCGAAGGGATGGAAATAGCGGCTGCCCGCGCCGGTCCAGCCGGTGAACTCGATGCCGAGCTTCACCGTCGCCTTGGTCTCGGCCATGAACCGCGCCTCGTCGAGGCCGATGATCTGGTTGAACCAGTGGATGGTCGGGATCGTCGCCTCGCCGACGCCGATCGTGCCGATCGCCTCGGATTCGACCAGGGTGATCGCCACGCCTTGCCCCGCCAGCGCGCGCGACAGCGCCGCGGCGGTCATCCAGCCGGCGGTGCCGCCGCCCAGGATCACGATGCGGCGGATGCGCGGTGCGGTCATGACCTCAGCCTAATCCACCTCTCGAAGCAGCGCGAGCCTCACCCGGAGGTGCAGCGCGCGCCATCCGCCGGCCGGCGCAAAGCGAGATAGACGGTGCTCCACAATTGCGCGGCGTTGGATTCGTCGACGTCCGCGCCCGCCGCGCCGAACGGCACGACCTGATAGCGCCCCCCGGCATAGCGCCACGACCAGAGCTCCGAACTCTGCACCGCCCGCGTCGCCTCGATCCCGTCCCACAGGCACGCCTGCGCCTGCGCCAGCGCCGCGCGCGTCGGCGCCGACAGGTCGCGCCGGTCGAGCTGGCGGGCGAGGCCGGCTGCGACCAGCGCCTGCTGCCAGCTCCACACGACGGTACCGTGATAGGCGTTGGCCGAGAAGCGCCGCTGGATCGCCGCGCCGGCGAAGGCGGGGTTGGCGACGAGCATCCCCGCGCCGGTGCGCAGCCCGGCGGGGAAGGGGCGGGCGAAGGTCGCCGCCATCACCTGCAACGCCGCTTCGGCCGGCCGGTCGAACAGCAAGGCGAAGCCGGGGTCGCTGTTCTGCACCGGGATCGGCCGGCCGGCGGCATCGAGGGCGATCGCCGGGAAGCGCAGCCCGGTGGCGGGGATCGCCTGCACCGCCGGCGCATCGGGCACGCCGATCGCGCGGGCATAATCCGTCACCTGCCGACGGGCGGTGTCCGCGGGCAGCGTCACGTCGAACAGCGACGGCGCCTGCGCGCGCCACGCCGCGGCGATCCGCGCGGCCTGGGCGAAGGGTGCGGCGTCGCCCGCGGCGAGATAGGGTCGCAGCAGCCCGCTCGCCTGCAACGCCACCGCCGCGTCGAGCGCCGCGGGGACGAGCACCGCATTGACGTCATAGGGAATGCGCCCGCCGGCGAGCCCGTCGTTGCTGTCGCGCCATTCGCCGGCGTCCATCCCCGGCTTGAGCGCGATCAGCCGCGCAGGCGCCGGATCGCGCGCGAAGGGCGCCGCCCGGGCGAGGACGAAGCGCAGGTTGCGGACCAGCCGCGCCCCCGCCGTCTCGCCGTCGACGCGCTGCGCCAGATAGGCCGCCGCCCGCGTGCGCCCGCGCGGATCGTCGAGCAGCCAGGCGCGGGCGACCGGCGCCAGCATATAGTCGCTGTCGACCATGTTGTAATTGTACACCGGCGCAGCGGAGGAACTGCCGTCGCTCTTGCGGTGATCGAGGATCGCGAATTCGCCGATATCCTCCTCATGCGCCACCTCGCCCTCGCGCGAGAGGCGGGCGAGCACCGAGGTCAGCCCGGTCTCGACCGCCTGCGGTTGCAGCGCCGGCATCAGCAGCCGCACCGACATCAGCGTGTCGCGCCCGAAATAGGTGTCGAAGCGCCACGAGCCGGCCAGGAACTTCTCGCGATAGCTGAGGAAGGTCAGCGCGTCGCGTGCGCCCGCGTCGGGCTGCGCATGCGCATTGAGCAGATCGTCGCCGCCCCGCGGGGTGAGCGGCGTCTCGCCGGTCAGCGCGGTGACGGCGAGGCGGATGACGCCGTCCGCGCCCGCGAGGATCGCGCCATCGGCGATGCGCCCGCCGACGACGGTCATCGCAAGATCATAGCCCGCCGCGCCGTCGAGCCGGTCGCGCGACCAGTGGATAGCGTTGCCGGTGGTGGCGGCGGTGGTCAGCACCTCGGCCGGCGCCTTGCCGAGCGCCTGATAGTCGCGGATCACGCGGATGCTCGACAGCACCGCCTGCTGCGGCACCAGCCTGGCGGCGGGGATCGCGACGGTGAAGCGCACGCCGTGCAGCGGGCGGCCGCGCGCGTCCGCCTGCGTCACCGGCTGCGGCTGCCCGGCCAGCGTCCATTGCGCCGCGCCGGCGAGCGGCGCGAACCAGAGCGCGACGCCGCTATTGCCCGCCGGGAAGGCGACGAGCAGCCGCGGCACCTTCCCCGATCGCAGCACGACATGCGCCGCGACCGGCCCCGATCGCACGAAGCTGTTGAGGTTGAGCCCCTCGCGCACGCCATACTGCTGCACCGGCGTCGCGCCGGTCAGCGCCACTGCCGCGGCGGCAACGAGCGGCGCGCGCCGCACCGTCGCCAGCCACCGCGCACCCGTCCGCCCGCTCACAGCTTGAGCGTCGCGCTCATCAGCGCATTGCGACCGACGATCGCGCGGCCGTAGAAATAGCCGTCGGTGATCGTCTGCGTCTGCCCCTGGCGCGGATTGCCCTCGGTAAAGCCCTTGGCGTTGGTGAGGTTGTCGACGCTGACCGTCAGGTTGAGGCGCGGACTGACGTCGACGCTCGCACCGACGGTGAAGACGCTGTACGCCGGCAGCGCGATGCCGTTGCCGCTGTCGGCGAAGATCTTGCCGACATATTTCCACCGGCCGTAGATCTCGCCGAACCCGCCCGGCAGGATGAACGACGGCGTGACGGTCAGCAGCTTCTTGGGCGTGCGTTCGGGGGTATTGCCCTCATATTGCGTCTGCGCGACCCCGTCGAAGCGCAGGTTGCTGAGCTTGGGGTCCTGATAGACGCCCTGCGCATCGATGCTGAAGAAGCTGACCGGGCGCAGCGTCGCATCGACCTGCACGCCGTTGGTGAAATTGTCGGCGAGCGCGTTGCTCGCCACCGCCGGATTGTCGGGGTTGATGAACTGATAGGATTGGTCACGGAATTCGGTGCGGAAGCCGATCACCGAGGCGTTGAACATCCGCGACTTGAACCGCACGCCGCCTTCGTAGAGCGTCAGGCCGGTCGGTTTGTGCGTGCCGCCGGTATCGCCCCCGTTGGTCTGGAAGCCGTGCGCGCCGCGGACGTAGAGCGCGATATGATCGGTCAGCTCGTAATTGATGCCGCCGGTATAGGCCCAGTCGGAATAATTGGCGCTCTGCCGCGTATAGGTGCCGTCGAAGGTGCTGCCGACATTGTCGTAGAGACCGGGCGTGCCGGCGGGGACGAGCGCGTTGGTCGTGGCGGTGTTGCCGATCGCGACGCGGACGTGCTGATGCTCGTAGCGCGCGCCGAAGTCGATGTGCAGCCGGTCGCCGATGGTCAGTTCGTCGTTGAAATAGCCCGACAGCGACGTCACCTCGTCGTTGAACAGGCCCTGGCCCCAATTGCCGTAATTGACCAGGCCGTTGTTGGTCAGCGCGCCGAGCACGCCGCCCGAGGCATCGAGCGCGACCATGTCATAGACGTTGGAATCGTTGCGCACGTCGTTGAGCACGGTGGCGACCGCCGACTGGTCGTTGCGCCGGCGGACGTTGTAGACCATGCCGCCGACGGTCAGCGAGTTCTGGAAGCCGCCGCTGCCCGCATCCCATTTCGCGCCGAAGTCGCTGCCGAAGTCCTTGGTGGTCAGCGTCTGGTGGTTGAGCACCGTCTGCTGGAGCAGGCCGTTGCCGTTGAGCGCGTTGAGCGTCGCGGTGTCGGACGCGGCGATCACCTGCCCGGTGCGGATGTTGCGCAGGCCATATTGCGCGACCGTCGGGAAGCGGATCTGCGCGACCTGGAAATAGGTCAGCGTCGTGCCGTTGAGCGGGGTCAGCCCGGCGAGCGGCGAATTGGCCGGCGTCAGGTAATTGAGCGCGGAGGTCAGCCCCGCGGTGCCCGATCCGCTGCCCGGGAAGATGCCGTTGAAATCGTACGATCCGTCGAGATAGCGCGCGCGCCCGAACAGCCGCACGCTCGAGCTGACCGGCAGCTCGACGTCAACCCGATAGGTGGTCGACTTGACGTGGACGCCGTCCGCCGAGCTGAACCGGCGCAGCGACTGGCCGGTCGCCGGCGCGTCGGGGACGAGGAACTGGGTGAAGCCGCGCCCGCCGACATCGTCGCGCTTGAGGTCGAGGCCGGGGACGCTGCTGATCGTGCCGTCGCTGGCGACGCGGAACGGCATGTCGGCATAATAAGGGAAATGCTTGTCGCCGTGCTTGACCGTCAGGCGGAACAGGCCGCCGCTGTCGAACTTCTTCTCCAGCATCGCCTTGACGTCATAGGCGTTGAAGGTGAACGGCGTGCGCCGGACGCCCTTCTGCGAGGTGATATAGCCGCCGACGTTGAACGCCCAGCCGTCGGCGATCGGCGCGGAGAAATAGCCGTCGGCGCGCAGGTCGCCATAGCTCGCGCCGGTATAGCGGACCATCGCGGTCGCCTTGTCGTGGTCGGGCTTCATGGAGATGAAGTTGATCGTCGCGCCCGCGCCGTTCGGCGCCAGCACGCCCGAGGTGCCGCCCTCGACCGCTTCCAGCCGGTTGATCGTGATGTCGTTCTGGAAATAGAAATCGGCGCCGCTGCCGCCGTAGAGGATCGGCATGCCATCCTCCTCCAGCGTGATGAACTGCTGGCTGCCGCCGCGCAGGCCGCGGACCGAATAATTGTTCGAGATCGGCCCGGCGGTGCCCTCGACGAACACGCCCGGTACCAGCTCGAGCGTCTCGGCGGTCGAGCGCGGCGCCTTGCGCAGCAAGTCCGCGGCGCTCGCCAGCGTAACGTTGGACGAGGAATTGAACAAGGTGCGCCGGTCCGAGGTGTTGCCGGTGACGATGATGTCGTTCTGCGGGCTGTCGGCCGCCGCATTGGTGTCGGCGGGGTCCGTCTGCGGCGTGGCGTCGGTCGCGGTCGCCGGCGCGGTGTCCTGCTGCGGCGCATAGGCGATGGTGTGTGCCACGCCCGGCCTGCTCGCGGCGATCACCGCGGTGCGCCCGTCGAACGACACCAGCCGCAGCCGCGTCGTGCCGATCAGCCGGCGCAGCCCGTCCTCGATCGGGAGCTGTCCCTTGACCGCGGCGACGGTCTCGCCGCGGGTGACGTCGCTCGGCGCGAGGATCTGGATGCCCGCCTGTTGCGCGAAGCGGACGAGGCCGGTCGCGGCCGGCTGGCGCGGCACGTTGAAGCTCCGCACGCCGGTCTGCGCCGCGGCGGCGGGCGTCGCAAACCCGGCGGCGATCGCGACGACCGATACGAGCGGCAGACTCAAAAACTGGCTGTTGCGCATCACACACCCCTCCTGAACGTTTTTTTCGATGCGCTTCATCCGGCGCTGATCGTAGGATGGGCCGGCGCGCGATTTCCGTCAGGTCCGATGCGGTTTTTTTCAGGGAACGATGCGCGTCACTTCCGTCCCGTCGGGCGCGTGGTGCCGCTCGACCCGGCCGCCGACCATCGCCGCGCTCGCCGTCGCGAAGCCGTCGACGTCATAGGTGCGGAACCAGCCGACGACGCGCCGCCCGGCGAGCGGCGGCGCGACCTCCAGCCGGTCGCTGTTGTAGCGGTTGAACTCGGCCGCGGCGGCGCCGAGCGTCATGTCGTCGAGCACGATCCGCCCCTCGCGCCATGCCAGTTGCTGGTCCGCCGCCTGCGGCGACAGCGGCCGCACCTGCGGCGCCTCGCCGGCGTTGAGCACCGCATAGCGGCCGGCGGGGACGGTGATCGCCGCATCGGGGCTGGCGACCGACCAGATCCGGACGACGCCCTTGGTGACGACGACGCGCGCCGCATCGCCCTGGCGGCGGACGTCGAAGGCGGTGCCGACCGCCTGGACGCGCACCGGCCCGCTCGCCACCACGAACGGCCGCGCCGGATTGTGCGCGACCTGGAACCACGCCTCGCCGCGGCGCACCTCGACATCGCGGCGACCGGGGGTGAAAGCGACGCGCAGGCTCGTGCCGCTGTTGACCAGCGCGACCGAACCGTCGGCGAGCGGCATCCGCCGCACCTCGCCGACGCCGGTGTCGATCCGCGCGACCGGCGCCGGCCACAGCGCGACGGCGAGGCCGGCGACCAGCGCCGTTCCGGCCGCCGCCCCGGCGAACCGCCACCGGCGCGCGGGGGGGGCGGTCGCCGCCTCCGCCGGGTTCGCGCCGGACAGAGCACGGCCGCGGTCGAGCAGGCTCAGCGTCGCCTGTGCGCGCAGCAGCGCGCCGCGATGGCGGCGATCCTCGGCGAGCCACAGCGGCAGCGCGGCGGCCTCCGCCGCATCGAGCCCGCGGTCGATCGCGGCCGCCCAGCGACAGGCGATATCGTCGATCATCGCCAGCCCCCCGCATCGCGCCGCGCCCGCCGCGCCACGCCGCGCGGCCGGCGGATCGGCAGTTCGGCCTTCTCCTCGTCGGTCAATTGGTCGAGAATGCGGCGCAACCCGCGCGCGATGTCATTCTCGACGACCGTCTCGGACACGCGCAGCTGCGTCGCGATGTCGCGCTGCGCGATGCCGTCGATCTTGCGCAGCCGGAAGATCTGGCGCGCGCGTTCGGGCAGGGCATCGATCAGCCGCTCGATCCGCGCCAGCATATGGCGGTCGGCGACGATCTCCTCGGGCGAGCATGCCGTCTCGGGCGCCGATTCGAGGTCGGCGAGGCCGCTCGCCGCCTCGATCCGCACCACCCGGTCGCGGCGGATCTGTTCGAGCACGACGTTGCGCGCGGTGCGGAAGAAATAGCTGCGCGGATCGCTGATATGGTCGAAGGCGTCGAGCCCGGCGAGCCGGCAATAGGTCTCCTGCACGACATCGTCGATATCGGCGGCGGGAAAGGCCGCGCGCAGCCACAGCCGCACCTGCCGCTCGTGCGGCAGGACGTGACGGCCGACCCAGGCAATCAGCTGATCCGAATGCACGCTTTGTCCCCTCGCATCCCAGGATGCAGCAGCGCAAGATTTCCGTCGCCGCGGCACCCTTTTGTCGGGCCACGCCGGCGCCGGTGCGGGTCGGACGGCATGCGGCCCGGCCGGGCGAGGGCGCGGGAAGGGGGCGCGGGGGAGGGCGGGGGAGGGGCCTAGGCCCGCGCCATGCCCTCGATCTGGCGCAGCAGCCGGTGCGGATCGAAGGGCTTGGGCAGGAAGGTCGTGCGCGCCGGCAGTTCGCTCTGCGGGATCGGCGCATTGCCCGACACGACGAACAGGACGGTCGGCGGGAAGCGTTCGCGGACGTAATGGGCGAGCTTCACGCCATCCATCGATCCGGGCATCTGCACGTCGGTCAGCACGACGCGGATCTCCTTGTGGGAATCGAGGATGGCGATCGCCGCCTCGGCATGGTCCGCCTCGAACACCCGCCATCCGGCGAGCGTGAAGAAATCGACGAGGTCGAAGCGGACCAACGCCTCATCCTCGACGATCAGGATCGTCCTGCTGCCGATCGGTCTGCTCTGACCCACGTTCAATTCCCGGTCACGATGGCGGCATCGCCGAGCCGCGCTGCCAGTTCGAACACCAAACCGTCCGGCCGATAGTCGGTTGCGGCCTTGCCGCTGAAATAGCTGCGCAGCGAGCGTTCGATCAGCACCGAGCCGAAGCCCTTGCGCAGCGGCGGCGTCACCGGCGGTCCCCCCGCCTCGCGCCAGCAGACCGACAGGGTGGCATCGTCGCCCTCTCCGTCGATCGACCAGGTGAGCGCGACATGGCCGGTGTCGTTCGACAGCGCGCCATATTTGGCGGCATTGGTCGCCAGCTCGTGCAGCGCGAGCGCGAAGGCGACGGTCAGTTCGGGCTTGAGCGTCACCGCTGGGCCGGACAGCCGGATGCGCTCGCCGATCCGGCCGTGGGGGGAAAGGGCGCGGGTCGCTAGTTCGCACAGATCGGCCGAGCGCCACGAGCGGCCGGTCAGCACGTCGGTGGCGGCGCCGAGCGCGACGAGCCGCGCCGACAGGCTGCGGCTCGCCGCCTCCGCCTCGGGAATGCCGCGCAACGTCTGCGCGGCGACCGACTGGACGACCGCCAGCACGTTCTTGAGCCGGTGCGCCAGCTCCTCGTTCATCAGCCGCATGTCGTCTTCGGCGCGGCGCCGGTCGCGGAAGTCGCGCGTCACCGTGGCATAGCCGATCAGCGCGCCGCTCGCGTCGGTGATCGGGAAGACCGAATAGAGGACGGGGATCAGTTCGCCGGTGCCGAAATGCCGGAAATCGAGCGCGCCGGCCCAATGACCGTCGCGCGCCACCGCCGGCAGCACCGTGCGCGTCACCGTCCCGACCTGGTCGGGCGGGAAGAAGTCGGCGATCGTCAGCGGCGCGAGGTCGGCGCCGTCGAGACCGACGAGCCGCCGCGCCGCATCGTTGAGATAGAAGACGCTGCCGTCGGTCCGCGCCATGCCGATGAAGTCGGTGCTGTTCTCCGCCAGCCGGACGAAGCGGTCGCGGTCCTCCTCGCTGGCGCGCAAATTGGTGATGTCGCGCGAGACGGCAAGGATGCGATCGGGACGGCCGTCGGGCCCGGCGATCGGGCTGACCGCGACATGCCACCATCGCGGCGTGCCGCGATAGGTGTCGGCCTTGCCGACGAAGCTGCGTGCCGCGCCGCGCCCCGCCGCCTCGATCGCCGCCTCGGCCTCGGCCCGGCCGTCGCCCTGCCAGAAATCCGGCCAGGGGCAGCCCGCAACCGCATTGAAGTCGCCGACCTCCATCACGCGCTGCCCGCCGTCGCTCATGAAGGTCAGCCGGCCGTCGAGGTCGAGCACCGTGATACAGTCGGTCGAGCTCGCCAGCACGCCGGACAGGAAGGCCTGCCGCTCGACCGCCCGCCGCTCGCTTTCGACCAGCTCGGCATTGAGCCGCCGTGCGCGCCGCAGCGACCCGCGCAGCTCGGCGGTGAGGATGACGAGGCCGATCATCACGAGGAGGAACAGGCCGGCCGCGATCCATTGCTGGCGCGGCACCCAGGTGGGATGCGCGAACGTGCCGAGCGAGGCGATGCCGGTGGCGGTCGACAGGCCGGCGGCGAACAGCCCCGGCCCCTTGCCCGTGATCAGCGCGATGGCGATCGTCGCCGGGATGAACAGCAGCCACGGCAGCGTGTCCGGCACGAACAGCACGCGCCCCCCGCCCACCGCGAGGATGACCAGCGTCGCGAGCAGATATTGCGTCGTTCGCGACAGTTGCAGGCCGAGCGACCAGGCGACGATGCGGTCGAACACGCTGACAGGCTGGGAACGGATCATCCGGGCGTCCAAGAGCGGACAGGCCCCCTGGCACATCCTCCTGTGCCGCTTAGCAAATCCCGGCGCGATCGGGAATAAGGCCGGTGCGGGTCGGCGCACCGCCGGCGGCCATCGCGGCGCGCAGCCCGGCTGCATCGTGCAACCCGCTTCGCCCGGATGCGCGGCGATGGCCGGTCCCGTCAGGCCTCCTCGTTCGCCACCCGCTCGATCTCGACCGCGGAGAGGCGTGCGCCGGTCGACAGTTCGGCGAAGAAGCCGTCGCGTGCCTCGGCCGGCTGGTCGCGCAGGTAGCGGGCGCAGTCGCGGACGGTGCCGTCGAGTTCCTGCCGGTGCTGCGCCGTGCCGTCGTCTCCGTCGGGAAGGCGGCGATACAGCGTCGCTTTGTCGTTCAGCAATCCGGGCATGCGTCTCACTCCGTTCTACCGGCGCCCAACGGGCGACGGCCGCTGACGGGTCCCGGACCGGCGACTCAGCCGCGGCGCGTCTGGGCGATGCGGCGCATCTTCCACACTTCGGCGGCGATCACCGTCAGATTGGCGGCGATGAAACCCGACATGGCGATATAGATCGGCATCGTAACTCTCCGTTCACCCGAATGGCCGGTGGCGATGGACAGATCCGTGCAGCCGCAAAGGTTTACGCCGGGTGAGCGGCAGGCGATCGGGCCTCGTCCTGCGGCGAGCGGTGCTTTGCGCGCGATGATCGGCCACAGTCGCGGGCGCGGCTGTGCCACGGTGACGCAGGTCGAGGATCGGCCCGGCTTGCCAGCCGGCGGCGCGCCGACCACACAGGCGTCGGTCACTACGGACCGGCGCTCCGCCCCCGCTCCCGCGGGCCGGGGGCGGGGCGCCAAGGCGTTATCCTTCCCTTAACCATATGCGGCTAGGGTCGTCGGCGAGGCAATTCGGCCCCGGCGCCCCGCCTGCTTCTGTGTCACTACGGACGGCGGGGCGTCTTCATTCCGGCACCACCCAGTTCAACTCGTCCGCCGCGGCCTCGGCGGTCTTGCCGAGATGCCGGACGAAATTCTGGAAGATCGGCACGGTGAAGGTGACCAGCACCGGGTCCGCCTCGGGTTCGTTGAAGGTCAGCACGACGAAGCGCGTGCCCGTCTCGTCGACCATCAGGCCCGCTTCGATCGCGCCCGGGCCGCTGGGGGTGATGACGATCTCAGCCATGGTGTCTCTCCGCTCTCTGCTCGACGTGCCGGCCGTTCGCCATGATGATGTCCTTGTTCTGTGGTCGTCCGAGCCCCTTTCGCGGGCCGGCGCGTTGGCCTGTAGCGTCTGTGCGGGGATAAGGAGAACGGCAATGCGATTTGTGCAGATGGAGATGCTGCCGGCGGGCAAGGCTCTGGTCGATATCGACAAGCTCACCCATGCGGTGCCCGAGGGCGCGGGTTCGCGCCTGTTCCTCGGCGCGCAGCATCTCGACGTGCCGCATACGCTCGATGAACTGGAGAATGTGCTCGCCGGCCGCGATCGCCACGACGCGGGCGAGAGCAGCACCGCCGGCTTCGGCCGCCGCTGAGACCGCCGGCGCGCGGCGGTCGTCACGCACCCCATTCGGGGCCGTCCTCGTCCGGATAGAAAGCGTGCGGGTCATAGGGTTCGGATCGACGCGGCGGGCGCGCCGGCCGGGGCGGCGTCGCCGGCCGCTGCGATGACGGCGGCAGCGTCGGCGCGCCACCGCCGAAGCGCAGCCGGATGAATGCCGCCCCGCCGTCCAGCCCCTGGAAGATCGCCTCCGCCGCCTCGCCGCGCGCCAGTCGCGCGCCGATATAGGGCGCGCGTTCGGCGTTGAGATAGCCGAGCTGGACGCCGCGCGGGCTGACCACCGCGATGGCATTGGCGTCATGGGGGTTCTTCGGCTCGGGCCGCAGCGCGACCGGCTCGCCGGGGAGCGTCATCATCGCCTCGGAGCGGCGGTTGCCGCCGTCCGCATTGGGAAAGTCGATGCCGACGACGGCAAGCGTGAGTTCCTGCATGGCTATGGCGTAGCGCGGCGGCCCGGACCGGCCAACTTTCCCGGAGGCGGGCGGCGCGCAATTCGGCGCTGGCGAGACCAACCCTGCGCAATGACAGGCGATATGACGCGGCCTATAGCGGTGTCGGGAGCGGTAACAGCCGCAGCCCGGCCGCGACGGCACGGGTGACGAGCAGGGAGAGGGTGATGATCCGGACACTGGCGCTGATCGGACTGCTGACCGCGACATCGGCCGCCGCGCCGCCCGCGGCGGAGGAGCGGCCGGCGATCACCGGCGTGTCGCACCTCGCCGTCTATGCGACCGATGCGGCGAAGACGCGCGACTTCTACACGCGGGTGCTCGGCGCGCGCGAGGGCCGGGATGTCGAGGATCCGGCGGGGACGCGCTATTATTTCGGTGCGCGCCAGTTCGTCGAGGTGCTGCCGCTGCCGCCCGGCCACGGGCCGAGCAGGCTCGCGCACGTCGCTTATGCGACCGCGGATGCGGCGGGATTGCGGGCCTGGCTCGCCCGCCACGGCAAGACCGACTTGTCGCCGGTCCAGCGCGGCGCGAACGGCGACCGCTGGTTCGCGACCCACGATCCCGAGGGCAATGAGATCCAGTTCGTCCAGGCGGCGGCCACCGACAATGCCGCCGTCCCGGGCGCGATCAGCGGCCGGATCATCCATGTCGGCTATGCCGTGCACGACCGGGCACGGCAGGACGACCTCTACCGCCGGCTGCTCGGTTTCCGCCCCTATTGGTTCGGCGCCTTCGATGCGAGCAAGGTCGACTGGATCTCGCAGCAGACGCCGGACGGGCGCGACTGGCTCGAATATATGATGGTCGGGCCCGGCTCCGACGTGCCGCTCGCCAACGTCGATGCCAATCAGCTCGGCGTGCTCAACCATCTGTCGCTCGGCGTGCGCAACATGCAGGCGGCGGTGACGACGCTCTATCGCGAGAACCGGCTCAGCCCCCGCCACGACGGCCCGCAGATGGGGCTGGACGGCAAGTGGCAGGCGAATTTCTACGATCCCGACGGGACGCGGATCGAGCTGATGGAATTCGGCCCGGTGATGACACCGTGCTGCTCCGCCTTCACCGCCGACAGCCCGACCGGCTGACACGCGACGGGCCGCGCCGGCCCGGCGCGGCTCACACGATCGTGTTGCGGCGGATCACTTCCTTGTACCAGGCCGCGCTCAGCTTGGGCGTCCGCCGCTGCGTCTTGAAGTCGACGTAATGGATGCCGAAGCGTTTGCCATAGCCGTCCGCCCATTCGAAATTGTCCATCAGGCTCCACAGGAAATAGCCCTTGAGCGGATAGCCTTCGGCGACGGCGCGGCGGAACTGGCCGAGATAGTTGCGCAGATACATGATCCGGTCGACGTCATCGACCCGCCCGCCGGTGACCGGATCGTCGGCCGACGCGCCATTCTCCGACACGTACAGCGTCTTCGGCCGCCACAAGTCGCTGACCAGCCGCACGCCCCAATAGGCGACCTCCGGCGCGACGACGAGCCAGGGCGAGGCCATGCGCGGTGACGAGGCGATGTGCGGGATGACCGCATAGCCTTTCGCGCTGTCGTCGGCGCGCACCCATTCGGGCGTATAGATGTTGAGCGCGACGAAATCGAGCGGGCTGCCGATCGCCGCCATGTCGCCCGCCTGCACCTTGGGCGCCGCGGCGCCCTGTTCGGCGAGATAGCTGTCGAGATAGCGGCCTTCCATGATCGCGGTCAGGAACATCGCATTGCGTTCGCGGGTCGCGCGCTTGGCGGCGGCGATATGCTCGGCCGTCTCGATCGCCGGGATGTGCAGCGCGATATTGTCGGCGATGCCGACGCGGGTGCCGGCGCGCGCCTGCGCGCGGATCGCCTGCACGCCGAGGCCGTGCGCCAGCACGCCGTGATGGCGCACCTGGTTCACCCCCGCCGGCGGCAGCTGCAGCCCCGGCGCGTGGATGCCGCGCAAATGGCCGAGATCGGTGAAGCAGGCGAGTTCGTTGACCGTCATGACGTCCTGCACGCGGTCGGACAGCGTCTTGGCCATGAAGCCGGCATAATCGGCGAAGGCGTATGCGGTGTCGCGATTCTGCCAGCCGCCGGGCAGGGCCGCCGGCAGATCCCAGTGGAACATCGTCACATAGGGCCGGATGCCGGCGGCGAGCAGGCCGTCGATCATGCGGTTGTAATAATCCACGCCCTTGGCGTTCGGCGTGCCGCGCCCGTCGGGGAAGATCCGCGACCAGGCGATCGACAGCCGGTAGCTGTTGACGCCCAGCCCCTTGAGCAGCGCGATATCGTCCCGGTAGCGGTGATAGCTGTCGCAGGCGACGTCGCCGGTATCGTTGTTGGCGACCTTGCCCGGCGTATGCGAGAAGACGTCCCAATTGGTCTGGCCGCGGCCGTCCTCGCGCACCGCGCCCTCGATCTGATAGGCGGCGGTCGCACAGCCCCAGCGGAAATCGCGCGGGAAGGAGAGATCGACCGGATCGGCCGCGGCGCGCTGCGTCAGCGCCAGCCCGGCGCCCGCGGTCAGTCCGCTTCGTAGCATGTCGCGGCGGTTCATCGGCTCTCTCTCCCTCGTCCCGCTCGTCGGCGGCACGCTCAGTTCGATACCCTTTGTCCGACGTTGTCAACCGTGTCGCGGCGGTTGCGGCGGCCTGCGCAGTGGACCGCCGCGATGACGCCCCGTACACCGGCGCATGGTCCAGGCTCCGCACCGCACCACGATCGTCGACGTCGCCCGCCACGCCGGCGTGTCGACCAAGACGGTGTCGCGCGTGCTCAACGGCCAGCCGCACGTCACGGAGGATATCATCCGCCGGGTCAGGGAGGCCGCCGCGGCGGTCGATTACCATCCCAACATGCTCGCGCGCGCGCTGGTCCAGCGCCGCTCGCACCTGATCGGGCTGGTCTATGAAAACCCCTCGCCCAGCTATGTCGTCGACCTGCAGAA
>NZ_JBBBDM010000016.1:0-51041 GCF_037120395.1 Sphingomonas kyungheensis
CATCCTCGACTCCTCAGCCAGACGATGCCCCGTTCTACACCTTCCCGGTCCAACCAGTCTCCCGAAACTGTACACCTTCGCGGGAGCCCAGGGTCGCAGAGATTACACGCCGTTACTCTGCTTGACCCCGGGTTCCTGCATGCGCAGGAACACGGGTGCTTGGGCAAGCGACGCCGGCTTTCGTCACGGCCTAGCAGGGTCTCCGGCCGCGCTGCCACACCCGGATGAACGCGACGATCGCGCCGTCAGCGATCGCCGGGAGCTGTCGCAGCCTTAACGCCCGTCGTGCCCCCTCACGCCGCCTCCAGCGCCTCGGTCGCCTCCAGCCACGTCGCTTCCGCCGCCTCGATCTGCGCCTGCACGTCGGCGCGACGCTTCATCAGCTCGCTCATCGCCAGTTTGGCGAATTTGGGCTCGGCGGTCTTGGGATCGAACATCGCGCGGTCGATCGCGTTGCGGTCGGTGGTGAGGCGGGCGATCTCCGCCTCGCAGTCGCGGATCGTCTTGCGGCGGGCCTTGTCGGCGTCGCGGTCGAACGGCTTGGCCTTGGCCTTTTTCGCCTTGGGCTCGTCCTGCTTGTCGCCGGCGAGCACGAAGGCGATGTAATCGTCGAGGCTGCCGTCGAATTCGCGCGCGGTGCCGCCGTCGACCAGCACCAGCCGGTCGGCGGTCATCTCAAGCATGTGGCGATCGTGGCTGACCAGCACGACCGCGCCGGTGTAGGAGTTGAGCGCCTGGATCAGCGCCTCGCGCGCATCGACGTCGAGGTGGTTGGTCGGCTCGTCGAGGATGAGCATGTGCGGTGCGTCGCGGGTGATCAGCGCCAGCGCGAGCCGCGCCTTCTCGCCGCCCGACATCCGGCCGACCTTGCCGACCGCCTTGTCGCCGGAAAAGCCGAAGCGGCCGAGCTGCGCGCGCACCGCGGCCGGGCTGGCGCCCTTCATGATCCGCGTCATATGTTCGAGCGGCGTATCGTCGGCGTCGAGCTCCTCCACCTGATATTGGGTGAAATAGCCGACCTTCATCTTGCCGCTCGCGTTCATCGCGCCGTCCATCGGCGCCAGCTGCGCGGCGAGCAGGCGGGCGAGCGTCGTCTTGCCGTTGCCATTGCGCCCCAGCAGCGCGACGCGGTCGTCAGGATCGAGCCGCATGTTGAGCCGCTTGAGGATCGGTGTCTCGGCATAGCCGACGCTCGCCATGTCGAGCGTGATCAGCGGCGGGCGCAGCTCGCTGGGATCGGGGAAGTCGAACGACAGCGTCGGATCGTTGGCGAGCTCGGCGATCGGCTGCATCTTGGCGAGCATCTTCTGCCGGCTCTGCGCCTGTTTGGCGGTCGAGGCGCGCGCCGAGTTGCGTGCGACATAATCCTGCAGCTTGGCGCGCTGCGCATCCTGATTGGCTTTGGCGGCGGCGAGCTGCGCCATCCGTTCGGCGCGCTGCCGCTCGAAACTGTCGTAGCCGCCGGCGTAGAGCGTGATCTTGCCGTTCTGCAGGTGGAGGATGTGATCCACGACATTGTTGAGGAAGTCGCGCTCGTGGCTGACCACGACGATCGTCGCCTTGTAGCCGACGAGGAAGTCCTCCAGCCACATCACCGCTTCGAGATCGAGGTGGTTGGACGGTTCGTCGAGCAGCAACAAATCGGGCTGAGAGAACAGCAGCGCGGCGAGCGCGACGCGCATCTTCCAGCCGCCCGAGAAGCTGTCGAGCGGGCGCTGCTGCATCTCTTCGTCGAAGCCGAGGCCGAGCAGGATCTGCGCGGCGCGCATCGGCGCGGTATAGGCGTCGATCGCGATCAGCCGCTCGTAGACGTCGCCGAGCCGGTCGGGGTCCTCGCTCGTCTCCGATTCGAGCATCAGCGCGGCGCGCTCGGTGTCGGCGGCGAGCACCGTCTCGAACGGCGTCGCGGTGCCCGACGGCGCTTCCTGCGCGATATAGCCGAGCCGCGCGCCCTTGGGCATGTCGGCGGTGCCGTCGTCGGGTTCGAGCATGCCGGCGATGACGCGGACCAGCGTCGACTTGCCGGCGCCGTTGCGGCCGATCAGGCCGACGCGACTGCCCGGCGGCAGCGCCGCGGTCGCGCCGTCGAGGATCGTGCGGCCGCCGAGGCGCACGGTGATGCCGTTGAGGTTGAGCATGGCGTGCGCTGTAGCAGATGTTGCGTTGCAGCTAAAGCGGTGCGGGCGGACCGGCGTGCGGTCGGGAGCGGGCCCGCTCCTGGGCTTTCCGTCGCGGCGGCCGGCGCTTCGACAGGCTCAGCGCGAACGGCATCGCTACCGAATCGTCACAGCGCGCGGATCAGGCGGGCGGCCTGCGCCAGCCAGGGGGGCGAGGGGATCGCGGTCGGGCGGGCGTTGGGGGTGAGGGGGAGGAGGAGCAGGGCGTCGCCGTCGCGGCCGATCAGGCGGGCGAAGAGGAAGCGGCCGGCGGCGACGGGGACGAGCACGTCGCGGTTGAGCGCCTCGCCGAACCGGTCGGGCGTGCGCAGCTCGCACCAGATCGCGTCGCCGGCGCGATAGTCGCCGACGCTGCCGTCGACCGAGATCGCGATGCTGCCCGCGGACGGCTCGGGCGGCACCAGGGTGAGCGACTGGCGCGGCGCATGCGCACCGTCGGCGTCGAGCGTCGCGGCGACGGGCAGGGTGGCGCGATCGGGCAGAGTGACGAGATCGGCGGGCGCGACGCCGAGCGCGGCGGCGATGCGGTTGAGCCAGGCGACCGAGACGGTGCGCGTTCCCGTCTCGAGCCGGCCGATCGTCTGCGCCGTGGTCGGCGGGATACAGGCCCGTGCGACCGCATCGAGCGTCATGCCCTTGGCACGGCGGACTTCCCGGATGGCGGTGATCATCGAACGCCCCTTTTTTTAACCGATGTGGTTATTCACCTGTCCTACAAAGCTGACGTTGTGGCAAGAGACCGGCGACTCGGCAATAGGAGGACAGGATGCGGGATCTGGTCGATCAGGTGCTGGCGAGCGGGCGTCACGTCACAGTGAACGTCACCGAATCGCCGCTCGGCTGGCTGCGCGCGCGCGGGCTGGTCGATGTGCGGCAGTTCGAGGCGGGGGAGCGGTTGCGCGACGATTATGAGACGGCGGCGCTCGGACCGCGGGTGACGATGCGCTGGGCGGATCGCGTTGACGGCGGCGGCGAGGGACTCGACCCGACCCCCGCGCAGATCGCCGCCAAGCGCCGGTTCGATGCGGCGCTGGCGGCGGCGGGGCGGGGACTCGCCGACGTCGCGTGGCGGGTGATCTGCGCGGGCGAAGGGCTGCCCGCCGCCGAAAAGGCGCTCGGCTGGCCGGCGCGCGCCGGGCGGCTGGTGCTGACGCTCGCGCTCGACCGGCTGGCGGATCATTATCGTTTGCCGTGAGCGGCCCGGCGGGTGTAACGGCGCCGCCAGAGAGAACATAAGCGGCCCGCAGGGTCGCAGCGGGAATGGATGTGGTGCGCTTCGACTTCGTCAAATGCCATGGATCGGGCAACGACTTTCCGCTGATCGACGCGCGCGGCATCGCCCTGCCGGCGGCGGAATGGGCGGCGGTGGCGCGGGCGCTCGCCGATCGGCGCGGGCCGGTCGGCGGCGACGGGCTGCTGCTGTTCCGCGACGCCGGCGACGGCGCCGACTTCGCGATGACGATGCTCAACTCCGACGGCAGCGAGGCGGAGACATGCCTCAACGGGCTGCGCTGCGTCGCACGCATGGGGTTCGAGGCGCTGGGCATCGATCGGGCGACGGTGCAGCTCAAGACCTCGCGCGCGACGGTGGCGCGCGACGCGGCGCTGGCGCCCGACGTCTATACGATACGCGAGACGGCGGGGCCGGCGGATCTCGACGCCGCCGCCTGGCCGCTGCACGGCGCGGGCGGGCGGATCGTCGATGCGCCGGTGGCACCGCTCGGCTCGGACCGGCACTTCACCGCGGTGGCGATGCCCAATCCGCATCTCGTCGCCTTCGTCGACCGGATCGACGAGGCGGAGCTGGTCGCGATCGGCGAAAGCTGCGAAGCGGCGCCCGACTGGCTGCCCAACCGCGCCAATGTCTCGTTCGTCGAGCTGCGCGACGCCGACGCGGATACGCAGGCGCTGTTCGTGCGGACGTTCGAACGCGGCGTCGGGCTGACCGACAGTTGCGGCAGCGCGATGGCCGCCTCGGCCTTCGCCGCCTGTCTGACCGGGCGGCTGGCGTATGACGCGGCGATCACCGTGTTCAACAAGGGCGGACTGGTGCGGGCGCAGGTGGCGCGGGATGCGATGGTCAGCCTGTCGGGCAATGCGACCTGGGAATGGCGCGGCTCGGTCAGCGTCGACACGGCGCAGGCGCGGGCGGGCGACCTGACGGTCGCGGCGCATTGCGACGCCGAGATCGCCGCCTGGGCCAGGCTCGCCGATGCGGCGAGCCGTTGATCCGGCAGGGCGCCGAAACGTTATAGGAATTGCGATACGCGGTATCGCCGGAAAGCGACGGACATGCGCGACGACACGAACTACTTCTACGCACGGGCGGAAACCGAACTGGAACTGGCCCAGCGCGCGACCCATCCCGAAGCGGTGCGGGCCCACTATATCATCGCCAATCACTATCTCGATCGCTGCTACGGCGGCGGCGAGCCGACGGCGGACGCGGGCAGCGAGGACGATGCGGCCGATTGACCGATGAACCCTTGCCCGCGCCAGTCGTTCAAGGATGCGGACGAGGGCGGCAATCATGGATGGCGGCGACGACGGCAGTAACGGACGGGACCCATTGCGCCTTCGGCAGGAGGCGAAGCTGCAACCGCTCGGCCAGGCGCTGCGCGCGACCTATGACGCCGAGAATCACGCGACCCTGTCGAAGGACGTGACCGGATTGATGCTCGACCTGGCGCATGTGCCGTTCGAGCCGCATGAGTTCGAGCCATTGATCGCGCCGCTGCGGCCGCCGCTGCCGCGCAGCTGGCTGGCGCGGATGCGGCTGGCGCTGCGCCGGCGCAAGGCGCGCTGATCACGCCTCGACGGGCATGCCCTGCGCGACCGAGAGCAGCGAACCGAAGATCGTCTCCAGCATCGCCAGCGCCTGCGGGCTGAGGCGGATCGGCGTATCGTCGGTGATCGGCCCGGGGCGTTCGAGCTCGATGAAACCGGCATTGCCGAGCGCGAGCAGCCAGCGGCGCGCGAGCAGCCAGTCGACGGTGATCCGCCGCGCGATCTCGCCGCCGTTGATCGCGCGGGCCTCCGCCTCCGCGACATAGGCGCTGAGCATGATCTCGGTGGCGGGATTGCCCATCAGCGCCTGGCCGAAGGCGCGCTTGCCGTGGCCGATCGCGGTCAGCAGCATCCGCGCCATCCGCCATTGCGCCTCGACCGCCGACGGCGAGACGTCGGGTTCACGCAGCGGCTGGCAGGTCACCGCCAATTGCCAGTCACCCTGTGCACCGATCCGCGAGACGTGGAGGTTGACCCACAGGATGCTGCCGTCGGCCCGCGCATGGCGATGGGTGAAGAATCGCGCCTCGCCGCTGTCGAGGATATGGCGGAGCTGGCGTTCGCCGGCGGGGCGATCGGCGGCGGCGAGCGTGTCGAGGACGCTGTGACCGATAATCGCGCCACGCGGCAGGCTGAGGATCGACTCATAGGCCGAGTCGATGTCGACGACGGTCAGATCCGAGCGGATCAGGCCGTGCGCCGCGGGTCCCAACGCCATCCTCATAAAAAATCATTTCGGTTTAATCGGTTATGATCGTGCGTCATGCCGTCTCTGCCGTTCCCGCCGGAAAGCTGACCGTCGCCCGCACCGATCCGCCCGCGCGTGCCGTTGGCCGTCCTCTCCGCCTGTATCTGCAATGAAACCGATTGTGACACAATTAGTTGGACAGGTCGATCAAAGATTGTGAGCGTTCACAATAGGTCGTGATCCGACAAAACCTATCTGGTACAAAATGCTTGACATCGTCACGCTGTTCGAGTACAAAACAGGAACGATGAGGAATTGCGGGCGGGGCCGCGGCATCGGGCGACACCGTCCGGCGCCGCGGCCTTTCGTTTGCGGAGCGGGAGGCGGGCGATGGCGCGAGGCAGGGCGGCGGGCGGTCGGCAGCGGTGGACGCCGACACGGACGTCGGTGTTTCTCGACCGGATTGCCGCGGGGCAGGATGCCGCGGCGGCGGCCGAGGCGGCGGCGGTCGACGTGACGCAGGCATATCGCCGGCTGCGTGACGACGACGGCTTCGCCCGCGGCTGGCGGGCGGCGACTGAGGCCGCGCGGCTGCTCGTCGAGACGCAGATGATCGCGGCGATCCTCCACGGTGACGGCGGCTTCGATCGCGATGCCGCGATGCGGCTGGTGCTGGCGGGGCGCCGCGCCCCGGCGGGCGATGCAGCGCCGGCGGTGGCGACGCGCGAGGAGACCGATGCGCTGATCCTCGACCGGCTCGCCAAGGTCGCCGGGCGGTCGCGGCAGGGCGATGCGGCATGAGCGGGGCCGCGGGGGATATGGTCGCGGCGCTCGCCGCTCTGCCGGAAGCGGAGCGGCGGTGGGTGATCGGGTCGCTGCCAACCGCGGCGACGCGCGAGCTGGCCGAACGCTGGCAGGGCGGCTGGGCGCGCGCCGGGCAGGTGGCGCCCGACGGCGATTGGCGGATCTGGCTGATCCGTGCCGGGCGCGGCTTCGGCAAGACGCGCGCCGGGGCCGAATGGGTCAGCGCGGTGGCGCGCGATCCGGCGGCGCGTATCGCGCTGGTCGGCGCGACCGCGGCGGAGGTGCGGCGGGTGATGATCGACGGGCCGAGCGGCCTGCGCGCGGTCGCCAAGACGCAGCAGGTGCCGAGCTATCGGATCAGCCACGGCGAATTGCGCTGGCCGAGCGGCGCGCTGGCGCGCGTCTATTCGGCGGATGCGCCCGATCAGCTGCGCGGCCCCGAACATAGCGCGGCCTGGTGCGATGAACTGGCGAAGTGGCGGCGCGGCGATGCCGCATGGGACAATCTGATGATGGGGATGCGGCGCGGACCGGCACCGCGCGTGGTGGTGACGACGACGCCGCAGCCGACCGCGTTGATGAAGCGCCTGCTGCGCACCCGCGGGCTGATCGAGACGCGGGGCGCGACGCGCGACAATCCGTACCTGCCGGCGCGCTTCGTCGCGCAGGTCGAAGAGGCCTATGGCGGCACCGCACTCGGCCGGCAGGAGCTCGACGGCGAGTTGATCGAGGATCTCGGCGGCGCCTTGTGGACGCGCGGCGGGATCGAGGCGTGCCGGGCGGAACCGCCGTCGGCGCTGGTCCGCACCGTCGTCGGCATCGATCCGCCGGCGGGCGGCGACGGCATACCGGGCGACGCCTGCGGCATCGTCGCGGTCGGACGCGACGATGCCGGCATCGGCTATGTGCTGGAGGATGCGAGCCTCGTCGCGCGGACGCCGGAGGAATGGGCGCGGGCGGCGGCGGAGTGCGCGGCGCGGCATCGCGCCGACCGGGTGGTGGCGGAGGCC
Source organism: Sphingomonas kyungheensis (assembly GCF_037120395.1). Classification (NCBI taxonomy): domain Bacteria; kingdom Pseudomonadati; phylum Pseudomonadota; class Alphaproteobacteria; order Sphingomonadales; family Sphingomonadaceae; genus Sphingomonas; species Sphingomonas kyungheensis. The sequence continues at coordinate 7,467 of NZ_JBBBDM010000016.1, forward strand.
AATCAGGGCGGGGCGATGGTGCGATCGGTGCTGCTCGCCGCCGACGTGACGCTGCCGGTGGTGCTGGTCCATGCCAGCCGCGGCAAGGTGGCGCGGGCCGAGCCGGTCGCGACGTTGTACGAACGCGGGCGGGTCAAGCATGGCGGGCGCTTTCCCGCGCTTGAGGACGAGCTGTGCGGGCTCGTCGCGGGCGGCGGCTATCATGGGCCGGGCCGGTCGCCGGACCGCGCCGATGCGCTGGTATGGGCGCTGAGCGAGCTGATGCTCGGCCGGCGTGCGCAGGCGGGGGTGCGGGGATTGTAGCGCTCCGGCGCGGGCAGACCAACGCAGGCTTGTCCGTGTGATCCTGGGCTCCTGCCTTTGCGGAAGCACGGACGTTTTACGCGCGCGTCGGTCGGCGACGTTTGCGCTCCTATCGATGGCGGGAGACGATCATGCGGTTGTTCGGACGCAAGCCGGCGCGCGAGGGCGCGCGGCCGGCGCTGTCGCGGGCGGCGACGGGGGTGTCGGTCGGCGACTGGCCGCGCTCCTATGAGGCGCAGGTGCGCGACGGCTATGGCGGCAATGCGATCGCGCAGCGCGCGGTCAAGCTGGTCGCGGAAAGCGTCGCGGCGGCGCCGGTCGTCGCCAGCGCGCCGGCGCTCGCCGCGCTCGTCCAGGCGCGGACCGGCGGCCAGGCGCTGCTGGAGAGCGTCGCCGCGCAGATGCTGCTGCACGGCAATGCCTATGTCCAGCTGCTGCGCGATGGCGAGGGCGAGGTCGCCGCGCTCTACGCCTTGCGGCCCGAGCGGGTCACCGCCGAGCTCGACGCGGCGGGCTGGCCGACGGCGTACGTCTATCGCGTCGGCGAACGGCGGACGCGGCTCGATGCCGAGGGTCCGCGGCCGGCGGTGGTGCATCTGCGCGGCTATAACCCGACCGACGATCATTACGGCATGGGCTGCCTCGGCGCGGCGGCGGGCGCGGTGGCGGTGCACAATGCCGCGGCACGCTGGAACAAGGCGCTGCTCGACAATGCGGCGCGGCCGTCGGGCGCCCTGGTCTATGATCCGCAGGATGGCGCGGCGCTGTCGCCCGACCAGTTCGCGCGGCTGCGCAGCGAGATGGAGGCGGGCTTCGGCGGTGCGGGCAATGCCGGGCGGCCGATGCTGCTCGAGGGCGGACTGCGCTGGCAGCCGCTGTCGCTGAGCCCGGCGGATATGGACTTCGTCGGCCTCAAGGCGGCGGCGGCGCGCGAGATCGCGCTCGCCTTCGGCGTGCCGCCGATGCTGCTCGGCCTGCCCGGGGACGCGACCTATGCCAATTACCGCGAGGCCAATCGCGCCTTGTGCCGGCTGACCGTGCTGCCGCTCGCCGAGACGATCCTCGCGGGCCTGGCGCAGGGCCTCGCCGGCTGGTTCGCGGACGCGCGCCTGCGCGTCGACCTCGATCGCGTGCCGGCGCTGAGCGAGGACCGCGAGCGGCTGTGGGCGAGCGTCAGCGCCGCGAGCTTCCTGACCGACGACGAGAAACGCAAATTGGTGGGAGTGGAACGATGAGCGAGGTTCTGGCGCAACTGATGGCGCAGGCGGCACGCGAGGGCAGCAATCTCGCGACGATGCGCGCGATCGCCGAGGAGGCGGGCGAATTGTCGGCGATGCGCGCGTTGAAGCGGCTCGGCCTCGCCGACGAGGAGGCACGCGACGATCTCGCCGCGCTGCGCGAATTGCTGGCGACGTGGCGCGACGCCAAACGATCGGCGTGGAAGGCGCTCGCCGGCTGGCTGATGCGGCTGGCGGGGGCGCTGCTGCTCGCCGGCTTCGCGGTCAAGCTCGGCTGGCGGACGTGGCTCGAATGAGCGCGCTGCGCTTCGCCGGCTATGCGGCGCTGTTCGATCACGCCGATCGTGCCGGCGACGTGATCCGCGCCGGCGCCTTCGCGCGGCCGGAGCGCGTGCCGCTGCTCTGGCAGCATCGCGGTGCGCCGATCGGCCGGATCGCGGCGATCGGCGAGGATGCGCGCGGGCTGCGCATCGCGGGCGAGATCGACGATGCCCGGCTTGCCGCTCTGGTGCGGGCGCGGGCGGTCGACGGGCTGTCGGTCGGCTACCGGCCGCTGCGCATCGCGCAGGGTGCGCGGCGCGAACTGCTGCGCGTCGCGCTCGCCGAGGTCAGCCTCGTCGCCGTGCCGATGCAGCCGGGCGCGCGGATCGATCGGGTCGGCTGACCCGGCACAGGGTTTCTGGAGGGAGAATGACGATGGACGTGGTCGATCGGCCGGCGTTGGACGGCGCACGCGTGGCGCCGGCGGACGGGGCTTTCGAAGGCTTCGTGCGGCAGGGCACGATATTGGAAACCAAGGCCTTCACCTCGGTGAGCGACGAAGCGGGCGGCTATGCCGTGCCGCGCGAGATCGATGCCGAGATCGCGCGGGTGCTGACCCAGGCCTCCCCCATCCGCGCGATCGCCAAGGTGGTGACGGTGGGATCGGCGGGCTATCGCAAGCTCATCACCAGCGGCGGCACGCCGTCGGGCTGGGCGAGCGAGACCGGGCCGCGGCCGGAGAGCGCGACGCCGGTGTTCACCGAACTCGCGCCGCCGATGGGCGAGCTGTACGCCAATCCCTCGGCGAGCCAGGCGATGCTCGACGATGCCGCGTTCGACGTCGAGCTGTGGCTGGCGGGCGAGATCGCCGCCGAATTCGCGCGGGCGGAGGGTGCGGCGTTCGTCGCCGGCACCGGCGACAATCGCCCGCGCGGCTTCCTGACGCAGCCGGTGTCGACCGCGAGGGATGGTGCGCGTCCGCTCGGCACGTTGCAATATCTGCCGTCGGGCGCGGCGGGCGATTTCGCCGGCGCGGCGGACGAGCGGCTGATCGACCTGATGCAGAGCCTGCGCGCGCCCTATCGGCAGGGGGCCTGCTGGGTGATGAATGCGAGCACGCTCGCGCGCATCCGCAAGATCAAGACCGGCGACGGCCATCCGCTGTGGCAGCCGGGGCTGGCCGACGGGCGGCCGGCGAGCCTGCTCGGCTATCCGGTGATCGAGGCGGAGGACATGCCGGATATCGCCGCCAATGCCGCGGCGATCGCCTTCGGCAATTTCACCGCGGGCTATCTGATCGCCGAGCGCGGCGAGACGACGATCCTGCGCGATCCCTATTCGAACAAGCCGTTCGTCAGCTTCTACGCGACCAAGCGGATCGGCGGCTGCGTCGCCGACAGCGAGGCGATCAAGCTGATGAAATTCGCCGCCGCCTGAGCGCGGCCGCAGCGGGATGACAGGGGAGGGGGGCATATGGAAGCGGCGATCACCGCCGCCGCCGCGGCGGCGGCGGACTATCTGCGGATGGCGGCGGCGGACCGCGTGCTGGTGCGCGCCGCCGCGGCGGCACTGGCGCTGGCCGAGGCATTCTGCGGGCAGCGGCTGATCGAGCGAAGGTTCGATCAGCCGGTCGTCGCATCGCCCGACTGGCAATTGCTCGACGAGGCGCCGGTGCGGGCGATCGTCGCCCCGGTCGACGGAGTCGCGCTCGACATCGATCGTGGCGGGATCGGCTGGGTGCGCGCCGCGGCGACGGGGACGGTGTCCTATACGGCAGGGCTGGCGGCGGACTGGGCGACGGTGCCCGCGCCGATCGCGCAGGGCGTGGTGCTGCTCGCCGCGCATCTGTTCGAGCATCGCGACGGACGCGGCGAGCCGCCCGCCGCGGTGGCGGCCCTGTGGCGGCCGTACCGGCGGCTGCGGCTGGCGACGGCGGTGCAGCGGTGAGCGCGGCGGCGGTGTTGCAGGCGGCGGCGCTGGCGCAGCTGTCGCGGCGGATGCGGGTGTTCACCGCGCCGCCGCTGCGCGCCTCGCTGCCGCGCGTCGTGCTCGACGACGCGGTGCTCGCCGCGGCGGATGCGGTGGGCGTGAGCGGGCGGATCGGCACGATCGGCGTCACCTGCACCGACAGCGGCGAACAGCCCGACCGGCTGCGCATGCTGGTCGAGCAGGTCGAGACGGCGATGGCGGCGATCCCGCCCGATCTCGGCGCGGGCTGGCGGCTCGCCGCGCTGACGCTGACCCGTAGCCGCATCGTCCACGGCAAGGAGGTGCGCGGCGACGCCCGTTCCGAGCGGGGCGAGCAATGGACCGCGACCTGCCTGTTCGCGGTGCGGATGTTCCGGATCAACTGATCGGGACCGCGCAGAAGCGCGTTTGGCGGCGCCTGCCCGCTCCCCCGCCCCGCCTCCCAGTCATGATGCCGATGGGAGGCGGGGCGGGGGAGCGGGCAGGCGCCGCTCTTTCTATCCAACCAGGAGACGTACGATGGCGGTGGAACGGGGCAGTGCCTTTCTGCTCAAGATCGGCGACGGCGCGGCGGCGCCGGCGTTCGCGACGGTGGCCGGGCTGCGGACGACGCAGATGAGCGTCAACGGCGAGACGGTGGTGATCACCAACAAGGATTCGGGCGGCTGGCGGCAGTTGCTGTCGGGCGCCGGGGTGCGCAGCGTCAGCGTCTCGGGCGCGGGCGTGTTCACCGGATCGGCGGGCGAGGCGCGGATCAGAGCCAATGCGCTCGCCGGGACGATCGACGATTACCGGCTGAGCTTCGAGGGCGGCGACAGCATGACCGGCCGCTTCCTCGTCACCAAGCTCGACTATGCCGGCGATTTCAACGGCGAGCGATCCTATACGCTGAGCCTCGAAAGCTCCGGCCCGGTGGTGGCGGCATGAGCGCGGCGGCCAATCCGGCGCGCGGCGAATGCGCCGTGCGGGTCGATGGATGCGAGCTGGTGCTGCGGCCGTCGTTCCAGGCGTTGGTCGCGGCGGAGCAGGAGCTGGGCTCGCTGTTCGACCTCGTCACCCGCGCCGCCGACGGCAAGCTGGCGATCGGCGAGCTGGTCGCCCTGTTCTGGCATTGCCTGCGCGAGCCGCCGGCGGGGATGACGCGCGAGACGCTGGGCGAGGCGCTGGTCGCGCTCGGGCTCGCCCAACTGACGCCGGTGCTGCGCCACCTGCTCCACCAGATTTTGGCGGGGCGATGAGCGGTTTTACGGCGGCGGCGGTGCGGCTGGCGGGTGCGGCGGGGGCGATCCTGGGGTGGAGCCCCGACGCCTTCTGGCGCGCGACGCCGGCCGAACTCGCGGCACTGGTCGCGGCGATGCGGGACGGCGGCGGGGCGGCGACGCCGCCCGACGCCGCGACGATCGCCGCCTTGCAGGAGGCACATCCGGATGGATGAGGTGGAGCGGATGATGATCGGCGTGCGCGCCGACACGACGGGGTTCGCGCGCGACGTCGAGGCGATGCGGAGCACGCTCGAGGATAGTCTCGGCGCGGGGGCGCAGCGGGTCGGGCGGACGATCGAGGCGGCGCTGCTGCATGCGGCGCGCAGCGGCAGCTTCGGCTTCGAGGAATTGAAGGGCGTCGCGCTGGCGGCGATGGCACAGATCGCCAAGGCGGCGCTGCACGCCGGCGTCGGCGCGCTGTTCGGTGGCGGTGGCGGTGGCAGGGCGCCGGCGGGCGGCGATGCCGGCGGGTGTTTCGGCAACGGCGGTCCCGATGTGTTGGGATCGCTCCTGCAGCGCGGCTGGCCGGGGCGGGCGACCGGCGGGCCGGTGACGGCGGGGCGCGGCTATATCATCGGCGAGCGCGGTCCCGAGATGTTCGTGCCGACCGCGAGCGGACGGATCGAGCCGGCCGCGGCGGCGCCGCGCGACGTCCGCGTGACGATCCACGTCCAGACCGCGCCGGGCGAGGCGCCGGCGGCGATGGAGCGATCGAGCCGGCAGGTGGCGCGCGCGGTGCGCGCGGCGCTGAGCGAATGAGGGGGTGGGCGGATGGCATTCTGGCTATGTACGACGCCGCCGGCGGCGGACGCCGTCCTCTCGCGCTTCGACGGGCGCTTCTGGACGGTCGACTTCCCGCGGCCGATGATGGCGGCGGTGACCAATCCGGCGGCGGATGCGCTGCGCGTTGATCTGGTGTTCCAGACGCGCGGCGACCTCGCCGGGCTGATCTGGGCGGCGGAGGACCGGTTCGATCACCCCTTGCTGCGCTATGCGACGGAGCGCGACTTCCGCGGCTGCCGGCTCCGCTTCCGCTGGCGGTCGCAGGGAATCCTGCCGCTCGACGCGGTCAACGGGCCGACGCTGACGATCGAGGGGCGCGACGCGGCGGGGCAGGCGGCGACCTGGTACGTGCGGCTGTGGAATTATGCCACGGGTACGCCCGAGGATGCGGCGGTGACGCTCGACTTCGCCGATCTCGCCGGCGGGTTCCGGCTGCCCGACGATGCGCGGCCGGTATGGGCGGGCGATATCGACAGGCTGTTCGTATCGATGGTGCCGCCCGGTTATGACGGCAGCGACGCCCTGCTGCCCGCGGCGGCGGAGGGCTGGGTCGAGCTGAGCGACATCGCCTGCGACGGGCCGGGTGCGGTGATCGGGCTCGGCGACGTGGTCGTGCCCGAACACGGCTTCGCCGTCGCCAGCGGGTATGACGACAGCTATCACCTCACCCCGGCCCGGCTGCTGCGCAATGCGCTGCACCTCGGCTATCGCGGTGCGATCACGCATTATGTCGGGATGAGCCATTATTTCCGGCTCGAACCGCTCGGCGCCGGGCTGTACGTCAGCCTGCGCGGCGGGGTGATCAACGCCGCCTGCGCCGCCTGGCATCGCGATTTCGCCGAGCGGGCGCAGCGGTTCGGCTATGCGCTGATCTGGTCGCTGAGCTACGAACTGCTCGACGCGCATTGCTGGAGCGACTGGAAACAGCGCGCGGCGGACGGGACGCCGGCGCAGACCGGCTGGACGCCGCCGTCGGCGCTGCTGTCGCCGGCGCATGACGGGGCGATGCGTTATCTGCGCCAGGTGGCGACGGCGTTCGTCGGACTCGGCGTCGCGGCGGGGCTGGCGCCGCACTTCCAGGTCGGCGAGCCGTGGTGGTGGCTGATGGCGGACGGGCGGCCGTGCCTGTACGACGCGGCGGCGGTGGCGGCCTTCGCGCCGGTTGCGATCCCTTCGGTGCGTGCGCCGCTCGATGCGGTGCAGCGCGCGACGCTCGATCGCGCGGGGGCGGCGCTGGCGGCGTCGACCGCGGCGCTGGTCGCGCAGGTGCGGGGCGCGTTTCCGGGCTGTCGCACCTATCTGCTCGCCTATCTGCCGACGGTGCTCGACGGTGCGGCGCCGGACTGGGCGCGTGCCGCCTTGCCGGTCGGCTGGGCGGCGCCGGCCTTCGACGTGTTGCAGCTCGAAGATTACGACTGGGTCACCGCCGGCGACGGCGCGCTGACCGCGCGCGGCGTCGCGGTGGCGCAGGCGCGGCTCGGCTATCCGCCGGCACAGCAGCAATATTTCGCCGGCTTCGTCGCCGAGGCCGCGCAGGCGGCGGCGCATTGGCCACGCATCGAGGCGGCGGCCCTAGCGGCGCGGGCGCGCGGCGTCGCGGCCGTGACCCTGTGGGCGCTGCCGCAGGTGATGCGCGACGGCTTCGTCCATTTCGAAGGGGAGGATGCGATGCAGGATTACGACGATATCCTCTTTCCGATCGCACTCGGCCGCGAGGCGGCGGTGACGCCGGCATTTTCGACGACGATCCTGACCGCGGCGGGCGGCGCCGAGCAGCGCAACGCCGCCTGGGCGGAAGCGCGCACCAGTTACGACGTCGGGCCGGGGGTGCGCAGCGAGGCGGACATCGCCGTCCTGCTCGCCTTCTTCCGCGCGCGGATGGGGCCGGCGCGCGCCTTTCGCCTGCGCGATCCGTTCGATGCCGAGGGGCAGGACGAGCCGCTCGGCAGCGGCGACGGCGTCAGGCGGCAGTTCGCGCTCGTCCGCCATTATGGCGCGGCGGTCCGGCGGATCGTCCGCCCGGTCGCGGGCAGCGTCCGCGTCGCGATCGACGGGGTGGCGACGCAGGCGTTCAGCCTGGCGGCGGACGGCATGCTGCTGTTCGACACCGCTCCGGCAGCGGGCTCGCGCGTGACGGCGAGCTTCGTGTTCGACGTCGTCGTGCGCTTCGCCGAGGATCATCTGCGCGTCAGCCGCACGACCTTCCTCGCCGGTGAGGCGGTGTCGGTGCCGTTGATCGAGGTGCGGACGTGAGCGCGCTGTCGTGCATCGCCTATTGCTGGCGGATCGAGCGGCGCGACGGGATTTCGATCGGGCTGACCACGCATGACCGCGACCTGACGATCGACGGCATGACCTATCGCGCCGCGCCGGGCATGACGCCCTCGGCGATCGAGCGCCATGCCGGGCTCGAGGCGGATACGATGGACGTGCGCGGCAGCCTGACCAGCGCGGCGATCGGCGAGGCGGACCTGCTCGCCGGGCGCTGGGACGGCGCATGGGTGCGGCTGTTCGCGGTCGACTGGGAGATGGGCGCGATCGTCGCGCCGCTGGGCGCCGGGCGGATCGGCGCGGTCGAGCTGGGCGAGGACGGCTTCACCGCCGAACTCGCCGGCGCGAGCGCGGCGCTCGACCGTGCGGTGGTCGAGGAGACCTCCGCCGCCTGCCGCGCCGAACTGGGCGACCGGCGTTGCCGCGTCGCGATGGCGGCGCGGCGCCGGTTCGCCCGGGTGCTCGCGATCGCCGAGCGGGTGGTGACGCTCGACGCGGCGGAGCCGGTCGCGGGCGCCTATGCCGGCGGCGTGCTGCGCTGGTTCGGCGGCGCGAACGGCGGGCTGGTGCAGGCGATCGACGCCTCGGCGGGATCGACGGTGACGTTGCGCGCGCCACCGGTCTTTGCGGTCGGCGAAGGCGTGCTCGTCGAGCTGAGCGAGGGATGCGACAAGCGCTTCGCGACCTGTGCCGGGCGCTTCGCTAATGCGGCGAACTTCCGGGGCGAGCCGCATCTGCCGGGCATGGACCTGCTGACGCGCTATTCCGGTGGCTAGGGGCGTGGCGGTCGCGGCGGCGGCGCGGGCGCTGGTCGGGGTGCGCTTCCGCCTGCATGGCCGCGATCCGGCGCACGGGCTCGACTGTATCGGCGTGATCGCGGCGGCGCTGCGCGGCGCTGGTTGGCGGGGCACGGTGCCGAGCGGCTATCCGCTGCGCGGTGGCGATCCGGCGCAGGTCGCGGCGCGGTTCGACAGGGTGCTGGCGCGCGGCGACGGCGCGGCGACGGGGGACGTGCTGCTGTTCGCGACCGGGCCGGCGCAGCTGCACGGTGCGGTGCGAGTCGCGGGCGGCATCGTCCATGCCGATGCGGCCCTGCGCCGCGTGGTCGAGCGACCGGGCCGGCCGGACTGGCCGTTGCTCGGCGCCTGGCGGTACGAGGGGGAAGGGTGATGGCGACCTTGGTGCTGAGCACGGTCGGGCGAGCGTTGGGCGGGCCGATCGGCGGCGCGGTCGGCGCAATCCTCGGCCAGGCAATCGATGCGCGGCTGTTCCGCCACGCCGCGCGCGAGGGGCCGCGGCTCGCCGACCTGTCGGTGCAGACGTCGAGCTACGGCACGCCGCTGCCGCAATTGTTCGGGACGATGCGCGTCGCGGGAACGGTGATCTGGTCGACCGACCTGATCGAGACCCGCAACAGCCAGCGCGGCGGCAAGGGGCGGCCGGCGACCAACACCTACAGCTACAGCGCGAGCTTCGCGGTGGCGCTGTCGGCGCGGCCGATCGTCGCGGTGCGGCGGATCTGGGCGGAGGGCAGACTCCTGCGCGGCGCGGCGGGCGACTGGAAGACGCAGACGGGCTTCCGGTTGCATCCCGGCAGCGAGGACCAGCCGGTCGATCCGCTGATCGCCGCGGCGATGGGGGCGACGCCCGCCTATCGCGGTATCGCCTATGCGGTGTTCGAGGGCTTGCTGCTCGCCGATTTCGGCAACCGCATCCCGTCGCTGACCTTCGAGGTGGTCGCCGATGCGGCGGCGGTGCCGAGCGGGACGATCGCCGCGACGATCGCGCCCGAGGTGACGGCGCAGGGCGGGCTGCCGCTCGACGGCTTCGCCGCGGCGGGGGCGAACGTGCGCGGTGTGCTCGAGACGCTGGCGCTGCTCGACGGCGGCTGGTGGCGCAGCGACGGCGCGCGGCTGGTGCGGCAGACCGACACGGGTGCGGCGGTGCCGATCGCCGACGCGGGGCTGGCGGCGGGCGGGCGGACGCCGCGGCGGCGCAGAACGGTCGCCGCGCTCGCCAGCGTGCCGCGCGAGGTGGCGGTGGCGCATCACGACCCGGCGCGCGACTATCAGGTCGGCGTGCAGCGCATGCGGCGGCCGGGACCGGGCGAGCGGATCGATCGCGTCGAATTGCCCGCGGTGATCGACGCGACCGCGGCGAAGGGCGTCGCGGCGGCGCTGCTCGCGCGGGGCGAGATCGAGCGGACGCGGCGGCAGGTCGCGCTCGGCCGGGAGGGACTCGGCATCGCGCCGGGCGCGATCGTCGCACTCGATGGCGAGGCGGGGCGCTGGCGGGTGGCGAGCAGCAGCATCTCGGGCGTGCTGACGACGTTGACGCTGCTGCCGATCGGTACGGTGCCGGTGGCCGGCGCGGCGAGCAGCGGCGCCTGCCTGCCGGCGGCCGATCTGCCGATCGGGCGCACGGCGCTCGCGGCGGCGGAGCTGCCCGGGCTCGGCGAGGCGCCGCTGACGCTGCCGCGGCTAAGCGTCGTGGCGTGCGGCAGCGGGCCGGGCTGGCGACAGGCGACGTTGCTCTACAGCCTCGACGAGGGCGCGAGCTGGAGCGCGGCGCCGGCGAGCGCGGCGCCGGGGATGATCGGCACGGTCGACGTGCCGCCCGCCGCGGCGGCATCCGGCCGGCTGGCCGACCGGCAGAGCGCGGTGGTGGTCACGCTGCTGCGCGACGACATGATGCTGGGCGATGCCGATGCGGTGATGCGCGGGCAGGGCGGCAATCTCGCGCTGGTCGGCGACGAACTGATCCAGTTCGCGACCGCGACGCCGCTCGGCGGCGGGCGCTGGCGGCTGACCGACCTGATGCGCGGCGTGCGCGGCAGCGAGGCGGCGATCGCGACGCATCGTACCGGCGAGCGATTCGTGCTGATCGAGCCCGACGCGATCACCGCGATCGCGCTGCCGGCGGCGGCGATCGGCCGGCGGCTGCGGCTGCTGGCGAGCGGCGTCGGCGATGCGGCGCCGGTGGAGACGGCGGTGACGATCACCGGCGCCTCGGTCGCGCCTCCCGCGCCGGTGCTCGGCTCCGTCACCGTCGAGGCGGACGGCGGCATGACCGTGCGCTGGGTCCGTCGCAGTCGTGCCGGATGGAGCTGGCGCGACGGCGTCGACGTGCCGCTCGGCGAGGAGAGCGAAGGCTATCGCCTCGCCTGGACGACATCGGCAGGACCGCAGGCGGCCGTCACCGACGCGCCCGCCTATCGCTTCACCGCTGCGGCGCGGCCGCCGGCCGGGACGAGCGTCACGGTCGTCCAGCTGGGGACGCTCGCCGTCTCGACACCATTGACGATCATCGTGGGAGACACGGCATGACCACCATCGACCAGAGCGCCCGGCTGGCCTTGCCCTTCCTCGCGCCCGGCCAGGCGGGCAAGGAGCTTACCCACAACGAGGCGCTGGTGCGACTCGACATGCTCGTCCAGCCGGTGGTGGCCGGCGCCGGCGGCAACGTTCCGCCCGCCGATCCGCGGCCCGGCCAGTGCTGGATCGTCGGGGCGGCGCCCGAGGGGCTGTGGGCGGGGCAGGCGCAGGCGCTGGCCGGCTGGACCGGCGACGGCTGGCGTTTCGTCCGGCCCGCCGAGGGCTATGCCGCATGGAACGCTTCGACACGTCAACCGATTGTTTACCACGATGGCGCGTGGCACGATGGCGACGTCTGTGCCGGTCGGCTGGTGATCGGCGGGGAAACCGTCGTCGGCGCGCGCGGCGCGGCGATCGACGACCCTGTCGGCGGAACCATCGTGGATAACGTGGCCCGGGAGGTTTTGACTAGGATTCTCAGTGCTTTGCGACAGCACGGTCTGATCGCGCGGTGAAAATGAGTGTGGGATTCCTGCAACAGGTCCCGGCTTTTGCATTCTTGCGTGGAAACCAACCCTCGGATAGTGAGTTTGCCCTGTCCGTAGTGACACTCAAGAAAGGGGACTTCTATGCGGAAGCTTGCCGTCGTACTGGCACTGGCATCCACCGCGCTCGCCACTCCCGCCCTCGCCCGCGACAAGTCGTGGTACGTTGGCGTCGAAGGCGGCGCGATGATCGTCGAAGACATCAACTATGACATCGGCGCCGTCTCGCGCGCTGCTACCGTCGACCACAACTATGGCTACGACGTCGATGGCGTGATCGGCTACGATTTCGGTGCATTCCGCGTCGAAACCGAAGTCGGCTACCGTTCGGCGACCGTCGACGGCTACAGCTCGACGCTGACCACCCCGGCGTACACCGCCGCTGGCCTGGGCAACGCGGCTGCCGGTTCGTACGACTATGCCGGCGGCAAGACCTCGGCGCTCAGCTTCATGCTGAACGGCCTGCTCGACTTCGGTGACGATGACGGCATCCAGGGCTTCGTCGGCGGCGGTGTCGGCGTCGCTCGCGTCAAGGCGAACTACGCGCTCAACACCCGCGGCAACTTCGTCGACGATTCGGACACCGTGTTCGCGTGGCAGGGTCTCGCCGGCGTCCGCGCTCCGCTGACCGACCACATCGACGCGACGCTGAAGTATCGCTTCTTCAACGCCGACAACGTCAAGCTGGTCGACGTGACCAACCGTCAGTTCGACGGTCGCTTCCGGTCGCACAGCATCCTCGGTGGCGTGACGTACAACTTCGGTACGCCGACCCCGCCGCCGCCGCCGCCGCCGCCGCCGCCGCCGCCGCCTCCCCCGCCGCCGGCTCCCGAGCCGGTCGCTCAGGCTCCGGTCTGCTCGCCTGGTCCGTTCATCGTGTTCTTCGAGTGGGACAAGTCGGACGTCACCCCCGAGGCCGCGTCGATCCTCGACAACGCCATCAGCCAGTACCAGAGCTGCGGCAACGCGCAGGTCATGCTGGCGGGTCACACCGACAAGTCGGGTTCGGCCAAGTACAACGTCGGCCTGTCGCAGCGCCGCGCGGACTCGGTGAAGGCGTACATGACGTCGCACGCCATCCCCGCCGGTGTCATCTCGACGGAAGCGTTCGGCGAGAGCCGCCCGCGCGTCGACACCGCCGACGGCGTTCGCGAAGTGCAGAACCGTCGCGTGGAAGTCACCTACGGCCCGGGCGCCGGTCAGTAAGACCAGCTCCTTTCGTAGGACTACAGATCGGGAGGTCGGCGCGAGCCGGCCTCCCTTTTTGTTGCGCGCATCCCGCGATGGGACGTGCGTCGCGGCGGCGGTTGCCCGAGGCTGGCAATCGCGCCGCGTTTGGTTAGAGACGGTGCCACAATCTCATCCGCCAAGAGGATATCGATGCGTATCACGATGATCGGTTCGGGCTATGTCGGCCTGGTGTCCGGGGCCTGTTTCGCCGATTTCGGTCATGACGTGATCTGCGTCGACAAGGACGAGGGCAAGATCGCCGCGCTCAAGGCCGGGCGCATGCCGATCTACGAGCCGGGGCTCGAATCGCTCGTCGCGACCAACGTCGCCGCGGGTCGGCTGACCTTCACCACCGATCTTGCCGCCTCGGTCGCTGGCGCGGATGCGATCTTCATCGCGGTCGGCACGCCGTCGCGGCGCGGCGACGGCCATGCCGACCTCAGCTATGTCTTCGCCGCCACCGAGGAAATCGCCGCGGCGGTGACCGGGCCGACCGTCGTCGTCACCAAGTCGACCGTGCCCGTCGGCACCGGCGACAAGGTCGAGGCGATCCTGCGCGAGAAGCGGCCGGAGATCGACGTCGCGGTCGTCTCCAATCCGGAATTCCTGCGCGAGGGCGCCGCGATCGGCGACTTCAAGCGCCCCGACCGGATCGTCATCGGCACCGACGACGAGGCCGCGCGCAAGGTGATGCGCGGCGTCTATCGCCCGCTCTACCTCAACGAATCGCCGATCCTGTTCACCGGTCGGAGGACGTCCGAGCTTATCAAATATGCGGCCAACGCCTTCCTCGCGACCAAGATCACCTTCATCAACGAGATCGCCGATCTGTGCGAGGCGGTCGGCGCCAACGTCCAGGACGTCAGCCGCGGCATCGGTCTCGACAATCGCATCGGGGCCAAGTTCCTCCATGCCGGCCCCGGCTATGGCGGCTCGTGCTTCCCCAAGGATACGCTGGCGCTGCTCAAGACCGCCGAGGATTTCGAGAGCCCGGTCCATATCGTCGAGGCGGTGGTCAAGGTGAACGACAGCCGCAAGCGCGCGATGGGCCGCAAGGTGCTGCACGCGCTCGGCGATGCGCCCAAGGGCAAGACCGTCGCGCTGCTCGGCCTGACCTTCAAGCCCAACACCGACGACATGCGCGACGCGCCGTCGATCGCGATCGCGCAGGCGCTGAGCGATGCCGGCGTGACGGTGCGGGCCTATGATCCCGAGGGGATGGAAGCGGCGGAGCGGATGATGCCCGAGCTGGCCTTCTGCAAGGATGCCTATGAGGCGGCGACCGGCGCCGACGCGGTGGTGATCGTCACCGAATGGGATGCGTTCCGCGCGCTCGACCTGCCCAAGCTGGCGTCGATCATGGCCGCGCCGGTGCTCGTCGACCTGCGCAACGTCTACCGCCGCGACGAGGTGGAAGGCGCCGGTTTCGCCTATACCGCGGTGGGCCGCTGATCCTCGGCGAGCGCCGCGGCCAGCCAGTCTGGCCGCAGCGCATCGCCTAACGCCTCGACCCGGCGATGCTCGATCATCAGGCCGAGGTTGGGGTAGGTCGTGCGCGTACGCTCGCCGGCGGCGGTGAGCGGCGCGACGACGAGGCGGCGGTTGACCTTGGCGCGATGGTGCATCCGCGCCGTATTCTCCTGTCCGATATAGCAGCCCTTGGCGAAGCTGACGCCATTGAGCTCGCGCGCATTGCATTCGAGCCACAGCGTCTCGCCATTGCCGAGCTCGGCGACGCCTTCGACCACGCCGAGCGCCAGGCGATGCGCCCGCCAGCCGCGCGCCGGCTCGCCCGCGGGCGCCAGCCAGCGGCGACCGAGCGCGGCGAGGCGCGGATCGGCGACACCCGCCGCACCATCCGGCGCCCAATGGACGGCGCGCGTCTCGTCGCGCGCGATGACGATCGGCCGCCGCAGCCGGTAGAGCGTCAGCCGGCGGATCAGCGCATCGGCGGCGTCCCGCTCGACGTCGAGCAGCAGATCGTCGCCATCCGCCCAGACGAGGAAGTCGAACAGCGCCTTGCCCTGCGGCGTGAGCAGCGCCGCCCAGACCGGCAGCGCGCCGCCGATGTCGTTGGTGACGAGTCCCTGGAGGAAGCCGCGGACATCGGGGCCGGCGAGACGGACGAGCGCGCGATCGCTGAGCGTGGTGGCTTGCATGCGGCTAAGCTAGTGACGCCGCGGGCGTCATCAAGCTGGCGGTGCGGCCGGACGACCGATAGGGAGGCGCAATGACCGACCGCCTGACCATCCGCCGCCCCGACGACTGGCACGTCCACCTGCGCGACGGCGCGATGCTCGATGCGGTCGCGCGCTATACCGCGCGGCAGTTCGCGCGCGCGATCATCATGCCCAACCTGACCCCGCCGGTGACCGACCTGGCCGCGGCGATCGCCTATCGCGAGCGGATCCTCGCGGCGCTCGGCGGGGCGACCGATTTCACGCCGCTGATGACCTGCTACCTCACCGATCACGCCGATGCGGCGATGATCGCGCGCGGCTATGCCGAGGGCGTCTTCGCCGCGTGCAAACTCTATCCTGCGCATGCGACGACCAATTCAGCGCATGGCGTCACCGATATCCGTGCGCTCACCGACGTGCTCGAGACGCTGCAGCGGATCGGCATGCCGCTGCTGATCCACGGCGAGGTGACCGATCGCAGCATCGACATCTTCGATCGCGAGGCGGTGTTCATCGATCGCGTGCTGACGCCGCTGATCCGCGATTATCCCGCGCTCAAGATCGTCCTCGAACATATCACCACGGCGGAGGCGGCGGCGTTCGTCGCCGAGGCGGCGCATCCGATCGCCGCGACGATCACGCCGCAGCATCTGGTGATCAACCGCAATGCGATCTTCGACGGCGGGCTGCGTCCGCATGCTTACTGCCTGCCGGTCGCCAAGCGCGAATCGCACCGGCTGGCGGTGCGCCGTGCCGCGGTGTCCGGCAGCCCGCGCTTCTTCCTCGGCACCGACAGCGCGCCGCACGTCGTCGGCGCGAAGGAATCGGGCTGCGGCTGCGCCGGCATCTTCAACGCGCCCTATGCGCTCGAAACCTATCTCCAGGTGTTCGACGAGGAAGGCGCGATCGACCGGTTCGAGGGCTTTGCCGCCGAACATGGCGCGCGCTTCTACGGCCTGCCGCTCAACACGGGCACGGTGACGCTGGTGCGCGAACCGGTCGCCGTGCCCGCGCGCATCGGCACAGGCGACACCGCCGTGGTACCGTTCCACGCGGGCGAGACGCTCGGCTGGCGGCTCGAGCGATAGGCCGCGCCGCTCAGAAGGGGAGCCAGCGCGCCTTGCGGGTGATCTTCATATAGCCGACGTTGACGCCGGCACGATAGCCGACGCCGAGCCGGATCGGGATCAGCACGATATTGCCGCGGCGCAGATAGGTCGCGGCGAACCCGCCGACGAAATACAGCCGCCCCTCCGCCGCCGGGAAACGGTGGAACAGGTCGGCGGTGTCGTAGAGATTGTAGACGAGCACGAACACCTTGTTGGCGTCGCCGCCGGCGTCGAAGCCGATCGACGGCCCGGTCCAATAGACCGGCTGCTGTCCCTCGACCTTGTGGCTCATGATCCCCGAGCCGTAGCGCAGGCCGACGATGAACGCGCCCGACGCCTCGCGCCCGGCGATATAGGCATTGGGTTCGCCCTGTTCCTTGAGCACCTTCTCGAGCAGCCCGGCGAGGCCCGCCGCTCCCTTGCCGAACACGTCCTCGCCCGCGGCGAGCAGGTCGTCGCGATGATAGGTCTCGGCCGCCCGATTGACCGCCTCGACGCGGCCGCGTTCCTGCACCGGGGTGGAGGAGGGTGCGGCATCGAAGCCGGGTGCCGGCGACGCCGGTTCGACGGGCGGATCGGCGGGGCGCGGGGCGGGGCGCGCCGCGGTCCGTGGCGGTGCCGAAGTGGCGAGATCGCCGTCGATCGCGCGATTGGGATCGATCGTCGTCACCTGCGCCGACGCACTCGCCGCGAGCAGCGCCGCCGCCGTCATCGCATATCCCAACCTACGCATGCCAATCCCCCGCGACCAAACCGCCGCGGACGGGTTAACCATCGACGCGCTTGCCGGGCAATGAACGATTGGCGGATCGCCGCGAAATTACGCCCGGCCGTGCACGCGCGCCCAGTTGATCCGCCCGCCGCGCCTCGCTATAGCGCCCACTCTGCCGCATCCGGAGACGTGGGTGAGTGGCTGAAACCAACGCTTTGCTAAAGCGTCGTACGGGAAACCGTACCGAGGGTTCGAATCCCTCCGTCTCCGCCACTATTCCCCTCGGAAACGACAGATTTCGGCGGATTTTCTGATCAATCAGCTTTGTGTTCCCTCACATGTTCCCACATTTCGGTGCGACTGCAAGCGGCTAAGGCTGAACGGGGGCGAACTTGAAGCTGACCAGCCGCCATCTTTTTACCGATCTAGTCGCGATGCGGCTTGCTCGTTTGTTGGTGCAGAATGCATCTGCGGCGACCTAGGTCTTCGGCTGCCATTACGGACAGTAGGTTAAGTGCCGGCGAGGCGATCGAGGCGAATCAATCCACATCATAGACGGAGCAGATTTATCGTGGCTCCGAAGGCTATGTCGTTAGCGGAGTGGGTGTAGCGACTACTCTCGGCTAAGATCGCTATCAACAACGGCCTCCGTGCCAGCTGGGCAGCCCACCCCCGGGGGCACGTTGTGCAGTTTGGCCAGCATCAAGCCTAGATGGTTCCATCTCAATCCACTTTGCGACCGGGTAGCGAAGTTGAAAGTACCTAAGCCAAAACCAAAGGCGATGGTGAGGAGCGGACAGGCCGCTTTCGGGCAGCGGTTAGGCTAAGCTGCCGTCCGTTAATAAGGTGGGCTAAGGCATGAAGGGAAGGGGCTGCAGAGCTACGCCGCTGTCGAAGACGTGTCGTCCGGCGTTATGCCATGAAAGAAGAACTTGAGGATGTATCGGTCGAACGCCGTCAGGCCTTCAACTTTGAGTGCGACGTCGAGACCCTTGCTGCGGAACAGATCCAGCGCGCTCCTGAGGTCGAGATCAGGCTGCGAGAAATCCATGTAGCGGGCTTTGTGCAGCTTGCGCGAGATCATCCGGGGAAGGCCGTACTCCTCCAGATTGTGCACGGCCGGAGGCAGGAACGCATGGCTCACCTTTCCAAGGAAGCCACCGATGTCAACGGAGGGGTTCACAATCATCTTGTGAAGTTCGTTAACGTCACTCAGAAGAGCAGATAGCTTGAACGTGACCGTCCTCTCGAGCTGGAAGAAGGCTTCGATTTCGATACCTTCGCCTGACACCTGCCTGAGCATCGTCGGCATGTCGGTCGTCCAATTGGCCGCAAGGGCCTTGACCACCGCGACCACGCGACCATGAGGCGCGTCCCATCCCGAGGGCTTGAGGGCAATCACTTTGTAGAGCATTCGCTCCCAGTCGGAGGGATTGCCCGAGTTCAAGTAGCCGAAGCCTTTCCAATCGTCGGGGTTATCCTTCATGTCACTGGCCGTCTTGAGCAGGAAGTCCGCGTCGCTGTCTTGAAGCAAGTTGTCTCTCTTGATTCGCGCGAGGTTGTCCGCACCAACAATGTCTGAAAGCTGACGCTTATACTCAATAATTCTCTCAATCTGGCGCTCGGTGAGACTTTCACGGTCTTGAGTCTCGTCCAGGCCTCCCAGAAGCGTATCCGGGAACTCGATCTGGAGTTGCGTATCCTCCTCCTTCGGCGGCGAGTCCAGAAGGTAGATGTGGCCTACGAAGTGCTTGAACATTCGACCGCCTCGACCGATGATGTTCTTATACGTGAAATCCTTCAGGTTGTTCTGTCCGAGCTTGCTCTTCCAAATCACAACGTTCTGCGCGGATGTGTTGACGCCTTCGATAATCGAAGACGTCGAGATGATGCTGTCGAACCCCTTGTCGTGCTCGAACAGCAGGACCTGAAGCTGGCTGAGACACCTGTGCATCCGGCCGTTGTGGACGCCGACACCCCGCTCCACGAGGTCGGCCAGAACCCAGTCCCGCTGATAGTTCTCTCGAAGCCAGCGTGCGAAATGGCTGGTGTGAAGTCGATCGACCTTGTCCAGTCGGGCCACGACGAGATCGGCGATCCTTCTTATCTCCGCGTAGGTCCCGGCGTAGATGAGCGACTTCTCCTTCCGCGGCGAGATGATCGACAGCAGGGCCTCGGACTTCCTCTGCGCGTCGCCGCCGATCTCCTTGTAGATCTCGTGCTTTTCGAGAAAGACGGTGTTGAAATCGAGTAGCTCCAGGAACTCCATGTCGCGCGTGAAGACGTTGTCCTGCAGCTTCTTAATGTTCGGCGCCAGGTAGTAGCGCTGCTCGGATCGACGAGACAGCTGAACGATTGCCTTGATGAGTGACGGTGCCCGCTCCCTGTCGTGGGCGATGCTCGCCTTGTAGAACTCGTCGATGACTAGGAGATCGATCTTCTTCAGCTTCTGAATGTAGCCGAAGGCGCGCTCCTGCGGAAAGATCAGGATGTTCCGCGCTTCCAGTGGGGCGTCAGGCGCGGTGATGATGCCGTATTGCCGCGCGAACTTCTTGTACAGGCGACGTCGGGTCTCGTCCATCAACGCGATCGTAGGCACGATGATCACGACGGTGTCCGGTCGCTTCGCCGCGATGAACGCGTCGATGATGAAGCTCTTTCCGAAGCTGGTCGGGGCGCTCACGGCTATGCTCCTGCCGTCGAGAAGCTTTGACAGGACCGTGGACTGCTCGCGATGCAGCGTGGCGGTCCGGTTGCCGACGTCGACCGCGAACGCCTCATGGACGAACTTCTGATCCCATGAAGCAGTCTCGAGCTGCAGATAGGGGAAGAGCCCCGCCGTCCGGATCAGCTGGTTCAGGACCTGAGGGTAGGGAGTCCTGCTACGGTCCAGATCGCCCAGAAGCCGTATCAGCATGTTTCGCGCGGCGAGGTCGTTGCCGCCTTCGATGAGGTCGTTCACCTCGGAACATGCGGCGAAGACCTCCATTACGCCGCTCCCTTGAAGTAGGAGACCGCTCCCAGGAAGGTCTCGACAACCGCCTTCTTGTCCGGAACTGGGAAGAGGATCAGATGGAACTGGATGTCGCCGTACCTGTGGACCCGGGACGACCCGGATACTTGCCTGGAGAAGTAGGCTTCGGCCCTCTCCCTATGCTGGGCGGAGATCGCGTTCCGATACTCGTTGGAGAGCTGAACGCATTTAGCTGTCTCGGCGCACTGGTGGAGAATGAGGATCGGAACGTGGATTTTCGGCTTCAGATGATCAATCGACACCTGGCTGCTGAGCGCTGCCTTGATCTTCGTCCGCAGGGAACCGGATAGCACCAGCCGGTCGAGATCCGACACGTTGGTAATAATGGCATTTTCTTTCTTGAGCTTGCCCGTGTCGAGGCTCGCGTAGACCGAGTTCACCACCGCATCCAAACGTGCGTCGACGATGGAATTATAAAATTTTGCTTCACCGAACCATAGCGTGAAGTCTTGGCCATCCTCGCTGATCACGATGTGGACGCTATCGGCGCCTTTCGCATTGTCCTGGACGTTCTGCTTGTAGAATATCTTGGGCACGACTGGCAGCGCCCCGAAATGATTTTTCATTATTCCGTAGAGGAAGACCTCAGCGATCTCGCTTCCCTGACCAACCTCGTCCTTGTCAGTGAGCCTGAGATTCCGAGCGGCAGCCACAAGTGCCGAGTGGCTCTGATCCGCTAAGGCAAGTCTTTCCCGCTCCGAGAGCGCGGTTTGGGCGATATTGTCCCATAGATAGCTCTGGAAACGACTGCTGAGCCATTTCCCGTCCTCGAAGTCGTTCACCAAGCTCAGGACGCGCTTGTTCAACATGACCTTCAACTGGGCGACATCCGTGATCCTCGACAGTGAGTCGTCTATGACGGTCTCGAAGGCGATGCTGGTCATCCGGCGGAACGCCTCTGACCAAGTCGAAGGAAGACAATGAAGCGCGTGTCTAAAGGATTGACCACCTGCTGCATCAAGATAAGCGCCAGCCCCCGATCGCCTGATCTCCGGCTCTCAAGAAAAAGACTGGGTGTCAAGCATCTTAGGTGCGGCCACTTGCATCGCTTTTCCTCATCGATGTCGTCCGGCAAGTTCGCGACAGGCGCCGTTCCGGAACAAACATCGAACACTCCATGGGTCAAGCTTCGGCTGCGGACAATTGGGGTTGGTATCGCCGTTCGGAGGATCGCCGCCGCTGCAGGCTTTGATGTTCCCGCCTGGGGCCTGAAACGATTGATCGCCAAAGTTGGAAAGCGAAGCGGCAGCCTGAGTAGCGGCTTCTGGGTCAGCGCCGGTGCGAAGCGGGCGGCAGCTCTCGACCAACTCAAGACATTTGGCGTCATTGATGCGGCCGACAGCTTTTGCCAGGATCCGCCATTCGATCGCTGCTGCCAATGTAAAGTCGCCACCCACCATGCGGAGCTTTGCCATCTGAGCGTCATGCCCCGAACGGAATCCCGGCATAAATTTTTTTCGATCCAGATTCGAGCGTCG
Source organism: Sphingomonas kyungheensis (assembly GCF_037120395.1). Classification (NCBI taxonomy): domain Bacteria; kingdom Pseudomonadati; phylum Pseudomonadota; class Alphaproteobacteria; order Sphingomonadales; family Sphingomonadaceae; genus Sphingomonas; species Sphingomonas kyungheensis. The sequence continues at coordinate 29,155 of NZ_JBBBDM010000016.1, forward strand.
GCGATCTAGAAAATCGCCAAGTGCCGCTTGCAACCCCGAGGCCGCCACCCCAAATCCGACGGAGGAGCCGATTGCCCGGGCTGCAAGCGACCCTAAAGGCGGCATACGACCAAACGACACCACGACAATGGCGACTTCTTTCGCCGGCGCATGGTGGTCATGAAGCGCTTGTGATCACCAGAAAGCCGCCGGCCTGAAGGAAGGATCGCATGACCATTCACAAAGATTGCGCGGATCATCTGCGCACACACTATGCGGCGCTTACCGGCGGCAAGCTGTCGTCCGGCCACGCACATGAGCTAGTCGCCGCCTTTTTCGGCTATGGAACAGGCTCGGCGCTCAGGGCAGAGACGCAGCGCCCGCTGGACCTGCTGTCGCAGGCGGACATCATGATCCCCGATCTTCCGCTGCTCGACATCCGGCGTGCAGCGCTTTCCGGCCTGCCGGAAGATCTGCCGGCCAACGACGTCATCGTCGACCTGCTGGTCGAACATCTCGAGGCATCCGGACAGTTCACGGGAACCGTCTGGCTGACGCGCGATCTGGTTGATCACATCGGTGCGGATTTCATTCGGGACAATGCCTTCACGATCGAGGATGCACTGTCTGGGGAGATCGCATCGACCAACGCCTTCTTCGACGAGCTCTACCCTGACGAGGTGACGGTCGAGCACGGCGACGATGCACTGATCGCCACCGTCGACGGCCATCTGAACGGCGAAAACGACCAAGACCGTGCTTTCCACGGCGACTCTATTGCGTTTGAATCCGTGGTGACCTTCGACCGGGTTGCCGGCAGGACTGGCTATTCGAATCCCAGCTTCGCCACGACCGGCGAGGTGGACGATTCTCGCTATTACGACGACTAAGGTTCCTGAGGCGGCCGACCGTAGGGCTGGCCGCCCCCTCGTTTGAAGTCAGAGATGCAGCTGGGGCCTTACACCTGATGACAACGTTGATGTCCTGGATTTCGTATTCAGATACCGGTGAAGCGCCGGACCTGCCGCGAGCCGTGTATTTGGTGTCGGACAGCAAAATCACATGGGGTTCTGCCGATAAGCGCTGGGAAGCCGGACGCAGTATATTCTCCACGAGAACCGAACCCCATCTTTTTGGATTTTGCGGAGATGTCGTGCTCCCCGCATTGATCCTGGGACAGATCGTAAGCGCGATCGACGCCGAGATACTGTTCGAGCCGATCGCAACCGCGCAGGAGCGACAGGCGCTGATCTTCGAGACCGTGAAGCGAGCCATTGCGAGCCCAGTCAACACCCCGACGCTAGATTTTACGATCCATCATCTGTTCCGGGGCCAGCCTTGGCCGAACACGTCGTTCCGCGCTTGGAACATGCAGTTCGACGCCACCGTTCGCACAACGCAAGCTCACGAGGTGCCGATACCCACCTGCACCGACGTCATCGGTTCAATCGGTTCAGCGAAGTCGGCAGCAAAGGCTCACCGTGATCGATGGGAGCAATCGGATGCTGCGGGACGAAGCAGAGCGCTCCTCGCCTCGTTCTGCGATGCGATCAGATCTGGAGATGACCCTCTTTCCGGAGGCACCCCGCAGCTCGCCGCCCTGTACACGCGCGATACGCCGCGCCAGATCGGAATGGTGTTCGACCAAGGCCGCTACTTCAACGGGCTCCCCGTTGAGATAACGCCGACGCTTGAACGAATTGAATGGCGCAATGAGCTCGGCGAGGTCGCTGATCCGGTGACGGGAAAAGCTTCGCCAGGTGCCCGTCGGTTCGGGCGCCCGAACGCCCTTGCAACCGAATGACCGGCCTGTTCTGGAGCCCAAATGACGTTCGATGAAACGATAGAGGCTTTTCGCCGCGGCGATTTTGAGATCGATATGCCGCGCATCGAGATGGTCGCGGGCGATCGCCGAATGCAGGGGCCAGGAAGCCTTCGTCAGAATGCGAGAGGCGACATCGAACTCAAATGCCATGTCGCCTTCAGCGACCTTCAGCCCATGATCGATATGATCAACCGATCGATGAGTTCGGAAGCCGGCGCCCTCGTGCCAGAAGACAATTACCATCTCGCCACGGCAACCGATCCCGCCAGCGCTGCTTGGGATCTCGGCCGGATCTTGACCTACCACTCGATCTCGCTGCCGACGGCCTCAGGGACGATCCGGGCGGTTCCCAAAACGCTGCGCAGGCAAGAGTCCACGCGGAATACAGCGTCGATCCTGGCGCTATACTTTTTCGAACAGGACAAGCGCGACTGGGAAGGTCTGATCGGCGGGCCACACGCGATCAAGATCAATGATACCGATTTGCACGTCACATTTGAGGATCTTACGGGCGAGCAGATAAAGGTCGTAGCGAAGTATGATTTGCCATTCCCACCAGGGTTCGAACGGCGTTTGATCGAGGCGATGCAGTTTGTGGTCGGTCAGTCGCTCAACCCGGCTATCGTCGATGAGGTCGTGTCGTCGTGCCGAACGCTTTCGCTCAGCGGGGCCCGGCCTGACATCCGTCGCGTACCAGCCTACCCGCCGCTGGCAACGAACACCGGCCTGCACAGCAAGCACCTGGTCGAACTATTGCGGTGTTACCTGCAATATCTGGCAGATGCCCCCGACGAAGACATCTGGAGCGCGTCGTCGAGCTTTCTCTCACTGGTACGTCGCTCGAGCGAGAGCTCGATCGACGGGTGGCTCATCGGGATTTGCGTCGCTGTGGAGGGCCTGGCCGGCCTTATAGAATTGGCACCGTCCCCGTTGGCAACCGAATTGGAAGATTTTCAAAAGGCCACGACGGTCTGGATGGACGACAAGGGCATATCCGCAGGCAATCGGCAACGTATTGTGGGTCTAATCGGTCAGCTGAGCGCTATCCGGCCGAGAGATCGCATGATGAGCCTGGTGCCAGGTGGTTGGCTCATCGAGGATGACATCAAGACGTGGACAAAGGCACGAAACTCAGCCGTGCATACCCGAAAATCAAGCGCGGCAGACGTCGAACGGGACAGCTTTCAGAAGCGCGTCGACCAGCTTCATCGTATCTACAGATTGCTCCACACCATCATCTTCCACGTTATCGGCTATACCGGGCAATATACCGACTACGGCGAACGTGGGTTTCCCGACCGCGTGTACCCCTAGCGTGATGAGCGTCGCCCTAGGCTATTGGCGTCTCGCAACCCATACAATAACAGGAGCTGATTGCCTGTATCGACCAAACTGTCGATGCCTTCAGACACCATGGCTGACGAGCCAGTATATGCCGCGCCCAAAAATTTCGCGACCGCTATGCCCGCGTTAGCAGCGAGGGCAGTATAGAGGGTGAGCTTGGAAGCGTGAGCGCCCATGGCAGCACAGCGGGTATGTCAGGTTTTCTGTTCCTACAATTGTCGCGTTCACCGTTGCTCCATAGATTGGGGCATGACCGAGATCGGCTGTAGTACCATGCTCCTACGGGGCAAGACAGATGCAAAGGGGATCGACAATTCGACAAACTGAGCTGGACAACTCTCGGCAACTATTGGCAGGCAACCTGCCTTTCCCGATTATCCTGCGAATGGCAGCAATGTCCCACCGCGGTCTGTTCGCCCGATGCTCAGAGATCGGTGAACGACTGAAAGTTTTTTTTGAGTTGCGCGCGGGGTGCGTAAGTTCGAGTCCCGACCCCGTTACCGCGGCGCGAAGGGAATGATCTTCTGGTGGAGCAGCCATGACAAGAGACCGGTCGGTTGCGGATAGCCAGCTTCTAAGCAATTGGCTTAGGAAAGCTGCCGTCGCCGGTTGGGTGCCGAGCACGGCAGCTACCGACCAAGTCAGGCCTTTCCGTGGCGGATCCTGCAATGGCGGTTCAAGCCCGAACCGGCCGTTTGCTTCCGCGCCCATGACCTACTCTTTTGCCAGCCATGCAAACCGCGTTGCACGGAATGCCAGCAAGACAGTCGGCGCCAAACGCCACCCATACAAAAGCAGACCTGTGCGATCCACTTCTTCCTCGGCCTGATTGCTGCTCAAGAGATCAGCGCGTTGTGCACGTAGATCGGAACGAGCTTCATGTTGATGCCATCCAAACTCACGGGATAGTCGTTTCTGATGAGCTTGCTCGCCGTTATTTTCACCTGCGCCCCGGAAGCGAACAGAACCTCATTTTCGTGACCAAGGTTAGTGCCGCCTCTTCGAAAAACGAACACCGTAGTCGTTGGATTGTGGGCTTCGAGCACGAACAGATCGATGCGACCGCCATGATAGGCTTTCCCCTTGTGCTCGGCATTTCTCAGCGCAACGTCCGGACAGAAGCTCGTCGACAAGGGGCGGCTCGTCACTAATGGTGACGGCAACGCCGACACTCCGGCGTGGAACAGGCATTGCCCATGCGTAAGAACCTGCCCAATCGCAACGATATCGCGAGACACGGCATCTAAGTCGCAGGTCGACAGCGATTTCTGATAGTCTGCGATATTTCTTGGGGTGGTCGAAGGCATCGCATGTCGCCACGCCTTGTACTCGTAGGACGCACTGAGCGTGTCGTTGATGTAGTTGCGAAGAGTTTGGTCCGTGCCCTCGTTGGCGATGTGGACAGCTGCGTCCATCGAACTGCCGATGATGGCCCTCGGCCTTGTTTGAACCCTATACGGCCGCCCATGCTCCAAACTTTCTTCAAGCGTCGATTCCCTCGTCTCCCATAGCGTGAGAGCGGGGGAGTAGATGTCGATCAGGTTCAAACTCACTGCAAACTCCCTGCGCCCCGAACGGCGGACGATACTCGATAGGCGGCCGGCCCCATGCGATACGCGCAAGGCCGCGCCTGGTGGTCGCGGCAGCTATTCGTAGAAGCTGCTGGCATCTACCGTAAGCTGGATCGCCTCCGCGTCGATGTCGAGCGGCTTGGCTGCTGCCGCAATGACCTTCGCTTTGTAGGGGTAGCTGTCGTCTGAGCGCATGCCGATGTCGTTCGCAACATCTGAGTTTGAGCCATATTGCAGCTCCACCTCGACTTCGCCGGTGACGCGGTACTCGATCTCGCCCGCATCGAGCCGCCCCACTTTGATCTGGTCGATTATGTGCCCGTCGACGCGCGTATGCGTCGAGAGTTCGTCGAGTTCTTGGATCGTCTCGAGGATTAGGTTTTCGAACACCGCGTTGTGCAGTGAAGTGCTAACCGCACCCGTGATCGAATGGCGGGCGTTGGCAGCATCTTCGAGCAGCGCATGGATTTCGGTCAACACTTTGTAGAGCATCTCGCGCACCGCGCTGCCCTTATAGACCACCGTCTCGGAGCGGACGTGCGTTGCCTTGTGCAGCTTGTCCATCGCGGCGAGCAGCGGCTTCGCGATCGCGCCGGCATCTACCTTAAGTGTTTCCTTCACAAAGTCGTTGGGAAGTCCAGCTTGGACAATATACCGCGCGCGTTGGCTGCGGGTGACGGTCTTGGTATCCGCGGCTTGTTCGAACCAGATGCAGCGCCGCACCTCGTCGTCCGGCGCTAGATCATGCAGCACATGAGTCGCCAACTCGCGCAACGCGCTCGCCACGAGATTGCCGCGGATCGGGTTCGTCTTGTCGCGGCCGGCCCTGATCGCGCCCTTGCAGATCTTTTTGAGGAACCGGTCGCGCGGGACGAGATTGATCAAACCGCGGCGCGCGCTGTCGACATCTTCCCAAGCAATGCTGTTTGCCATCGATTTCCCCTTTGCCGCGATTCCGGCACTTAGATCGCTGCATAGCATGCAATGGTGGGCATTGAGCGGCTAGATCAGAATGTGGGGTGGGGGCAGTCGCTGGCTGATCCGTGGGCGAATGCCTCGGATAGGGTATTCGCGGCCAAATTTTGGCCCGCCTAACAATGTCCGCTTCGAGCGGAAGCTGGCGTTCGTCGGGGCTTATACGAATGACGGCTCTGTCCCAATCCTCGCCGTTCCGCCGGGCCGGTGGGCACCGTCGCGCGACATGAACCGATGACCGAAGTTGCGGCGGCGAAAGCTGTCCGCGAACGGCTGGGATTGGGTCTAACCCGCCGCGTAGCCGCCGGCCGCAGTCGCTGCTTATCGAATGCGTGGTCTGATGACAAAGTGAGGCAAGAGCCGCGCAGTGACGCTTGCCGCCGGACTTGACATCCAATGGAAATGGCGATCTGCGATTTGCCGAGATCAAGTGGTCAGCGCTTGCGTGGCCGCCATGCAGGATGAGCCCGAGCACGTCATCCCCCGAAGGTTTGGCCGTGGCAAATGTGCCGATTGTTGAGGGGTAGTCAGGTGACGCTGTTTTTTGTGGCTGATATGCACTTCGGCTCGCCTTATCGAAGCTATGCCAAGCCTCGAGGCTTTGCGACGACCGGCGCCATGAATGCAGCGATTGCCGAGGCGTGGCGGTCGCGCGTGACGGAAGAGGACACTGTCTGGATTCTCGGCGACGTGGGCGACCTCGACAGTCTGGCTCCATTGCCTGGAACAAAGCACCTAATCTTCGGCAACGACGACACACCCCGGGCGGCGTTCAGGGATAGTGGGCTGTTTGCAAGCCATGCCATGTCGCACGTTCTGGAGACGGGGTGGGGATCAATCCTGCTGATCCACATCCCGAAAGCGGCCAAGAGAAGCGACCTGCCTGTGTTGCACGGCCATACTCATGCCGCGCCCGACGAGCCTGATGCTCGCTTCGTATCTGTCTCAGTGGACAAAACCGGATGGGGGCCGATCAGCCTTGAGGAAGTAGTCGAGCGATTCAAGGCTCGTGCCGCTGGCTGCTGACTGTGCGAATGAGATCCACACAGGGCCGGCTAGGATAGCCGATGTGGCATATACAATGGCCCGGCGATGCTGAATCTTCGCGAACTCGTTTGCCGTGGTTTGCGCAGGAGGAGTTAGATATTCCTCTTGAGTGTCACGGTAGGATATAGTTTCTGCGAGCAGCATCATCGGTACGGCATGTCTTCGAAGACAAGGCAATTTGGATGCACAGCACTCGGCACCTGTATGCCCTCACTGCCAACAAGCTGGTCGGCCGAACGTTTGAGGCCTGCTGTCGCCGTTCTCGGTGACACGCAACAATTAAGAGGTAACCGAGAATGAAGGCCGGGTCGCTGTCCCAGAATTTCGCCGGTGTGGGGGTGAAGAGGGTCACTGCTACCGAGATCGACCCGACCGTATCCCGCGGACATGAGTTCCAAGGAGTCGACAGCTTCCGGGCTTTCCTCGGGGTTCCGGCGGAAAAAATCAGCGTGCCGGTCAAATATGTGTGGCTGTCTGACGAGGAGCCGCCCCTTGTGGTGCCTTTGGCCGGCACTTGGTACGATAGCCGGCGGGGCAAGGGACATCGTGGTGGGGAGTACCGCCTCTACTATCCGGCAGCTGCCGAGGAGGTGGTCTACCGTGCTCGACAGGGCGACACGCTGTTCCTGTGTATGGGCAAGGACGAGTCGTTGCTCGCGTTGCTCTGCGCAAGCGGCAGCTCAATCGAGCAGCAGCTTCTCTGGCTGTTCGGCCTCGATCTCGGGGGCAAGGATCTTGTCCAGCGCGACCTTCGCAAGGAGCAGGGGCGCACCGTCGACCTTGCCGCCCGATACGTTCTCGAGCTCGCCGATATTGAGGTTATCGCCAGCGCGGATGAGTGGCTGGAGCGGCTCCTTAAGGAATTTCCGGCAGGCCTTCCTCCGACGCGGAAGTTCTCCGCCTTTGCACGCGGTCTCGCCGACGTCGATCCCCGTGCCGACCCCGATCAAGCGCTTCTCACATGGATGGACGTTGAGGAGCGGCTGTTCATGACCTATGAGCGTCACATCGTCGGCGAGCGCCTGCGGCAGGGCTTTGTTGTCGACGGCATTGCCGACGTCGACCGGTTCGTCCGCTACTCGCTCGAAGTCCAGAACCGGCGCAAGTCGAGGGCGGGCTATGCGCTCGGTCACCATGGGGAGGCGCTGCTCGAGGTCCATTCCATCCCGCACAAGCGCGAGGCAACGACGGAGAAGCGCAACGGGCCCGACTTCCTATTCCCTGACGAGACGCGGTATCACGATATGCAATGGTCCGCCGACCGGCTGCTGATGCTGGGCGTGAAAACCAGCTGCAAGGATCGCTGGCGTCAGGTGCTGGCGGAAGCCGACCGTATCGAGCGCAAGCACCTGCTGACGCTCGAGCCCGGCATATCGCCGACCCAGACCGACGAGATGCGCAAGGAGAAGCTGCAGCTGGTTCTGCCGCGTCCGCTCCACGGCTCATATCGCCCGGCACAACAGGCTGAGCTCGCCGGGGTGGCCGACTTCCTCGAACTTGCCAGAGCAATGGGAGCGGAGGCGCAAGGTCCGCTCATGCTATTGTGACGGCTTGTCCTCCGTGTTCGGCGGCAATGCAGACGACACCCGTCGCTCAACGCCGATGCTGCGATAGCGCTCCTCACCCCTGAGAAAGCTGTCGCAGGCGGCGAGCACCTCCTCGAGCGGCCGGCGCTCGCGCCCTTTCAGCGTGCATTCCCAGACCTCCGCTACGCGCCAGTCCTCTTCGCGGAGCTGTTCTAGGACCTTGGCATCGCGCCGGATGTTCGCGCCGATCTTCTCACGCCAAAATTCCGCGCGCGTCTTCGGCCATTTGAATAAATGGCAGTCATGACCGTGCCAGAAGCAGCCGTTGGCGAAGATCAGCGCCTTGCGGCCCGGGAAGACCAGATCGGGCTTACCGGCAATAGTGCGGCCGTGAAGGCGATAGCGCCATCCCAGCGCATGCAGTCCCTTCCTGAGCAGCATCTCGGGGCGTGTGTCCTTGGCCCGGATGCCGGCCATCATCCGGCTGCGGACTTCCGGCGCGACGACATCAGGCAACCTTGCGCTGCCGCACCGGATCGTTCTGGAGCTCGAGTGCCTTTCTGAGCCATGGCTCCATATAGCGCGCTATCGCCTCGACCTTAGGCACGGCGACCGCATTTCCAAATTGGCGGTAGGCTTGGGTGTCGGAAACCCTTTCGGGAATGAACCACTTCCGTGACCCATGCTCGAAGCCCATCAGGCGAGCGCACTCCGTTGGGGTCAGCCGGCGCGGCCGCGTTCCCTTCTGCTCGATCAGGATCTCGGAACCATCTTTGTGGTAGCGCGCCGACAGTGTCCGTGTGACGTCGTCAGGCCCGAACATGCTGTACCCGAAGCCGTTGCCCTTGCTTTCGTGCTTCCGGCGATAGTCCTGCAGATACTGCCAGAGCCGCGGCGTCAGCGTGTATTTGGAGTCGATCTCGTTATGGGACTGCAGGATTGATCCAAGCGTCGGCCACTCCGCCTCGGGCGGCAGCGTCTGGTCGAAATCGTCAAAGCTGAAGCCGACGTCGTCGCGGAAGCCGACGATAAAGATGCGCTCACGCTTCTGCGGAACCCAGGGCGCCGAGCTGATGACCCTGAAGTCTATCGTGTATCCGAGCTCATTCTCGAGTGCCCGCCGGATAACCGCGAAGGTGTGTCCGCCGTCGTGTCGCTGGAGGTGCTTCACATTCTCGAGCAGAAAGGCGGCCGGGCGATGGTAGCGCAGGATGCTTTCGATCTCGAAGAAGAGGTTGCCTTGCTTCTCGTCGTCGAAGCCGTGCTTGCGGCCTAGCGACTTCTTCTTGGAGACGCCGGCAAGGGAGAAGGGCTGGCACGGAAAGCCAGCAAGCAGCACATCGAACTCGGGAATGAGCGACGGCTTTGCACCATAGGGGCGGATGTCACCGGCCATGACATGGTCGTCGCCGTCCGGAAAATTGCGGCGGTACGTCTCCTGCGACCACTTGTCCCATTCGCTGGTGAAAACGCACTTCCCGCCCAGAGCCTCAAAACCGAGGCGAAGGCCACCAATGCCAGCGAAAAGATCGATGAAGCGAAACGCGGGAGGCGCCGTGCGTTGCCTCATCCTCGCCGACGCCAGCTGCCGCACCCGATCCTCAACCAGCTTGGGCACCTTGCACTCGCCGGAGAGATATCGCCGGATTTGACGCCCGGTCAGCCCGAGCTCATCCTCGGCATCCGACATCGACAGTCCAGAGCGGCTAAAATCTCCCGCAAAATCGCCGCCCGCATTGCTCATTCATATTTTCCTGTCAAATGCTCGGCCCGTCTCTGGGTCGGTTTCAGACAGGATGGCAGCAGGCTTCCCGAGAGGCAAGTCTGTTCTATCGATGTTCGCATTTTCGTGTGTCATAAGCCGCGGATATTCGGCGCCAGGTACCCGATTTCGCTGTGTGATAGCGCGACGTCGCTCCGAGATGATGCGAATCCGTAATGTTTTTTTTAGGCCAGCGTTTCTATCCTATTGTGTTCTCTTGTCGGGAACGACAGTTTCGGTCGCCGGGGGGAGAATGTTGGGGGAAGTCGCCAAACCGAGGATGGGCAAGCTGCGGCGCGCGCTCACGCTCGTACATTTGCTGGCGGAGTCAGGCGAGGGTCTGACTCTGGACGAGATCGCGCAGGCGCTCGACGTCAACCGTCGCACCGCCGAGCGCTTGCGCGACGCGTTGCGAGATGAATTCGATATTGAGGCACGTGTCGATGACCGGACAAAGCGCTTCTTTATCCGTGACCGTCTCGGCAGGGCCTATACGCGGCCGAACGCCGAGGAAGTCGCCGCACTCGAGATCGAGGTCACCGCGCGGCGAGTCGAAGGGGCCGGGCACGCGAAGGCGTTGGAGCACCTGCTCCACAAGGTGAAGTCGGCATTCGACGACAGGGAAAAGCGACGGCTGGCGCCGGACCTCGATGCACTGGTCCGACTGCAGCGAAGCCGGATCGTTGCGGGACCGCTGCTCGATGCCTCTCCCGAAACGCTCGGCATTATCCAAGGCGCCATCCTCGGCGGTCAATGTGTCGAGTTCGACTATACGACCGATAGCGCACCCGCCCCGGCATGGCGCAGGGTTATCCCTCACGGACTCTTGCACGGACCGGCAACCTATCTGATCGGAAAGATGCCGGACCGGGAGCAGGAGCCGGTCTTCTTCCGCGTCGACCGGATGAGCGCTGTCCGGATTTCGGAGCGTGTCGGCTGTGCGCCGGACGATTGGGATCTCGATGGATGGCTCGCCCGCAGTTTCGGGATCTGGCGTGAGGAGCATCACGACATCCTGCTGCGAGTGGCACCTGCGGCTGTTGCGCGCGCACGCGCTTGGCGCTTCCATCCCGGCCAGAGTTTTGAGGAAGACGGAGACGAGCTGCTGGTGCGCTTCCGAGCCGGAGGCCTGCGGGAGGTCGCCGAGCATCTCTTCACATGGGGTGGCGACATCCGGATCGAGGCGCCCGAGGCGCTTAGGGCGGTCATGCGCGAGCGGGTGCTGCTCGCTCTGGGCTCGATCTGATGCGTACGACCGGATTTGTCGCACCAATGGCTCAAAGCGAACATGCTCCACCGGAATCGGAGCCGGCTACCGGCGCGGGCGTGCGGCCGGACACAGGTTTGAGGGAAGAAGCGGTGCTGGACGACAGGATTTCCCGGGTGAAGACAGCCGATGCGACGCCGCATGCCGCATCCCTGATCCAGAGCCTGCGGGATATCGGCTATTCGTGCGAGACGGCGCTCGCGGACATCCTCGACAACTCGATCACCGCCGGCGCGAAGCGGATCGAGATCCTTACTGATCTGTCCGCGGCCGACGCTGCGATCGGTATCCTCGACAATGGCAGTGGCATGACCCCGGAGCAGCTCATTGAGGCGATGCGTCCCGGATCGCGCAATCCTCTTGACGACCGGGACGCAGGCGACCTCGGGCGATTCGGCCTAGGGCTCAAGAGCGCCAGCTTCTCCCAATGCCGACGCCTGACGGTGCTCACGCGCAAGGCAGGCGTGACGGCAGGTGCAACCTGGGATCTCGAACTGGTCGCCCGTACCAACCGCTGGGAGATCGAGCTTCACGACACGCTGAACGGCCAGCCTTGGGCAGACCGTCTCGAGGCGGACGGGACGCTTGTGATATGGCGTGATCTCGACCGCCTCGGCGGCGGAATTGAGGGCAACGATGCCGGCCGGGCTGCCCATATCAACCGCGCGATCGCCCAAGCCGAGCGGCACCTCCGGCTCGTCTTCCACCGGTTTATGTCCGACGATCGGCCTCCGCTCGAGCTGTGGCTCAACGGCCGCCGCCTCGAGCCGGTCGACCCCTTCGGCAGAAGCTTCGCGGGCCATCAGGCAGACCGTGCCGACCGCCTCGACATGGCGTTCGGCTCTGTCGAGTTCCAGTGCTTCACGCTGCCCCATCACAAATCCGTGACGCGGAGCGAATGGGAGGATCTCGGCGGACCCGAGGGGCATCTCCGCTCGCAGGGCTTCTACGTCTATCGCGGCCGGCGCCTCATCATCACCGGCAGCTGGCTCGGTCTCGCGCGTCAGACCGAGCTGACCAAGCTGTGCCGGATCCGTGTCGACATCCCCAATACAATGGACTCGGAGTGGAAGATCGACGTCAAGAAGGCCTCGGCGCAACTTCCTCCCGCAGTCAGGGAGCGGATGCGCAATCTGGTCGAGCGGCTGTCGCTGACCTCGAAGCGTACCTACCAGCGACGTGGCCAGAAGCTCGTCGATACCGAATATATGCCGCTGTGGCGCCGCATACAGCGCGACGGGGCGATTATCTATCGTCCCGATGTTGCCCATCCGGTGCTCGCCGACTTCTCCGCGCGGCTGCCGGCTGACCTGCAGAACGAGTTCGCGAACATCGTTGGCGTGCTTGGCTCAACCGTACCGGTTGCATCGCTTCATGCCGACTTTGCGGGCTCTGCAGAGGAAGTCCAGGCCGATGATGCCGACGATGGGGTCCTCCGTCAGCTCGCCGGAGCCATGGTCCGGACGCTGCAGCAGCAAGGCCAGACCACTGAAGAGATCCTCGACCAGCTCCACCCAATCGAGCTGTTCCGGACCAACTGGGACACGGCCAGCGCCGTGATCCGCGAGATTGCAGACCAGGGAGAAGGTGAATGAGTGACGCCCTCGAGCTCCTCGAGGAGACGGTTTCGCCGATGGTCCTTCGCGAGAAGGACCGTACGGCCGCCAGCATCCGCGCAATGATCGACCAGATGCGTTCTCTTCCCCTGTTCGGGGAAGTCTCGGACGAACAGGCCGAACGGCTTGCGCGGCTTTTGGAAGAGCGCAACGGCATCCATATGGGCGTCGGTGCGATCGTCGATACGCCCGAGTTCAGGCCTTGGCTTCACGAGGCACGCGCGCAAATCGATCCGCACTACTGGAGCCGCTACAAGAAGCTGCTCCAGTCGAAGCGACTCCCGGCCGATGTGATCACCTCCACCGACACAATTACCGACAGCATCCTCGACCGGATGGGAAATCCTCGGGAGCAGGGTCCTTGGGACCGGAAGGGCATGGTCGTCGGTCACGTCCAGAGCGGCAAGACGCAGAATTATACCGGCCTGATCTGCAAGGCTGCAGATGCCGGTTACCGGCTGATCGTGGTCATTGCGGGCATTCACAACAACCTGCGCAACCAGACCCAGATGCGTATCGACGAAGGGTTTGTCGGCCGGGACACCGGACGTCTCGAGAAGAAGGAAACCAAGGATCGCCCGCGCGCGATCGGCGTCGGACGGTTCGACGATCGCAAGCCGCCGGTCAGTCTCACGACCACGCTCAAGGACTTCAACCGGGCCACCGCAACCACCAACACGAGTCAGATTGCGTCCTACGCGGTGCCGGTGGTGCTGGTGATCAAGAAGAATTCCGCGACGCTCGCCAATCTGGTTGACTGGCTCAAGGAGCACAGCACCACGCATGGCAGCGACATGGTCGATCAGCCCATGCTGCTCATCGACGATGAGGCCGACAACGCCTCGATCGACATCAAGTACGGCAAGGGCGAGACGTCGAGGATCAACGGCCAGATCCGCGAGCTGCTCGCGATGTTCCGACGCAGCTGCTACGTCGGCTACACCGCGACCCCCTTCGCAAATATCTTCATCGATCCGGACACTGACGACGAGCTCAAGGGGCAGGATCTGTTCCCGCGCCACTTCATCTTCGGCCTTGATGCGCCGACCAATTATTTCGGGGCGCGCAAGGTATTCATCGACGGCATCCCCGATGAAGAGGACGTACGTCCCGACCATATTCGCTACATCGGCGACAATGGCGACGTGCTCCCCGTGAAGCACAGGATCGATCATGTCCTTACCGCGCTTCCCGGCAGCATGCTCGACGCACTGCGATCGTTCCTCGTCGCACGGGTCATCCGGAATCTCCGGGGGCAGGCAGGACAGCACGCCTCTATGCTGGTCAACGCCTCACGCTTCACCGGCATCCAAGGCCTCATCCGCAACCGGCTTCACCAGAAGCTCAAGGAGATCGAGGATGCGGTCCGCGTCGACGGCGGCCGCGTGGATGCAGCGGAGCTTAATGAGGAAATCGGCGCGATTCATCGCTGCTGGGAAGACGAATATGCCGACGCCGGCGTGACTTGGGACGTGGTCCGGGAGGGCCTGCTGCCGGTGATCGCTTCAGCACAGGTGGTCGCCGTCAACGCGGCCTCTCCGGCGGGGCTCGATTACGAGGGCGGCGGCGCTGGGCAGACCGTGATTGCCGTCGGCGGCTTCTCGCTTTCGCGCGGCCTCACGCTCGAGGGCCTGACCGTGTCCTACTTCCTGCGCAGCTCGGTGATGTACGACACCCTGATGCAGATGGGGCGCTGGTTCGGCTACCGGCCCGATTACGAGGATCTCTGCCGCATCTGGATGCCGCCCGAGGCTGCGTCTTGGTATGCCCATATCGGCGAGGCAACCGAGGAGCTTCAGCTCGAACTCAAGCGCATGCAGCAGGCGAATGCGACCCCCGAGCAGTTCGGTCTGGCGGTGCGGAGCCACCCCAGCGCTCTCATGGTCACTGCACGCAACAAGATGGGTGCCGGGCAGAAGCAGGTCATGGTGGGGCTGTCGAACAGCTTCATCGAGACCGTGAAGCTGTCGGCGGCACCGCGGACGCTGCAGCTCAATCGCGTGGCCCGCGACCAGCTGCTCGAAGATCTCGCGTCCGACGGGCATACGCCGGACAGCGCCGAGAAGGTCACCGGCGGGTACCTGCTCCGCGGCGCGCCATGGAAGCATGTCGACTCGTTCCTGCGCTCGTTTGAGAACGAGCGGGAGTCGGTGCTGACCGATCCCCGCCCCGTTCGGAAGTACATTTCCGAACGTGCGCACGACGAACTCGGCGATTGGGATGTGCTCATCGCCAGCCTCCAGCCGGGAGCCGAAAGGACGCCTCGTGATATCGGAGGATGGTCAGTCATTCCGCCGCAGCGCAGCGTCGGCGAGCAGGAACTGAGGCGCGGCGTTCTCGCCATCAGCGGCAAGAAAGCGAGGCTTTCATCCCGCGGGGTCGAGAAGGTCGGGGTCGCCCCCGAAGTCGCGCGGCTGGCCGAGACCGAATACGAGCGCGAGGAACTCGCGAAGAAGGAGAACGCCTCCGCTCGCGAACGCCCGAACTATCCCGACCGAATCTACCGCGCGAAGCGGACGCGCCCGCTGCTGGTGCTCTACAATGTCGAGCTCAAGACCGCGGAATGGTCGGAGGACCTTGCCGCCGCGGTACCGGCGGAGCCTGTTGTTGCCTGGGCACTGAGCTTCCCGATCTCGGCGCGCCCGGACAAGAAGGTCGAGTACATTCTCAACCCGGTCGCACTGCGCGAGCTGTTCGGAGATGAGGATGCCGATGAGGACAGTCTCGATGACTGAGGGAGTCGACCCTTGGGGCGCACTGTCGCCCGGATCGGTGGATGCGCGGCGCGTTGATCCGGATGGCAAGCAGGACTTTTTCTGGATCATCTCCGGCAAGGCCGAGCCCGGGCTGCTGCTTCGTATCGTACCGGGTGTGGTCGAGCCGAAACCCTTGCCGAAGCTCCGCAATCTCGAGCTGAAGTTTCAGGATGTGGCAGGGGGCCGAGCTCTCGTCCTCTTCCTGAAGGATGCCGATCAGCGCGAGCTGTTCGAAAATCTCTGTCTCGATATCGTCCGCGCGGGTGACCCGGCTGTCGACAATGGGGATGCACTGAACCGGGCGGTACGGCGGGCGATGCGCTGGCACCATCTTCTGCGCGGCGGCCGCAGCGATCTTCTGAGCATCGAGGAGCAGCGTGGACTGCTCGGCGAACTGCAGTTCCTGCGGCGGCTAATCGATCTGCTGGGCGCGTTTCCGGCAGTCGAGGCGTGGAAAGGGCCATCGGGAAGCTCGAAGGACTTCGAGCTCTACCGCTGCCTTGTCGAGGTCAAGGCGCGGCGCGGCGCAGCGAAGCCGTTCGTGCAGATCTCCTCCGAGGACCAGCTGTCGGATGTCGACGGGTGCAGTCTTAACCTCGTCGTCTCGGCGGTGGATGCAGCGGTAAAGCCGGACGGGAAAACGCTGACCGATTACGCGCTCGAGCTTGAGAAGCTGTTCGCTGCCGCCGAACCGGAGGCCTATCGGCTCTGGGAGCAGGCACTGATCGATTCCGGTTTCGACTTCGATGACGACTATTCGGACCGGCGCTGGACGCTCGGCAAAACGACCGAGTTCGAGGTCAGCGGCGATTTTCCGCGCCTCACGGCTCCGCTGAAGCCGGGCGTATCCGGGGTCCGGTACAGCATCGCATTGGACGCGTGCGCACCTTTCCAGATCGAGCCGGGAGCGCTCGACGGGCTGATCACTGAGGGGCAGGGGAATGGACGAGCTGAATGATTTCCATCGGGAGTTTCTCGCCGAGGTTCAGGGCGAGGCCGATGCACAGGGGCTGATCACCACCGAAGCCTTTCTCGAGAAGATGGGAGAGATCCTCGACGAGTCGGGTGAACTTTCGTCCTTTGCACAATGCTATCACGAGGGCGTCTTCAAGCGGAAACCACTCCAAGTCGACGCCTTCAGCTGGGATGCGGACGATGACGAAGGCGTTCTCAGTCTCGTCATTTCGGACTTTCATCGTGATGCCGAGTCTGGCTCGATCGGCAAGCCGGATGCAAACCGGCTGCTGTCGCGCCTGGTGCAGTTCGTCATGGCCGCGATCGACCGCGAATATCGCGACGGCCTCGAGGAAAGCAGCCAAGCCTATGCGCTCGCCGACCTGATCCGCCGGTGCTGGAAGAAGATCTCCAAGATCAAGCTGATCCTCGTCACCAACCGGATCAACAAGTCGAAAACCGATGCTCAGCCGGTCGGCAAGATCGGCGAGATTCCCGTCACCTCCAATGTTTGGGATCTCGGCCGCATCCAGCGGTTCATTGAGGCGGGCCAGACCCGCGAGGATTTGGTTATCGACTTTGCCGAGGACTTCGGCGAGGCGATCCCCATTCTGCGCGCCTCATTCGACGGCGCGCCACTGGAAAGCTACATCGCGGTGATCCCCGGATCGCAACTGGCTGCGATCTATGATCGATGGGGTGCGCGCCTGCTGGAAGCGAATGTGCGAAGCTTTCTTCAGGCACGGAACAAGGTCAACCGGGGCATTCGGGATACGATCAAGGACGATCCTGCTATGTTCTTCTCCTATAATAACGGCCTGACCACGACGGCAGACAGCGTCGAGGTTGCGAGTATCGGCGAAGGCCTGTTCCTGATGTCAGCGTCCAACTTCCAGATTGTCAATGGAGGTCAAACGACAGCGTCGATCCACGCTGCGCGCAAACTCGCGGCCGAGCAGCTCAAGGGCGTCTACGTGCAGATGAAGCTGACGGTGGTCCCGCCCGAGAACTCCGAAACGGTGGTCCCGAATATCTCCCAGTTTGCCAACAGCCAGAACAAGGTAAATGCCGCCGATTTCTTCGCCAATCACCCGTTTCACATTCGCATGGAGGAATACTCCCGGCGCATGCTCGCACCGATCGGTGACACCGGCTATCGCGAGCACAAATGGTTCTATGAGCGCGCCCGGGGACAATTCGCGGACGAACGAGGCCGTCGGACCGCAGCGGAGCGCAAGAGCTTCGACGCAATGTTTCCCAAGGCCCAGTTCTTCACCAAGACCGATCTCGCTAAGTTCGAGAATTCCTACCGCTGCAGGCCGGATATCGTCAGTTTCGGCGCCCAGAAAAATTTCGCCGAGCTGGCGAAGACCATCGGGACCGAATGGGGCAAGGACGGAGCACCCTTCGATGAAGTGTGGTTTCAGCGCCTTGTCGCCAAGGCAATAATCTTTCGACATCTCGAGCGCGTGGTACCTGCCCAGCCTTGGTATACCGGCGGTTATCGCGCCAACATCGTGACCTACGCTATCGCCAAGGTAGTGCACGACGCGAATGTCCGGGGACGCGTTGTCGATCTCGACACCGTCTGGCGGCTGCAGCGTGTGCAGGCCGACCTCGAACGCGCGCTGCTCGCCGCTGCCGAAGCAGCCAATGAGGTGATCACCAGTCCGCCCGCGGGCATCAGGAATATGAGCGAATGGGCCAAGAAGCAGGCATGCTGGGCCGAGCTCGCCAAGCGCGCAGTCGTCTACGATCCAAGCTTCGACACCGCCATAATCGACCGCGAGGCGCTGCGGGCGGTGGACCGGGATACTCGTGTTGCAAAGCGGGAACTCAATGGCATCGAGGCTCAGCGCGAGGTGGTAAACCAAGGCGGCAAGTATTGGTCGCAGCTTCTGGCGTTCGGCAAATCGATCGGTAAGCTGCCGCCCAAGGAGGCGGGCATCCTGCAGGCATGTGCGTCGCTTCCCGGCCGGATCCCGACGGAAAAGCAGTGTATCGCAGCAGTAGCGATCGCGGACAGGCTCGAGCAATACTATCCGGCCGCCTAAGTGATGCGGGCGCAATGATGATCTGGAAGGGATGACGATGGACGGCGCACCGCACCTGCAGGCACTTGAGCCGGCACCTCCCAGACGCGAGCTTCGCGACCGGATTGACCGGCTTACGGTCTCTGCGGACGCCAAGGCGTTGCTGGACGAGCTGCTCGATATCGTGATCCATGTCGGAGGGAAGATTATCGCAGCGGGACGCCAGATCGTCGCCTTCATCTTCGATCTGGTCAGGCGCTTCCCGAACACAAGCTTCGGGGTGATCGTCGCACTTGTCATCTCCTCACTCGTCGCATCAATCCCGCTGCTGGGGCTCGTGCTCGGGCCCTTGCTTGCTCCTTTCCTCTTGGCATTCGGCCTCGCGGCCGGAGCGATCACCGACCTCAAGGATGCTCCCCTTCGCGCTCGCGTGTCGGATCTCGAGCGGCATTTCAGCGCGGCGACGTGCGATGCGTGATGTCTCTCCGGGAGAGGCAGGCCTTCTTGCGTCATTCGGGGAAGTTGAGCGCGTGGTTGCGGACCCTGTCCGTTTCAAGCTGCGCCTAGGTATCGGCGAGGACGCCTACGCCTCACTTCGCCTCAAGAAGAACGTCTTCCGACTGTGGGACCTCGTCAGCTGGGGCGGAACCGGAGCCGCCGCTGCGTCCTCGAAGATCGTTGCAACCACGTTCTTTGCTCCCAGCGGATTGGCGGCATTGCTCGGTTTCGGCACCGCCGTTACGCCGGTCGGATGGGTGGTCGCGGCAGCGCTGGGTTCGGCCAGTGCCTGGTACGGCGTGAGCCGACTGCTCGGAAGCGTGGAGGGCAAGCGGGTCGATACGATACCGCGCTTCATCAACACCCCAATTGATGTTCTCGGAATGGCATTGTTCGACCTGATGGGCGCCCTCGCCATCCGAATAGCTGCAGTCGATGGAAAGATCGAGACATGCGAAGTTGATGCGATTGTCGAGCATTTCGTTGCCGATTGGGGACTCGAACGCGCTTATGTGGAGCGGGCGCTGGCAGTGCTCAGCGCTGGCGCGGGGAAGACGTCCATCCGGGAGTTGGCCCGTCAACTTGCGACCTTCCAGAGCCAGAATCCTGATTGCAATACGGCCGCCATGCGGACGACCCTGATAGCATTCCTGAGCGACGTCGCGCTCTCGGACGGCATGTTGGACGAGCGTGAGGAACTCGCGATCGAGGCGGTCGCCGCGATTATGAAAGCGCCCTCCCGCGGTCCCGTCGAGCGATTGCGCAGGGGTACGTCCGACGCGTGGGCTGCGACGTCGCGCATGGTCAACGGAGTTGCCAAGCTTGCCGCTGCGGTCGAACTGCGGCCCGCCGCATTTCGCGGAACAAACAAGCCTGACTGACTATCCGATCGCCCGCAATCGTCATCCGCGGGACGACTTGGTCGGGCTTTTCCGCCACTTTCGAGGCCACCCCGGTATCCTGATGGCTTTCGGCTCATCCTTAAAGAACGCCTTGATGCTGATAACATTTGTGTGCCGGACATATTCTGCATTGCTGGAAACCATGAGCTTCTCGGGCACGAAGAGAGTTCTACCGATCTGCCCCATCTCCTCGATGGCATCGACAGCGACGGTCCACTTGACGGTTGCGAGGAAAGATCGTTAGCCCGCGTGACGCCCTGATCCTGACGACAGCGCTTGCGCAACGCGATTTTTGCCCTGCTAGTACCGGCCTCTTGATGACTGCAGAGCCGAGCTCAGCAGCGGCCGTTCGGCTCGGATGGTTGAGCAGCAGATACTGGGCGGTGGGGCAGGGCAGTCTGAACGGCTGGGATTGGGTCAAAGGGCTGACATGACGCAAATCACGCATTGTCACACAGGATTGCTTGAACTCAACCTCGCAAAAAGCGATCAAACCCCATCCTCTCGGCCTCTCTCTGCCGGACAGGGTTGTCGCTCCCAAAGACGTAAACTGCCGGATCTCTGCCATTCGTCTTGGAAATGCCGGCCGTATCAGCCTGCCGTTGATGGGGTAGCTATGGGGGTAGCTACCCCATCAAGGCCATGGCGACATGGTGGCGGTCAGATACATGTATAAGCATGCTACTGCGAGTGACCGGTGCTTTCGCTATCAGTGCAACGTCTTATTTAGCACCTTGGGATTGACCGTGTAGATCATCTTCGGCTGCCCACCGGTCATAATTCGCTCTGCCGAGAGCCAGTCGTAATCTGAGAGCAAAGCCAAAGCGGATTTAACCCGCTCGGGGTCTTTCAGGCCAGACCAGCCCGGCTTGTAGATGTCGCGCGCCGTGAATGTCCCCTCAAGCTTCTCAGTCTTGATCTTGTGGACGATCTTCATGGCAGTGTCCGTACTGTCCGTTTCCATGGCCGAGTAGATTCGTCGGGCATGCCCTTTTAGGTACATGATCCACAGCTCCGCCATCACCCAGGCGTCGAGGCTGACCGGCCCCACGCCACCACTTGCGAGGTGACAGACCAGTGCAAGGCGCGGCGCCAGACCCCGGTACTTTGAAAAATGTCCTCTCAAGGGGTCGGTCGTATCAAGCTCCGCTACATCCCCCTCCAGCTTCACCCTCCAGGCATCGAACTGGGCTTGCGCCGCCGGAGCAAAGCGGAGGTACGGGATCGCTCCGTTGGTATGATCGGCGTCGCACTCAGCCTCGACCATCTCCGCGTTCAGGCCTGCCAGACGTTCGTAGCAGCTCAGTGCCGCATACCGCGCTGCCTCGTTCCTTCCCCGATCGTTGTTGATGAAGGCGCTGCTCGGCGGGTCCGGCCAGACCAGCAGCTGCAGGCGTTGTACCAGCCCGTCATCATGGCTCTTGAGTGACGACCGCATGTAGTTCAGCAGCCGGTTTGGCTGGGTGGTCCCGAACAGCGAAACGTTCACCGCCTCGATGCGGATGGTACCCCTGATGATCCGGTCGACCGTATAGCCATCGAGACCACCCCAGCCAGTCATGAGGAAGCCACGACCGCTCGCCTTCTCCTCCTGATCAAGCTCGGTGAACATTGTCAGCAACTCGTCACGGTGCACCAGCAGCCCGTCGGGGTTGTCCCGGCAAAGCTCACCCAGCTTTTCAGGCGTGGCGTCATTGGTGATGTACCTGATCTGCCGTGGCGGCTCAGGCTCTTCCAGCTGGCGCAGGATGTCGAGAGTGACGTGCCCCCCGTTTCTTCATCCACCTGGAACTAGAGACCGGCCCTTGGAGGGACGGACGGAATGAAACGGA
>NZ_JBBBDM010000017.1:0-48554 GCF_037120395.1 Sphingomonas kyungheensis
CAAGCCGGGATCCATGGAAGCGGGACGCGAATGGCAGCGCGCCGACGCCGGTCCACCGTGTCCATGGATCCCGGCTTCCGCCGGGATGACGAATGGGGGTGAGGGAAAGATCACTCAACGAGGCGGTGGACGCGCCTGCACGATCGCAGCGAGGTCCCGTCGAGCCGTCCGCCCCTTATCGCATCGGGTTGCCCAGCACGCTGCGCGGCACCCCCCTCACCGCATCAGATTGCCCAGCACGCTGCGCAGCACCGTCCCCATCAGACCGCCGCCGGCCGACCCGCGGCGCGAGCCGCTGCCGAACACCTGTTTGCCGATCTCATTGGCGACCTGCCGACCGATCGAGGCGCTCGCGGCGCGGGTGGCGGAGGTCATCGCCTTGGCCCAGGGCGAGTTGGCGGCCTCGCGCGCCTGCGCCGCCTGGGCGCGCGCGGCCTCCTTGGCCGCCTGCGCGTCGGCCTTGGCCTGGACCGCGGCAGCCTTGGCGGCATCGTCCTGCGCGCGCGTCGCGGCCGCCGCCGCGGCGGCCTCCTGCGTCTTGGCGGCGAGGATCTCTTCCGCCGATTCGCGGTCGACCGCAGTGTCGTAGCGGTCGCCGATCGCATCGGTCTGGATCATCACGCCGCGCTCCTGCGGCGTCACCGGCCCGACGCGGCTCGCCGGCGGCTTGATCAGCGTGCGTTCGACCGGCGACGGCGCGCCGTCCGCCTGCAACAGCGACACCAGCGCCTCGCCGACCTTGAGCTCGGTGATCGCGGTGGCGACGTCGACGCCGGGATTGGCGCGGAACGTCTCCGCCGCCGACCGCACCGCCGCCTGATCGCGCGGGGTGAAGGCGCGCAGGGCATGCTGCACCCGGTTGCCGAGCTGCCCGGCGATCGTATCGGGCACGTCGATCGGGTTCTGCGTGATGAAATAGATGCCGACCCCCTTCGACCGGATCAACCGCACCACCTGTTCGATCTTGTCGAGCAGCGCCTTGGGCGCGTCGTCGAACAACAGATGCGCCTCGTCGAAGAAGAAGACGAGCTTGGGTTTGTCGGGATCGCCGACCTCGGGCAGATGCTCGAACAATTCGCTCATCAGCCAGAGCAGGAAGGTGCTGTAGAGCTTGGGCGCCGCCATCAATTTGTCGGCGGCGAGGATGTTGACGATCCCCCTGCCCTTGTCGTCGGTGGCGATCAGATCGGCGATGTCGAGCGCCGGCTCGCCGAAGAAATGATCGCCGCCCTGCGTGCGCAATTGCAGCAGCGCGCGCTGGATCGCACCGATCGACTGTTTGGAGACATTGCCGTAGCTGGTGGTGAGCTCGTCGGCGCGGGTCGCGCAATGCGCCAGCATCGCCTGCAGGTCGTCGAGGTCGAGGAGCAGCAGCCCCTCCGTGTCGGCGACATGGAAGGCGATCGTCATCACGCCCTCCTGCACCGTATTGAGGTCCATCAGCCGCGACAGCAGCAGCGGCCCCATCTCGCTCACCGTGGTGCGGATCGGATGGCCCTGCTCGCCGTACAGGTCCCAGAATTGCACCGGCGTGTCGGCATAGGCCCAGTCGCTCTCGCCGATCTCGGCGGCGCGGGCGGCGAAGGCCGCGTGCGTCTTCGCCTGCGGCGATCCGGCCATGGCGAGCCCGGACAGATCGCCCTTCACGTCGGCGACGAAACTCGGCACGCCGGCCCTCGAAAAGCCTTCGATGATCCCCTGCACCGTCACCGTCTTGCCGGTGCCGGTCGCGCCGGCGATCAGCCCGTGGCGGTTGGCGCGCCTCAGATCGAGGGTCTGCGGCTTGCCACCGCCCAGTCCGATGAAGATGCCGTCGCTCATGTCCGTTCCTGTCCCTTGTCCCGAGCAGACCTACCGCGGCCGACCGGGAAAAGGAAAGGGCCGCCGCTCCGATGGGAGCGACGGCCCTGACGGCGTCCGGACAGCGGCTTACTTGACCTTCAGCGCCAGGAACTGCGGCACGCCGCGGCCGCGCTGCACCAGCAGCAGCACCTGCGGGCGACCCGCCGCCTTGGCCTGCGCGACCAGTCGCGCCATGTCCGCAGTGGTGCGGACCGGCGTACCGTTGATCGCCTGGATCACGTCACCGCGCTTCAGCTTGCCGGCCGCGTCGCTGTTCGAATCGACGGTGGCGATCACCAGCCCCTGCACGCTCGAATCGACGCCGATCGCGCGCGCGATCCCCGGCGTCAGCGGCTGGACGTTGAGCCCGAGCGGGGCGGTGCTGCCCTGCGTCGTGCCGTCGCTGTCGTCGTCGCCGTCCGTCTGCGGATCGTTCGGCCCGAAGCCGCCCGAATCCTCGCCGCCGTTCGCCAGCGCGCGGATCTGATCGTTCGACGGGCGGGTCGCGACCTGGATGTTGACCGACACCGGCTGACCGGCACGCAGCACCTCGAACCGGGCGGTGGTGCCCGGCTGGAGGTTCGAGACGAGGCGCGTCAGCGTCTGGTCGGGGGTCACCTGCTGGCCGTTGATCTTGGTGACGACGTCGCCGGCGCGCAGGCCGCCCTTCGCCGCCGGACCGGCCGGCTCGACGCGGGCGATCAGCTCGCCCTGGTTCTTGGGGATGCCCAGTGCCGCGGCGGCATCGTCGTTGACCGCGCCGCCGATCGTCACGCCGATATAGCCGCGGGTGATCTTGCCGCCCTTCATGAACGTCTCGATGATCGGCTTGGCGGTCGCCGCCGGGATGGCGAAGCCGATGCCGATATTACCGCCCGACTGGCTGAAGATCTGCGAATTGACGCCGATCACATTGCCGTTGAGGTCGAACATCGGGCCGCCCGAATTGCCCTGGTTGATCGAGGCGTCGGTCTGGATGAACTGGTCATAGGCGCCGCCCTGGCCGGTGACGCGGTTGATCGCCGAGATGATGCCCGCCGTGACGGTGCCGCCGAGACCGAACGGCTCGCCGATCGCCAGCACCCAGTCGCCGACGCGCGCGCGGCTCGAATCGCCCCATTTGACGAAGGGCAGGCCGGCGGCGTCGATCTTGAGCAGCGCCAGATCGGAATCCTGGTCCTTGCCGATCACCCGCGCGGTATATTCCTTGTTGTTGCTCAGGGTGACGGTGATCGAATTGACCGTCGCCCCCTCCGCACCCGGCGCGATGACGTGGTTGTTGGTGACGACATAGCCATCGGGCGAGATCAGGAAGCCCGACCCCAGCGACGCGCCCTCGCGCTTGACCGGCGCACCGCCCTGCCCGCCGCCCATGCCGCCGAACAGATCGCCGAACGGCGTGCCCGAGAAGGGGTTGGCCGGCTGGCGCTGGACGATCGTCTGCTTGGTCGAGATGTTGACCACCGCCGGCTGCAACTTGGCGACCATGTCGGCGAAGCTCATCGGCGCGCCGGCGCGCGGCACCGCCGCCTGGATCGCGCCGGGCTCGTTCTGCGCCTGCTGCGCGGTGCTCGGCTGGAGCGCCAGGGTGGCGGTCGCGCCGCCGAGGAGAAGCGCACTGGTGATGGCGTAAGCGTAGCGCACTAGGAGAAGATCCTCTTGATAAGGGGCATTCGGACGTGGTGCCTTACTGCGACCAAACGCCTGAACGCCGCTTGAATGTTCATACTGCCGAAAGTTGGGGGCTCATTTCCCGCGGATCAACGCCCCCGCCCTTCGAACTCACGCAAGTAACTGTTTCCGGGCGACAGGATGATCGACGTCGACCCGCTCGGCGGAGTGCCGCCATCCGCGCCGAAGGTGTGGCGGTAGGACTGCATCGCCCGGTAGAAATCGTAGAAGTCGGCGTCCTTGGTGAAGCTTTGCGCATAGATGCGCGCCGCCGCGGCATCCGCCTCGCCACGGATGATCTGCGCTTCCTTCTGCCCCTGCGCGCGGATGGTCGTCGCCTGCTGCTGGCGCGCGGTCGCCATCCGGGCGAGCGCGCGGTCGAGCGGGCTGCCGTCGGGCAGGTCGGCATGTTTGATCCGCACGTCGACGATCTGCACGCCATATTGGCTGGCGAGCCGCTGCATCCGCGTCTGGATATTGTCCATCACCTGATCGCGCTCGGGGCTGAGCAGCGTCGCGAACGGCTGGTTGCCGAGCTCGTTGCGGATCGAGCTGCCGAGCAGCGGACGCAGCGCCTCGGTGATCGCGCTTTCCGTCTGCGAGGTGCTGCCGGTGGCGTTCACCGCCTTCAGCGGATCGATGATGCGGAAGCGCGCATAGGCGTCCACCTCCAGCCGCAGCTGGTCGGAGGACAGCACCTGCTGATTGTCGTAATCGACGTCGAGCACGCGCTTGTTGAGCCAGACCAGTCGGTCGATGAACGGGATGCGCAGGATCGGCCCGGCGCCGGTGCGGCCGAACTGCTCGTTGGGCCGCCACGCGTTGACGGTGCGCACCGGCTGTTCGAAGCGCAGGATCACCGCCTGCTGCGTCTCCGGCACGATGGTGATCGTCGCCGACAGCAGGATGACGAGGATCAGCGCGCCGAGGCCGAGCGCGATCGGATGCCGCCAGAGGCCGGTCACTGGCCGCCTCCCGCTGCCGAGACGGTCGGCTCGGTGGCCTGCACCTGCGGCGGCTGCGTCGCGTCGGGCAGGCGACGCGCATTGCCCATCGGCAGATAGGGTACGACGCCGTTCGGCTCGACGATCGTCTTGTCGGACTTGGCCAGCACGGCCTCCATGGTCTCGTAATACATGCGGCGGCGGGTCACCTCGGGGGCGAGGCGATATTGTTCGTACACCTTGTCGAACTGCGACGCTTCGCCTTCGGCGCGGGCGACGACCTGCTTGGCATAGGATTGCGCCTGGTTGCGCAGGCCCTGCGCATCCTGTTGCGCGGCGGTGACGTCCTTGAACGCATCGTTGACGCGCGCGGGCGGATCGGCCTGTTTGATGCCGACGCCGACGACGACGATCCCCGACTTATAATCGTCGAGCACCTTCTGCATCCGCTCCTGCACCTGATTCTCGATCAGCGCGCGGCCCGGCCCGAGCGCCGAATCGAGGCTGACGTTCGCCACCACCTCGCGCATCGCGCTCTCCGCGGTGGCGCGCACCGTGTCGCGCGGGCGATCGATCTGGAAGACGTAATTCTGCGGGTTCGAGATCTTCCAGCGCACCGCATAGGCCAGATCGATGATGTTCTGGTCGCGGGTCAGCATCAGATTCTCGGTGCCGCTCTCGGGGAAGTTCTCGATGCGGATATTCTGCACGTCGACCTTGACGACGCGGGCGATCGGCGCGGGCATCGTCATCGCGATGCCGGGATCGAGCGTCCCCGAATAGCGGCCGAGATAGGTGACGACGCCGCGTTCCTGCGGCGCGATCGGGTGGATCGAGGTGTAGAGGATCCATACCAGCAGGATGATCCCCGCCCCGATCAGCCACAGCGCGCGCGGGTTGGACGATCCGGGCAGGCCGCCGAGCCCGCCGCCATTGTCCCCGCCGCCGCCGCCGCGCGCCTTCTTGAGAAACTCGTCGAGCGCGGTCGGTTTCACGCCGGGCTTGCGTGCGCCGGGGGGCAGCGACCAGGGATTGCGCGGGCCGCCGCCGTTGGCGTCATCACCCTGTCCCCAGGGCCCCTTGGGCGTTTCGGTGGCGAGAATGGGAGGGCGCGATCGGCGACCCGGCAGAATTGTCATCCGTTCCTTATAAGAAGGCGAACGCGGAAAAACAGTGGCAAGCCGCCGCCGCGGGCCTATCTGGTGCGCGATGACACAAGACGTAACGAAAGCCGCGGTGCGCGCCGCCGCGGGCGACCGCGCGACGCTCCGCTTCGACGGAACGCGCGCCGGCATCGTCCTCGACGCGACCGGGCTCGGCGGCGCGGAACGCGACGCGCTCGAGGCGAAGGTGCGCGCGGCGGCGGAAGCGGCCTGGTCGGGCGAGGTGCGGATGGTCGTCACCGCCGAGCGGATCAACCGCCGCATCATCGCGGTGGCGAGCGGCAAGGGCGGTGTCGGCAAGTCGACGCTCGCCGCCAATCTCGCCATCGCGCTCAAGGCGCGTGGTCGCCGCGTCGGATTGGTCGACGCCGATATCTACGGCCCGTCGCAGCCACGGCTGATGGCGGCGGAGGACGAACGGCCGACCGCCAAGGACAAGGTGCTCGATCCGGTCGCCACCCCGTTCGGCGTGCCGATGCTGTCGATGGGCCAGCTGATCGCGCCCGGCAAGGCGATCGCCTGGCGCGGCCCGATGGCGGCGGGCGCGCTCACCCAGCTGGTCGACGCCGACTGGGGCGCGACCGACACGCTGGTGCTCGACCTGCCGCCGGGCACCGGCGACGTCCAGCTGACCATGGTGCAGAAGCACAAGCCGGCGGGCGCGGTGATCGTCTCGACGCCGCAGGATCTCGCGCTGATCGACGCGACCCGCGCGATCGACCTGTTCGACAAGGCCGGCATCCCGATCATCGGACTGGTCGAGAATATGGCGGGCTATATCTGCCCGCATTGCGGCGAAGCCTCCGACCCCTTCGGCAACGGCGGCGCGCAGGAGACGGCGGCGCGGCTCGGCCTACCCTTCCTTGGCCGGGTACCGCTGGCGATCGGCATCCGCACCGCCTCCGACGCGGGCGCACCGCCGGCGGCGGGGAACGGCGCGGACGGCGTGGCGTTCCACACGATAGCCGCAGCGGTCGACGACTGGCTGCATCAGCATTGAGGAGACGGGCATGCCGCTGACCGACGACGCCGCGATCAAGGCGCTGCTCGAAGGCGCGCGTACGATCGCGATGGTCGGCGCCTCCGATCGCCCTGACCGCCCCTCCTATGGCGTGATGGCGATGCTGCAACGGCACGGCTATCGCGTCATCCCGGTCAATCCGCAGATCACCGGCGAGCACGTCCATGGCGAATTCGTCTTCCGCGACCTGCACCAGCTCGGCGACCCGATCGACATCGTCGACATCTTCCGCCGTCCGGAGGCCGCCGGCGAGGCGGTCGACGAGGCGATTGCGATCGGCGCCAAGGCGGTGTGGCTGCAGCTCGGCGTCGTCAACGCGGCCGCGGCGGCGCGGGCCGAGGCGGCAGGCTTGCAGGTGGTGATGGACCGCTGTCCGGCAATCGAGATCCCGCGGCTGGGGGTCGCATCGATCGCGGCTTGATTCGCGCCGGCGGCTGGACGACACTGGCGGCATCACCCGTCGTGGGAGCCGATGCCGATGCTTGCGCTGCTGTTGCTCGTGACCGCCGCCGACGACGATGCCGCGACGATGCTCGCCCGCTCCCAGTCGATGATCGCCGGCGAGCGCTGCGCCGCGGACCGCGACCATACCGACATCACCGTCTGCGGCCGTCGCCGCGCCGACCGCTTCCGCGTGCCGTTCGTCGGCTACGAGCCCGGCGATCCCAAACATGAGGCGGTGGCGGTCGAACGCGATCGGTTGCTCCACCGCACCAACCCCGTCGAGGAGCTGACGCCGTTCCTCGTCGGCGGCGGCATGGCCGGCGCGACGATCAGCAGCCGCACCGGCGTCGGCGGGATCCGCGACCGGCCGCTCGCGCCATGATCGGGCTGGCGCTGCTGATCCAGGCCGCGACGGCCGCGGCGACTCCGGCAGCGGGGTCCGAACGCTGGTCGATCCTCGCCCCGCAACCCTGCCCGACCCGCGATGACAGGAGCGACATCGTCGTCTGCGGCAATGGCAGGAGCGCGCAGCGGCTGCCGCTTCCCGACGAGGTCGATCCGCCGGCGGGCCGCGGCGCCAATCCCGACCGGTCCACCACCAAGGTCTTCGCGCTCCATGCGCCACCCTGCGCGGCGCGCCTTGAGGGCTGCACCGTCGGCGTCGCGCCACCGATCGTGCCGATCGTGACCGCGTTGGTGAAGGTCACGCGAGCCACCTTTGCCAAGAAGCCCGATACGCGCGGCCGGGTGCCGATCGATCTCGGCGAGCCGGCGCGGTGACCGGCTGGAAGGAACGCCAACGGTCGCCCGACCAACTGCGCACCACCCCGGCGCAGGCCGGGGTCCAGTTGGGTAAAATGCAGGGATAAGACGCGACGATCTCCCAACTGGACCCCGGCCTCCGCCGGGGTGGTAAGGGAGATATCTGTCACACGTAATTGCACAGGGAGGTGTCTCGGCCACGCTCGGCAGGCGCGCAGGGCGTCGACACCATGCCCCCCGCCTGCGCGGGAGCACGGAACCAATCCTGGCGACTGACCCGGCGGCCGACAATCTCAGCGACAATCGTCGACGGGCCACCCGACACGCCCCTCACCCCAGGATCGGCATCCACAACGGCTGTCCCGACAGGCTCTGCGAACCGCGTAGTTTCTCCAGCGCCTGCGCGACCGACCGCTCCGGCCCCTCGTGGGTGACGATCGCGACGATCGCGCCGCCCTCGGCGGTGACGCCGCGCTGGATCAGGCTCTCGATCGAGACGCCGGCGTCGCGCATCGCCGCGGCGATCTCGGCGAGCACGCCGACGCGATCCTGCACGGTGAAGCGCAGATAGGCGCGCGAGCGGCGTTCGCCAGTGTCGGCGGCGGGCTCGGCGGTGAGCGCCGCGGCGGGCATCGCATAAGGCGCGCCATATTCGCCGCGCGCGATATCGATCAGGTCGGCGACCACCGCGCTCGCGGTCGGCCCCTCGCCCGCGCCGGCGCCCTGGAAGAACAGGCGGCCGACATAATTGCCCTCCGCGACCACCGCGTTGAGCGAACCGGTGACATGCGCGAGCGGATGGTCGATCGGCACCAGATGCGGGTGGACGCGCTGGAACAGGCCATGCGCATCCGCCTCGGCGACACCGACCAGCCGCACCCGATAGCCGAGCGCCGCCGCCTCGGCGATATCGGCGGCGATGACGTGGCGGATGCCGGTCGCCGACACGTCGCCGAACGCGGGCCGCGTGCCGAAGGCGAGGCTGGCGAGGATCGACAATTTGTGCGCCGCATCGACGCCGTCGATGTCGAAGCTCGGATCGGATTCGGCATAGCCGAGCGCCTGCGCCTCGGCGAGCACCTCCGCGAAATCGCGGCCTTCGGCCTCCATCTTGGATAGGATGAAATTGCAGGTGCCGTTGAGGATGCCGTAGACGCGGCCGATGCGGTTGGCGGCGGCGCCCTCGCGCAGCCCCTTGATCACCGGCACGCCGCCCGCCACCGCCGCCTCGAACTTGAGCGGCACGCCCGCCGCTTCCGCCGCGGTCGCGAGCTCCAGGCCGTGATGCGCGATCATCGCCTTGTTGGCGGTGACCAGCCCCTTGCCCGCGGCGATCGTCTGCCGCGCCAGCGTGAGCGCCGGGCCGTCCGAACCGCCGATCAGCTCGACGATGATATCGGCGGCGGCATGGCCGGCGAGATCGCGCATATCGTCGACCCAGGCGAAGCGCGTCGCGTCGAAGCCCCGATCCTTGCTGCGATCGCGCGCGGAAATCGCAACGATTTCAATCGGACGGCCGGCGCGGCGGGTGATCAGATCGCGGTTGCCGTCGAGCAGACGGACGACGCCGCCGCCGACCGTACCGAGCCCGGCGAGGGCGACGCGCAAGGGAGTGTTGGTTTTCATGGCTGCCGCCTAGCGGAAAGCCGCGTCATCTGTCGAGCCGGCGCAGCTTTATGTCGTTCACGCCGCAAGCATTGCCCGACCGGTTCGCCTCGTGCCACAACCCGCCGCCTGTTCCCTTTGCCAGCGAGCGCATTACCCCCATGGCCACCGCCCCCAGCCCCGCCGCGCGGCCCGTCGCCGAACTCACCGTTCGCGGCATCCTGCTCGGCGGGCTCATCACCTTGCTGTTCACCGCCGCCAACGTCTATCTCGGACTCAAGGTCGGGCTGACCTTCGCCACCTCGATCCCCGCCGCGGTGATCTCGATGGCGATCCTGCGCTATCTGCCCGGCGCGACGATCCTCGAAAACAATATCGTCCAGACGGTGGCGTCGGCGGCGGGCACGCTCGCGGCGATCATCTTCGTGCTGCCGGGGCTGGTGATGATCGGCTGGTGGCAGGGCTTCCCCTATCTGCTCACCGCCGGGATCACGATGACCGGCGGCATCCTCGGCGTGATGTTCTCGGTGCCGCTGCGCCGCGCGCTCGTCGTCGATACCGATCTGCCCTATCCCGAAGGCCGTGCCGCCGCCGAGGTGCTGATGGTCGGCGCGGGCAGCCGCGCCGGTGAGGCGGAAAGCAGCCGCGGATTGCGGCTGATCGTCGTCAACGCCCTGGTTTCAGCCGGCTTCGCGATCCTCACCCAGACCAAGCTGGTGGTCGCCGAGGCGGCGCATTTCTTCCGCGTCGGCGGCGGTGCCACCGCGATTTCGGGCGGGCTCTCCTTCGCGCTGATCGGCGCCGGCCATCTCGTCGGCCTGTCGGTCGGGCTGGCGATGTTCGCCGGTGTGATCATCGGCTGGTGGATTGCGCTGCCGATCCTCACCGGCCTGTCGCCCGCCGCCGCGGGTGTGGGCCTCGAGGACTGGGTCGGCGGCGTGTTCCGCACCGATGTCCGCTTCCTCGGCGCGGGCGTGATCGGCGTCGCGGCGATCTGGACCTTGCTCAAGATCATCGGCCCGGTGCTCGGCGGCATCCGCTCGTCGATCGCGGCGAGCAAGGCGAAGCGTGGCGGCGCGGTGCTCGAACTCGGCGAGCGCGACCTGTCGATCGGCCTCGTCGTCGCGGTGACGCTGGCGACGCTGGTGCCGATCGCCGGGCTGCTCTGGTCGGTGATCGCGGGCGGGCCGCTGGCCGGCTCGGCACTGGTGCTGATCGCCGGTGCTTTGGTCTTCGTGCTGGTGCTCGGCCTGATCATCGCCGCGGTCTGCGGCTATATGGCGGGCCTGATCGGCGCGTCGAACAGCCCAGTGTCGGGGATCGGCATCCTGTCGGTGCTCGCCGCCAGCCTGATGCTGGTCGGCCTGTTCGGCCGCGGCGCGGGCGCGGACACAACGCAGGCGCTGGTCGCCTATGCGCTGATCGTCACCGGCATCGTCTTCGGCGTCGCGACCATCTCCAACGACAATCTGCAGGACCTCAAGACCGGCCAGCTGGTCGGCGCGACGCCGTGGAAGCAGCAGGTGGCGCTGATCTTCGGCGTCATCTTCGGCAGCCTGGTGGTGCCGCCGGTGCTCGAACTGCTCGCGACGACGCTCGGCTTCCAGGGCGCGCCGGGCGCCGGCCCCAATGCGCTCGCCGCGCCGCAGGCGGCGCTGATCTCGGCGCTTGCCAAGGGCGTGCTCGGCGGTGATCTCAACTGGGCGATGATCGGCTATGGCGCGCTCGTCGGCGTCGCGGTGATCGCGCTCGACGAGGCGCTCGGTCGGGCGGGCAAGCTGCGGCTGCCGCCGCTCGGCATCGGCCTCGGCGTCTATCTGCCGATGGCGGTGACGCTGCCGGTGGTGATCGGCGCGGTGATCGGCGCGATCTACGATCGCTGGGCGGAGCGGACGGCGGATGTCGAACTCGCCAAGCGGATGGGCGTGCTGACCGCGACGGGCATGATCGTCGGCGAAAGCCTGTGGGGCGTCGGCTTCGCGGTGATCGTCTACCTCACCAATTCGGACGCGCCGCTGGCGATCGCGCCGGCCGGCTTCGCGCCCGCCGCGCTGATCGGCGGCACGATCGCCTTCCTCGCGCTGATCGCCGGCCTGTATCGCTACACCCGGCGCTCCGTCGCGGCGTGAAATGCGGCCAACCGTTGGTCGCGGTGGGAACGCGGTCGGACATCGTCCGTTTGACCGACTGAACCCGGTGATCGCCCCGCCATCCCCCCCCCCCTCGGCCGGCGATTGCCGGGTTTGCCGTTTGCGTCTTGTAGGGTCAGTCGTGACATCGTCAGCAAAAGAGCAGCGTGACCGCCTGTCGCGCGTCGGCGAGGCGTTACAGTCGAGCGTCGCGGTGCCGACCGATACCTTCATCACCGACGACATCCCGCTGCTGCTGACGAAATTGTCGCGGATACCGGCGAAGCGGAAGGGCAAGGGCAAGACGGACGAAGGCGAGGGCTAGACCCGCCGCGGCGCAGTCGGGGTCGTCACTCGTGCGACTGTCATCCCCGCCTGCGCGGGGATGACATTAATAGATTGTGCCAAAGCGGCCGATGCCGAGCCGCAGGACTGGGCGCCCGCCGGACGCCCGCCTCCTCACACCATCGCGGCGAGCAGATCCGTGATCTTGACGAAGGCGAAGCCCACCGAACTGTCGGCGATGCCATAGGGCAGGAACAGCGTGTCGCCATGGCGGATCGCGCCGCAGCTGTAGACGACGTTGGGCACATAGCCCTCGCGATCCTGGTCCTTCGCGGCGAGGATCGGCTCGCGCGTCCGCCCGAGCACCTTGGAGGGATCGTTCTTGTCGAGCAGTGCCGCGCCGATCGAATATTTGCGCATCGCGCCGACGCCATGGGTCAGCAGCAGCCAGCCCTCGTCGAGCTCGATCGGCGGTCCGCAATTGCCGATCTGCACCAGCTCCCAGGGGAAGACCGGCGTCAGGATCTTCTCGCCCTCGTCCCAATGTTCGAGGCTGTCCGACTTGAGCAGGAACAGGTTTTCGCCGTCCTGCCGGCCGATCATCATATACTGGCCGGCGACCTTGCGCGGGAACAGCGCCATGCCCTTGTTGCGCGCCGCCGGGCCCGACATCGGCACGAGATCGAATGCGCGGAAATCGCGCGTGCGCAGCAGCTCGGACTGGATCACCGAGCCGTTATAGGCGGTGTAGGTGCCGATCCACTCGATGGTGCCGTCGTCATGCTGGAAATGGACGATGCGCAGATCCTCCAGCCCCTTCGACTGCGCCTGGGTGATCGGGAAGATCACCGTGCCCGACAAGGTCGAATCGCGATGCCGCCAGACCGTCACCGGCCCTTCCGGCATCTCGTCCTCGCCGGCGCCGACGACGTCGGTCGCGGTGGCGAAGGGCGGCTCGGGCGCAAGTTTCAGTTCATGGTCGCTGGTGATGATCCCCTCGCGGAAGGCGACCGAGGAGATATGCCCCTCACCCACCGACCGCAGGCTCATCAGGATGCGCATCGATCCTTCCGGCATGCCGGTCTGGTCGAAATGCGGCACCGCGCTGGGATTCATCAGCGCCGCGGCGGCATAGCTGTATTCGTGGCAGAAATAGGCGCCGATCAGCTGGCGCTTCTCGTCGCTGATCTCCGCCCCGTCGAGGCCGAGCAGATCCTCGATCTCGTCATAGCGGGTCATGAACACGCGCCGCGTCTGCCAGTGGCGCGCCTCGAAGTCCTTGAGCACCTCGGACAGCTGCTCGCGCGCTTCGCTCGTCGACATGGCGAGCACCTCGCCGACCAGTCGCTCGGTACGGTTGGGCGGGCCGCCCTTGCCGCCCCACGCAATGTGGAACGGCCGGACGACGACGCGGGATGGATCGGCATGAAGCCGCAAGCGGTGGGTGAACAGATCCATCGCGATTGTTAAGCCTCGCCGGTCGGGTCGTTGACTGAGCGGTCGCCCGAACCGATCAGGCGACGCGGGTCGTCCCTGCCACGCCTTGGACCGACTTTGAAAGCCCCGAAATCGCGCAGCTGGCGAGTTGCAGCGCCAAAATCGACTCGGCGCCCTGATTGCGGTTGAGCCCGGTCGGCATCAGACCGTCGAAACAGCCGCCGTCCGCCGGGCTGGCGAGCGGCAGATCGAGGTCGTTCTGACCGAGATACCAGGCATAGGCACGCTCCGCCTCGGCGACCCAGCGCGCATCGCCCGTCGCCTGCCACGCGGACAGGCAGGCATCGACCGTCGCCTGCGCTTCGAGCGGCTGCTGGTCGAACTGCAGCGGATCGGCATAGGGCCGACCGAAGCTCTCGGTCCCCACCGCGCGGAACCGCCCCTCGGGCGAGGTCTGTTTGGCGACGATCCAGTCGAGCGTCTCCAGCCCGCAGTCGATCAGGTCCTTGCGGCCCAGCGCCTTGCCGGCGACGATCAGCGCCTGCGGCAGGCGCGCGTTGTCATAGGCGAGGACGATCTCGAACCACTTCCACTCCGGCCGGCGCGCCTCGGCGAGCAGCGCGAGCTGGTCGTCGGGGAAGCGCTCGAGGATCGACCGGGCGAGATCATGGCCGGGCGAGGCTTCGAGCATCGCCGCCGCGCCAAGCATCGCGAACGACTGCGCGCGCAGCGAGCCGAGGTCGAGCGCGAGGCTCGCCGTCGCGTCGAACATGTTGCGCGCCCAGTCGCGATGCTTGGCATCCTTGCCGTCACGTGCGGTGACGCCGAGCGCCCAGATCGCGCGGCCGTTCGAATCCTCCGACCCGACATCCTCGCACCAGGTGCGATCGAAGTTCATGAAGTTGCGGAAGCGGCGCTCGTCCGGGTTCCACGCATATTGCACGAACGACGCATAGATCGTCGTCCATTTGTCGCGCTCGACCGGATCGAGATCGTCCATCGCGCTCATCAGCATCAACGCGCGGGCGTTGTCGTCGATACAATAGCCGTGGCGTCGATCCGGCACCGAATAGATCGAATGCTGGAGCATGCCGGTGGCATCGCTCATCCGCTCGACGGCGGCGAAATTGGGCTTGAGTGCCCGCACCCCCTGCGGCTGCGCCTGCGCCAGCCGCCTAGGGCGGGCGGCGACGGCGACCTCGGTCTCGTGCAGCGTCGCTTCGGCGAGGCGCGGCCAGATCATCGTGCGGCCGCGGTCATAGGCCCGCTGCGCCAGCCGGTTGCGATCGCGCAGGCTGGTCAGCAGCCGGTCGATCTCGCGCGCGAAGGCGGCGACGTCGCGGAAGTCGACGAGCACGCCGTGCCCGTCGGCAAGGATCTCGGTGGCGTGAACATAGGGGGTGGAAATCACCGCCTTGCCGACGCCGACCGCATAGGACAGCGTGCCCGAGGTGATCTGCGCCGGGTTGAGATAGGGCGTCGCGTAGATATCCGCCGCCTGCAGATAATCGATCAGCTCGTTATGCTCGACGAAGGCGTCGATGAAGGCGACATTATGGGCGACACCGCGCTCGGCGGCGAGCGCCTTGAGCCGGTCGCGATATGCCTCGCCCTCATGCGCGACGAGATTGGGATGCGTCGCGCCGAGCACGACGTAGAGCAGATTGGGGTGCCGCTCGGCGACCGCGGGCAGCGCGTCGATGATCGTCTCGATCCCCTTGTTCGGGGCGAGCAGGCCGAAGGTCAGCACGACGTCGCGCCCCTCCCAGCCGAAGCGCGGCTTGAGCGTCTCGGGATCGACGAACAGACGGTCGGGCACACCATGCGGGATCATCGCGATCTGGCGCGGCGCGGCGCCATAGACGCGGCGGAGGATATCGCGGCCACGCTCGGCCATCACCACGACCTTGGCGGCGCGGCGCAGCAGGCCTTCAAGCACGCGGCGTTCGTCGGCATTGGGCTTTTCAAGCACGGTGTGCAGCGTCACGATCACCGGCAGCGTCGTGCGGTCGAGCAAGGCGAGCAGATGCTCGCCCGCCGGGCCGCCGTAGATGCCATATTCGTGCTGCACCCAGATCGCCTGCGCGCCGCTCGCCTCGATCGTCCGGGCGGTCGTCAGATAGGCCGACAGCTCGTTCTGCGGGATCGTGCCGGTCACCGCCGGCGGATAGTCGTAGCGCCCGGGATGATCGTCCATCGCATAGACGTCGACCTGCACGCCGGGGAAGCGATCGCGCATCGCCTGATACACGTCCGTGGTGAAGGTCGCGAGACCGCACTGGCGCGGCAGGAAGTTGCCGATCATCGCCAGATGCTGGATTGCGTCGCCATTCCCCGCCGTCGTGACCATGCCCGTCCCTTCATTGATGCCGATCAGGGCGGACCCATGACCTTGCAACAGGATGAACACGCGCCCGGCCCAAAGGTTGCATGGTTGTTGCAGTGCAACCAAAGGATCGGGCTGATTTGGATCAACCTCGCCCGCGGTACGGCGCAACCCCCTGATCGGGCAGCCAGAGGTCAGCGGGCGGCGCGCCCGATTGCCAGAAGACGTCGATCGGGATGCCGCCGCGCGGATACCAATAGCCGCCGATCCTCAGCCACAGCGGCTTCATCTCGCTGAACAGCCGCTGGCCGATGCCGACGGTGCAATCCTCGTGGAAGCCGGCATGGTTGCGGAACGCGCCGAGGAACAGCTTGAGCGACTTCGATTCGACGATCGTCTCGCCGGGCGCATAGTCGATGACGAGATGCGCGAAGTCGGGCTGGCCGGTCACCGGACAGAGCGAGGTGAACTCCGGCACCGCGAAACGGACGAGATAGGTCGTGCCGACGCGCGGATTGGGAACATAATCGAGCACCGCCTCTTCGGGAGAAGCGGGCAGCTGGCTGGTCTGGCCGAGATGCTTGGGGGTCATGCCCCGCCATGTAGGACGTCGACCCCGATATGAAAACGCTCGTTCCCGTACTCGGCGATCAGCTCACCATGACGCTGACGTCGCTGCGCGACGCCGATCCGGCGGAGACGGTCGTACTGATGATGGAGGTCGGCGACGAGACGACCTATGTCCGCCATCACAAGCAGAAGATCGCCTTCATCCTTTCGGCGATGCGGCATCACGCCGCGGCACTGCAAAACGCCGGCTGGACGGTCGATTACGTCCGCCTCGACGATCCCGCCAACAGCGGCTCCTTCACCGGCGAGATCGCCCGCGCGGTGCAGCGCCACGCCCCCGACCGGATCGTCGTCACCGAGGCGGGCGAATGGCGCGTCGTCGCGATGATCGACGGCTGGCAGACGCTGTTCGGCATCCCGGTCGAGATCCGCGGCGACGACCGCTTCGTCTGCGACCATGCCGAGTTCGAGGCCTGGGCCAAGGACCGCAAGCAGCTGACGATGGAATTCTTCTATCGCGTCATGCGGCGCAAGACCGGGCTGTTGATGGACGGCAAGGACCCGGTCGGCGGCCGCTGGAACTTCGACAAGGAGAATCGCAAGCCCGCCAAGGCCGACCTGTTCATGCCGCACCCGCATGTCTTCAAGCCCGACGTGACCACCCGCGAGGTGCTCGCGCTGGTCGCAGAGCATTTTGCAGATCATCCCGGCACGCTCGACGGCTTCGGCTATGCCGTCACCGCCGCGCAGGCGGAAAAACAGGCCGCCTATTTCCTGGACCAGGCGCTGCCCAGGTTCGGCGACTATGAGGATGCGATGCTGACCGGCGAGCGCTATCTGTGGCACTCGATCCTGTCGCCTTATATCAACGCCGGCCTGCTCGATCCGCTCGACCTCTGCCGCCGTGCCGTCGCCGAATATGAGGCGGGCCGCGCGCCGCTCAATTCGGTCGAGGGCTATGTCCGCCAGATCATCGGCTGGCGCGAATATATGCGCGGCATCTATTGGCGCGAGGGGCCGGACTATGTCAGCCGCAATTTCCTCGACCATCATCGGCAGCTGCCCGGCTGGTATTGGACCGGCGACACCGACATGCATTGCCTGAAAGAGGCGATCGGCCAAACGATCGCCACCGCGCATGCCCATCATATCCAGCGGCTGATGGTCACCGGCAATTTCGCGCTGCTGATCGGTGCCGACCCCGCCGAAGTGCATCGCTGGTATCTCGAAGTCTATATCGACGCCTATGAATGGGTCGAGCTGCCCAATACGCTCGGCATGAGCCAGTTCGGCGACGGCGGCCTGCTCGGATCGAAGCCCTATATCTCGTCGGGCGCCTATATAGACCGGATGAGCGACTATTGCGGCCATTGCCGCTACGACGTGCGCAAGCGGGTCGGCGAGAACGCCTGCCCCTATAACGCGCTCTACTGGGATTTCCTGCACCGCCACCGCGACAAGCTCGGCGACAACATGCGGCTGCGGATGCCCTACAGCACGTGGGACAAGCAATCTGCGCAATCTCGTAACGAAACGCTAGGTCAGGCCGAAACATTCTTGCAAGCACTGGACGCATCGGGTCCGGCCGGCTATTGACCGGCGGCGGGCATTCCTCCCCAGTCGTTCGCCCGGTCAAGCTATGTGCAGGAGGAATGCTATGGACGCGTTGGTGACCACCGAATGGCTGGCGACGGAGATGGGCGCAAGCGATCTGCGGATCGTCGATGCCACCTATTTCGCCAACTTCCCCGGCGAAGCGCCGCGCGACGCCGCCGCCGAATATGAGGCGTCGCATATCCCCGGCGCGGTGTTCCTCAACCTCGGCGAGTTGCGCGATACCGACAGCGACCTGCCGATGATGTTGCCCAGCGCCGAGAAATTCGCCAGCCGCATGCAGAGCCTCGGCCTCGGCGACGGCAGCCGCATCGTCCTCTACGACAATTCGCCGCATCACACGGCGGCGCGCGCCTGGTGGATGCTGCGCACCTTCGGCGCGCATGACGTCGCGATCCTCGACGGCGGCCTCGCCACATGGCAGGCGGAGGGCCGGCCGACGGCGAGCAGCCGGGAGGCGTTGCGCCACCGCCATTTCACCGTCTGGTCGGATCGCGGCAACGTCCGCACGCTCGACCAGATGAAGGCCAATATCGACAGCGGCGCCGAACAGGTGGTCGACGCCCGCTCGGCGGCGCGCTTCACCGGCGAGGAGCCCGATCCGCGTCCCGCGACGCACGCCGGCCATATCCCCGGCTCGCGCAACCTGCCGCAGGGCAAGCTGTTCAATGCCGACGGCACGTGGAAACGGGGCGACGCCCTGCGCGAGGCCTTTGCCGCGGCGGGGGTCGATCTCGACCGGCCGATGGTCGCGACCTGCGGCTCGGGCATCACCGCGGCGGTGCTCGCCTTCGGCGCGCATCTGGTCGGCAAGGCGATGCCGATCTATGACGGCAGCTGGTCGGAATGGGGCGCCGATCGCTCGACCCCCAAGGCCATGGGAGCCAGAGAGACAGTTGACGGATAAAGCGAGCAAGGACCGTGACCTGGCCGACGCGACCCGCGTCGTCCAGGCCGGGCGACGCACCGAATGGACGCAGGGCATCGTCAATCCGCCGGTGTGGCGCGCCTCGACGATCCTCTACGACAGCATCGCCGATCTGCGCGCCAATGCCGGGCGCGACACGCATCACCGCCTGTACTACGGCCGCCGCGGCACGCCGACGCAGTGGAGCCTTGCCGATGCGCTGACCAGCCTCGAACCCGGTGCGGAGGCGACCTTCCTCTATCCGTCGGGCGTGGCGGCGATCGCCGCGGCATTGCTGTCGGTGCTGTCGCCCGGCGAAGAGCTGCTGCTGGTCGACAGCGCCTATGACCCGACCCGCGGGCAGGCGATGCAATTGCTCAAGCGCTTCGGCATCACCACGCGCTTCTACGATCCGCTGATCGGCGCGGGGATCGAATCGCTGATCGGCCCGGCGACCCGGGCGATCTTCATGGAAAGCCCGGGCAGCCTGACCTTCGAGGTGCAGGACGTGCCGGCGATCGTCGCCGTCGCCAAGCGCCACGGGCTGGTCACCCTGCTCGACAACACCTGGGCGACGCCGCTGTTCTTCCCCGCGATCGAACAGGGGGTCGACCTCACCATCCTCGCCGCGACCAAATATGTCGTCGGCCACAGCGATGCGATGCTTGGCTCGGTGACCGCTGCGCCCGGCCATTTCGCGCGGCTGCGCGACATGAGCTTCCAGCTCGGCCAGGTCGCCTCGCCCGACGACAGCTGGCTCGGCAGCCGCGGCCTGCGGACGATGGCGGTGCGGCTCGCCCAGCATCAGCGCAGCGCGCTGGCCGTCGCGCGCTGGCTGGAAACCCGGCCCGAAGTCGCGCAGGTGCTCCATCCGGCGCTGCCCGCCTGCCCCGGTCACGCGACATGGGTGCGCGACTTCAAGGGATCGAGCGGCCTCTTCTCCTTCGTGCTCGACGGCGGCGGCGAGGCGTCACGCGCGGCGCTGATCGACGCGTTGGAGCTGTTCGGCATCGGCTACAGCTGGGGCGGGTTCGAAAGCCTCGCCATCCCCGCCGACCCGGCGCGCATCCGCACCGCCGCACCGCGCGACTATGCCGGCCCGCTGGTCCGCCTGCAGATCGGCCTGGAGGATGCGGACGACCTCATCGCCGACCTCGACCGCGGCCTGGCGGCGTTCCGCGCAGCCTTGTAGAGGGGGCCTTCGTCAGACCCGGCGGGGGTTCCTGCGGACGCAGGAGCCCAGGGTCGCGGAGCGTCCGGCCACCCCGGCGAAGGCCGGGGTCCAGTCCGGTGAAGCTCCGTGACAGCTCACGACGGACTTCCCATCTGGACCCCGGCCTTCGCCGGGGTGGTGACGAGGGATCGGCAGCAGCTTCGTGCCCGCCGAAATGCACGCCAACCTACCACCAAGCTGAGTCGGTTATCCCGCCCGCGGCGTTACTGCGCAGACGCGCGGGCGTCCTGACCGTCGCCCTCGGGCGCCGCGACGATGTCGCGCGTCGTCGTGCCCTTGTCGACGACGTTGGTCGCCGGATCGCCGACCGACGAGCGGATGCCGGTATCGGCGACGTCGCCGCCGGCCTGGTTGACGACGCCATTCTCGGCGGCGCTGCGCTGCGTGTTGCCGCCGAACAGCGCGTCGAGCGTCTGCGCGCTGTTGGCATTGTCCTGCGGGCGGGCGGCGCCCGGCTGCGGCGGGACCAGCGCATAATCGGGCGGGATCACCAGCGGCGCCTGACGGGCGACGGCGAATTCGTCGGGACGCGCCCGGTCATAGCCACGCTTGCCGCAGCCCGAGAGGAGGACGACGCAGGCGAGGCCGGCGAGAATCGGAACTGACTTACGCATGGGGATTCTCCGAGGGAATGTCGCGCTTGTCGCGCATCAGGAGCGCGCGGACAAGCAGCACCAGCACGCCGAGGGTGATCGCCGCATCGGCGACGTTGAAGACGAGGAACGGCCGCCAGTCGCCGAAATGCAGGTCGGCGAAGTCGACGACATAGCCGAACCGCACCCGGTCGACGATATTGCCGAGCGCGCCGCCGAGCACCGCGCCCAGCGCCATCTGATCGCCGCGCTGCGGCTCGCGCGTCATCCAGATCGCCACCGCCAGCGCGATCGCCCCGGTCATCGCGACCAGCCCCCAGCGCATCGTGTTGCTGTCGGCATGGAGCAGCCCCAGCGAGATGCCGTGATTGGCGACGAAGCGCAGGTTGAAGAACGACGTCACCGTCCGCTCCGCGGTCAGCTCGTTGAGCTGCAACACGTCGGTGATCGTCACCTTGGTCAGCTGGTCGACGACGAACAGCACGGCGGCGGTGGCAAGGCCTGCGATCGGCAGCTTACGCATGCGCGACGACCTCGGCGCAGCGGTCGCACAAGGCGCCGTCCGCCGTCACCTCGGGCAGGTGCCGCCAGCAGCGCCCGCATTTGTGGTAATCGGTCCGCGTCACGGTGACGTCCTCGCCCTGCGCGACATCGGCGACGATGAACGTCTCGGCGAGCGCGGCGGCGGACAGCGGCAGCGCCGGCACCGTCACCTCCGCCTCCAGGCTGGAGCGCACCGTCTTCGCGCGGCGCAGCGGCTCGATCGCCTCGGTCACGGTCGCGCGCAGCCGGCGGACGTCGGCCCAGTCGGTGGCGAGCGGCTGATCGCCGGGCAGCGCCGGCAGCTCGGGCCATTCGAGGAAATGGACCGATCCGTCCTTGCTCGGGAAGCGCGCCTGCCACACCTCTTCCGCGGTGAAGCAGAGGATCGGCGCGGCATAGCGGACGAGCGCGTGGAACAGCGTGTCGAGCACCGTCCGATACGCCCGCCGCTTGGGATCGTCCGCGGCGTCGCAATAGAGCGAATCCTTGCGGATATCGAAGAAGAAGGCCGACAGATCCTCGTTGGCGAAATCGGTCAGCCGGCGCAGATAGCGGTTGAACTCATAACCGTCCGCCGCCTCGCGCAGG
Source organism: Sphingomonas kyungheensis (assembly GCF_037120395.1). Lineage (NCBI taxonomy): Bacteria > Pseudomonadati > Pseudomonadota > Alphaproteobacteria > Sphingomonadales > Sphingomonadaceae > Sphingomonas > Sphingomonas kyungheensis. Next base: position 21,679 of record NZ_JBBBDM010000017.1, read on the forward strand.
TCCATGTCGAGCTGGCCGAGCAGGGTCAACACATAGCGTTCCAGCTCCGGCATCGCCGCGACCGGCACCCGCTCCGCCTCGGTGAAGCCGTCGAGTGCGCCGAGCAGATAGCGGAAGGTGTTGCGCAGCTTGCGATAGGCGTCGGACGCGGTGCCGAGGACCTCCTTGCCGATCCGCACGTCGTCGAAATAGTCGGTCGATGCGACCCACATGCGCAGGATGTCGGCGCCGCTCTCGCCGATCACCTTGAGCGGATCGACGACATTGCCGAGGCTCTTCGACATCTTGCGCCCCTGCCCGTCGAGCGCGAAGCCGTGGGTCAGCACCGCATCATAGGGCGCGCGGCCGCGCGTGCCGCAGCTTTCGAGCAGCGACGACTGGAACCAGCCGCGATGCTGGTCGCTGCCTTCCAGATAGAGGTTGGCGCGGACGTCCGCGCCATAGCGCGCCTCGACGGTAAAGACGTGCGTCGAGCCGCTGTCGAACCAGACGTCGAGAATGTCGTTCTGCGGCTCGTAATCGGCGAGGTCATAGTCCGCGCCGAGCAAGGTCTGGTGATCGGCGGTGAACCAGGCATCCGCCCCGCCGTCGCGGAAGGCGGCGATGATCCGCGCGTTGACCGCGGGATCGTTGAGATAGTCGCCGGTGGCGCGATCGACGTAGAGCGCGATCGGCACGCCCCAGGCGCGCTGGCGGCTGATCACCCAGTCGGGCCGCCCCTCGACCATCGAGCGGATGCGGTTCTGCGAGCGCGCCGGCACCCAGCGCGTATGTTCGATCGCGTCGAGCGCGGTCTCGCGCAGCGTCGCGCCGTTGCTTGCCCCCTCGCCGCCGTTGAGGATCGGCCGGTCCATCGGGATGAACCATTGCGGCGTCGCGCGGAAGATCACCTTCGCCTTCGACCGCCACGAATGCGGATAGCTGTGCGCGAAATCGTCCGACGCCGCGAGCAGCGCGCCGACCTCGCGCAGGTCCGCACAGATCGGCCCGTCGCTGCCGACGAACTTCTTGTTGATGACGCTGCCCTGCCCGCCCAGCCACGGCCAGTCGGCGCGGTACATGCCGGCGCCGTCGACCGCGAACACGGGTTCGAGCCCGTTCGCCTTGCACAGCAGGAAATCGTCCTCGCCATGGTCGGGCGCCATATGGACGAGGCCGGTGCCCGCGTCGCTGGTGACGAAGTCGCCGCTGAGGAACGGCCGCGGCCGCGCGAAGAAGCCGCCGCGCGCGTGCATCGGATGGCGCGCGGTCGCGCCCTCCAGCGCGCTGCCCTTGACCAGCGCGACGACGCTGTCGACCGCAAGGCCGGTGCGCTTGCCGAACGCCGGCAGCAGGTTTTCCTCGACGAGGAAGCGCCGCCCGCCGCTCTCGAACAGCACGTAATCGAGCGCCGGATTATAGGCGAGCGCCTGGTTGACCGGGATCGTCCACGGCGTCGTCGTCCAGATCACCGCGGTCGCGCCGACCAGCAGCTCGGCCTCCGGCGCGGAGGCGATCTCGAAGCCGACGTCGATCTGCGTCGAGACGACGTCCTCATATTCGACCTCCGCCTCGGCGAGCGCGGTCTTCTCGACCGGCGACCACATCACCGGCTTGGCGCCGCGATAGAGCTGACCGCTCTCGGCGAACTTGAGCAATTCGCCGACGATCGCCGCCTCGGCGTCATAATTCATCGTCAGATAGGGATCGGCCCAGTCGCCCATCACGCCGAGCCGCGCGAACTGGTCGCGCTGCACGCCGACCCACCGGTCGGCATAGGCGCGGCATTCGGCGCGGAACTGCGCGACCGGCACCTCGTCCTTGTTCTGCTTCTTGGCGCGATACGCCTCCTCGACCTTCCATTCGATCGGCAGGCCGTGGCAGTCCCAGCCGGGGACGTAGGGCGCATCCTTGCCCATCAGCGACTGGCTGCGGACGATGATGTCCTTCAGCACCTTGTTCATCGCATGGCCCATATGGATGTCGCCATTGGCATAGGGCGGGCCGTCGTGGAGGATGAACCGCTCGCGCCCGGCGCGCTGCTCGCGCAGCCGGTCGTAGACGCCGATCCGCGCCCAGCGTTCGAGGATCGCCGGCTCCTTGGCGGCGAGGCCCGCCTTCATCGGGAAGTCGGTCTTCGGCAGGAAGACGGTGTCGCGCCAGTCTGGCGCGGTTGTTGGGGCGTCGGTCATACGGGGCGCGTCTTATCGTGAGTGTCGGTCAGCACAAAGCGCATAAACGCGAACGGTTAACCGCCCAGCAACGCCCGTGCCGCGGCGCAATCGCGCGCCATTTGCCGGGTGAGCGCGTCGAGGCTGTCGAATTTCGCCTCCGCGCGCAGATAGTCGATCAGTGCGACCTCGATCGGCTGGCCATAAAGATCGCCCGAGAAATCAAAGAAATACGGCTCGAGCAGCTCTTTCGGCGGATCGAAGGTCGGCCGGATGCCGAGATTCGCCGCCCCGTTCAGCCGCCGCCCGTCGGCGAGCGTCGCCGTCACCGCATAGATGCCGTACGCCGGGCGGAGATATTTGCCCATGTCGAGATTGGCGGTCGGATAGCCGATCGTCCTGCCGACCTTGTCGCCGTGCTGGACGATTCCCTCGACCGCGAAGGGCCGGGTCAGCAGCCGCGCCGCCTCGCGCGGCTTGCCCGCGCGCAGCAACGTGCGGATGCGCGTCGACGAGACCGGCTCGCCGTCGAGCGTCACCGCCGCCACCGTCTCCGCGGTGAAGCCGTGCGCGCTGCCACGCGCGGCGAGCAGGGCGACATTGCCGCTCTTGCGATGGCCGAAGGTGAAATCCTCGCCGGTCACCACCCCCGCCGCGGCGAGGTTGCGGTGCAGCCCGGTCGCGATGAAGTCTTCCGCCGACAGGGCGGCGAGCGCCGCGTCGAAGTGGAAGACGACCATCGCATCGACGCCGGCGGCGGCGAACAGCCGCTGGCGCTGGTCGAGCGTGGTCAGCCGGAACGGCGGCGCGTCGGGCCGGAAGTGGCGCACCGGGTGCGGATCGAAGGTCGCGACCAGCGCCGGCCGCCCCTCGGCGCGCGCACGCGCGACCGCCCGACCGACCACCGCCTGGTGCCCGAGGTGAAAGCCATCGAAATTGCCGAGCGCGACGATCCCGCCCGCCAGATGCGACGGCACCGCCGAGCCACCGTCCAGCCGCTCCATCGCCCGCGCCTTAGGCCGCGCGCGGCGATCGGGCAACAGGGTGCAAACGCCCTCTTTCCGCCACCTCCCCGGCGCGGGTAGAAGGGCGGGCATGACGACCCTCCCCTCCCTCGGCAACGGCCTCGCCGCAGAGCCGATCGTCGCGCGGCTGCTCGCCCAGCCCGGCCTGCAGAAGGTGCCGAGCCCCAAGCTCGACCTGTTCATCGCGCGCGACTTCATCGGCGCCCTGCTGTGCGAGGCGCTGATCGAGCGGATCGACGCGGTGCGTCGCCCGTCGACGATCGCCGATGCCAACGGCGACGCCACCTTCCGCACCAGCGAGACGGGCGACCTCTCCGCCACCGATCCGGTGGTGCAGGCGGTCGAGGCACGCCTCGCCGCCTTCACCGGCCTCGACCCCGCTTATGGCGAGCCGTTGCAGGGCCAGCGCTACGCGGTCGGCCAGGAATTCAAGGGCCACACCGACTATTTCGACCCGCAGGGCGCTGACTTCGCGCAATATTGCTCGGTGGCGGGCAACCGCACCTGGACGGTAATGGTCTATCTCAACCAGCCCGAGGCGGGCGGCGCCACCCGCTTCAAGGCGGTCGACAAGATCATCCAGCCGGAAACCGGCAAGCTCGTCGCCTGGAACAACCGCCGTCCCGACGGCTCGCTCAACCCCGCAACCCTCCACCAGGGGATGAAGGTGCGCACCGGCGTCAAATACGTCATCACCAAATGGTATCGCGAGCGGGAGTGGGCGTGACGCGGGCGGCGTGACCGCAGGTACTTCCGACCGGCACGCCCCAAACCGAAGGGCCGCGACGCGGATCGCCTGATCGCATCCTAAAAGACAGATGGTCTCATCCTCATCTGCGCGGTCCTTTCATGATTGTCGGCATCGACCTCGGCACGACCAACAGTGCCGTCGCCTGCTTCCGGAACGGAGCGCCCGAGCTCATTCCGAACGCGCTCGGCGAGCTGTTGACGCCCTCCGCCGTCAGCCTTGCCGACGATGGGCAGCTGCTGGTCGGGCGGCCGGCGCGGGATCGCCAGTCGACGCACCCCGCGCAGACCGCGACCGTCTTCAAACGCCTGATGGGCACCGGCAGGACGACGCAGCTCGGCCGCCACACCTATCTGCCCGAGGATCTTTCGGCGCTGGTGCTCGCCAGTCTCAAACGCGATGCCGAGGCGTATCTCGGCGCAGCGGTCACGCATGCGGTGATCACCGTTCCGGCCTATTTCAACGATCGCCAGCGCAAGGCGACACGCCGCGCGGGCGAGATCGCGGGGTTCACGGTCGACCGGCTGATCAACGAACCCACTGCCGCGGCCCTCGCCTATGGCATTCACGACCGGCAGGATCGCGAGCCGTTCCTCGTCTTCGACCTGGGCGGTGGCACCTTCGACGTGTCGGTGGTCGAGGTGTTCGACGGGGTGGTCGAGGTGCGCGCCTCCGCCGGCGACAACCGGCTGGGTGGCGAGGACTTCAACGATGTCGTCATGCGGCTCGCGCGCGAGACGATCGATCCTGCCGACGCCTTGGCGGGCGGCGCGCGCGCCGATCGGTTCGAGGCGGTGTGGCGCGCGGCAGCCGAACGGTGTCGCCGCACGCTCAGCGAAGCCGAGGAGGCGCTCTTCCGGATCGTCTGGGACGGGAAGGAGCATGTCGCCACCCTCACCGCGCACGCCTTCGAGGCGGCGGCCGAGCCGCTGCTGCACCGCCTGCGCGATCCGGTGCTGCGCTCGCTCCGCGACGGCGGCCTGCGCAGCGACAGCCTGTCGGACATCGTCCTGGTCGGCGGCGCGACCCGCATGCCGATCGTCCGCCGCGCGGTGACGCGCCTGTTCGGCCGCTTTCCCAATGCGTCGCTCCACCCCGATCATGCCGTCGCGCTGGGGGCGGCGGTACAGGCCGGGCTGAAAGCACGCGATGCCGCCTTGGAGGAGGTGCGGCTGACCGACGTTTGCCCCTTCACGCTGGGTGTCGCCGCCGCCGACCACGATACCTTCGGCAACCTCCACCATGACGTCTTCGTGCCGATCATCGAGCGCAACAGCGTCGTGCCGCTCAGCCGGTCGCACGGGTTCCAGACGATCGTCGACCGGCAAACGAAGATCCAGTTCCAGATCTACCAGGGTGAGGCGCGACGGGCATCGGACAACGTCCTGCTCGATACCGTGGAGGTCGCCGTACCGCGCCGGCCCGCCGGCGAGGTGCGGGCGGACGTCCGCTTCTCCTGTGACGCGAGCGGCCTGCTTGAGGTCGATGTCACGATCCCGATCACCCAGCAGACGTTCCAACGGGTGGTGAGCGAAGGGGATGGCGACGCCGACACGCTCGATGCGCGGCGGAGCGCACTGGCGGCGCTCAAGATCCATCCCCGCGAGGCGGCGCCCAATGCGGCGGCCATGGCCCGCGCCGAACGCTGCTACGAATCGTTCCTTGGCGACCAGCGCGAGCGGATCGGACAGATGGTCATGGCCTTCCAGGCCGTGCTCGACCGGCAGGAGCCACATGCGATCGCCGATTTGCGCCGGGAGCTTGAGGCGATGCTCGACGCCATGGAAGGCGAGCGCTTCCTGTGAACGACGCGATCTGGCACCGCCTGAAGATCGCCGCGACGCGCGACGAGGCGAGCATCCGTCGCGCCTATGCCGTGCAGCTGAAGCGGATCGATCCCGAGGGGGAGCCCGCGGCATTCATCGCTCTCCGCCACGCCTTCGAACAGGCACGCGCCTTCGCCAGAGCATCGCCGGACGAGGATGAGGCGGCGCCGTTCGATGCGTCGGACACCGACGCCGGGATCGCACCCGACGCACCCGCCAGCGTTACGGAGGTGCCGAATCGCATCCCGGAGCCCGCGCAAGCCCCGGCGCCGCTCGCCGCCGCACCGCCGGCGTGGATGGCGGACGTCGAGGCCGTCGAGCGGCTCATCTGGAGTGATACGCCCGCGGCAGACATACGCGACGAACTGATCGCGCGCACATCGCGGATCCTGCAAGACCCCGCGATGCTCTCGATCGCCCATGCCGCCGAGATCGAACGCTGGATGATCGACATCGCCATCGACGGCATGCCGCGATCGGACGCCCTGCTGATCCTCGCCGCCGACCATTTCGACTGGGTCGCCACGGCCGAGCGCTGGGATTGCCCGCCGCGCATCCGCGAGGTGATGAAACGCTATTGGGACATCGGCTGGATCCAGTCGCTCGACCGCGACGGCCGTGCGGACGAACGCTTTGACGAAGTCTATGCGCTCGCGCTGCTGCGGGATCCGAGCCTGCCGCCGCGGAGCGGCCCGGCCGCGATGGTCGCGGCGCTGCTGGGGGTCATCCGGCGCCATCACCCGACCGCGCTCCACGATGTGTCACCGGCCGCCGTGACGGCGTGGGACGCCTATCTCACCCGCCGCGACGCCCGCTGGTATCGCCGCGCCGGCCGGTGGCTGCTGAGCCTGTCGCCTGCCGCCTGGTATGACCGACGCCAGCCCGGCACGCAGGCGATCCTTGCCCGCATCTGGCAGTATCTGGTGTGGACGATCGGTGGCGCCGCTTTCCTGTTCCTGTGCCTGGTCCTCATCGCCATTGGGCCGATTGGCTGGGTGGCGGCCTATAATATGATGTCCCACCGGTCCGGCTATCGATCGTAGGACAAGCTGTCCGACCGGGGATAGCTCCGGACGCCGGGCGGGTGCCGGCCAGACGCCGCCCCCGCCCTGCCCCCATCAGAACGTCGTGCTCACCCCGAGGCTGAACACCCGCCCGAGGTTATAGCGGTTGATATAGACCTCGTTGCCGTTGCTGAACGTCTGGCTCTCGCGATAGCGGGTGCGCGTCAGGTTGCGCGCCTCCGCCTTGATCTCGAACTTGCCACCGATCAGCTCGAATCCCTGGCGCGCGACGAGGTCGAGCCGGATGCCGGGATATTCGACGATGTCGGGCTGGAAGCCGGTACCGCTGAGCAGCGACGGCCCGCGATTGGTGACGCGCTTGCTCGCATAGTTGAACAACAGCGTGATCTGCGACAGCGCCGCGCTGTCCTCGATGCCGAGTTGCAGATTGACGAGATGATCCGACTGGCCGGTCAGCGGCGCGCCATCGCGGAACAGCGACGAGGCCGGCGCGAAGCCGACCGGGCAGCCGCCGACCGCCTGCGTCGACGAGGCGACCGAGGGGGCGCATTCGCCGTTCGCGGTGATCCGCGACTTGGTATAGGTGTAATTGGCGATCAGCAGCGCCCGCCGCGTCGCAAAGAAGTCGCCGCCGAAGACATTGGCGAGCGGGAAATATTTCTGCACCTCGACCTCGCCGCCGTATAGCGTCGCCTTCGGCAGATAGGTGAAGCCGGTCTGCAACCGGTCGTCGGCGCCGGTGTAGAAGCCGACCTGCTCGATCGGATTGTCGATCCGCTTGTAGAAGCCCGCGAGCGTGAAGCGCTGGTCGCGCTTGAAGAACCATTCGTAGCGCGCTTCGAGATTGTAGAGCTTCGAATCGCGGAGCAGCGGGTTGCCGAAGAACAGCCGGTCCGAATCGGGGTCGCGGAACTGCTGCGGCGCGAGCTCGCGGAACTGTGGGCGCGAGATCGTCTTGGCGGCGCTGGCGCGCAGCTGCATGTCGGCAGCGAAATTCCAGGTCAGCGTCGACGCCGGCAGGAAATAATCGTTCTTGAGCCGGGCCAGCCCGGTGGTCACCCCGAATGGCGTCACCCGCTCGTCGCCGCGCTCGTAGCGCACGCCGACCACCGCGCGCAGCCCGTCGAACGCCTCGCCCTCCGCCTGCACATAGCCGGCATGGACGTCGAGGCTCGCGTCATAGCGATAGGCGCCCGCCGCGGTGTTGAACTGCAACTGGATCGTGCAGGGCGCGGTATTGGCGGTCAGCGGACAGGCGTTGTTGAGCACGTCCGGGCTGAGCAGATAGTCGGGCCGCAGCAGATTGTACGGATAGCCCGGCGCGGTGCCGCCGCCGTTCGAGGTCTGATAGTTGAACTGCAACCGCGACGACGTGCGGTCGGTGCCTTGATAGAAATAGCCGGTCGACAATGTGATCGGCCGGTCGCCATCGATCTTGTACGAGGCGTCCGCCTGGCCGGTCCACAGATTCTCGTTAAGCTCGCTGAAGATGATCGAGGCGAACGGCGTGAAGCGCTGCGTCACCTGATAGGCGCCGGCGCATTGATAGCCGCCCGCCTGCTGCTCGCCGTCGCTGGTGATCGGCAGGCCGGTGGTGGTCGTCGCCGAGCAGAGATAGTCGAACTGGCGCTCATAGGGCGCGTTGCGCTTCGAATTGGCATAGGCGCCGCGTGCGTCGATCTTCAGCGCGTCGCTGAGCTTGAACTCGCCGACCAATTGCGTCTCGATCAGCTGGCGCTCGAACCAGTTGGTGTTCTGCTGGAAACGCAGCCCGCTGGCATTGTTGTACAGCGTCGCCGCCGAGCCGCGGCCCTGTTTGAGCGTGTCGTGGATATAGACGTTGGTCCAGCGGATCGTATTCTCGCCGAACTCCAGCCCGACGCCGACCAGCGCATTGGCGACGATGCGATTGTCGGTGATCAGCGTGGTGAAGTCGTTGCGCAGCGTGCCGTCCGCCGACACGCTGTCCTGCTGGTTGGCGAAGCGGGTGCGGAAGGTGTTGCTCGCGCTCAGCGAGGCGATCACGCCGAGCCGCGAGCCGCCGATGTCATAGACCGAGCCACCGCTGATCTCGCCCGACCAATTGGCCGGCAGCTGGTTGTTGCGCTGGAGCAGCGTCGTCGAGGCATTGGAGAGCTGCGCCACCTGTTCGGCGGGGATGATGCCGCTGCCGTCGGGGGCGTTGCGGATGAAGGCGGGCACCTTGCGCGTGCCGTCGTCATAGCCGATCCAGTCGGCGTCGCCGCCGGCATAGGTATAGCCGAGCTCGCTGGTCGTCGCATCGTCGGCGGCGATCGTCGCGCCGAACGAGAGGAAGTTCTTGTCCGGAATCGCCTTGGTGGTCAGGTTGATGACGCCGCCGCCGAATTCGCCGGGATAATTGACCGAATAGGTCTTCTGCACCAGCGCCGAACCGACGATCGTCGTCGGGAAGATGTCGAGCGGCACCGACCGGCGCAGCGGCTCGGGGCTCGGCAGCGGCGATCCGTTGAGCAGCGACGACGAATAGCGGTCGCCGAGACCGCGGATGTAGACGAAGCCGCCGCCGACCACCGACAGGCCGGTGACGCGGGTCAGCGCCCCGGCGATGTCGCCCTCGCCCGTGCGCGCGATATCGGCGCTCGACAGGACGGAGACGATCTGCGGCGTCGCGCGGACGACGTTGGGGATGTTGCGGCCGACGACGACGATATCGCCGGCATCGCCGTTCATGCCGGGCGCGGACACCTCGACCGGCGCCTCCTGCTGGTCGTTGGCGGTCGGCTCGGCGCTTTGCGGATCGCTCGCGCCGCCGGGCTGCGAGGTGGCGGGGGTCGAGGTCTGCGCCGGCGGCGGCGTCGGTGCCGCGGTGCCGCCCGCGGTCTGCGCAAGCACGGCGGGCGCGACCAGCATCGAGGAAAGTGAAAGAAGGGTGGCGAAAGCGAGCCGCTGCGGCATGACCGTCAATCCCGGATCAGAAGTCTGGATACAGGTGTCCGCAGGTGGCGGGATCGCCACCTGCGGCACCGATGCTGGGTCGGGGCACCGTCAGGCGCCCCATCGCCTCAGCGGCCCTGGCAGGCGAAATAGACCGAGTTGAACGACGGCGGGCCGAAGTCCTGCAGCGTCGTATCCGCCGGGCGCACCGTGGTCCGGCCGCCGCTGGTCTGCTCGCCGGCGATGATGTTGACGCAGGCGACGTTGCTCACCGTCTTCACCACGCCGTTGACGAAGCGCATGTCGCTGCCGCCGCGCTGACGGATCGCGGCGGGGGCCAGCGCGGTCTGGACGAAGGTGAAGTTGGCATAGGTCGCGAAGGTCCGCGGCAGCAGGTCCTCGGCGTTGTTCGAGTCGATCTCGGTCGAGAAGCTGTCGACGGTCGCGCCGCTGGTCCGCTGCGCCGCGATCATGAACTGGATGAAGCCGCGATAGCCGTTGTCGATGTCGAAGCCGTCGTCGTCCGCGCCGGTGATCGCGATATATTTGAGGTTGCTGGTGCCGCCGAAGATCTCGATGCCGTCGTCTGCCGAATTGTGGCTCTGGATATGGTCGAGCACGGTGCCCGAACCGGTCGCGCCGAGCGTCAGGCCCTGCAATTCGTTGCCGTCGCTGATCGCGATGCCCGAATAGCGGATCTGGACATAGGACATCTGGCCGCTCGAGTCGGCGGTGTTAGTGCCGCCGTAGAAGCGGCCGGTGACGCCCTCGATCGCGAGCTGGCACGGCGTCGGGTTGCTGCCGCCGCTGCCGGTCGCGCACACCGCGGTCGGCGCGCGGCCGAGCAGGATGATGCCGCCCCAATGGCCCTGGCTGGTTTCCGATTCGCCGGTCGCCGAGCTGACGTTCTGCTGCGAGGTGAAGATGATCGGCGCATCGCGCGTGCCGATCGCATTGAGCTTCGAACCGCGGTTGACCAGCAGCAGGTCGTTGGTCGACTCATTCGCGTTCGCGAAGACGGTGACGCCGGGCTCGATCGTCAGCGTCACGCCGCTGCCGCCGGTCGCGCCGAGATCGGTGCCGACCTCGGTCTGGCCGGTGAAGCGATAGGCGATGCCGGCGATGCGCGGCAGCGTCAGGCTGGAAGTGATCGCCTGCGGGAGGTCGCAGATCTTGAAGCCGCCGATCGTCGCCGCGGTCGCGCTGCCGCTGCCGCCGGTCGCGGCGGTGGTGCCGCTCGGGCAGGCGGCGCCGCTCGCCAGCGTGCCGATCGCCGGCACCGCGGTGCAGCGCGCGCCGCTGCCGCCGAATTCGGCGGCGGTCGAATTGCAGGTCCAGCCCTGGAAGCTGGTATCGGTCGGCCCGCTCAGCGCGCCGACATAATTGGTGCTGGTGAAGAAGCTGTTGATCGTCGACGGATCGATCGCGGTGGTCAGCGACGTCGCCGAGGTCGGATAGACGCCGTTCAGCACCGAGCCGACGCCGTTGACGTTGTTGTTCGACCCGGCGTTGACGATCGCGAGCTGCTCGTCGGCGGTGACCGAGATGCCGTTGACCGTGGTGACCGCAGCGAATTGCGCGGCGGTGATCGCGCTCGGCGTCGCCGACGGGGTCGGGGTCGCCGCTGGGGTCGGCGTCGGCGAGACGATCGTCACGCTGCCCGCGCCCGGCGAGGCGACGCTGTCCGCGCCGCCGCAGCCGGCCAGCGCGAGGCAGGCGCTCGACGCCATGAGGATGGTACCGATGCGCATGTGGCTCGCCATGATCGAAAGCTCCCGGTCGTATATCGTGTCGGCCGGCCGAGGCTCCCCCTGCGGCCGGTCCCTGAGAGCCGCGGTACGAGCGGTAAATGACTCCTGAATGAGATTCGGGAGACAGAATGATGACGGTGATGTGATGCTTTTGTTACGACGGCGGCGGAGGGCGGCATCCAGGCCCTGCCCGCCGCTTCAATCCGCGCTGCATCGAAGGAATCATGCCGCCGGCCACCCCGGCGGAGGCCGGGGCTCAGTTGGGTGAAGGCCGCTATTGCTCGCACAGCGTCACCGAACTGGACCCCGGCCTGCGCCGGGGTGGTCCGGAGGGGGGAAGGATCGTCGCCCCCGACGCAAAACGGGCGCCCCTCTCGCGAGGGACGCCCGTCGAAACGCCGATCTGGCGAAGCTTACTTGTCGCCGTCCTTGACGCCGACCGCAGGCACCGAGATCGTTTCCTTCTTGGTTTCGACCTTGGGAACCTCGACCGTGGTCTCCTTGGTGCCGACGACGACCTTCTTCGAATCGAGGTCGACCTTCGGCAGCGAACCGCCCTTGGCGCTGACGTCGACCGACGGCAGCGAGCCCTTCTTGGTCACGTCCGCGCTCCAGAAGCCGGTCAGGAACAGCAAGGCGACGATGATGATCGCGATCACGGCGATGATCGCCAGCACGCGGCCCGCGCCGCCGCGACGCTCGACGATGACACGATCGCCATTCCGGTCGGTGGTGTATTCAACCATGATCACTCTCCCTTTGAACTGAGGAAGGTAATCCGGTCAGCAACATATTGTTCCCTGCCCGCAACGACCGGGCGATCGGCGATGGCCCGCGGCGGGACGGCGCCGGAGACCAAAAAGCCCGCCGATCGGTGGATCGGACGGGCTGATATGGTGGGCGCGACAGGGATTGAACCTGTGACCCCACCCGTGTGAAGGGTGTGCTCTACCGCTGAGCTACGCGCCCGAAACTGTTCGGAGGCGCGCCTTTACGGAACGCCGCCGCCGCTGTCCAGCCTCAGTTGACCGAATCTTTGAGGCCCTTGCCCGCCTTGAACTTGGGCTGGTTGGACGCCTTGATCGTCATCGGCGCCAAGGTGCGTGGATTGCGGCCCTGCGAGGCCTTGCGCTTCGTCACCGAAAAGGTGCCGAACCCCACCAGGCGCACTTCGTCGCCCTTCTTCAAGCTGTCGGTGATCGCTTCGAAGACCGCCTCGACCGCCTTGATGGCATCGCCCTTGGCGAGCCCGGACGTATCGGCGACGGTCGCGATCAGCTCTTGCTTGTTCATGAAATGCAGCCCCCTTCGGTATTCCTGGAGAATCATTGCCGAGCCAGAACGATCAGTAACGCGCTCCGGCCCGGCCGAGTCAATCGATATGCCGCCTATGAAGGCAATGTGGTTTCAAAACCTTAACCGCCGTGCTCGGTAGCAGCCGGTCAGTGATGCAACTCGCCGCCGGCCGGTGCAACCCCCGCGGGCGGCAGTGCGGCGAGTTCGTCGGCGTCGGTCCATTCGATCGCGGCGAGCGGTTCGGTCAGCGCGAGCGTCAGCACCTCGTCGACATGGCTGACCGGCACGATCGTCAGCCCGTCCTTGATGTTCTGCGGAATGTCGGCGAGGTCCTTCTCATTCTCCTGCGGGATGAGCACCGTGGTGATGCCGCCGCGCAGCGCCGCGAGCAGCTTTTCCTTGAGCCCGCCGATCGGCAGCACCCGGCCGCGCAGCGTCACCTCGCCGGTCATCGCCACATCCTTCTTCACCGCGACGCCGGTCAGCGTCGAGACGATCGAGGTGACAAGGCCGATGCCAGCCGACGGACCATCCTTGGGCACCGCGCCTTCGGGCAGGTGGATGTGGATGTCCTTGCGGTGGAACAGCGACGGCTTGATGCCGTAGCTCGGGCTGCGCGCCTGGACGAAGCTGAAGGCGGCCTGCACCGATTCCTTCATCACGTCGCCGAGCTTGCCGGTCGTCTTGACCGCGCCCTTGCCGGGCACGGTGACGCTCTCGATCGTCAGCAATTCGCCGCCGACCTCGGTCCAGGCGAGACCGGTGACCGCGCCGATCTGATGCTCGGTCTCGCCGAGGCCGTGGCGGAACTTCTGCACGCCGGCGAACTCGTGCAGATTGTCGGGCGTGATCGTCACGCTCGTCGCCTTGCCTTCGAGAATCTGGCGCAGCGCCTTGCGCGCCAGCTTGGCGATCTCGCGCTCCAGCGTCCGCACCCCCGCCTCGCGGGTGTATTTCTGGATCAGCGCACGCAGCCCCTCCTCGGTCAGCGTGAACTCGCCGGCCTTCAGGCCATGCGCCTCGATCTGCTTGTCGATCAGATGGCCCTTGGCGATCTCGACCTTCTCGTCCTCGGTATAGCCCTCCAGCCGGATGATCTCCATCCGGTCGAGCAGCGGCTGCGGCAGGTTGAGCGTGTTGGCGGTACAGACGAACATCACGTCGGACAGATCGATGTCGATCTCGAGATAATGGTCGTTGAACTTGCCGTTCTGCTCGGGGTCGAGCACCTCGAGCAGCGCCGAGGCGGGATCGCCGCGGAAATCCTGGCCGAGCTTGTCGATCTCGTCGAGCAGGAACAGCGGATTGCCCGTCCCCGCCTTCTTGAGATTGGTGACGATCTTGCCCGGCAGCGAGCCGATATAGGTGCGGCGATGGCCGCGGATCTCGGCCTCGTCGCGCACGCCGCCGAGGCTCTGGCGGATGAACTCGCGCCCCGTCGCCTTGGCGATCGACTTGCCGAGGCTGGTCTTGCCCACGCCCGGCGGGCCGACGAGGCACAGGATCGGTCCCTTCAGCTTGTTGGTGCGCGCCTGCACGCCGAGATATTCGACGATCCGGTCCTTGACCTTCTCCAGCGCGTAATGATCCTCGTCCAGCACCGCCTGCGCGGCGGCGATGTCCTTCTTGATCTTCGACTTCTTGCCCCACGGCAGGCCGAGCAGCACGTCGAGGTAATTGCGCACCACCGTCGCCTCGGCGCTCATCGGCGCCATCGTCTTGAGCTTCTTCAGCTCCGACGTCGCCTTGCTGCGCGCTTCCTTGCTCAGCTTGAGGCCGGCGATCTTCTGCGTCAGCTCGGCGATCTCGTCGCCGTCGCTCTCGTCGTCGCTATTGCCCAGCTCGCGCTGGATCGCCTTGAGCTGCTCGTTGAGATAATATTCGCGCTGCGTCTTCTCCATCTGGCGCTTGACGCGGCTCTTGATCTTCTTCTCGACGTGGAGGACGCCGAGTTCGCCCTCCATCAGCGCATAGGCCATCTCCAGTCGCTTGACCGGATCGGGCTCGACGAGCAGCGCCTGCTTGTCGGCGACCTTGACCTGGACGTTGGCCATGATCGCATCGGCGAGCTTGGACGCCTTGACGATCTCGCTCAACTGCTGCGCGGTCTCGCTCGGCAGCTTCTTGTTGAGCTTGGCATAGGTTTCGAACTGCTCGACCGCCGAGCGCATCAGCGCCGCGACCTCGACACCCTCCGCCTCGCGCTCCTCAAGCATCTCGACGGTCGATTGCAGATAGCCGTCCGCCTCGGTCAGCTCGCCGAGCCGGCCGCGCGCCTTGCCTTCGACCAGCACGCGCACCGTGCCGTCGGGCAGCTTGAGCAATTGCAGCACCGTCGCGGTGACGCCGACCTCATACAGGTCCTCGCGCGCGGGATCGTCCTCCGCCGGGTCGAGCTGCGCGACGAGGAAGATCTCCTTGTCGGCTCCCATCGCCGCTTCCAGCGCGGCGACCGATTTGTCGCGGCCGACGAACAGCGGCACGATCATATGCGGAAAGACGACGATGTCGCGCAACGGCAGTACGGGAAAACTGGTCATGGATACTCCGGCGCCGCCTCGAACGGGGCGGCTGTGACCCTCTATATGGGGTCGGAGGCCTATCCATCAATCGTTGCGCGCACGGCACGGCGGGACTTGTCTTCGCTCCGCCGAGCGTGGAAACCCGCCGCTTCCACCCGGGAGTATCGAATGTCGCCTCGCCTGCCGTTTGCCGCCCTGCTGCTGCTGTCGACCGCCGCTTATGCCGCCGAGCCGGGCAAGCCGCCGCTCAGCGCACAGACCGCGGCCTCGGGCGGGCCGCTCGATCCGGCGCAGAAGAAGGTGACGTTCGACACCGCCGATCTGCAGATTGAGGTCGATCCGGTGCGCGAGGTGATCAACGGCACCGCGACGCTGGTGTTCAACGCCAAGGAGCGTACCGACCGGCTGGCGATCGACCTCGACAAGAATTTCACCGTCACCGCGGTGACGGTCGACGGCGTCGATCCGGCGAGCTTCGCCAATCCCGAAGGCCGCATGACGATCAAGCTCGCCAAGAAGGTCGCCAAGGACGCCAAGCTCACCGTCAAGATCACCTATGGCGGCCGTCCGCATACCGCCGTCCGCGCGCCGTGGGACGGCGGCTTCGTCTGGGCCAAGACCCCCGCCGGCGCGCCGTGGATCGCCACCGCGGTGCAGGGCGAGGGCTGCGACCTGTTCTGGCCGTGCATCGACTATCCGACCTACGAGCCGCAGAAGGTGACGCTGCACATCACCGTGCCCAAGGGGCTGAAGGCGCCGTCGAACGGCAAGTTGCTCGGCGTCGATCATCTCGACGACGGCCGCACCACCTGGAACTGGGAGGTGGCGCACCCCAACCCCTATACGATCGCGCTCAACGTCGGCCCCTATGAGGAGCTGTCCGGCACCTACAAGAGCCGGTTCGGCAACGAGATTCCGATGTTCTACTGGTATCTGCCCGGCGAGAAGGACAAGGCGGAGAAACTGTTCGCCGAATTCGCCCCGACGCTCGACTTCTACGAGAGCGTCGTCGGCCCCTACCCCTGGGCGGACGAGAAGGTCGGCGTGGTCGAGACGCCGCACAAGGGCATGGAGCATCAGACGATCAACGCCTACGGCAACGACTATGCCAAGGCGCCCGAGGGGTTCGACTGGCTGTTCCAGCATGAGTTCGGCCACGAATGGTTCGCCAACCAGATGACCGCGCCCAATTGGGACGACTTCTGGATGCACGAGGGTTTCACCGAATATATGCAGCCGCTCTACGGTCGCTGGCGCGAGGGCGAGGCCCGCTATGCGGCGATGATGCTCGAGATGCGGCCGAAGATCCTCAACCAGTCGGCGCTGGTCGCCGGCAAGCCGCAGACCGCCGAGGAGGTCTACAAGACCGCGCCCGGCCGCGGCGGCGACATCTATTACAAGGGCGCCTGGGTGCTGCACACCTTGCGCAATGCGATCGGCGACAAGGCGTTCGACGAGGTGCTGCGCTGGACCGTCTACGGCCGCGCCGATCCCGCGCCGGGCAATTTCCAGCCGCTGTTCCGCTCGACCCCCGAATTCATCGGCTATGTGAAGCAGGTGACCGGGCAGGACTGGCAATGGTTCTTCGACGTCTATCTCTATCAGGCGGCGCTGCCCAAGCTTACCGTGACGCGCAACGCGACGCAGCTGTCGCTCAAATGGACGACGCCGACCAACAAGCCCTTCCCGCTGCCGGTCGAGGTATCGGTCGACGGGAGCGTCCAGACGGTGCCGATGAGCGGCGGGCTGGCGACGATCACCGTGCCGGCCGCAGCGCATGTGATCGTCGATCCGATGGCGCGCGTGCTCAAACAGGATGACGCGATCGACGCCTATCAGGCGTGGCGCGCCGCCCAGCCCAAGCCGAAATGAGCGGAGGACGCCCGATGACCGACCAGCCCTGGACCGCCCGTGCCGCCGAGATGGCGGCGATCTTCATGGTCGGCGACGGCCTCGTCGGCCTGCTCCAGCCCACGCGCCACGTCGACCTGTGGAAGGACGAGGCGCTCGGTGCCGAGGCGACGGTGCGCCCGTTCGTCGGCCGCCCCGGCCGGCGGCGGCTCTATGCGCTGGCGCAGATCGCCGGCGGCCTGTGGCTGGCGAGCCGCCAGCGGCCGCGCGCCGGTCAGGGCACGATCGTCGTGAACAGATAGGCCGCGAAGATCACCAGATGCACCACCCCCTGCAACACGGTGGTGCGTCCGGTGCCGAGCGAGATCGTCGTCACGAACAGCGACAGCGCGAGCAAGGTCATGCTCTTCGCGCCGATGCCGAGCGTGAGCGGCAGGCCGAGCATCAGGCTGACGATCGCCACCGCCGGGATGGTCAGCCCGATCGTCGCCAGCGCCGATCCGAGCGCGAGGTTGAGGCTGGTCTGCAGCCGGTCGCGCCGCGCGGCATTATAGGCGGCGAGGCTCTCCGGCGCGAGCACCAGCGCGGCGATCACCACGCCGACGATCGCCAGCGGCAGCCCGGCGGCGAGGATCGCCGCCTCGACCTGCGCCGACAGCCCCTTGGCGAGCAGCACGACGACGACCAGTGCGACGAGCAGCACGCCGAACGCGGTCCAGGCGGTGCGGTCGCTCGGTGGCGCGGCATGGTCGTCGGGCTCGACGTCGCCGGCGGGGAGGAAATAGTCGCGATGGCGCACCGTCTGCACCAGCACGAAGGTGCCGTAGAGGACGAGGCTGACGATCGCGACGAAGACGAGCTGCGACGGCGCATAGGTCGGCCCCGCCGCGCTCGTCGTATAATTGGGCAGGATCAGCGACAGCACGGCGAGCGCCGCGAGCGTCGCCAGCGCCGCGCTGATCCCGCGCAGCGTGAAGCGCTGCTCGCCATGCGCGATCCCGCCGGTGAGCAGGCACAGGCCGATGATGAAGTTGAGGATGATCATGATCGCCGCGAACACGGTATCGCGCGCCAGCGCCGCGACGTCGCCCGATCCCGACAGCATCAGCGACACGATCAGCGACACCTCGATCACCGTCACCGCGATCGCCAGCACCAGGGTGCCGAACGGCTCGCCGACGCGATGCGCCACCACCTCGGCATGATGGACCGCTGCGATCACCGCGCCGATCAGCACCACCGCCGCGACGATCGTGCCGACCAGCCCCATCGCATAGACCGATCCCAGCACCGCCGGCACGCCCACCGCCGGAAAGAGGATCGCCCAGCGCGGCAGGCCGATCCATCCGTTCGTCGCCGTCATCGCCATGGTCCGCACATCGTCATGGCAAGCGAATGCTCGGTCGCGCCGAAAGCTCCGGTACGGCCCTGACGCATGCGCGCCGTTCACACTTTAACACAATGGCCCCCACGGATGCGGCGGTCTGCCGACCAGCGGGCCGGCCTCACCGCCCCTGCGCCGCGCGCGCCTGCGCCGGCCGGTCGAACGCCTGATCCTTGTAGCGCCCGTCCTTCTCCACCCAGTGCAGGAAGAGATGCGCCGACCAGCTGTTGGGATTGGGGTCGAGCCGGCCATGCCGGTGATGCGTCCCCTGATAGAGCACGCCATCCCCCGCCGCCATCGCCACCGAACCATAAGGCTGGCCACCGAAATCATCGCTGACCTCGGGCTGCGGCACCGCGATACGGTCGCGTCCCACCGACAGCGCCCACGGCTTGTCCTCGCCATAAGCGATGGTCAGCGACAGGCTGTGCTCGCACGCCTGCCGGTCGGAATGGATGCGGCAGACATCGCCCTGCCGATAGGCGCGGAAATAGGCATAGGTCGGCAGCAACGTCGCCCCCACCACCTCGGCGACACGCGGCGTCAGACCCCAGAGGAAGGTGAGCATCGGCGCATATTGAAACGCATAGACCTCGATCGCCGGCTGGCGCAGCAACGGCCCGCGCGCCGCGAAGCTCTGCAACGGCCGCCCCGCCGCCTGGAGATCGGCCTGCATCATCCGGTAGAAGGCGAGCAGCACCTCGGGCTCGAACAGCGCAGGCAGCGCGACATGGCCCTCGGCACGATAGGCCTCGGTCACGGTCATGACGGGGACAATCTGTGCATCCCACTGACGTAGACCGACTCCTCGATTATCGCCACGGGCGAATGCGACCGCGCCTCACTGGCCGAACACCATCAGCAGCGCCGGAAACAGATTCTGAAGGACGTGCACCGCGATGACGACGCCGACCGCCACCCAGAAGCCGCGCGGCCGCCAGGTGACGTAGAGCGTCGAGAAGATCAGGAACGGCCACCAGATCACCGCCCCCCACAGGGGCGTGGCGAGGCTGTGCGCGATGCCCCACAGCAGGCTGCTCGCCAGCACCGCCTGCCAGCCCTTGAGGACGTAGAGCAGCAGCGTCAGCACCGCCGCCATGATCAGCGTCTCGACCACCGGACTGAAGCCGGCGACGAGGAACAGCTTCATCGGCCCCGAGGTATCGCCGAGGTCCGGCCCCGGATGGCCCGGTGCGAGATGCTCGATGATCCAGCTGAGGATGAGGCTGCCACCGATCGTCAGCAGCCAGCCGACGAGGATCGCCAGCCACGCCCGCCGGTCGCGGAACAGCAGCGCCGGCAGCACCGCCAGCGGCCCCCGCCCCGCCTGCCACGCCGGACTGCGCTCCACCGCAGGGTCTATTCGTGTCGCCATCATCGCTCCGTCGCTTGCCGCCCCGCTGTGCGGCGCGCCGGGTTAACGCGCGATGAGGGAAACGCGATGCGCGAGGAGCGGCGTTACGGCGCGAGGCGGGGATGCGGCGCGACGTGGCCGCGGCTTGGCGAGCGCGTGGGGGTTGTTCGAAGGTCGCTCAGCCAGCGCAGGATAGCATCGCCTTCGTCCCATCGAAACGGGTGCGAAGTCGTTCCGCTAGCCAGAGCCCCAGTGTTCCCGCGCAGGCGGGAACCCAGTGGCCCAGCAGAACAACGGCGGCGCGAAAGCAGAAACGGAGCTCCCGCCTCCGCGGCAGCACTGGAGGTACGGCAAACGCCCCGCCCCGTCGCGGAAAGCGCATTGGCGGCACGAAAAGACCACAAACCGCGTAAACCCGCCGCCTCCGACCGCCCGCACGAAAAAAGGGCGCCGCTTCCGCGACGCCCCTTCCTCAACCCAGACCCAACCGATCAGGCGGCGGCGCCGGCGCCGTCCTTCTTCTTCTCGGCATAGACGCGGATCGGCTCCTTGCGGCCCTCGATCACGTCCTTGTCGATCATCACCTCGTCGACGCCGTCCATGCCGGGCAGATCGAACATCGTGTCGAGCAGGATCGCCTCGAGGATCGAGCGCAGCCCGCGCGCGCCGGTCTTGCGCTCGATCGCCTTCTTGGCGACCGTGACCAGCGCATCGTCGGTGAAGTCGAGCTCGACCTGCTCCATCTCGAACAGCTTCTGATATTGTTTGACCAGCGCGTTCTTCGGCTCGGACAGGATCTTGACCAGCGCCGGGATGTCGAGGTCCTCCAGCGTCGCGATCACCGGCAGACGGCCGACGAATTCGGGGATCAGGCCGAACTTGAGCAGATCCTCGGGCTCGGTCTGGCGCAGCAGCTCGCCGGTGCGCTTCTCCTCGGGGGCGGCGACATAGGCGCCGAAGCCGATCGACTTGCCCTGCAACCGGTCGCCGATGATCTTCTCGAGCCCTGAGAACGCCCCGCCGCAGATGAACAGGATGTTGGTCGTGTCGACCTGGAGAAATTCCTGCTGCGGATGCTTGCGCCCGCCCTGCGGCGGCACGCTCGCGGTGGTGCCTTCCATCAGCTTGAGCAGCGCCTGCTGGACGCCCTCGCCCGACACGTCGCGGGTGATCGACGGATTTTCGGCCTTGCGGCTGATCTTGTCGATCTCGTCAATGTAGACGATGCCGCGCTGCGCCCGCTCGACGTTATAGTCCGAGGCCTGGAGCAGCTTGAGGATGATGTTCTCGACATCCTCGCCGACATAGCCCGCCTCGGTCAGCGTCGTCGCGTCCGCCATGGTGAACGGCACGTCGAGGATGCGCGCCAGCGTCTGCGCGAGCAACGTCTTGCCGCAGCCGGTCGGCCCGACGAGCAGGATGTTCGACTTGCTCAGCTCGACGTCGGCACCCTTGGCGCCGTGGTTGAGCCGCTTGTAATGGTTGTGCACCGCCACCGACAGCACGCGCTTGGCGCGCTTCTGGCCGATGACGTAATCGTCGAGTACGTCGCAGATCTCCTGCGGCGTGGGGACGCCGCCGTCCTTCTTCGAGACGAGCGCCGACTTGGTCTCCTCACGGATGATGTCGTTGCACAGCTCGACGCACTCGTCGCAGATGAACACGGTGGGTCCGGCAATCAACTTGCGGACCTCGTGCTGCGACTTGCCGCAGAACGAGCAGTAGAGGGTGCTCTTCGAGTCGCCACCGCTCAATTTCGTCATTCACACTTCCTTGTCGCGGGTGAGGCCCCGCTGGTGAGGCCGACCATGGTAGACCGGCCATTACGCAAACCACAACGCCCAAACGATCTTAACGGATCGGCCGGGCGCGTTACCGCGCCTTTATACCGAAGGCGCGGTCTCGTCCGCCGGCGTCGGGCGCTTGTCGAACACCTCGTCGACGAGGCCGAAATCCTTCGCCTCATTCGCTTCGAGGAAGGTATCACGATCCATCCGGCGCTCGATCTCCTCGAGCGGCTGGCCGGTGTACTGCGCGTAGAGTTGGTTCATCCGCGCCCGGATCCGCAGGATCTCCTTGGCCTGGATCTCGATGTCGCTGGCCATGCCCTGCGCACCGCCCGACGGCTGGTGGATCATGATCCGCGCATTGGTCAGCGCCACGCGCATCCCCGGCTCGCCGCTGGCGAGCAGGAAGCTGCCCATCGACGCCGCCTGGCCGATGCACACCGTGCCGACGCGCGGACGGATATATTGCATCGTGTCGTGGATCGCCATGCCCGCCGTGACGACACCGCCCGGCGAGTTGATGTACATGAAGATGTCCTTCTTCGGGTTCTCGGACTCGAGGAAGAGCAGCTGCGCGGTGATCAGGCTGGCCATGCCGTCCTCGACACCGCCGGTGACGAAGATGATCCGCTCGCGCAGCAGGCGGCTGAAGATGTCGAACGAACGCTCGCCGCGGTTCGACTGTTCGATGACGATCGGCACGAGGCCTGCTTGGGTCTGCTGCAAACCAAGGCCGGCGTGGGCGATCGGGCTCATGAAGTCGCCGGTCTCGAACGGATTGTGCATGGAAATCTCTCTATAGGCCCCGAAGATCGCCAACATCGGCGCTCCGGCGGGGGAGTTCAAGCCCCGCCGGACGGGGCGGGGTGGGTCAGATAGGCGAGCCGGCGCACCTCGCGCCGCCCGCGCACCACGGTATCGAGGATCAGCCCGGCAAAGCCGCACAGCGCGGCGATGATCATCAGCCCGGTGATCAGGATCGCGGTCGGGAAGCGCGGCACCAGATGCGTGTGCATATAGGTGATCGCCAGCGGCACGCTCAGCCCCACCGCCAGCGCGGCGAGCAGCGCGCCGATCGCACCGAAGAACAGCAACGGCCGCTCGATCCGGTACAGCGTCAGGATGGTCCTGAGGATGCGGAAACCGTCGCCATAGGTGCTGAGCTTCGACTGCGATCCCTCGGGCCGCGCGAAATACGGCGTCTCGACCTCGGCGCAGGGCATCTTGAGTTCGAGCGCGTGGACGCTGATCTCGGTTTCGATCTCGAACCCCGCCGACAGCGACGGGAAGCTCTTGACGAAGCGGCGCGAGAAGACGCGATAGCCGGACAGGATATCGGTGAAGCTGCGCCCGAACAGCCGCGCCAGCATGCCGGTGAGCAGCGCATTGCCGAAGCGATGGCCCCGGCGATAGCTTTCCTGCACCTGGCTCACCCGGCTGCCGACCACCATGTCGCACGGTTCGTCGAGCAGCCGCGCGACCAGCGCCGGCGCGGAGGCGGCGTCATAGGTCGCATCGCCATCCGCCATCACATAGACGTCGGCATCGATATCGGCGAACATCCGGCGGACGACATTGCCCTTGCCCTGGATGCGCTCGCTGCGCACCACCGCGCCCGCGGCGCGGGCGACCGCGATCGTGTCGTCGCTCGAATTGTTGTCGTAGACGTAGATCGTCGCGTCCGGCAGCGCGGCGCGAAAGCCGGCGACGGTCTGCGCGATCGCCGCGGCCTCGTTGTAGCAGGGTAGCAGGACGGCGATCGTCGGTGGCGTCACGTTGGTCTGCGTCCCAAGTTATGCAAGCCTGAGCGTTTGTTCATTCGTCATCCCGGCGAAAGCCGGGACCCACGGTCACGGAACGTCTGACGCAAACGTCATCGCGAGCCCGCGCGCGTCCATGGATCCCGGCTCGCGCCGGTATGACGAAGCAAAGGAGGGGAGCCGATGCTCCCCTCCCCGTCGATCAACCCTCGGTCGGCGCTGCGGCCTTCTTGGCGCGCGGCTTCTTCGCCGGTGCGTCGGCCGCCTCGGTGCCCTCCGCCGCCTCGGCCGCGACCGGCGACGATTCGGTCACCGCCGTCTCGGCCTCGACCGGCGCGGCCTTCTTGGCGCGCGGCTTCTTGGCAGGCGCCTCCGTGGCGGCCTCGTCGGTCGCAGCCTCGGCGGCCGGCGTCTCGGTCGCAGCATTGTCGCCCTCGGCGACGGGCTTCTTGGCGGCGGCCTTCTTCGGCTTGGCCGCGCCCTCGCCGGCGGCCTTCTTGGCGCGCGGCTTGTGGTTGTCATGGTCGTGCGAGTGCGTGCCGGTGGCGAAACCGTCCTCGCTCTCGATCGCCGCTTCCAGCTCCTCGCGGGTCGCTTCGCGATCGGTCACTTCGGCCTTATCGAACAGGAAGTCGACGACCTTGTCCTCGTAGAGCGGCGCGCGCAGCTGGGCAGCCGCCATCGGCTCCTGCTGGATATACTGGATGAAGCGCTGCTGGTCCTCGCCGCGATATTGCTGCGCGGCCTGGCCGATCAGCCGGTTCATCTCCTGCTGCGACACCTCGACGCCGTTCGCCTGGCCGATCTCGGAGAGCAGCAGGCCGAGGCGGACGCGGCGCTCGGCGATCTTGCGGTAATCGTCGCGCTCCGACTCCATCTCGGCGAGCGCCGCGGCGGGATCTTCCTCGTGCGTCGCCTCATGCTCCAGCTGCTGCCAGATCTGCGCGAACTCCGCCTCGACCATCGACGGCGGCACTTCGAAATCATGGCCCTCGGCGAGCTGGTCGAGCAGCTTGCGCTTCATGTGCGTGCGGGTGAGGCCGTTATGCTCCTGCTCGATCTGACCCTTGATCAGGCCGCGCAGCTGCTCGAGGCTCTCGAGGCCGAGGTTCTTGGCGAGATCCTCGTCGATCGTGCTCTCGCCGGCGACCTGGATCTTCTTGACGGTGATCTCGAACGTCGCGGGCTGCCCGGCGAGATTCTTGGCGCCGTAATCCTCGGGGAAGGTCACGTTGAGCACCTTCTCCTCGCCGACCTTGGTGCCGACGAGCTGCTCCTCGAAGCCGGGGATGAGCCGGCCCGAGCCGATCTCGACGCCCATGTCGGTGCCGGTGCCGCCATCGAAGGCGACGCCGTCGGCGGTCTTGCCGACGAAGTCGACGGTGACAAGGTCGCCGGTCTCGGCGACCTTGTCCTCGAGCGCATCGTCCCACTTCTTCGACTGGTCGGCGAACTTCTGCAGCTGCTCGTCGACGAGATCGTCGGCGACCGGCACGGTCAGCCGCTCCAGCTTGAGCGAATCGATCGCCGGCGCCGGCACGGTCGGCAGCACTTCCAGCTCGACCGTCACCGCGGCATCCTTGCCCGGCGCATAATCCTCGTTGAGCGCGACCGAGGGCTGCATCGCCGGACGCAGCGCCTTGTCGGCGATCAGCTGCTGCACGCCCTGCTGGATCGCGCTGTTGAGCGCGTCGGCGGCGAGCGCCTCGCCGTGCATCTTGCGGACGAGATTGACCGGAACCTTGCCGGGGCGGAAGCCGGGCATCTTCACCTGCGGCGCGACCCGCTTCACCTCGGCATCGACCTTCGCGTCGATGTCAGCGGCGGTGATGGTCAGCGTGTAGGCACGCTTCAGGCCCTCGTTCAACGTCTCGACAGTCTGCATGTTCGGCCTTCAATCTTGAGAAATCTGACGGAAAATCTTCTAAGGCTGTCGTCCCGCCCACAGGAGCGCGGGACTGGTGCGGGCGAAGGGACTCGAACCCCCACATCTTGCGATGGCAGGACCTAAACCTGCTGCGTCTACCAATTCCGCCACGCCCGCACGAAGGACCCGCCGTTGGGCGCGCGTCTATACCAGCCTGACGCCCGGGGGCAAGCCAAGAGGCAACCGGCGCGCACCCGGAACGTTGGGTCATATGAAGGAGAGACCGACATGGCAACCCAGCCGCCGCCCGAAAGCCCCGTTCCCGATTCGCAGCCGGTGCAGCCGAGCGCCCCGCCGCCGGAGATCCAGACGCCGGCACCCGATATCGACGTGCCCTCGCCCGCGACACCGGCGACCGATCCTGGCACCTCGCAACCGGCGGAGATCTGACCCATGGCCGATTCCATCCCGGCCGGCGCGCCGGACAGCAACCCCGACGATCAGCGTGACGACGAGCGCAGCGACATCGAACAGGCGGTCGAGGCGCGCGCCGACGCCGTCGCCCGCGGCGAAGGCGGCAAAGAGCCCTCGCGCTTCACCGATACCGGCGCCTTCGACGGCAACAGCGGCACCGGCGGCGAGGTCAAGAATCAGGATCTGACCCAGCAATGACCGGCGGCCCCGCGGGGCCGCCCCTTATGGGACGATCCGCGCCGTGCGGATCGTCACCTTGCTCGCCGGCACCTCGCCCTTGAACGAACCGCCGATCGTCTCGGTCGGCGACACCGGCGCGTCGAGGATATGGACGATCACGTCCATCCCCTCGACGACGTGACCGAAGGCGGCATAGCCGAGATTGTCGCCCGGCTTGGCGGGATCGGCGTCGAGCGACGCGCTCTGATCGCCGACGCTGATCGTGAAGTCGCCGCGTGCGCTGCCCGGCGCGAACCGCGCCACCGAAATCGCACCGTCGGTATGATGCAGCCCGGTCTGCGTCGTTGGCTCGTGCCTGATCGGCGGCAACGTCCGCTTGGCGTCACCATTGGTGCCGAACTGGACGAAGCCGAACCGGTCGGCGACCTTGACCGTGCGGTAGAAGACGGTGCCGTCGAGCCGCTTGCCCGCGACATATTTGAGGAAATTGCCGGCGGTGATCGGCGCATGCTGCGTATCCGCCTCGATCACGATCCGCCCGGCGCTGGTGTCGAGCGCGACGCGCGGCAGCGCGGATGCGGGCGTCGACGGCGCGGGCGCGGGCGCCGGCACCGGTGGCGCCGTCCCGACTGCCTGCTGCGCCATGGCTGGCATCGCGAGCGACGCCATCATCATCAGACCGACCATCCGCTTCATCGCCACTCTCCTTCGGCGCACGGCCTTACCCGACCTGCGTCGACCCGTCGCCCCGGTGATGAGCCGGAGCTGCCGATTAGGCTGCTCGCTCAAAGGTGGGATGGCCCCGGCGACCCCTTGCCGCGCGAACATGTCCCGGCACCCTCCGCTCCGCGAGGCGAAATCCGCCCCACCACCCTCCTGACCGCCCCGGCGGAGGCCGGGGCCCGGTTGGGAGACCGTCGTAAGTCACGACAAAGCTTCACCCATCTGGACCCCGGCCTT
>NZ_JBBBDM010000018.1:0-47399 GCF_037120395.1 Sphingomonas kyungheensis
CTTCACCTGCGCTCATGCGCGACAACACCCGTCGGTCTCTGGTCGCAGCTGGATGAAAGACAGGGGTCACGTCACGACGCATTCTGCTCATCGGCCGCAAGGCGAGATCGCTCTCGTTCTCACTCCGCCACGCGGCGCGAGAACTCCGAGAAGTCGCAACCGCTCAAAGCCAGTGCCGCGATCGTGAGACTGAAACCGCCAACCGCGCACCGCCTTTGAAACGGCCATCGCCGCCGAACACATGATTTCATGCCGCTCGTCTAGCGTCTGGCGGTTAATGTCTGCTTCTGGGAGGAAATCGGCCCGTCTGCTTTTGGGGATGTGGGGGCGATAGCTGGCATCGCGCCGATGCCGGCGCAGATTGATCTTATGAATGAATTGTCATGAGCCAGTATCAGTGCCGATGTTTACCTCTAGGGAAAGTCTTGTAAGAAAAAGGTGACGACAGTGATCGCACTTCTCAGCTTCAGTGTAGCTACCGCAACAGCGGAAATCGCAACCATCCCAGTGCCCCCACCACAAGCAATAGCGTTGGCCGAAGCCCACCCTAATTGGGCAATTACGGGCGTTTTTACGATGAAGGTAGCTGCTGCTGAAAGACGGCCAAACGCTCTGTAATTAAAATCCGACGCCGATTATTGGTCACCAAATAACATCACGTTCAACATCACACCAATAGTAGCGAATATGCTGGAAAAGCGTTTGGGTTCAAAACCGGAAATTGCGCTGATTGGAAAGAACATCACAGTCAAAGGCGAGCTGAAGCTTCTTCCGGTAGCCAACATGCTGGCGGGGCAACCGCGTAGCCTCAATCGATATCAGCACACCGTTTTTGTGCGCGACGCTAGTCAAATCGTTATTCAATAAGCCTGCGAGATAACAGCCTGCGCATGCGATGATGGCTGATTCAGATGAAGTATGCTGAGGCCATGGTGGGTTGTCAGCGTTCCGACCAGGGAGCGCTCAGCGCGGGGGGAACGCCGTATTCTATTAGAGAAAGGCTGCTAGCTTTCAGCCGCCAAATGGCAAAGTTGCAAACGGCCGGGGAACCAACCGGCACCCTTCGGTAGGCCGCCGTAGCGATACGCCTACCAGATGCGTCACGCGGTTACGTACAAGGTTTGTGTGAAGCCCGTCGTTACGCAATATCCGGTTTCAGGTGGCGCGGTTCGCTGTCGGAATGGCAATGTTTGGGCGGAAGCAGCCGCCCTGCTCTGCCGCCGAGGAGACCCAGTTATGGTCATTCGAAGTGCTCTGCTGTCTTCCCAGCTCCTGCCATTCGTTCAGCTTCAGAATGACGCACCACCTTAGGCCACGTTGTGTGGGTGAACGGCTGCCATTAGGCGAAGCGGACGCGGCACCGTTCGAACGATCCGTGATGAGCGCCGAGGCATGTTCTCAAGATGCGGGCTGCCTCAGCTCGATGTTACCTCCCAAGAACGCAAGAGGATAGATAACGCGTTCTTCAAGCCGCATACGGTCGCCGGCTCTTACCAAGATTATATTGTTTGCCAAAGCAAAGCTTGACCAGCGGCTGGCTATACGCCCCTCATCCCAGTAGAAAAGGTACTGCTTCCAGTCTCGTTCGATTTCGCCGGTGAGACTCGTCAATTTTCGTTCAAGCGACTAAAGAGTTGCACCTTGCCTCGTTCGAGGGGCCCATAAAAACAACGCCGTTCCGACGCGCGATGAGCCTCGATAAGGGCCTTAAATTCCGTCAGTTGCCGCCATGCCTCACCTGGATCAGGCTCCTCTCTGACGAGTTGCAGCAGCGACTTACGCCTGCGGTCGAGGTTCTCATGTTCGAGTAAAAGTTGCTGTAAAGAGTCGCTGTTGCGAAGTTGTACAAATTCGCCTTCACCATGACGGCCGCCCATTTCGCTGAGGACGGGTGGCAAGGTTGATTTGGATTCCAACGCGTCCGCCCAAGCATTGCCGTCTTTTCCAAGCGCGACACGGGCTTCTTCGAGCTGGATGCTGGTGAGGCTAAGACCGAGCTCATCCGCAAGCATCAACGCCCGCTCAATCAGCTGAGCAACTTCGTCGATTCCATGGACCATATGCGACCTCCAAGGCGTCGGTCACGTCTGAATGACCTTTGTAGTAGCGTCGTCGCCGTCGCAGGCAAGGTGGGCCGAGCTGGAAATGGGCATGCCCGCCGTTTGGGGCTGGTTCAGGCTTGCTCAACGAATGACGCGATGGGTCCATTCGACGAAGATGTCTCCCCGAGCGCGAGCGCTATTGAGCGAAAGCTGCCGCCCTCCCCTTCGCGGCGATGACCCATATCCGGTCGTTGGCGAAGTATTTGCCCCGCCCCAACTTCGGCCATTTGTTCATCTCGAGTAAGCGTCCAATCTCACCGGTGAGGGCAAGTCGGCGAGATATGGGTATTTCAAGCCACTCATGGGGTCATCCGGGGGCGGCAGTCGGCAGATTCAATTTGATCAGAGGCCGAGTAGGCGCCGATGTTCCGCCTCGGCGAACCCGTAGGTGTCGCCGGCGAGCCTCAGCAGCCGCTCGCGATCACGCACGACCACGCGCCCGCGCACGGACCGGACAGCCTCATCCTCTTCGAGCTTGTGCAGTGCGTCGGTCACGCTGCTACGGCGGACGCCGAGCATGAGCCTGAACTCCTCGTGCGTCATGCAGATGTCGTCCTCCTGCACACGATCGTGGTAGAGCAGGATCCATCGCGCCATCCGCCGCTCGATCGAATGCGCGAGCGACGAGACGATCGTCCTAGACATTTGAATCATGACCACGTCGACGAAACGGAGCAGAACGGTTCGGATCGCCGGACGGTCGGCCAGTATCTCGTTCAACGCCGCAGCCGACAGCCGCATCGCCGTGCCGTGTTCGGCCCTCATCACCACGTCATGCGACCAACGCTCGTTGCCAAGCAGCAACTGCCAACCGATGAACCCTTCGCGGCCGACCAGCGCGACTGCGTAGCGGCGGTCACCCTCGAGCGAGTCAAGTATTGCAGCGATACCGGTCAACGGAAAGCAGATGCTGTCGGCCGCATCGCCAGCGCGTGCGATCATGTCGCCATTGCGAAACGGTACCGGTTCCAGATGCGGCGCAAGGGCGGCGCGGTCAGCGTCATTCAAGAGACGCAGCAGCCCATTCGCCTCCCAGGGCAACGCGTTAGACCTGCGCGTCCCATCCACGATCGAAGCCTGATCATCCATGCCGCCGCCCATACTCCCGAATTTCGCTGCCCAAACGCTTGCGTCTACTTTCGTACCGAAACGCCGAAGCGCGCTCGATGGTTGAGAAACGGATAGTTACAGGAGGGATTTTTGCGCAAAACCATTTCCATGCTGATCGCCGCGTCGACGGCGATCGCAGGCGTTCCGGCTCTCGCCCAGTCAGCCCGCTCGGTCACGGCCCCTCCTCCGCCACCTCCGCCCCCGACATCCGTGCAGCCCCCGAAAGCCGCACCCGACATGCAGTCGGTCCTGGACGCGCTTGCGTCGCTCGGCGGCAAGCCGATCGAGACGCTCACGCCGGCCGAAGCCCGGATGCAGCCCTCGGCTGCGGACGGAGCCAAAGCGGCGATGCAGAAGAAGGGTATGTCGACGGCGCCTGATCCGTCGGTAACGACGAAGGACCTGCCGTACGGCAGCGACCCCAAGCAATTCGCGCGCATCTACAAGCCGGCCGGTGCACCCGCCGGTGGCAAGGCCATGCCGGTCATCGTCTACTACCATGGCGGCGGCTGGGTCATCGCCGACGTCGACACCTACGATGCTGCGCCGCGGGCCATGGCGAAGGCGCTGAGCGCCATCGTCGTCTCGGTCGAATACCGCCATGCGCCCGAGTTCAAGTTCCCGGCGCAGCATGACGATGCGGCCGCTGCCTATCGCTGGACGCTCCAGAATGCGGCAAGCTGGGGTGGCGACCCTGCACGGATCGCGACGGTCGGCGAGAGTGCCGGCGGCAATCTTGCGGTCGCGACCGCGATCTACGCGCGGGACAACGGCCTGACGGTGCCGCGGCACATCGTGTCGGTCTATCCGATCGCGAACAGCAGTATGACGCTTCCCTCGCGGCGGGACTCGGCGAACGCCAAGCCGCTCAACACTGCGATGCTGCCGTGGTTCGGCTATTACTATCAGACGAGCAAGGCCGATGCGCAGGATCCGCGTCTCAACCTGGTCGCCTCGAACCTGCGTGGTCTGCCGCCGACGACGATCATCAACGCGCAGATCGATCCGCTCCGCTCGGATGGCGAAACGCTGGCGGCCGCGATGCGGGCGGCCGGCGACAAGGTCGAGCAGAAGACCTTCCCGGGCGTCACCCATGAGTTCTTCGGCATGGCCAAGGTCGTGAACGGCGCCAAGCAGGCGAACGACCTCGCTGTCGCGCGGCTCAAAGCAGCGCTGGCGCGTTGATCGATATGGAAGGGCGGCGACTGCCGCCCTTCTCCCCTTTCTAATCACGAGGCCGTGCCATGACCGGTTCCCCTGTCCGCTATGCACCCGACGTCGAGCAGAAGCAGCCCGATGAAGCTGATACCATCCAGCAGCTCAACGAGGCGTTCGACGTCATCCTAAAACGGACGGCGGAGGATTACGGCCATGCGGTCCGCTCCGTCCATGCCAAGGCGCATGGCGTCTTGAAGGGCGAACTCGTCATCGACGATGCCCTGCCGCATGAGCTGGCGCAGGGAGCGTTCGCCTCTCCCGGCACCCATGAGGCGCTCATCCGCATCTCGACCAATGCCGGCGACATCTTGCGCGACGGCATCAGCCTGCCACGGGGTCTCGCGATCAAGGTTCTCAATGTCCAGGGCGAGCGTCTTCCGGGTGCCGATGGAACGGCACAGGATTTCGTCACCAATAACGGCAAGGTGTTCGTGGCGAAGGACGCCAAAACCTTCCTCGGCAACGTCAAGATGCTGGCCAAGACAACCGACCGCATGGAGGGCGTGAAGGAGGTACTCTCGACCACATTGCGGGGCGTACACAACGCGCTGGAAGCGGTCGGGCTTTCCAGTCCAACGGTCGACACGCTGGGGGGTACGCCCAACGCCGATCCACTGGGCGAAACCTACAATTCGGTCACGCCATATCGCTGGGGCGATTACATCGCCAAGTATCGCCTCGTACCTATCGCGTCCGATCAGGTCGCGCTCACCGGGCGCACCGTCGAAGCGGCAGATCGCCCGGATGCGATCCGTGAGGATGTGCGTGTCGAGATGGCCCGGCTCGATGCCGAATGGGAATTTCAGGTCCAGCTTTGCCGCGACCTCAAGAAGCAGCCGATCGAAGACCCCACGGTCGAATGGGACGAGGAGGTCTCGCCGTTCCAGCGCGTCGCCGTCCTGCGCGTGCCGGCGCAAGATAGCTGGGATCCGGCCCAGGTGCGCCAGATCGATGAGGAAACACGCTTCAGCATCTGGACCGGGCTCGCGGCACACCAGCCGCTCGGCAACGTCAATCGCGCACGCAACGAAACCTATCGCCACTCCGCGGACTTCCGGGCGCGCGTGAACGGCTGCCCCTACCACGAACCTACCAGCGCTCGCGCTTGATCACCCGGAACGAGGAAGACGCACCATGACCAAAGCCCTCGGCTACGCCGCCAAGCATTCGTTCAGCCGCCTGAAGCCCCTCGAGTTCGATCGCCCCGAGCCGAAGGCCAACGAGGTGCAGATAGACGTCCTCTATTGCGGCGTCTGCCATTCCGACATTCACCAAGTCGAGAACGACTGGGGCAATACCGTTTATCCCTGCATGCCGGGGCATGAGATCGTCGGCCGCGTCTCGGCTGCCGGGGCGGGCGTTTCGCGGCACAAGGTCGGCGACCTCGTCGGGGTCGGCTGCATGATTGACAGCTGCCGGCAGTGCGAGCCCTGCCGCGAGGGCGACGAGCATCATTGCGAGGGGCATAACAGCTGGCTGGCGACCTACAACGGCCCGATGAAGCCCGCCGCGCAGACCGAGGATGGGGTCAACACCTACGCCGAGGATAACACCTACGGCGGTTATTCGAACGTCATGGTAGTGCCTGAGGATTTCGTCCTGAAGGTGCCCGAAAGCCTGCCGATCGAAGCGGCGGCACCGATCCTTTGCGCAGGTGTCACCACCTATTCGCCGCTGAAGCACTGGGGCGTGAAGGCGGGCGACAAGGTCGGCATCGTCGGCCTGGGTGGGCTGGGCCATATGGCGGTGAAGCTCGCGGTCGCGATGGGCGCGGACGTCACCATATTTACGACCGACAAGGACAAGGTCGAACCAGGCAAGGCGCTGGGCGCCAGCCAGGTCGTGATCGAAGGTGACAAGGATGCCTACAAGGAACTCGAGCTGAGCTTCGACTTCATCCTCTCGACCATCCCGGAAAAGCATAAGGTCGACCCGTTCATCACGCTCTTGAAGCGCAACGCGACCTATTGCGCGGTCGGCGCGCTCGACCAGATTCCCGGCTACAACAATCAGGAGCTGATCATGCACCGCCGGACGCTGGCGGGCTCGCTGATCGGGTCGATCGCCGAAACGCAGGAGGTGCTCGACTTCTGTGCCGAGAAGGGTGTCGCCCCCGACGTCCAGGTGATCGACATCCAGGACGTCAATGCGGCCTACAAGAAGGTCAAAAACGAGGACGTGCGGTTCCGCTATGTCATCGACATGGCCAGTCTGAAGCGTGAGATGGACGAGGCCGCCTGATGCGCGCGCCTCCATTTCCTCCGGCAGACATGCCGGAGGATCTCCGCTCACTGCACGATGAGATGAGCGGATACATCGCCGAGCACCTCAAGGGGTTCGTGTCCCGTCGGACCGATGGCGCGCTCATCGGACCATTCGCACCGATGCTCCGATTCCCGGCATTCGGTCGCGCCGCCTGGATCTACACAAAGGCGCTGATCGACAATGCGAGCCTCCCCAAGGCAGCGCACGAGGTCGCAATCCTCGCCACCGGCGCGGCGATGAATTCCCGTTATGAACTTTACGCGCACGAACGGGTCGGCGAGGCCGCCGGGCTGTCGAACGAGAAAATTGCCGCGATCGCCGCAGGGCAGCGGCCCGCCGATCTCACAGAGGAAGAACAATCTGCCTATGACGTCGCAGCGACCTTGGCCGGCGGACGCCAGTTACCCGCTTCTACATATGGCCGCGCCGTTCGCGCGTTCGGCGAGGATCAGACGGCAGAGCTGATCTACCTCGTTGGAGGCTATTGCCTCGTGTCGCTGCTGCTCAACGCATACGACATGTCCGTGCCCGGCCGCGAGGAGGGCTTGCCCGACGACGCCCGAGAGGAAGCTGCTGGGGACCGATCGTGAGCGGTGACCACGGTTTGGCATCCTTTGCGACCGACACGCTCGACATAGCGTATCGCGACCAGGGCCCGCTGGACGGTACGGTAGTCGTGTTGCTCCATGGCTGGCCGGACGATGCCTCGACATGGGAGCATGTCACAGGACGCCTGAACGAGGCTGGCCTGCGTACGATCGTCCCGACGCTTCGTGGCTTTGGGGCGACGAGGTTTCGGGACGATGCATCGCCCCGGACCGGTAATAGCGCGATCCATGCCATGGACGTGGTCGCGCTGCTCGACGGCCTGGAGATCGACCGGTTCATGGTGGCCGGTCACGATTGGGGATCGAACATCGCTGAAGCGCTTGCGGTAGGCTGGCCAGAGCGGGTGGAACGGCTGGCGATGCTGTCGACCCCGCCCCGGCTCGGCGGCATGGCGAATCTGCCCTTCGAGCAGACCCAGCGGCAATGGTATCACTGGTTTATGGCGACCGCGCGCGGGGCGGAGGCGGTCCGTACAGACCGCCGCGGCTTCGCCCATCTCCACTGGGTCAATTGGTCGCCGCCTGGCTGGTTTGACGAAGCAACGTTCGCTCGTGTCGCGCGGTCGTTCGACAATCCCGACTGGGTCGACGTGACGCTCCATAGCTATCGTTCCCGGTGGGATGAAGCGGCGCCCGACCCGGGCAGTGCATGGCTGGAGGAGAAGGTGAAAGCGGCTCAGACGCTGTCGCTGCCAACGCTTTACCTCCATGGAGATGCGGATGGTGTAAACCCGCCCTCTACAGCTGAGGACGCCCCCTCGAAGTTCGCCGGCCCGTTCGCGGCCGTCACGCTGGCAAGCGTGGGTCACTTCCCGCAGCGCGAGAACCCGGAGGCGGTCGTCCGCCACCTTCTCACCCTCTTTACCGGCGACCCCGCCGCGCTCACCGATACGACCGACAGGAGCCTGACCATGAAGAAAGCCGCCCCCTATGCCGCCGGGATCGCCGCCATCGGCCTGGTCGCCGCTGCCGCAGCCGGCGTCGCCCATGCCCAGGGACGCAGCGCACAGCTGACCCAGGTGGCGCAGTTCGATCATCAGGCGACCGGCGTCGCCGTGACCGAGGATGGCCGTCGCTTCGTCAACTTTCCCCGCTGGACCGACGACGCGCCCATCTCGGTTGCCGAGGTGATGAAGGACGGATCCTTGCGTCCCTATCCCGACGCCAAGTGGAACAGCTGGCGCAACGCCCGCGCCAACGAACTGCCGGTCGGTGATTATTTTGTCTGCGTGCAGTCGATCGTACCCGATGGCCATGGCAACCTCTGGGTGCTGGATCCTGGCGCGCCCGGAAACGAGAAGATCCTCGAAGGCGCGCCCAAGCTCGTCCGCATCGATCTGTCATCGAACACCGTGACGAAGACGATTCTGGTTCCCGGCGACGTCGCGCTGCAGGGTACCTATCTCAACGACATCCGCTTCTCGCCCGATGGCAAGACCGGCTACATCACCGACAGCGGCACGCGCGGCGCGATCATCGTCGTCGATCTGGAAAGCGGCAAAAGCCACCGTGCGCTCGACGGGCACGCCTCGACGCAGATCGACAAGACGGTGAAGGTCACGCTGGACGGCAAGCCGCTCGTCCGTCCCGATGGCCGCCAGCCCGCGTTCGCCGCCGATGGCATCGCGATCTCCAAGGACGGCAAGACGCTCTACTATCAGGCGCTGACCGGCAAGACGCTCTATTCGATCGACACCGCCAAGCTGCGGTCGGACGTCAGCGAGACGGACAGGGCGGCAGCGGTGAAGACGGTCGCGCAGACCCACGTTGCCGACGGCCTGTGGATGAGCAAGGCGGGCGTCCTCTACCTGACCTCGCCGACCGACTATGCGATCAAGCGGCTGAACGGCGCGACCGTCGAGACGGTGCTGACCGACCGCCGCCTGCGCTGGCCCGACACCTTCTCCGAAGGGCGCGACGGGACGATGTACGTCACCGCCAGCCATATCCAGGACACCAACTGGTTCACGCCCGGCGCACCCCCGTCGATCAAGACGCAGCTGTTCTCCTTCGCGCCCGCCAAGTGATCGGACATCCCATGACCTATCTACGCTATTCGCCCGACATCGAAACACCGGAGACCGACGAACAGGAGAGCATCAACGGCATCATCCAGGGCATGACCCAGGAGAGCCAGACCGTCGAGAAGCGCGACGGGCATGCGGTACGGGCGAGCCATGCCAAGAGCACGGCCTGTGTGATCGGCAAGCTCATCGTTGCGCCCGGGTTGCCGCCCGAGCTGGCACAGGGCCTCTTCGCAGATCCAGGCACGTTCGATGTCGCCGTCCGTTTTGCGCAAGGCCCCGGTGAGAAGCTCGGCGACCGCGTCTCAACCCATCGCGGCATGTCGATCAAGGTATTCGGTGTCGAGGGCACGAAGCTGCCTGGCCATGACGCGCCGACGCAGGACTTCGTCCTCGCCAGCGGTACGACCTTCCCGGCGGCGACCGCCGCGGGCTTCCTCTCGCAAGCCAAGAAGATTGGGCTGACGGTGCCCATGCCCGAAGGGGTGAAGAGTGCGGCCGCCTCCGTCGCCCGCAACATCAACAAGGTACTGAATGCGGTCGGTGCGGGTCCGAGCCCGACGCTGGACTTCTATGGCCACCCCTTCAGCCACCCGCTGGTCGAGGAATATTTCAGCCAGTGCCCGGTGCGCTACGGCGACCATGTCGCGAAGATCGGGGCCTTTCCCGTTTCAGCCGAGCAACATGTGCTCGCCGATTGGCAGCTCGACCCGCATCAGGATGAGGATGGCTTCCGCCATGCCTCGGTCGAGTACTTCGAGGGCAAGGATGCGGTGTTCGAGCTTCGGGCGCAGCTGTGGACCGATGCCGAGACGCAGCCGATCGAGGACACCTCCGTCGATTGGCCGACAAGCGAAAGCCCATATCGTACCGTCGCCACGATCCGATTGCCGCGGCAGTCGGCCTATGGCCCCGACCGCGTCCGCTACTTCGACGAAGTGATGACGTTCCGCCCGGCCCATAGCCTTGAGGTCCATCGCCCGCTGGGCGGCGTGATGCGCGCGCGCATGCAGGTCTACCAGGCGCTCAGCGACTTCCGTCACCGTGAGAACGGCATCGCCGCCGCCAACACCGCTACCATCCAGGACATTCCAGCCTGAGCTGAACACCAGTCCTGACGACAGTGAGAGGACAATCATGAAGCTGCAAGGCTACCACGACGCCCAGGCGGGGAATGCATAATGGCGCGCTTTTCCAACAAGGTCATCGTCATCACGGGTGCCGCCTCGGGGATCGGTGAAGGGGTCGCGCGTCGCTTCGCTGAGGAAGGCGCAACGCTGGTATTGGGCGACATCGACAAGGCCGCGCTCGACAAGCTGGCGGGCGAACTGCACGGCACAGTCGAAACCCGCGAGACCGACGTGTCCGATCACGCTGCATGCGAGACGCTCGTCCAAGCTGCGATCGATCGCTTCGGTCGGATAGACGTGCTGGTTAACGACGCGGGCGTCGATCATCTCGGCAAAGTCGATGAAGGCGACTTCGCCGAATTCACCAAGGTGATTGAGACCGACCTCTACGGCGTCGTTCACATGAGCCGCGCGGCGATCCCCCATCTGCGCCAATCGAAAGGCTGCATCGTCAATGTGTCGTCGGTGTCCGGGCTGGGCGGCGACTGGAACCATAGCTTCTACTGCGCGGCAAAGGGTGCAGTGAGCAACTTCACCCGTGCGCTGGCGATGGACGAGGCGAAGCACGGCGTCCGCGTCAACGCGGTCAACCCGTCGCTCACCTACACCGCGCTGACCGCGGGCATGAAGGAGCAGCCCGAGTTGATCACCAAGTTCGAAGAACGCATCCCATTGGGCCGCGGTGCCGAGCCCGCCGACATTGCGGGGGTAATCGCGTTCCTCGCGAGTGAGGATGCGCATTTCGTGACGGGCGTGAACCTGCCAGTCGATGGCGGCCTTACTGCCTCAAACGGGCAACCGCCGCTGTCTTGATGGATGTGAGGCGGGCCCTCGCGCCCGCCCAATATTCGGGATGTGAGCATGCCCATGATGCCAGATTCATTAAAGGGCAAATTGCTCAAGCCGATTGATTCACGTCGCAGCAATTTGACCCAGAAGACGACATTCAGACCGACTTGCCGGCTTCCCGACTTCGGCCATTTGCTAATCGGCGCGCTGCCACCGGCAGGCGATGTCACGCCGCCGTGTCACGCGCGACGTCCGCCCGCATAAGCTTCGACGCATCCCACGCGATCTGCTCTTCCTCATCAGCCGAGCAGACTCTGACGTTCCCCGCATCTGCACCCTCTGCGACTCCGGCCCAGGCGAGATCGGCGCATATCGCGTTCCGCGTCTCGGCATCATGCTCGCCGATGCCACCGCTGAAGACGAGCAGGTCGATGCCGCCCAGGCTGGCGGTCATCGCCGCGATCTGCTTGGCGACCGATCGGCAGAAGATGTCGATGGCAAGCCGGGCGTCGGGAGCGGCGGGTGCCAGCCGACGGAGTGTCTGCAGGTCGCCGCTCCGGTCCGAGATGCCGAGGAGGCCGGATTCACGATCGAGCAACTCCTCAAGCCGACCAGCCGTCATTCCGTGTTTGCGCAGCAGGAACATCAGCAGGCCGGGATCGAGATCGCCGCTCCGGGTGGCCATCACGACGCCCCCCGAGGGAGTTAGTCCCATCGAGGTATCGACCGAGACGCCGTCCAGGATCGCCGTGACGCTTGCCCCGCTGCCGAGGTGCGCGATCACCAGCCGCTCGGGCAGGTCGGCGCCGAGCTGGCGCACGATCGACTGACAGGATAGGCCGTGAAAGCCGTAGCGTCTGACCCCGACCGTCCGGAGCGCTTTGGGAACGGGCAGAACGGCGGCGATCGCCGGTAGGTGTTCGTGGAAGCCTGTATCGAAACAGGCGATCTGCGGTGTGCCCGGATAGCGGCGCCGCGCCGCCGCGATCAGGTCCAGCGCGGCGGGCTTATGCAGGGGCGCAAACGCGCATGCCGCCTCGAGGTCGGCAATGACACCGTCGTCGATCAGCGTCGGCCGGAACAGCTTTGAGCCGCCGTGGACGACGCGGTGGCCGATCGCATCGGGCAACCTGTCTAGCTTCGCCGCGATCCCGTCGAAGCTGTGATCGTGCGCAGTCTCGATCGCACCAGAGACTACCGTCTCCATCCGGTCGTTCCCGACGGTGAATGCACCGTATTTCAGCGACGAGGAGCCGCCGCTGATCGCCAGGATCAGCGTGTCCACTGCCAGTCCCGCACCTCGGGCAGGTCGTCACCCTGTTCGGCGACGTAGAGCTTGTGGCGCTCCATCAACCCCCAGTAGCGGGCAGTCTCCGCGGGCACGCGATCCTTCAGGCGCGGCACGCGCTCGATCGCGTCGAGTGCGAGCCGGTATCGGTCAAGGTCGTTCATGACGACCATGTCGAACGGCGTCGTCGTGGTACCCTCGCCCTTGTAGCCGCGGACGTGAAAGTTGTGGTGACCGTGACGGGCGTAGGCCAGCCGGTGCACCAGCGAAGGATAGCCGTGAAAGGCGAAGATCACCGGCCGGTCGGTGGTGAACATCGCGTCGAACGCACGATCGTCCATCCCGTGCGGATGTTCCGACTGCGGTTGCAGCACCATGAGGTCGACGACGTTCACCACCCGAATGCGGATGTCGGGCACATACTCCCGCAATAAGGTCGTTGCCGCGAGCGTCTCCAGCGTCGGCACGTCGCCGGCACAGGCAAGCACCACATCGGGGTCGCCGTCGTCGCTCGCCCAGTCCCAGATGCCGGCACCGGTCGTGCAGTGGCGCACCGCCTCGTCGATCGTCAGCCACTGCCATTCGGGCTGCTTGCCGGCGACGATGACATTTACATAATTGCGGCTGCGCAGGCAGTGATCGGCGACCGACAACAGACAATTGGCGTCGGGCGGCAGGTAGATGCGCGTGACCTCGGCCGTCTTGTTCGCCACGTGGTCGAGGAAACCCGGATCCTGGTGTGACGAGCCGTTGTGATCCTGCCGCCAGACATGCGACGTCAGCAGGTAGTTGAGCGAGGCGATCGGTTTGCGCCACGGGATCGTGCGCGTGGTCGTCAGCCACTTCGCGTGCTGGTTCACCATCGAGTCGACGATATGGACGAATGCCTCGTAGCACGAGAACAGGCCGTGGCGTCCTGTCAACAGATAGCCCTCCAGCCAGCCCTGGCAGAGATGCTCGCTCAGCACCTCCATCACGCGGCCGTCCTGAGCAAGGTCGGTATCGTTCGGCTCCGTTTCCGCCATCCACGTCTTGCCTGTAACGTCGTACACCGCCTGCAAGCGGTTCGAGGCGGTCTCGTCGGGGCCGAACAGCCGCATGTTCGACGCGCCCAGGTTGAGCGCCATCGCCTCCTTCAGGTAGCTGCCGAGCGTCGCCGTGGCAGGCGCCCTGACGCCCCCGGGCGCCGTGAGCGCGACGGCGTGCGACCGGAAATTGGGCAGCGCCAGCGAGCGCATCAGCTCGCCGCCATTGGCGTGCGGGTTGGAGCCCATCCGGCGGTGACCGGTCGGCGCCAATGAAGCGAACTCTTCGCGGAACTTGCCGGTGGCGTCGAACAGCTCTTCGGCGCGATAACTCCGCATCCACGCCTCTAGCAGGACGAGATGCTCAGGATTGTCGAAATCGGCGATCGGCACCTGATGTGCGCGCCAGGTGCCCTCGACCGGCTTGCCGTCGACAATCTTCGGCCCGGTCCAGCCCTTCGGCGTGCGGAGCACGATCATCGGCCAGCGTGGCCGCAACCCGCTTGGCGTGGCCGACCGGGCCTCGCGCTGGATCGTGCGGATATGGTCGAGCACCGTGTCGAGCGCCCCCGCCAGCTGCTGATGGACGAACATCGGGTCGTCACCTTCGACGAAGAACGGCTCGTGACCGTATCCGCGCAGCAGGCTGGCAAGCTCCTCGTCGCCGATCCGGGCGAGCACGGTCGGGTTGGCGATCTTGAAGCCGTTGAGGTGCAGGATCGGCAGCACCGCGCCGTCACGCGCGGGATTGAGGAACTTGTTGCTGTGCCAGCTTGCCGCGAGCGCGCCTGTCTCTGCTTCGCCGTCGCCGATGACGCAGGCGACGATCAGGTCGGGATTGTCGAACGCGGCGCCGTATGCGTGGGCGAGCGAATAGCCGAGCTCACCGCCTTCGTGGATCGATCCCGGCGTCTCCGGCGCGACATGGCTCGGGATGCCGCCCGGCCAGGAGAACTGCCGGAACAGCCGCTCCATGCCGCCGCGACTGCGCTCGATTGCGGGGTAGCGCTCGGTGTAGGAGCCTTCGAGATAGGTCTGCGCGACGATGCCGGGGCCGCCATGGCCGGGCCCGATGATCGCGATCATGTCGAGGTCGTGCTCGACGATCAGGCGGTTGAAGTGGACGTAGAGGAGGTTCAGCCCCGGCGTGGTGCCCCAATGGCCGAGCAGCCGCGGCTTGATGTCGGCCAGCGTCAGAGGACGTTCCAGCAACGGATTGGCGCGCAGGTAAATCTGGCCGACCGAAAGGTAGTTCGCCGCCCGCCAGTAGCCGTGCATCCGCCGCAGCAAATCCGGCGACAGCGGCGACGCCTCTGCCGCGCGGATGTCCGTGTGAGGGTTCCCGAGGGGCGAGCGTTCGAGCAGCGCGTCCATGCTCAAGCCGACCCGCCGTCCGCCGACGGTCTACCGGTTCGAGTGTGGCCGGCCGCCCAGTGCAGGTCGGCAAGCTCGGTATGGATGATGCGCGCCATGTTGGTAGTTGAGAGTTCGGCCATCTTCCGTTCGAACCGTGCGCGAGCGAGATGATTGCGGCGAATAAGCGGCATAGCCGTCTCCCGTTGGTAAGCGGGAGCGTTGACGGTCTCTCAGTCGTCGCGGTGCCCAGGGCGGAAGCGACGATGACCTTCATTACCACGTTGGCGCTTTACCCCCTAACGATCTCTGGCCGGTAAACGAGGAGCCGGCGTGCAGTACAGTCGCCCGCGACAAGACCCACGACCGGCCGTTCTCGGTGACGCCGAGCCCTCCCAACTTCGGCCATTCGTTCACTTCGGTGTCGCAGCCCCTTCTGCCCCTTCCGGCCTTCCGATAGCAGCCGCCTGCAAAGTTGAGGCTGGAATCGCGTGCGAAGGTGCTGCACGTGCAGTCCATAGGAAACGAAAGAGGTTCGGCGTGCTGAACAAGGTGTTGCTCCGCGTCATTACTGCGGTTCTGCTGCTTCACACGGCCACTCCGCTTCGGGCACAAGAGGTGCTCGATCCCGACCCGAATACGCTGGCACCGTCCAAGGACCCGAGGCGTACTGCGAACGGCCTGGCGCAGCAGCCGCCGATGGGCTGGAACAGCTGGAACAAGTTCGCCTGCAAGGTGGACGAGACCACTATCCGTGCGGCCGCTGACGCGATCGCCACTAACGGGATGAAGGGCGCCGGGTATAACTATGTCGTTATCGATGATTGCTGGCACGGCGCCCGCGACGCGAACGGATTCATCACCGCGGACAAGACGCGCTTCCCCAGCGGGATGAAGGCGCTGTCGGACTATATCCACGCCAAGGGGCTCAAGTTCGGCATCTACTCAGACGCCGGCACGAAGACGTGCGGGGGGCGTCCGGGTAGCCAGGGACACGAATATCAAGATGCCCTGCAATATGCACGCTGGGGCGTGGACTACCTCAAGTATGACTGGTGCTCGACAGGCGTTCGCAACGCCGAAGAAGCCTATGCGCTCATGTCGGACGCGCTCCGTGCGTCGGGTCGCGATATCCTGTTTTCGATGTGCGAATGGGGGAATTCGAGGCCGTGGCTTTGGGCGTCCAAGATCGGCAACATGTGGCGCACGACCGGCGACATCACCGATAAATGGACTGGCCGTTATGGCTATAGCTGGGGTGTGGCGTCGATCGCCGACATGAACGAGCCGCTATGGC
Source organism: Sphingomonas kyungheensis (assembly GCF_037120395.1). Classification (NCBI taxonomy): domain Bacteria; kingdom Pseudomonadati; phylum Pseudomonadota; class Alphaproteobacteria; order Sphingomonadales; family Sphingomonadaceae; genus Sphingomonas; species Sphingomonas kyungheensis. The sequence goes on from NZ_JBBBDM010000018.1 coordinate 16,210, forward strand.
CCTACGCCGGACCGGGTCATTGGAACGATCCCGATATGCTGGAGGTAGGGAACGGCGGCATGACCGACACCGAATATCGTTCGCATTTCTCGCTCTGGGCGATCATGGCCGCGCCGCTGATCGCCGGCAACGATATCGTCGGCATGACCAATGCGACCCGCGCGATCCTTCTCAACACGGACGTCATTGCCGTCGATCAGGATCGGCTTGGCATACAAGGCCACCGGGTGTGGAAAGACGGTGACCGCGAAATTTGGTCCAAACCTCTGTCAGACGGGGGGCGTGCCCTGCTGCTGTTCAATCGCGGCGATACCCCCGCGGCGATCGCCGCCGACTGGACAATGCTCGGCTTGCCACGACAAGTACGGATGGAGGTGCGCGACCTCTGGGCGCACAAGAGCCTCGGCAAACGCTCTGGCCGCTTCGAGGCGTCGGTCGCACCTCATGGTGTCGTCATGGTGCGATTGAAGCAATAATTCCGAAAAGAATGCCTGCGGATACGATCTCGGCCCGGTGTTGGGGCGGATTTTTCCGTTCGGTATGTGTAGCGCGACGACCCACATGCGGACGCTCACAGCCGCTTTATCGCTTCCCGAAAGCGGACGTCCATTCAGGTGGCGCGGCAGGGCAGCAAATGGGCCGATTGCGGACCGGCAGCCTTTTACATGGGCAGCGGAAGCTGCTGTTTTGCGGGTGTCACAAACGCTCGGTTGTGACACTCGGCCTCAGCCCACAACCTCGATTTCATCTTCTGCGAACCAACCCTGCTGCAGCAGCGCGTCGCGCGATGCTGTGGGGTTCTCCGCGTAATAGACGACTGCCAAGCTCCGCTCGGCGCGGCTGCACGTCACATAGAAAAGTCGCCGTGTACGATCGATTGTCGTCTCCTTGCCTGCCGCCTCGTTGTCGAGATCGGTCTTGCTCTTACCCTTGGCACCGAACAGCTTGTCATAGTTGAACAAGAATCCGCGAGCCTCCTCGTCGCTGATGACGACCATTACTCGTGGAAACTCCAAGCCCTTCACGCCCTGATGGGTGTCGAACTGCGAAACGCCGCGGACATAGCGGTCATATTTGTCGACCTGATCGAACGGCGCCTCAAGCGCCTGCCGCCAGGCGGCGGTCTCGCTCTTGTTGTCGACTTCTTCTTCGTTCTCGTCCGCGTCGTCCTCGTCTGCCGGATCGGGGTCGGCGGTGGCGAAGGGTAGCAGCACGTCCGGCACGGCGAACAACCGGTGCTCGGCAACATAGCGCAGCACGTCGCGCAGGCTCGCCGGGGGTTGCCCGTCGACCAGCGCCAGCAGCCCCGCACAGGCTCCTTTCGCCCGATCGAGCAGACCCTGCTGCGCCTCGCCGGCATCTCGCAGGGGGTCGCGGTCAAGCAGCGGCGAGGTCTTGCGGATGATCGCAGCCGTCGCGAACCGGTCGCCAGCTCGCAGGGCCTTGACCAACGGCAGGATCTCACGCGTGAAGATGCCCAAGCCAGCACCAGTCCCGTCGCCGAACCGCCGCTGACCGGCTTTGCCGAAGAGGCGTTGCCTATCTTCGTCCCGGCGGAACAGTGCGAAGGTGTCGAAACCGGGCCGATCGTCACCGCCGCGCCGCCCAGTCAGGACACAATGTGGGCTCGCCTGCAAAGCGTCGTGTGGCGCGTCGAGGAAGGCACGTTGCCGCCCGCCGCCCTGATCGCCATCACCGATCCTGCGCAGCCCCTAGAAGCCGCTGTCAGCGCCGCCGGAGCGTCGGGCACCGATCTTGCCACCTTCCCGCTGCTAGCCCTTCCTACCTATGCCCTAGCGCCCTTCTACCGGGCCGAGATCGGGCGTCGTCTTCCCAAGCTTCGGTGACTGCCACCACCGAAGGTTCGCCGCGCGCTGTGCCAGCGTGAGCGAATGCTAGCCCCGGCGTTTCCTTCCTCCGCGCCGGGGCTAGTTGATTGATCGCAATCGCCGCTAGCTAGGGTATCGTTGAAGCGTCGTCGGCTTCCTACATCCATAGAATGAGCCGAAATAAGGGTAGAGGGAAGAGCCGCAGCGCAGCCGAGATTTTGGCTGGAAACCCACGCTGCATTTATTGTGCGAACCCTGCGAAAACCGTCGAGCATATGCCGTCAAAGGCGCTCTTTCGAGCGAAGGATCGGCCAAGCGGACTCGAATTCCCAAGCTGCAAACAATGCAATAACGGGACTAGCGCGGCCGATAGCGCCGTCGCATTTCTCGCGCGCATCGATCTTCGGAGACGACACGGATACGTGGCAAGTTCAAGAGGCGGTTAAATACCTTGCTGCGGCTGAACAAGGCGCGCCGGGATTCTCCGCTGAACTCTTCAACGACGGAAACTCGCGTGACACGATCATGCGAACGCCCGGCGGGCTGCTAATCCCACTCGCGGAAACGCATGTCGGCGCAATCGGTAAAGCACTGCTAGACGTTTGGGCGGCTAAGCTTGGCATGTCCCTATACAATGAACATGTGGGCTCCCCCTTGCCGCTGACCGGCGGGCTCCATGCAATGTGGTTTCTCAACAATGAATTTTCGGAAGAAACAGCAGGACATTTCTTCCGAATACTGCCAGTTCATTCAACATTGAAGCAAGGACGCCGGAAGAGCGCGAGCGGCTAATTCGATTACCGCTTCAACTCCGACGACAAGAGCATCGTCGCCGCACTTACGCACTTCCACTCGAATATTCACTTCTTCACGATCGCAATGGCCGAACCTAACGTCTATGGCTTTCCAAAGGACAAGCTACCGCACGGTCGCTTTTCGCGGCCCGGCGAATTGCTAGCGATGATGCCGCCGAAAGCGCCGCCCGCGATCCTAATGAACCCGAACTGGAAACCGCTAGCGATCCCGCGCTTCAGCTTGCTTCGGCCCTGAACAGGCACGTCAATGAAGGTGGACATTATGGCGGACAGCTCGCCGTGATGGTTGCTAAACCATTGTAAAACAACGGTTTTTGGCGGAGCTGTCAGTTTTGTGCGGACGCGTCTCCGAAGGTTGGAGCTAGTCTCCTGAGGGAAAGCCTCAGCTGACAAGCGACTGCCACTCCGCTAGTGCGGCAAACCGTCGTTCTCGATAAGTTTGTTGGTCTATGAGTTGACGTTCGAGGTTGAAGTGGTTGTGAACGTTAGCGCAGACAGACCTGACCCAAGTCTGATGTCACTTTGTCATCCGAGCCATAGACCACGCCACCGAAACCGTCGAAGCTCCTCCGTCCCCTGATCGAGCTATAAGTTCGATGGTTTTGGCTTCGCCGAGATCCGCAGAGATTGGAACTGCAGCCGCACCGAAGCTAATCGGCCCGGTCTCGGCCAGCATACGTCCATCGCCGTAGACGGAGAAGCGCACGGTAGAAGATCGATTCCGGGTAGAATCGTCGATACCGACCTCAGCCTTGAAATGGGCGTAGCCCGCATCATTGCGTACTTCCATGCGACTGTTCGACAATATGCCTATGCCACGGCCATAGCCATGACCTGCGATGGTTAGAGGCGTTCCGTAGGGAGCAACATCTGGTTGAGCCCCGCCCCAGCCCGTGTACATCGGCGTTTCGCCGGACGACTTGGTGCCGGACCATGCGCTGATACCGCGATGGATCGTCGGATCGAGTTCGGCTTGACGGACACCATCCGCGGCCACGTTGATGGAACCTGTCATTTCGGAAAGGTAGAGTCCTTCGGCAAGCTCAGGCTGGCCTTCGGCCATGAAGAGCAGCGTCTCATGCGGCCGCAACATCAATCGGGTTTGACCGCTGAAAGTGACCGGCTTCGTACGATCCCAGAGGTTTACCATCGTCACCGGTCTATCCGGTGCAAGCTTGAGGTGTCCCGCGGTGAGGTCGGCGTGAACCGGCTCTGCCGTCCGGTTGAAGATCGCCACGGCCTTGCGTCCATCCGCCATGGTCTTGACGAGGATGTCCAGATCGGCGGACCTGTAGGCGGGAACGGCCTGATTGCCTGCGCGGTCCTGATTGACGGCGATCACGTCCGCGTTGCCCCAGATGTCGAGAAGCGACTGCGGGGCCTGACGCAGATCGTAGCCGATCATGAGGGGGGCGTTGACGATCGCCCATAGCGAGAAGTGGGTGCGGGCTTCGATCAGATGATGCTGATCGAAGTCGCCTGAGCCGATGAAGAGCATGTCCGGATCGTTCCAGGCTCCGGGATGGGCATAGAGCGCACGGGTCGCCGTGCTGTCGAACGACTGGAGCATGCTGGTCCAGTCCGCCGTGATATCTTCACTAGTCCGCCAGCCGTTGCCCACGTCCTTGCCCCAGGCGCGAACGTCGGCCTGCCCCCAGACGCAGATCGAGAAGTACGCGCCCGACGCATACTTGCGGATCGCTTCCGCTACCTCCTCGTAGCTCGCCCGCACGCGGCCGGCATCGGTCCGAGCGGGTTCCCCGCGCACCACGATCGGAACGGAGGGCCGGTAACCCTGCGCGGCGACGTAGGGCTTATCTGCCGAGTAGTCGGCCAGACCGCAGGCGTCGACCTTCAGGAAGTCGAATTTCCATTCCTGGAAGAACAGCCGGATGTCCTGATCGACGTGCCCGGACAGACCGACCTCGCGTTCGGCCGCGGTGCCGACGGGCAGGTTGGGGGACGAGAGGTCGTACGCCTGTGAGCAGGCATTGTGGCCGACGTCTGTATACAGGCCGGCCTTGAGCCCCATGGCATGCAGGCGGTCCGTGAGCGGCCGCAGGCTTGTCTCCGCCCCGCCGCCCCGCATCGCGCTCGGGAAGATCTGGGTCCTGACGATCAGCCGTCCGTCGGCGGCGCGACGCCGCAGCCACCAGCCGTCATCCACGTTGACGTAGACGTACCCTCGCTTCGCAAGGCCGGTGCGCACGAGCGCGACGGCGGATCCGAGGACCTTCTCCTCGTCGATCTCGGTCCGGAAGGCGTTCCAGGAACTCCAACCCATCGGGGGCTTGGCCGCTCCTCCCGCGGGTCTCGCGGTCCAGCGGCCGACGGGATCGACCCCGCCCGCGACCTGCGCGACTGCGGAGAGAGGTTGACTCAGCATCGCGAGCAGCAGCGTGCGCAGTAGAGGCTTAGCGCCCATGTGGTCTCCGATCGGCGTGTCGCCTCGGGCTTGCACGTGCTCGCGCGCCTTCGACGTGGTTGAGGATGTGCGGCGGCACGGCGATGGCGTGCCGCCGAAGGTGAAAATCAGAACGTGAGTTTGGTGCTTATCGCGAACTGGCGGTCGCTCTTGAACCACGAGCGGGGCGCCCGCACGTCGTTCTGGAAAGCATATGACGTCTTAGTGGTCGTGTTGAGCAGGTTCTGCACCTCGAAGACGATCTTGAAGTTCTTCGTCGGAGAGTAAGCGATTGAGGTGTCCGCCTGACCGCTCGCCTCGTTCCACACCGGGCCGAACGGGAAGCAGCAGTCCAGACGCGTGAGGAGAAACCGCGAGCGCCAGCTGTAGGCGAACCGCGCCTGCAGTCCGCCGAGCTCGTAGAAGAGGGCCGCGTTGATGTTGTGCTTCGAGAGCCCCTCGAGCGGAAGATTCTCGTAGAGGCCGGCGATGTCGATGGTCGGCTGGTTCCCGGTTTCGACGAGGTTGTTCGACGGTGCGTAGCCCGGCGGTCCGATCACGATCCTGCCCGTGTCGATGTATGTGTAGGACAGCTGCGAGCCGAAGCCGGCCAGAGGCCCTGGCAGGAAGTTATAGGTCTGCTGATAGGCGACCTCCACGCCCTTGACCTTGCTGTGTCCGGTGGCGTTCGCCGGGCCGGTGACCCCTACCGGCAAGGTCGCTCCGTTATTCGTCAGATCACGCGTGAAAAGCTGATTGGAGACGACGATGTTCTTCAGGTCCTTGTAGAACGCCGCGACGGTAAAGGACCCAACCGGTGCGAAATACCATTCGCCGGTCAGATCGAACTGCCATGCCTCGACCGGGCGGAGATACGGATTGAGTGAACGCGCCTCGAAGCCGCCCAGAACCGAGTTGTAGTTGACGCCCACGTAGTTGCGCAACTGATCGAAGTCCGGGCGGGAAATCGCCTTCGACGCAGCGACCCGAAAAAGCAGCTTGGAGGTCACGTCGAGGCGCGCGTTGAAGCTCGGGAGCCAATGCGAGAACGAGTTGCGCGCCGTGTTGGTGATCGAGCCGCCATTGGCGAATGCCAACGTCGCTTGCTGCTGCGCGGCGGTGACGCCGGATCGGCACAGCGCCGGTGCGGGCACCGCCGGGTCAGAGGTGGCCGCGGCGCAATAGGTAGTGAAGTTCCCGTTGTAGTTGCTAGGGATGACCTGGTTCGGCGTGGCGAAGTTAATCGAACCGGTCGACTCGTCCAGCGTGTGAACGTAGCGGAGGCCGACGTTTCCGCTGAGCTTCATGGTGTCGCCGACGGGCATGCCGAAGTTCGCCATCACGTAGGCGGCCCATGTCGCTTCGGTGTTGGGATAAACTTCGTTCGGCTGAAAGTACCCGTCGATGAGGTTCCCGCCGCGGTCCTCGATGGGGACGAACGTCCCGCCGGCGGTCTGCACCTTGCGTGCGAGATCCATCAACGCGGCGTGGTTTTTGAGGATGTCGGTGCGGATGAATGGAGCGCCGATCGGCTGCTCAACTTGGCCATGGAAGAAGTTGGGATATCCGAAGTAGCCGACGAGGCTCGGGTCGTTGGTGACGAAGTTCGGCCCGCCCGTGGCGTAGGTGTCGGACAGCTGACCCCAGTTGTTGAAGGCGTTCGTCCGCACCGTCTGTTGGCGTTCGGAATAGCGTCCGCCTACGCGGACGGTCCTCAGGAAGCTGTCCTCTGACACGTCATAGGTCAGGTCGCCACGGATCGCATATTCGTCGCCGTCGCTGATCGCCTTATTCTCGACGGCACTGCGATAGTAGATCCCCTGCCCGCCCGTTATGTAGTCCTGCCTGTTGAATCCGGGGGTCAAGAAGTTCACGGCAGGGTATTTGCCGCGAAGGTCGATTGAGACGTCGGTGAACGTATTCATGTTGATAGCGTCGTCGGAGTTTCCGACGTTTGACTTCGTATACTGGCCATCTAGGGATAGATGGAGCTTCGTGGTGGGAGACCAGTTGACCTTCAGCGAGAAGTCCTGAGTTTTAACCTCGTTGGTGGCGCTGCGGTTCGACAGCTTTGTCGTGATGCCGCCGGGCACGAATTGAGTGTAGTTGCAGCTCGCGTCGGCGAGAGGCGTGCAGCCGTAAGGGTAGTAGCCGGCGTGAACTAGGGTGCCTGCCGTGAATACCCCTCGATCGTCGTAGCTGAATTGGGCATTCGGATCGTAAGGAAAACCGAGCTGATTTAGATAGCCGGCAGGGAAGATCTTTCCTGCGTCCGAGAACCAGTTGTCGCTTTCAATAGTCCGCTCGGTCCAGCGCTCCTCGAAGTAGGATCGTATGTATTCCGCCGTCACCTGCAAGTTCCGGCTCGCGTTCTCGAACTGGAGCGATGCGTTGATGCTGCTACGTTCGCGCTTGAAGTCCTGCTCGCGGATGCCGGCGCCCAGGGGCGTGTAGACCTGTGACAGGCCGGCGGGGGTCGGGAAGCTGTCGCACACGCGGATCGCGTAGGGCTGCCCCTGATTGATGATCTTTCCGCCGACCGAACAGCTATATCCGTCGCCGGTGTCGGGCGCGTTGAAGCGCGGCTGGAAGCTGTTGAGGAACAGGGAGTCGGCGCGGCTGTACTGCTGGGAGTAGCTGCCGCCGACCAAGATGCCGATCCGACCGCCGCCCGAAAGGTTCCACTGGTTGCTGGCCAAGCCGACGAACTGCGGAGCGGAACGCTGCGCGAGGTCGCCTCCGTTGAGGCCCGCGGACAGGAACAGGACGCGCTTGTCGGAGTCGAACGGCTTTCGCGTGTTCACGGAGACCGTACCGGCGATGCCGCCTTCGATCATGTCGGCCGTCAGGTTCTTGTAGACGTTGACGGATCCGGCGAGTTCGGCGGGCACGTCGTCGAAGCCAAGGCCGCGACCCGACGAAGCGGAGAAGATGTCGCGGCCGTTGAACTCGCTGCGAACGTAGTTGAGGCCGCGGACCGTGACGCCCGACCCCTGCACTGAGAAGTGCGCGGAATCATTGGGGGCCGCGAAGCGCGTGATCGCAACGCCGGGCACCCGCTGCAGCGCTTCGTTAATGGAACGGTCGGGGAGCGAGCCGATGTCGGAAGCTGTGATGGCGTCGACGACGGTGTTCGCATCCCGCTTGATCAACTGCGCCGTCGCGAGGCTCTTCCTGATGCCCGTGACGACGATGTCGCCGCCGGTCGTGGACGAATCGTCCTCGTTCGCGCCGAGGTCGGTGTTCGCTCGGCGATCCTTTTCCTGCGACGTCACCGCAGGCGTCGTATTGGAATCGGTCCCGGTAGCCGCTTGCGTGACGACGGTGGGGGCAGAATCGGGGCGGGAGCCGTTCGATCCGGCAGGAGCCGCGTCCTGGGCGCATGCCCCTTGTGCGATGGCGATCGCGATGATGGATCCGCCTATGCGTAGAGCCAGATGAGAGGCCCCGCCGGAGCGCCGAATATTCGAGCGCGACACCAGCTTCCGCAACCTACGATCGTTTCGCATGTCGTCTCCCCTTTATGTTTCGGCTATTACCGTATTTGTCGTACATAAGTTTCACTCTGCGCTTTCGTTGTCAAACGAAATCGCACGTTGCCGGAGCGCGACGGTTCGATTGGCGTCCCGCCCGGCTGCGGTGTAATGCGCGACCGATCGCGGCAGCGGTCGACGACCGCCTGGTCGGCGGCGCCATGACGGACGGTGGAGGAGGCAGACGCCGCATGTGGGGCGCCTGATAAACCGATCCGGGCATCCGATGGACGCTATGAAGGAGCTTGATGTCGCGGAGCATGTCGCATTCGGGTCCGAGCGTCCGCATGGCATCGGATTTCTCGCCATGGCTCAGATCAGCGTTCGGGCTCAGCAGTCACGGAGGGTCGGTGGCGGTGGAAGCGACGGCGTGTCGTGGCCGTTTGCGAGACAACTGTTTGCGCCCTTGGCTGCAACCCGTTGGCCGGAGACGCGCGCGCCGTCGCGCCTCCGGCGTGAAGGATTAGCTAATGCTGATCGTCGTACCAAGGTTGAAGGCCCCAAGCGCAGTATCCCAATATTGGTTTGCGTTCGGGTCGTTCTCGTTCGCGAAGCGGATCGCATACCGGACATCGTTCGGAAGACGAGCGTCGACCAGGGCGATCAGTACGCGATACTGGCCTACTGGCAGGTTTGACGGGACGACGCCGTTGACCGTGGCGGCCGAAGGCTGGCTGCTGGGCGTCCAGCTGCGGGCGTCCGCTCCTGTCGTCGCGATGCGGACCGCGCTGTTCGTGCCGAGGTTTTGCAGGACGATCTGCACCGGGTGTTCGTTGTACAGACGTGCCCACCCGTCATTCTGAATTGAAAGGTTGACGCTGAACGCCCCGCCTCTGCTTGCAGCGCTCGGGTGGGACGCGCCTTTCAGCGCCAGGCGATAGCCCATCCGGCGGCGGACGTCCGGCATGCAACCGTTCGCCTCCCATCGGTCGTGGAATTCCGGACGCCAGTAGCTGATGTTCAGATAGGTGAAATTGTATTTGGCGCCTTCGCCGAGGATGTCCGCGCATGCGGTCCGCCGGACGTTGCTCGTGCTCCACGTCGTATCGCAGGTCTCCCCACCTACGGGGCCCACGTCGCCGAGCCTGTCCGCATAGTCACGCTGCTGGCTTCGCACGTCCGCATCGTCGCTGAAGGTGCCGATGTCGGCGACGCCGGACAGGAAGCAGTCGTTGTGGAAGCCGTAGCGGAACTTCCCCTGGATGGCCGAAGCGACCGTCGGGAGATTCGCGGCAGGCACCCAGGCCATGAGATGCCTTGGGTACCGGAACTGGACGAAGCGATCGTCCGGCAGCGCGGCGAGGAGGGCGTCCTTGACCTCCGCCCAGTTTGAAGCACCGGGGGCATTGTCGTCGAAGCCGTTCTTCGAGGTGTGCCACTCGCCCCAGACGCCGACGAAGCCGGCCTGCAGGAAGGCGATGACGTCCGCGTTGTTACGCAGCAAGGGACTGAGTTGGCCGATGTGGGACTTGATCCGAGCGAGTGGCGCGTCGCCGGCACTGAGATCGGTCTCGCTGCTCGGGTAGTTGTACACGAAGCGGACCACCAGCTTGATGCCTGCGCTGCGCGCGTAGCTGAATCCGGTGTTCAGCCTGGCGATCAGGTTGGCCGGCAAGGTGTCGACGTTCTTATAGTCCTCCAACGAGATGCGGGCATACAGGATGCGATACCCATTGTTGTATGCGTCGGTGGCATCGCTTTGGGTCCACTGATCGAGGAAGCCGGGCGAGATCCAGCGGTAGAAGCCACGCTCCGGGTTGGGGAAGTCGGAGGAACTGGGTAGAAAACTTCCGACCGTCACCGCGGAGGCGACGCCCTGAGCAGCCATGGTCCGGCTGCCGTCGGCGTCGGGTGCGGTTGCAGGCGGTGCCACGGAAACGCTGGATCGGCTGACTTCTCGGGAGCTTCCCGTGAGCGCTAAGGCTGCGCTCGCGAAGGCCACTCCACATGCGGTCGCGCCATACACGGACATCTTCTTCATGTTCTCTCTCCCAGGTCGTGGTTTGGTCTCTCGTTCGGATTCATCCTGATGAGCTCGGACGTCGTCGGGCCCACCGCCGCTTAATCGCCTTCTGCTGCCCTCTCCCACCTGCGGGCGTCGGAGGAAGAGGTTCGATCATGCTCATGAAACGTTGCACGTCGTAACGCTAAGTACTACATAGCGAAATTAAGCGAAAGAGTGTTGCGGAGTCCTCTTGCTTCGTTATCGTTTCAAGCTGGCGAACCCTCAGGCAGATCGGACATTCGCGCTTTGATGGACCATCCAGGTCGAACGGCGACCCCACCTGGGTGCACACACATGACGTCAGCCAAAGCGTATCCGGCGCCGTCACCCCTTCGACATGCGATCCGCGTCCTCAATATGGAGATGGAGAGGCCGGTGCCGATGCTGCCAGTCTGGACCGTCGTCCGCTGCGATCCAAGCTCAGACGCCTCGGTCTACCGCAGAGCCAGGACCGATCAGTGACGCAAGCTAGTGCATCCGGCGCTTCGGCGAAGCTCCATGGTCAGATGGTGGATCTTCTAGGCAGGGAGATCGCAGCGGGCGAACATGCGTCGCAGAGCGACTCCCTCAGCGACGGCGTACTCAAGGATCGCTTTGCCGTTTCCCGCTCGTCGATCCGGGAAGCTCTCGTAATCCTGACGTCAAAGGGAATGATAGAGAGGCGCAAGCATCGTGGAACCGCGGTACGGCCGATACGGCATTGGAATCTCCTCGACCCAGATGTACTCGGCTGGCTCGCCGGAGAAGAGACGGGCCTGGGCGTCGCCGAGGAGATCCTCGAGATCCGCCTTATGGTGGAACCCTTCGCTGCCCGGGCTGCAGCGTTCAAGAGCACCCGTTCGGATCTGCTTGCGATCGAACGGGCGATATACCGCCTGAAGCGGTCCGGCATCGGCGACGCCGATCGCCGGCTGGCCATCGTTGACATTCACAGGACCGTGCTGCGAGCATCGGGCAACCGGCTCATCGAACGGCTCATCGACGTCGTCAATATGCACCTCGGGAGAAGATCACCAGACCCGGCGGCCCGAACTGAGGAGCTTCGTGCCGCCTTGCAGTCGTACGACGAGTTGTTCGAGGCGATCGCTGCAGGTGATGGAGAGCGCGCATCGATCACGATGACGCAGATCGTTCGCAATGGCGGGGAGCGCCCTGCCTGAACGTAGACGCGGCCGGATCGTGGATCGCTTCCTCATCACGGCTGCCGGTGGCTGCGTTCGGCGCCGAAACCTGCGGCCCAACGTCGCGAACGCATGGGAAAGGCATCCAACACATGACCTATACGGCCTGAATGGCTGGCGTCGACGTACGCGTGCAAGGGACAGAGCCGGCGGCGGGGTGAGGAGGATCGATCGCTGTTGGATTCCAGAGGTAAGGGACGGGCCTCTTGGAAGAACAGCGGAATTCAGGATCGCCAGACGCTCATGGTGGTGCGGGGCGGCCGACTGCCTGCCGGGGGTCAGCAATTTCGGGACGCCAGCAGGCGTGCGTACAGCGCCGCCCCCACGCCGGGATCGTGGCGGGGCATCACGACGTCGAAGAGATCCCGAGCCTCTAGGTCGCGTAGAAGGGCGGCACGAACCGCTGCCTGCTTGGTCAGAACTCCGCCCGACCATGAAAGAGCGGTGCGTTCGTCGTCACGAAATTCCAGCTTTCTACGCAGAGCGTGAGCGATATCGGCGAGCTCAGTTCCCGCGCGATCGAGTATCGCGGCAGCCGCCGGATCGCCCGCATCCGCGGCTTCGGAGACGAGCGGGGCGAGCGCGGCAATTTCACCACGCGTCATTCCGTTCTCGCCCATCACGCGCGCGCAGATTGCCAAGTCGCCGTCGAGGGAGAGTGCGTTGCTCACGATCCGATGCAGCGGACCTCGCTGCTGGCGTCCGTCGCTCATCCGCGTGAACGCCTGCAGGCCTTGGATGGCGATCCAATAGGCGGAGCCTTCGTCGCTGAACATCTCGCCCCAGCCGCCGACCCGCGCGCCGTGCCCCTGCCGCTCGCCGTAGGCGATAGAGCCGGTGCCGGCGACGAGATTAATGCCGTCGGCGCAGGCGAGAGACCCCGCCCAGCCACACACCATGTCGTTGTCGCATCGGTACCGGCCGTGGCCGAGCACGGGTAAGACGCTGGCGACGAGTAACGGATCGACGCGCGCGTCCTCGCCGAACGCCGGCAACCCAAGGAAGACGTAGCCGAGCGCTCCCGCTTCGATGCCCAAAGTCGAACAAATGCTTCCGACGCCCTGCGCGATCCGGACCAGCACTTCCTCGAGTCCGACCTCCAGATGGTAGGTCGTTCCGGTAAGTGCGCGGGCGAGGACGTCGCCGTGCTCGTCGATGCCGACGAATTCGGTCTTGGTGCCGCCGCCGTCGACGCCGAGATAGACCGTCATGCCGACTGCGTGTGGATGCGCACGCCCTGGACCACGCGATTGACTGTGCCGCTCGCGTTGGGCTGGTCGGGGGTGCGTCCGAGCCGTAGCGAGCAGTGCAGGCCGAAGAGCTGCGCCGGCACCACATAGGGGAAGAGCAAGTCGGCGTCGGCCATCCGCGTCGCGTCCTGCACCAGCAACGCATCGTCGAGCCCGTCGCGCGCCATGACCGGCAGCACCCTTCCGCAGCGACCGTCAGAACGCAGTTCCGATATGATGTCGAGATCGTAGAGCCGCGTCAGTGGGTCGTTCGAGACAAAAACGACGACCAGGGTGCGCCCGGTGACGATGGTCTTCGGACCGTGGCGGAAGCCCAGGGACGAATCGAACGCGGTCGGGATCGCCCCGTCGGTTAGTTCCAGCAGCTTCAAGGCCGCCTCGCGCGCCAGCCCCTGGAACACGCCACTGCCGAGGTAGACGACCCGATCGAAATCGCGCGTCGCAAGGTCGGCCGCCAAGCCGTCCATCTCCGCAAGCGTCGTCGCGACCGCCGCGGCGATCGCCTCGACCCGCGCCGTCATCTCGTCGATGCCGGTAAAGATCGCCAGCGCTGCATAGAGCATGGCGCTGAAGCTCGACGTCATCGCAAAGGCGCGATCGTGCGTCGCTTCGGGAAGGCAGACGACATGGCCGATCGCACCCGGGCGCTGCGCCAGCGCACCCTCGAGGTTGCAAGTGATGACGAGGTGGTGGACCGACGCCAGCCGCGCGTCGGCCAGCTCGACCGCGGCGACGCTTTCCGGGCTGTTACCCGATCGCCCGAACGACACCATCAGCGTCGGCCGGTTCGCATCGAGATAGAGGTTCGGCGATCCGACGATGTCGGTGGTGGCCACCGCTTCGACCGGTCGACCGAGCGTCGCGGTCAGCCACGGCGCGAGGCACTCGCCGATGAAGGCGGAGGTACCCGCGCCGCACAGCATGATCCGCAGGTCGGGCTGCGCCAGCAATGGCCCGAGGAACGCCGCGATGCCGTCGCGTTCCGCGGCGAGCACCGCTTGCGTCGCGCGAAGCGTGGCGGGTTGCTGGTGGATCTCGCGCCGGGTCCAGCTGTCGTCGTTCGCGACCTGCGGATCGGCCGCCACTAGGGTCTCAGGCATCGGGATGGCATGCTCCATAATAGGCATCGAGGGTCGCGCCGATCTGCGCGACGATGAGGTCGACCGGGTCGAGGGTGCCGGTGTTGGCGCGCACCGCGGCATAGGCGAGCGGCAGATACTGGCTGACCAGCGGCAGCGGCGGCACGTGCGCCCGCAGATTGGCGAACAATCGCTCCTGCGCCGTGACGATCGCCGGGTCGGGCCAATAGTAGCGGATGCGGTCGCTGAGGCTGTACTGAAGCTGGAGGTCGAGCGCCGCTCCGGTCTCGTGATAATATTTGCGCCAGTTGGCGGGCTCTGCGCGCATCCGCGCGATCGCAACCGCACGCAGATCGCCGCGCCCCTCTTCGATCGTTTCGCGTTCGATCGCATCGAGCGCCCACAGCGCCTCGCGCAGCGCGAAGGTGACGCCGGGGCCGACCTTCAGGATGGCAAAGTGGTCTCGAACCAGCGCGCTTAGCGCCTCCGCGGTCTGATAGTCGGTGGAATGCGCCTCGAAGACGAGATGGTCGACCGGCACGATGGCGGCGCTGAGATTGGCGGCTGCGTCGGGGCGGTAATCGACGACCTTCATGTGGTCGAACTCAACTCCGGGCTGGACGACCGTCGCGATCACCCGCCCCCACGCTGCGTCCAACCCCATCTCGACGAACAGCGCTCGGTGCATTTCGACCGTCGCGAGCGCCGCCTCGGGCGAGGTGACTTCGAGCGTGTCGAGGTCCTCCGCCGCGCCACCCGGCACCGGCACCTCCGTGCCGATCACGTAGACCGGTGCATCGGCCGGATCGCCGACGAAGGCGTCCTCGGCGACACGGCACAGACGTGCGGCGCGCTCGGCGATCGTACGTTCGGGGAGAGGCGTCGGGTCGTCGGCGCAGGACATCGAGCAGTCCAGATGAATCTTGCCGAAGCCGGCGCGCACGTAGTCGGCAATCATGACCTCGGCCTTCACCATCGCCGCCTCGGCGGGAAGCGCGGTCCAGGCGTTGGGGCCGAGGTGATCGCCGCCCAGCGCGAGGCGGTCGAGCGGAAATCCCAGACGGCGTGCGATCCCCTCGACGAAGGCGCGGAAGTCGGCAGGCACCATGCCGGTGTAGCCGCCGTCCTGGTTCACCTGGTTCGAGGTCGCTTCGACGAGCACCACCGGCACGTCGTGACGCAGCGCATGGGTGAACGTCGCCTCGATCACCAGCGGATGCGCCGAGCACACCGACGTGACGCCGACGCGTTCGCCGGCCTTGTGCCGGGCGATGATGTCTTCGATCAGCTTCACGATAGTCTCCTTTCGTTCGAGATACCGTAACCAGACCGGAAACGCAACGAAACAAAGCGAAACAAATACAGTCTTACAGGACGGTAGGTTCTACGACGCCCTCACCAGCGGCGGAGTCCGGCTCAAACGCGAGCATCAGCGAGGCTGCGAGAGCTAAACCGATTCCGACGAGCTTGACCGGTCCCGGCATGACGCCGAGCGCGACGAGCGAGATGATCGCGGTGGCGAGCGGTGCTCCGGCGTTGGTCAGCGGCGCCACGATGATCGCCTTGCCGTAGCGGAAGGCAAACACGAGGGTGAGCGCGCCGATCGCGTTAAGCAGCTGGATTCCGGCCGCGAGCAACGGTCCATCGAGTCCGTAATTGATCGGGTGACTGAAGTCGGTCAGCAGCAGCGCCACCGGGATCAGCGCGACGCCGGTCACCATCATGTAGAAGAAGATGCTCTCCGCCGACATGATGCGGTTGGCGGACTTCATGAAATAGGCTTGCAGGCCCCAGCAGGCCATGACGGTGAATGCCATCCAGATCCAGCCGCCGCCCTGCGCATCGCCGCCCGGCGCGAAATCGAACGTCGGCAGCGCGAGCAGCGCGAGCAGGATGCCGATCGCGCCGAGCCTGCCGGTGCGCTCGCCCATGAACAGGAAGGACAGGATGATCGTGACGACCGGCGACAGCGAAATCACCGGAAAGATCAGATAGGCCGGACCGCGGGTGACCGCGTAGAACAGCACCATCTGCCCCCCTGCCCCCAGCCCACCCACGGCAAGGCCGTAAGCGATCGCCCGCGGATTGAGGTCGAGCTTCCATCGCGCCTGCGCGAGCACGATCAGCGCGGGCGGGATCATCGTCAGCGCCCAGACGCAATAGACGAGCGTCTCGGGAAAGCCGTGCTGCGGCGACAGGCCGGAGAACGCGCCCCACACCCCCCACAGCACGACGGTGGCGAGCGCGTTGAACAGCCAGGCCCGGCCGCGTGGTGATGCCTGATCGCTCATGCGGCGTCCTTCGCCGTGACGGGGGTGGCGGTGATCAGCAGGAAGTGCTCGAAGCGTGCGGGAACGGTGGCGACCGGTCCGCCGACCGTGCCGAGCGAAGCTCCGCTGAAGCTGTCGGTCAGTCGGTGCGTGCCCGGCGGCAGTCCGCGTAAGGTGACCTTCCCCGACCAGCTGTCGGCGTAGAACGCGTAGTGCATCCGGCCACCGGCGCGGATCGCATGCCCCTCCGGTTTGTCGAAGCCGATGTCGTACAGCCCGCCAAGATACTCGCCCTTGGGCAGCATGTCGGCGCGGTAGAGGGCGATCCACTTGCGCCAGAGGCGTTCACGCTCGGGAGTGAGCGCGATGCCGCCCGGCGGCAGGGGATCGGTCGTGTTGACCGGGTCGTGCGGCCAGGTGAACTTGGTCGAGACGATCGCGCCGATGCCGTAGTGGCTGGCGAAGTCGTCGTGCCGGTCGCTCAGCTCGACGTGATCGCCCGCGAACGGTGCGGAAGGCCCCATCATCGCCTTGAAGGTCTTGCCCTTGAGGCGGATCTGCCACGACGAGGTCGGATCGGATGCGGGGGTGTGGTTCATTCCCGGCATGTTGTGGAACGCGAAGGAGTCGCCGCAGGGACAGATCTCGATCACCGCCTGCGGGTTGATCGCCATCGCCTCGTCGTAGAGCGCCTTCCAGAAGCTCTGCAGCTTCTCGAACGATTCCTCCGGTCGCGCGTGGTTGTGGGCGGGATTGTAGCAGGACGCGACGCCGTTGAGATGCTGGCCGTCGAGCTTCAGCCCCTCGAACCCCCAATCGCCGATGATGCGGCGGATCTGCCCGCGGAAATAGTCGACCACCGGCGGATAGGCGGGGCACAGGGTGAAGGCGTTCCAGAAGCTGACGTTCTGCGCCGCACCGGTGCGGTCGAGCAGCAGCATGTCGGCATGGTCGCGGAGCAGGTCGGTGCCCGGATCCGCCGCCAGCGGCGCGAGCCACAGCCGCGGCCGCATACCCGCCGCCTTGATCTGGCCGACGAACGCCTTCATGTCGGCGTCTCCGTGCGGAAATTTGGCTGGGTTGAGCTTCCAATCGCCCTCCGACGTCTGCCAGCCGTCGTCCATCACCGCCCAGTCGAGGCCGATCGCCTTGGCCTTGCCCATCGCGGTCAGCACCTCGGGAATGGTGAAGTCGCGGCCATAGCCCCAGGCGCACCAGACCGGCGCGTAGCTCGGCTCGGGGATCGCGGGGGCGGCGATGCCGCGCTCCGCCATCAACCGGCGATAGGTGTCGAGCGGGCGGAAGTGATCGCCGTCGTGCACCATTAGGAAGACCGGCGGCAGCGTCAGCGAGGCGCCGGGGGCGAGTGTCACCGGCTCATCGCCCGCTATCCCGATCCGTGTTCCGGTCGGCTGCCCTCCGACCGGCAGCGACACCAGCCGCGGCACCGTGTCGACATGGCCGACGGCGAGGCCGACGTCGCGCCGCCACACCGCCGCGACGGGCGTGCCGCCGCCATAGTCGGAGGCGTTCATGCCCATGAAGTTGCGCTGACCGAACCCCGGTGCGACTCGCTGCACCCAGTCGCGCCGGTCCGGATAAGACGCGCCCGAGAAGCTCCAAGCGCCGTC
Source organism: Sphingomonas kyungheensis (assembly GCF_037120395.1). NCBI lineage: Bacteria > Pseudomonadati > Pseudomonadota > Alphaproteobacteria > Sphingomonadales > Sphingomonadaceae > Sphingomonas > Sphingomonas kyungheensis. Next base: position 34,207 of record NZ_JBBBDM010000018.1, read on the forward strand.
CGGATGCGCGAGCAGATCATGCGTCGCCGCCTGCCACCCGGCGATCGTGAGCGGAGCATCACCAGTGTTGCGATAGGCGATGTCGAGCAACGCGAGGCCAGGATAGCGGTCGAACATTGTCACCGCGATCCGCTTCTCGATCCCGCCCGCCGCGGAGCCGCGCAGCCGGTGGATCCGACCGCTGCCATGCGGTCCCGATACAGCCGCACTACTCTGGTCGAGCAGCAGGAAGCGGTCGATCGGCTGCTGCCCGACCAGCCGGATCGCCTCGCCCGACTCCATCGCGGTCAGCACGGTCTCGCCGCGCGAGAGGCGCGAGTGCAGCCCGGAGTCGAACTCGATCGTCAGCACGCCGTCGCTGATACGCGTGGTCGGTGCGCCCGCGACCGGAACCCGCGCGACGGCAGGGGAAACGGCGATGACGGCCGCTCCGCCCGCGAGGTGCGCGATCAGGCGACGCCGGGATATAGGTATGTTGGACACGCGCACGCCTCTCGTAGCAACGGACGCCACTTGAAGAGGGCGGCCTTGAGCTCGGATGTGCCCCATCGGTTCAGCTTGCGCAATTCAAAACGCAACATAGTATTATTTCGTTACGTTTCCTTTGGAGAATCAAATGCGAATCCGATCAGGCCTGCTCGCCGTCACCGCCGCCGCGGCGCTCGTCGGCGCCGCACCGTCTCCCACGTCCTACACGGAGGCCGACTTCGCCCGCGTCGCCAAGCTCGATGCGCACGTCCACGCCAACCGCGATGCGCCCGACTTCGGTCAGGTCGCCCGGCGCGACGGGTTCGAGCTCCTGTCGATCAACGTCGACTATCCCGACTTTCCGCCGCTCGCGCGGCAGGCGGAGATCGCCTACAAGGACCATGCCGCCGACCCGAAGCACTTCCACTTCGCGACGACCTTCTCGATGGACGGCTTCGGCACGCCGCAATGGACGGCCCAGGCCGAGCACGCGGTGGACGAAGGCTTCGCGCACGGCGCGGTGGCGGTGAAGGTGTGGAAGAACATCGGCATGATCGCCAAGGATGCGAGCGGCAGGCGCGTCTTCCTCGACGATCCGCGCTTCGATCCCGTCATGCGCCACATCCAAGCGCGGGGCGTGCCGCTGATCGCGCATCAGGGCGAGCCCAAAAATTGCTGGCTGCCGCTCGACAAGATGACGACCGACAACGACCGCACCTACTTTAGCGAACACCCCGAATACTACATGTTTAAGCATCCCGAGGAGCCGAGCTACGAGCGCCTGATGGCGGTGCGCGACCGCTTCGTCGCGCGGCACCCGAAGCTCGCCTTCGACGGCGCGCACATGGCGAGCCTGGAGTGGAGCGTCGACGAACTCGCCGCCTTCCTCGACCGCTTTCCCAACGCGGTGGTAGATCTCGCCGCCCGGATGAGCCAGGTGCAGGTCCAGTCGAACGCCAACCACGCGAAGGTGCGCGAGTTCTTCGTCAAGTATCAGGATCGGCTGATGTACGGCACCGATCTGACCGACAGCCCGCCCGATCCGGCGGCACGCGCGCAGAATCCGCCGACGACGGGCGACTTCGCCAAGGAGGCCGACGAGACGTGGCGCTCGGACTGGCGCTATCTGGCGACGCCGCTGTCGCAGCCGATCGCCGCCATCAAGGCGGATGCGCCCGGTCTCGCACTGCCTCGCGAGGTCATCGACAAGATCTACTACCGCAACGCGCGGCGCTTCTTCCACCTCGATGGCTGAGCCGCCGCGTGTCCCTCATGCCTCGTGGATGCTGAACCCCAGCCGCTGCGAGGCGGAGCGGACGTCGTCGGGCACCTCGGTTCCGGTGACGAGGCGGTGGATGCTGTCGACCGGAATGATCCGGTGGAGGCAGACGCGTCCGAACTTGGATACGTCCGTCACCGCGATGACGTCGCGCGCCGCCTCCACCATCTTCCGGTTCAGCATCGCCTCCGGCTCGTAGTGGGTTGTGATGCCGCATTCGATATCGAAGCCGTCGACCCCGAGGAACAGCTTGTCGACGCGCAGATGCTCCAAGGACGCTACCGTCTGGGCCCCGTAGAACGCGCGGTTCTTACGGCGCAGCATCCCGCCGAGCATGACGATGTTAAGCCGCTCCTTCGCCGCGAGCACCGACAGGATGTCGAGGTCGTTCGTAAGGACGGTAATGTCGTCGTCGTCGGACAGGAAGCGCGCGATCTGCAGCGTCGTCGTTCCGGAGTCGAGTACGATTGACTCGCCCGGCGACACCATCGCCGCGGCGGCCTTGCCAATCCGCGCCTTCTCGTCGGCGTGGATCGTGCGCTTGACCTCGACCGGCGGCTCGGCGGTGACGTTGACCGCGCCGGCGCTGATCGCACCGCCGTAGGACCGCTCCATCACGCCGCGCGTCGCGAGGAAGCGCAAATCCTTCCGGATCGTCTGCATCGACACGCCGAACTTCTCGGCGAGCGGGGCAACCTGCACGCTGCCCCGCTCGCGCACCAGCGTGCTGATCCGCAGCCGCCGTTCACTCGTGTCCCGGATCATTCCGTCCTGTTCCCTGTATTCTTCCGCCACTGCTACCAGTCCGCTTCGGCTACATCAATCGCGTTACGTTTCGCTATCCATCGTTGGTGCCGGGGCCGAGCGACGGCCCGCATTCTGGATCCTCGCTCAAAACTCCTCTGACCCGCACCTCGCCGTGACGCTCCCGAACATCGGTCCGACCCAAGGATCGGACCTCGTCTTCCTTTGAAGGCGGCATAATTCTGGACGGACGAGGCATTCTCGCACCCTCGACGTGCGCATTGTCGAAGATGTTTCGTTTTTAATCGTTTGACAAGTTTGTTACGATCCATCTAGCAAAGCGCAACAAAGCGAGCGTGGTCGAGGATGTATGCCCGTGCCGCCGACGAGGGGAATGATGATGGTTGGAACAACGCGTTCGCATCGTGGTGCCTTGATGGGCGTGAGCCTGCTGGCGCTGCTCGCGGCCTCGCAGGCGACTGCGCAGACGGCGGTGTCGCCGACCGAACAGCCCAATCCCGGCTCCGTGATCCAGTCCGGCCCCGGCCAGAGCGGCGATCCGCAGGAAGTCGCCGGCGACGATCCCGCCAACGACATCATCGTCCGGGGCGTCCGCGGCAGCCTGCTGCGCTCGGTCGAGACCAAGCGCGACGCCTCGACGATCGTGGACGCCATCTCCGCCGAGGAGCTCGGCAAGTTCCCCAACCGCAACGTCGCCGAGGCGCTGTCCAACATCCCCGGCGTCACCGTCGGCCGTGACGGCCGCGGCGAAGGTCGCAGCATCACCGTCCGCGGCCTCGGCGAGAGCTTCGCCCTGACGACGCTTAACGGCCGCATTTTGCCGACTGACGGTCCCGACCGGTCGTTCGCCTTCGACGTCCTCCCCTCCGAGGTGATCTCCGGCGCCGAAATCCAGAAGGCTGCGCAGGCCGCGCAGCTCGAGGGCAGCATCGGCGGCAACGTCGATCTGCGCACCGCGCGGCCCTTCGATCACAAGGGCTTCCACGCCGCTGGCTCGCTGGAAGGCCAGTACAATCAGTTCGCCGAAAAGGGCGGGGTCAAGGCGTCGGGCGTAGTCAGCACCACCTTTGCCAACGACACGATGGGTGTGCTGGTCTCGGGCACCTACAATAAGTACAAGTTCCGAACCGACAACCTCGGCGAATATTCGAGCACCGACACCTTCGACATCGCCACCGCGGCGAACGGACAGCGCAGCATCGTCAACGTCCCCAATGGCGGCGTTATCGTTCCGTACTTCTACAGCGTCGGCTATGTGCTCGGCGAGCGCGAGCGCTGGGGCGGCTCGGCGGCCTATCAGTGGAAGCCGAGCTCGAATTTCGAGCTGCGCCTCGACGGCATCTACAGCAACTATACCGACAATGAGGAAAATCACCGCGTCTCGGTCGGGCTGACGCCCCTCGCCGACGACGGTAGCGTCCGCTGGGACCTCAACAACGTCAAAGTTGACAGCAACAAGGTTGTGACCAACTACACGGTCAACCCGGCGACGGTCGACATTCTGGCGACGACTGAGCCGCGCCATTCAATCACCTATCAATATGGTGGCCATATCGACTGGACGCCGGTCGACCGGCTCAAGGTCGCCGCAGACGTCTCATATGGCAAGGCGACCAACAACACCGGCGGCCAGAACCGCTTCGTCGTCGCGGGCATTCCGGGGTCGCGCGCGGTGGTGGCTACGCGCGACGGCGGCCTGCCCGATCTTCAGATCACCATCCCCAATGCCGACGGTACGCTGACCGACCGACCACTCACCGACGCCGGCAACGGTGACCTGCGCGCCCATTACATCGGCATCCAGGGGCAGAATATCTCCGATCGCAGCACCCAGGCGAAGCTCGATTTCGCCTATGAGGTCGACAATGGCGTGATGAAGTCGTTCACCTTCGGTGGCGCCTATCTCAACCGCAAGAAGACCGTCGACGTCATCGACAACCAATATACCACCGCCGAGAATTTCGCCGGCTATCCCTTCTCCTTCGCCGCGATCGGCGCCAACGTCGTCCAGGAGGGGCAGGTGTCGAACATTCTACCGAAATTGTCGGGCAATTTCCCGCGCTCGATCCCGTCATTCGACATCGATACCTATCTGGCGTCGCTGGCAAAGGCGGAGAACAACCCGAACGTGCTCAATCCGGCGACCGGCCAGCCCTATCCGACCGGTTATGCGACGCAGCAGATCGTCCCCGACCTGCTCGCCTCCTATGCGATCCGCGAGCGCACCTGGGACGGCTATTTCCAGTTCAACGTCGAGGGTGCGCGCTGGCGCGGTGATTTTGGCCTTCGCTACGTCCACACCAGCGTCGATTCGCTCGGCTATGGCGCGACGGTGCGCAGCTATCAGGTGATTGGCGTCGGCACCGCCAACGTCGTGTTCAACCCGATTGAGCCGATCAACGGCGGTGGCGACTATTCGCGCCTGCTGCCGTCGGCGAATTTCGCCTATGACCTCGCCGACGGGCTGCGCGTCCGCCTCGCCGCGTCGCAGGCAATCTCGCGTCCGACCTTTGGTCAGCTGTCGTCGGCCAAGGATTATTCCGCGGCGCAGTCGAACACTCCGGTCGTCACGGATGCCGGGAACCCCAACCTCAAGCCGGTGTCGGCGGACCAAGCGGATATCTCGCTCGAATATTATCCGAACAACCGCCTCGCGCTGACCGTCGCCGCCTTCTACAAGCACCTCACCAATTTCGTGACGACGCAGGCGGTCGCCTTCAACCTTGTGCCGACCAACCAGGTCGCCGGCGCGCCGTCGAGCTTCCCGTTCACGGAGCTGACCTACGTCAACGGCGACAGTGCCAAGGTCTACGGCATCGAGGTCGGCGGCCAGTACTTCTTGCGCAACGGCTTTGGCGTTCAGGCCAACGCTACCTACAACAAATCGCGCGCAGAGCGTGCCGGCCGGCCGACCGTCAATCTTGAAGATGCGGTGCCCTTTTCGGCCAACGCAAAGCTGTTCTACGAGGCGCATGGGGTCAACGCTTCGGTCTCGTACCAATACCAGTCGAGGTTTGTGTCGTCGCAGTACAGCTACATCGACAGCCTTGCAATCAAGCAATCCCCATATCATGAACTCGCAGCGAGCGTGTCCTATGATGTTCTGCCGCAGGTGACTATCTATGCGCAGGGGTCGAATCTACTAGATTCTGCTACCAAGCGTTTTTCCACGTATAGCAATGTTCCAGCGTTTTATGAGTATACTGGTCGAGCTTTCTTCTTCGGCATACGTGCTCGCATGTAAACTATAGATTGGATTTAATACCGCGTCGGTCGCGGCTGGCAGCGTATCGAAAGTATCGAGACGCGGTGTCAGTTCTCCTAACAAGAGGCGCATATCGGAGCCTGCCGCCCGCCGCTGCAAGTGGAAATGCAGCGGCAGCGCCTCACTGTCGTCGTCTAATCGTGTACACCGCGACGACCCAGTAGTGGACATTAAGCCCACCCTTCCCGCTCCCCAACTTTGGACGCTTGTTCATCGTCGCTAACGATTAGCTTGCTACCCTGGCCAGCCACTGACGAATGTCGTTACTTGGGTGGTTAGCGGACCTAGCCTGCCCCACCTTCAAGGTTCACGTTTTAGCTCGTCGGTCTTTTTGCCCGGCCCTAACTCCGCCCGGAGTCCGAAACCACCGCCACGCTGGAATCCAAAGGATACCCCCGGAGCGAGTTGTATCCTCAGGGGACGGGACAGAGGGCCAGGGGACACAGGTGGCGGTGTCAGCGGGCGTAAACGATATTCTTCGTCGTTCCTCCGGCCACAAACCACAACCTCTTCAGCGTCAGAGTTTTGGGCGTAGCTGCGCTCGTTTTGTTTAAGGATATCGATCGGCGCGGTGCCAGGCAGCGAAGAGGTTTCCGCAGACGGGGCCGCTATTTGTGACACCTCAGCTTGCTGGACGTCAATCATCTACGCCTCCACGTGTCAGGCCCGAACATCGTCATGCATCATGACGATGTTCGCAAGGGGGCATCCTGCTCCTATCCGACTCTCTCGCGAAGGATGTCAGGCGGGAACGCTGGCGGCCTCCCAAAACTCATGTTGGTCCGGGGATCGTGAACGCCGCCACGATCGCGAATGTCGCGATTCGGGCGTGATCAGACGGTAAGCTGAGCTGGGTTCGTGCTTTCGAGTATTACATATCTGGCATGAGCCGTGGCTTCCACGACCTAATTGCGGCCATCCGGGCACACTTTGCCTCGGCCCGAAAGCGGTCATTTGTTCAACTGGATCCGATCACCGTTAGACCGAGATCTCCCTGCGGCCATAATCGAGGCAATAGCGGGCCCACCAAGGATATGGCACTGTTCTGACGTCGCTACCTATCGCACAACGCGGCCGATCATCGATGGCAGTGCTGAAACATGGATAAGCTGCCTGCCCGCCATCGCCTATACGAAGATCCCGCGCTCCTCTGGAGGTAAAAAACGCTCTGGGAGACGGCATAATCTAGCATAAAATTTTCAAAGCAGTCGGTTTTCGAACGTTGCCAAGCTCTACACTTAGCCGCCAGCCCAATACAGGCGAATTGGATTATCGACGAGGAGGCTCTGCCTTAGCGCCGGCGTAGGCGCAATCAGCGGCACCATATCGAGCAAGTTGCCTTCGTCCGGCATATGGCTCGTCATGTTCGGGTGCGGCCAATCCGTACCCCACAGCACGCGACCTGGAAAGCGCTCCACCAGAGTCCGGGCGAAAGGAACCACGTCGGCATAGTGCGGCGGACCGCTCTTCGACAGCCGTTCCGGACAAGTCACCTTGCTGACGACATTCGGATGCTCCTCCATCAGGCGGAGGAAGCGCCCGAACTCCGGGCCATCGACCGGCCGGGTGACGTCCGGCCGACCCATATGATCGACGACGACGGTGGTCGGCAGGCTGGTGAAGAAGTCCCAGCGCTCTTCCAGATCGGCCGCTTCGAAATAGAGAACGACGTGCCAGCCGAGCGGCGCGATCCGGTCGATGATCGCACGGTAATAGGCGTCAGGCTTGGGGTCGGCGAGGCGGCGGACGAAGTTGAAGCGCACGCCGCGCACGCCGGCCGCATCGAGCTCGGCCAGTTCGGCATCGCTCACCGTGTCGCGCACCGTCGCCACACCGCGCGCGCGGCCGTCGGCGCTACGCAGCGCATCGATCAGCGCGCGATTGTCAGCGCCGTGGCAGGTCGCCTGGACGATGACGTTGCGGGCGAAGCCGAGATGATCCCGCAATGCGAACAGCTCCGCCTTGCCAGCGTCGCATGGCGTGTATTTCCGCTCGGGCGCATAAGGAAAGACATCGCCCGGCCCGAAGACGTGGCAATGCGCGTCGACCGCGCCCGGCGGCGGCACGAAGCGCGGCTTGCTCGGTGCCGGGTCCCAGCACAGCCAGCCCGGATCGGATGTGAACGCCGCCATCACAGCCCCCTCGCCGCCAGTTGCGCGTCGAGCCGCGGGTAGACGCGCCGCACATTGCCCTCGAACACCTTGCGCTTGTCGGCGTCGGGGATGGCGAGCGCGTCGATATAGCGTTTGGTGTCGTCGAAATACTGGCCGGTCTGCGGATCGATGCCGCGCACCGCGCCAACCATCTCCGACCCGAACAGGATATTGTCGACGTCGATCACCTCGAACAGCAGATCGATGCCGGGCTGATGGTAGACGCAGGTGTCGAAATAGACGTTACGCATAACATGGTCGGCGAGCGGCGGACGCTTCAGCATGTCGGCGAGCCCGCGGTATCGCCCCCAATGATAGGGCACCGCGCCGCCGCCATGCGGGATGATGAAGCGCAACGTCGGGAAGTCGCGGAACAGGTTGCCCTCGATGAACTGCATGAAGGCGATCGTGTCGGCGGCGATGTAATAAGCGCCGGTCGCGTGCATCGCCGGATTGCAGCTGCCCGAGACGTGAATCATCGCGGGCACGTCGAGTTCGACCATCGCTTCGAAGAAGGGGTACCAGGCGCGGTCGTACAGCGGCGGCGCGGCGAACCGGCCGCCCGACGGATCGGGGTTGAGGTTGCAGCCGACGAAGCCGAGCTCGGTGACGCAGCGTTCGAGCTCGGCGATCGACTGGTCGATCGACAGATCCGCGGTCTGCGGCAGCTGGCAGACTCCCGCGAAGGTCTCGGGGAAGAGATCGACGACGCGCTTGATCAGGTCGTTGGACCGCTGTGCCCAGATCCGGTTGACCGCCGCATCGCCGACGTGCGGCGCCATCGCGGAGGCGCGTGGCGAGAAGATCGTCATGTCGGCGCCGCGTTCGCGCAGCAGGCGCAACTGGTTGGTCTCGATCGTCTCGCGGATCGCGTCGTCGGAGATGGCGGGATAGGCGGGATCGATGTCGCCCCCGGTGCGGAACGCCGCTTTCTGTGCCTCGCGCCAGTCGGTATGGGGTGCCGGCGCGGTGGTGTAATGGCCGTGACAGTCGATGATCATGTCGGCGACGCTACTGCCGCGCGGCGGCTCAGGCATATCGGAACGGCTGATCGGCCATTGCTTTTGCGGAAGTCCAGTCGGCACAGGTGACGCGAAACGTCTCGACGAAGGCCGCCTGCAACGCGGTCGGGTGCCAGTCGCCGCGCATCGTCAGTCCGATCCGGCGGCGGAGTGCGATGCCCGCACCGGGGATCTCGACGAGCAGGCCGGCACGGCGCTCGAACAGGAACTGGTCGCGCGCCATCAGCGTCAGCCAGTCGTCCTCGAGCATCAATCCCCGGATCACCAGCACCGAACCGCATTCGACGCGCAGCCGCGGCGGTGTCAGGCCGTGGTCGGCGAACATCTGCTCCCAGCGCTGTCGCGTCGGCGTGCCCGCCGCGGCGATGACCCAGGGATAACCCTCTAGCGCGGCGAAGGGCGGATCGGTGCCGGCAAGCGGGTGACCGGCCCGCGCGACGATCACCGGATCGTCGGTATACAGCGGCTCCTGCACCACATCGCCGACCGGCACGGGATCGCGCATCGCACCGACCAGCAGGTCCATCTCGCCCTCGCGCAGCCGGGCGAGCAGCTCGAGATACGGCGCCTCGACCACCTCGACCGACGCGGCGGGATAGGTACGCGCGAAGCGGGCGAGCGCCTGCGGCAGCAGCACCGCGCGCGCCAGCGGCATCGTGCCGACGACGATCCGCCCCGCCCCCGTCGACCGCAGCGCCGCGATCTCGTCCAGCCCCGCCTGCAACTCGGCGCGCGCCAGACGCGCGAAGCGCAGAAAGCGGCCGGCGGCAGGCGTCGGTTGCACGGTCCGGCCCTGGCGCATCAGCAACGGCACGCCGAGCTGCTGCTCGAGATCGCGCGCGGCGCGGTGCAGCGCGGGCTGCGACAGGCCGGTGCGCATCGCCGCGAGCGCGAAGCTGCCCGCCTCGTCGACCGCGATCAGCGCACGCAACTGACCGAGCGTGACGCGTCGCTCGATATGCGGCAGCGGCGGCAGCCGCGCGCCGCGCCGCACGCTCTGGCCACCGCGGGTCAGATAGCCGAGCGCGCGCTCGATACGGAAGGCGAGCCGCCGCCCCGCCTCGGTCGGCACCGCGCCGCCCGGTTGACGATCGAACATTGATTGGTTGAGCCGCGCCTCCGTCTTGGCGATCGCCTGGGTCAGCGCCGGTTGCGACAGATTGAGCGCCTGCGATGCAGCGCTGATGCCGCCGAGCCGCGCCGCCGCGGCGATCGCGTCGAGATGGCGCAGGTTGAAGTCGAGTGGCTCGTTCATCGCACACACTTAGCACCAGCTTATGCCTCGTGCACAAATCGACGTTGTCCGCCGCCCGCCATATCCCTTTTAAGCCACGACAAAGTTACACGGGATCGAGGATGAACATGGCGCGCGTCGTCACACAGATCGAACGAACGGATCCGGCGACGATCGCCGGGCTGGGCGCCGCCGGGGTCGCCACGGTTCATGAGGCGCAGGGCCGTGCCGGCCTGCTCGCCAGCCGGTTGCGGCCGATCTATCCCGGTGCGCGCATCGCCGGGTCGGCGGTCACCGTGTCGGTGCCACCCGGCGACAATTGGATGATGCATGTCGCGATCGAGCAGTTGCGCGAGGGCGATCTGCTCGTCGTCGCGCCGACCAGCCCGTGCGAGGACGGCTATTTCGGCGACCTGCTCGCCACCTCCGCGATGGCACGCGGCTGTCGCGGACTGATCATCGACGCCGGCGTGCGCGACGTCCGCGACCTCACCGCCATGGGCTTTCCGGTCTGGTCGCGAGCGATCAGCGCGCAGGGGACGGTCAAGGCGACGCTCGGCTCGGTCAATGTCGATCTGGTCTGCGCCGGCGAGCTGGTGCGTGCAGGCGACGTGATCGTCGCCGACGACGACGGCGTCTGCGTCGTCCGCCGCGACGATGCCGCCGCGATATTGACTAAAGCGCAGGCTCGCGAGGCGAACGAGGAGGCGAAACGCACACGCCTCGCCGCGGGTGAACTCGGCCTCGACATCTATGCGATGCGCGATGCGCTCGCCGCGAAGGGCCTGCGCTATGAGTGAAAGCATCCCCGCCATGTGGATGCGCGGTGGCACGTCGAAGGGCGGGTTCTTCCTTGCCGACGACCTGCCCAGCGCCATCGACGCCCGCGACGCCTTCCTTCTGCGCGCCTTCGGCTCGCCCGATCCGCGCCAAATCGACGGCATGGGCGGCGCAGACCCGCTGACCTCCAAGGTGGCGATCGTCGCGCGGTCGAACCGGCCCGGGATCGACGTTGACTATCTGTTCCTCCAGGTCTTCGTCGACGCGGCGATCGTCACCGACAAGCAGAATTGCGGCAATATGCTCGCCGGCGTCGGCCCGTTCGCGATCGAACGCGGCCTTGTCGCCGCGTCCGACGGCGAGACGCGTGTCGCCATCCATATGGTCAACACCGGCAAGGCCGCGACCGCAGTGGTGCAGACGCCCGGTGGCGCCGTCACTTATACAGGCACCACCGCGATCGACGGTGTCCTCGGCACGGCCGCGCCGGTGGCGCTGTCCTTCGCTGACATCGCCGGATCGAGCTGCGGCGCGCTGCTGCCCACCGGGCGACCGGTCGACGTGATCGAAGGCGTCGAAACCACGCTGATCGACAATGGCATGCCCTGCGTCGTGCTGCGCGCCACCGACGTCGGCATCACCGGCTATGAGGATCGCGACACGCTCGACGGTGACACAAGCCTGAAGGCCCGGATCGAGGCGATCCGCCTTGCCGCCGGGCCGCTGATGAACCTCGGCGACGTCAGTGCGCAATCGGTGCCGAAGATGATGCTGATCGCCGCGCCGCGCGCCGGGGGCGCGATCTGCGTCCGCTCGTTCATTCCGCACCGCTGCCACGCCTCGATCGGCGTGCTCGGCGCGGTCAGCGTCGCCACCGCCTGCCTGGTGGCCGACAGCCCCGCCGCGGCACTCGCGACGGTCGGCGCCGGCGCGACCAGGACGCTCGGTGTCGAGCATCCGAGCGGCATCACCCCTTGCGTGATCGAGACCGACGCCGACGGCGTCGTCACCGGCGCCGGGATGATCCGCACCGCGCGCAAATTGTTCGACGGCATGCTCTTCGCCTGACCGTCGCCCCAGCAGAGAAAAGTATAACGATCATGACGACGATAGGAGAGACGGAGAATAAGGCGCGCCGCTTCGGCATCGCCGGGCAATTGTGGTTCCAGGTGCTGGTTGGCACGCTGATCGGCATCCTGCTCGGCCATTTCGCACCGGGCACCGCCGTGGCGATGAAGCCATTCGGCGACGCCTTCATCAAGCTGATTCGAATGATGATCGGGCCGATCATATTCGTCACCGTTGTGCACGGCGTAGCGGGCATGAACGACATGACCGCGGTCGGCCGTGTCGCGCTCAAATCGATCCTCTATTTCGAGGTGATCACCATCCTCGCGCTGATCTTCGGCCTCGTCGCAGTCGATCTGTGGCGACCGGGCGCCGGCATGAACATCAACGCCGCCGCGATCGATACCGCGTCGATCAAGACCTATGTCGCCTCGGCGCACGATCAGTCGGTGACCGGTTACCTGATGGCGATCATTCCCAACACCTTCGCCGGCGCGCTGACCGAGGGACATGTGCTGCAGGTGCTGTTTGTCTCGGTGCTGTTCGGCATCGCCATCGCCGCGACCGGCGAGCGCGCCAAGCCGGTGCTCGACGTGATCGAGAGCGCGTCGCAGGGCTTCTTCCGCATCATCGGCTATATCATGTATTTCGCGCCGCTCGGCGCGTTCGGCGCGATCGCCTTCACCGTCGGCCAGTTCGGCACCGCCTCGCTGCTGTCGCTGGGCGAGCTGATCGTCGAGTTCTTCGTGGTCTGCGGCGTGTTCACCGCGACGGTACTCGGCGGTGTCGCCTGGTATTGCGGCGTCAGCCTGTGGCGGCTGCTCGGCTATATCTGGGACGAGATCGTCATCGTCGCCGCCACGACGTCGACCGAGACGGTGCTGCCGCGGCTGATCCAAAAGCTGCGCAAGCTCGGCTGTGAGGAGAGCGTCGTCGGCTTCGTCATCCCGGCGGGCTATTCATTCAATCTCGACGGCACCTGCCTGTACCTCACCACCGTCGCGGTGTTCCTGGCGCAGGCGACCAACACGCACCTGACCTTCTGGCACGAACTGGGGCTGATCGCGGTGCTGTTGCTTACGTCCAAGGGCGCGGCGGGGATCGCCGGGGCGGCGTTCGTCGTGCTGGCGGCGACGCTCAACACGACCGGGACGATCCC
>NZ_JBBBDM010000019.1:0-37530 GCF_037120395.1 Sphingomonas kyungheensis
TTCCGTTTCATTCCGTCCGTCCCTCCAAGGGCCGGTCTCTAGTTCCAGGTGGATGAAGAAACGGGGGGCACGTCAGAACTTTGAGCCCTACACGGGCACCGACTTCTAATAAACGACAAGCTTAAAGTCCATTGTCTCTGGCATCGTCGCCGATGTGGCGATAGCTTCGATCCATGAGCATTCTCAATTTCGTCACCCAAGAGCAACTAGATGGGCTCGATGATGATCCCCGTATGGCGTTCATGGAACTCGTAAACGTCGCGCAGCGGAGCTTGAGCTCTCAGCTAAGTCGCTTCAGCGGAAACGACGAGGGGGAGTGGCGGGATATGGAGGATCTGCGCCACTCGTTTATGAACGTCATCCTCGCTGCGTCACGGAGATACGAAATCGAACCATTCGCATCCATGGACGTGCCCCGTATAAACGATGATCTGAACTTTAGGCAGTTCAAGTCCGACTTAGACCACTACGTGACTCAGCTTGTTCTCGATAATAGCCTGCAAGCGCGAAAAGATGCTGTTGCCATATTGCCGAAGTCCAAGGATAAAATCAGGGGTTATATAAGCGCCCTTCGGAAGTGTCTTGAAAATGCCAACATGACGGAAGCGAAGCGAAGTGCCTTGCTTAAGCGCTTAGATGAACTCGAGCGCGAACTTGAGAAGCGCCGCGCGAACATGCTGCTCGTTGCTAAGCTCGCATTTGAAGTTTTAGCGATACCCGGCAGCGTGTGGGCCTCTGCCGAAGTGGCAACAAAGCTGATCGCTAATATCTCGCAACAAGTCGACGTGTCACGCGAAGCTGACCAAGCGGCGCGATCCCTGATACAATCGGGGCCCGTACCCGCCCTTATGCCGCCAAGAAAGAGTTCCCCTCCCCCTCCTCCTCCCAGCCGGGGCGGCTTCGTAGATGACTTCGACGATGATGTTCCCTTTTAATCTCTCCGTGTTGCGGGTGCCGAATGCTCAGTGGCGTTTGTCGCTGCACGTGCCCCGCTAGCTTCCAGCGAGAGGCGCCCAGGGATACTATTTGGATCAAAGTTCCGGCCGGCGCTCTACGCGAGCGTTCAAGCCCTTGAGTCGCGCGTCCGCAATAGGGGCTTCGTCAGCGGCTTCGAAATCGATGGTCCCCCTTTGGAGCCTGAAACAGATCGCAACGCTCACATCAATGATTCCTGACCCTAGACAGCCTCCTCGTGATGGCGAATTGTCAGCCGGGGCGGAGCGTAAGCGCCACCACGCATCCCGATGGAGCTGGGCGCCAGTTGCGAGCGACAAGGCCAATCGAGTCCAGGCCGGATTCGGCAGTTCACGCTTTTGAAGTTAGTATGAGGCATATACTGATGTTGTATGTTCGGGATTTCTCGCCTCTTGCCTACGTCTAGCTCACCGGTAGGCACGCCTGCGCCAACAGTTCGACATAAAGGAAATCGGCGGCGCGACTGTTGGTGGGAGCCAATCTACGACCCCAGTTTTGTACTAGCCCCCACGCCCTACGATTGGGATGTTCAAAGAGATGCCGGTCCGCACCGGCGTTTTGTGCCTGCATCCTCGCTTGCCGCTCGGATAAAACCCGGAGACACTCTCGAAATTAGGGGAGTCTCTTTCCGGGAGTGCGACTTCCAAGGCGTCTTTGAAGGCGACCCAATAATCATGTTTGAGCGGTGCAGTTTCACGGCATGTGACTTGGCCTATTCAACTTGGCGGCGATGCCATTTCAAAGATTGTGTTTTTGACGGTTGTTCGATATCCTTAGCTACCTTCGAATCGTGCGAGCTGCGAGGTTGCTCGTGGAGCAACATGGGCATATCTAGTCGCATTGAATTAAGTCGAACATTTATAAGTAATCCCGGAGCGCTTATTGGTGCCTCGGTGAGCGGTCGCGATCCCCGCCGTCAGACGTGGGAGCATCGAATGAACCAGTGGTTTAGGCTGCGGGGTACGCGCGCCCATCTACTAAGAACGGTGATGCTTTCACACGCCACGACAGGCGACGAGCATACTTACTACGACACTGTCCGGCTTCACGAGCTGCAAAGATCAACTGCGAGGGTTGCTCAAGATGCTTACAAAATTGTATTTGGTCCGGGGCTAAAGCGCTTATCGTCTGTACCTGCAATGCTGTTGCATTCGTTTAACTATGCTATCCTGCGCTCGCTCGGCGCACTTAATGGCTGGGGAGAGTCAGCGGGTCGCCCCTTTATGGCCTTGCTAGCGTGTTGGGTGCTTTTCGGGTTTCTTTATGGCCATGTTCGCTTCAGCAGCCAAGTGGATGCCCCATTTCAGAAAAGCTTCGATCTGACTTTTCTCGTGGGGTACGGCAACCAGGTCACTTCCACGGATTTCGCGTTAACGATCGTGCAGGATTTGCACGTGTTAATTGCCATCGTGATCTACTCAGTGTTTTTTGCAACGGTAATTTCAAAGCTATCTCGCGCACGATGAGCAGCGAAGTACTAATCCTTTATGGTAGCAGGGCGCGTGGCGACGCAGGCCTTCATGCTGACGTTGACCTAATGCTAGTAACAGACGCTAAGCGCCCCCAGTCACCAGTCGAGCGTAACGGAGTTAGCTTACATCGATACCCGCGCGCTTGGCTACTAGAACATGCAGAGCACGGTGACCTCTTCGCCTATCATGTTGGCCATGAAGGCATAGCGCTGCAAGATGGCGATGGTTTCCTTCTAGATCTTCGGGAGGCCTTCCGTCCGCGGCCATCCTACAAAGCCGACTCGATGATTGGGTTGTCGGTTGCCCGCCTTCTGGTGGAGCAAGACTGGAGAGGGGATTCGGGCTTGAGACGCAGATTTTTTTGGGGCTTGCGAACTTACGCCATTTACTCTGCCGCAGAGAACGGGCGGCCACTATTTTCTGCGTCGCTACTAGAAGCCTTCACCGGGGTTGAGGGCTTGGCAGACCTGCTTGGCCGGCGGACGACTGCGTCCTTTGATGAGTGCCGACGCACGGTGGCTCGACTGGAACGCATTATCGGCAAGATGGGGTCGCCTAAGCTCAACGGCGAAGCATTGCGGAACTACCTGACCGAAGTTGGGGGATACGCTGCGGAGTGCGCGCGCGCTTCTGAGCGGCAAGCATGGGAAGATGAAGCTAGTGTAGAGGTTTACGCCTGAGCCAATGTGCCGGCACCCTCGTTTTGCCGCATCATGTAGCTTGGCAGATGTTCTCTTTTCGTTCTGCCAAGGGCGGACGGAGACTCGTGACCATGACCATCACCCCAGACACTATCGCCCAGGCCCTTCAAGATACGCCCGGCTGGGCCCTCGTGGCACTTACAGCTCCCGTAGAGCGCCTGAGGGAAGACGGACGGCGCGAGGTGGCCAACCACGTCTACTCAGCGCTCTATCAGCCCCTCAGGACCGATCGCGACCAACTGCGCCTTCCGCTCTGAGCGGGTCGTATGGTCCAGGCGCCCAAAGACCTAGCGGAGCTTGCGCGGCATGGAGGCTCGATCAGGGCTGAGTGTCGCTCATGCGCCCGTGTCGCGCTCTTCAGTCCTCGGGAGCTGGCGTCCCACTTCATCCGCAAGGGCTGGGATGGTGGCTGGCGTGTGTTCGCCAAGCGGCTGCGGTGCCAGTGCGGGGCGAGAGAGCCCAAGGTCTCGTGGATCGTCATGCCGCCGCCTCCGGTTGACCCAGCGCCGCCTAAGGCCCGGTTGGTGCGGGATGGTGGCCAGAGGTACGTGAAGCCCGTTGGGGTCGATCAGGGCGAGTGGGATCGTGCGAGGGACGATCGGGACCGGAAGCGCTTGGTGCGACTGGCGAGGGGCTGATGGGGCGAGATGCGCCTATCGAAGGCTGAGGTGAAGCCTATAGTTATCGAATAAGTCGCGGCAGGAGCCGCCTTCTATCATGGCGGAGCTAGCAACAACGCCGCCGAGCGCCATCATGGCGTCTCTCATAACAAGCTTATCCTGATCGGATACGCCATAGGCAGTGCTAAATACCCGATTGCCGTTCTTGCCTGGTAACACAGATAGCAATTGAATATTCTGATCGAGATAGCCGAAGCCCAATATTATGAGGGTGTCTCCCCATTCCATAGCGTCCTTCACCTCACGGCCGACATCGCTTCGGACGCTCTCGGTGAAAGTGCGTATGCGAGAGGCCATCACGGGAATGTCGTCGATAGTCGCATTTCCCAGAGCGATCGGACCATCATGGTGTTGCCAGGGCAGCGGCCCTAAGTCGCCATAAGGGTGGATGAAATCGACGTTTGAAAGGACCTCAGCAGCTTCGTCTCGTGAAATGTCAAAGTAGCTTTGCAGTGCCATCCATAAGTATTGCTCAAGACAGCGATCGTAATTGAATACAACAAATCGTAAGTTTGCAAAGGCATTCGATATGTCATGGCGCTGTACGCCTGACATAAGTTGCTGAGCAAACGCAGGATACCAGCTTTTCGCTAAACCGTCACCGTCGATCGACATTCGCGGTTTTGCATCTGGTCGCTGCATCCTAATCATAGAGGGTATTCGGCCAAATAGGTGTGATCCCCCCTCAGCCCGGATGATGTTTATTGCGATAGCTAGCTTTCCTAGTTGCTCTACCTCCTCGTCCCCCTGATGACTATGGAGAAAATTGTCGATTGAAAGGGCTAGCGGTAGTCCGCGCCGGATACGGTCGCCTGCCTGTTTTACTGGATCGAGCTTTGAAGGGTAATCGCCCAGTCTAGGGTCTACTCGGCGCTTCATTAGCTCGATCATGATTGGATCGGTGAATCCGTAAGCATTGTCCGTCGAGGGCTTCAAGAGGGTTAGAATCTGGCTCTTCAAGCCATCGCCAGAGGGGAGCCCCAATTCGCAGCTAGCTCCCGCACCCACGACCAAAGTGGTCTTCTGCCTGAACATATGGCCTCCTAATGAGCTAGCCCAAAGGCTTCTAGCTGCGCCAATCACCTAGCAACATTTTGAGGAAAGCCTCCCCCTTCTCGGTTAAATTATGCTCGAACCAACCCTCTATTTTATCGCGCTCCGCCACTATGAAGCCTAGGCCAGCCTCACCATACCGGTCCACAGTCCCTAAGCGCATAAGGTCCGAGGTCACCGTCCGCTCTGGAGCACCGATAGCGAGTCCTATGTCCATCGCATTGCGAAAGTCGTCAGGACCATCGGCAACCCGGAGCAAGACGCGTATTTGACGGGCGGGCGTCCGCGGTCCGCATACGTCGATGATCGTGCCTATTTGGCGCCTGAAGTTCGCAACCGGCGTACCCGCCCCGTCGTCCGTTTCGTTCACCTATGCCCCCAACGCATGACCGCTGCCCGATGCGGGGTGCGTTGTACTTCAAGGTCCCGCCAAGAGAAGGTGCCCGCTCAAACGGTGAATGTCCCATAAGGGGCGAGCGCATCAGCCGGCCGGAGGTGCCTCCCACGGAGTGACGCCAGACAAATCCAAGCCCTTGAACTGGAGACTATCGACATAGTCCCCCAAGGCTCCTTTGCCGCCGTAGAGGTCGTTTGCGCTCCCTCCGGACTGGACGTGGCCTAGAAGATACTCTCGGGCGTCCTTCGGTATGCGTGACTGACGGGCAGCCGTGTTCCAGTTGTGCCGGAACTCCCGAGAGGGACGTCGGCCGCCGCCGGGGGGTAGGATGCCCTTCTTGCGAACATAAAGGCTCCACCATTCACCCCAGCCGGCGAAGAGGAGGCCCCTCGCGCCCTTTGTGGTCAGCTCTGGGAATAGGGCCGTCTGTCCGGATGCGCGGACGTGGTCGACGAAGACGATGAAATTGAGCGCCAGCAACTCGCGGTGCACGGGGAACGTGCGGCGTCCAGACTCCGTCTTCGTCGTCTTGAGCGAGCGGCGTCCCTTGATGGGATGGACGCCCTGATCGGTGATGCGGAGCATCCAGCGGCCATCCGGGTCCTCCGGGTCTGGGAAGACATCGGCGGTCATGAGCTGCGCCAGCTCCTCGGGGCGTGCCCCGGTCCATAAGAGCAGGAGCGGTAGCCAGTAGCTCGCCTCGCCCCGGCCGCGCTTGGGGCGCTCGCCGCGCGTGAAGATCGGCAAGGCGAACATGGCGTGTATCTCGGCGAGGCTTAGCTCTTGCCGCTCCTCGGGCCGATGGCCTCCTAGGGATGCCCGCCCAACGAATGGGTTGGGAATACTATCGGGAATGACGCCTTCCTGACGCTGAGCCTTGTTCCATATGGCGCTCAGGGCCCCGAGCAGGGTGGCCAACGTCTTCGGTGCTAGGCGCTCGACGCCCGCTACACCCTCGTATCTTGCGACCAGCTCCCGTAGCGGAATCATCCGCTCATCCGGCGGCAACTTCGCAGGGCGCTTCGCCACCAGGTCCAACCACTCCGAGACCCGCTCTTTGGTTATTTCAGCGGGCCTAGGGGTGCCGAACGCCTCCCGGAAGTAACGGAGGGCTGTTGCAGCCATCTGCTTCGTTGAGATGCCGATGGGGATGCGCGGGCTAGAGAGGATGGCATCAGCCAAAGACTCGAAGCTCTTCGCCGCCGATGGCGCCGCAGGAGGAGGCGATGCCGGCTCTCGGAGGACCGTGGGCTCCGGGGGGATGGGGACGATGTCGCCTTTGAGCCGGGCGATGGCTGCGGGGCTGTACGCTATGCGTCGATCGTTCCAGGCGGAACAGAAGGCTTCGAGGCCGGATGGGTCATTCGGGTCCAGCACGATCCGCTCCGAAGCCAGTACCGCCTCCGCCGAACGGCCCCAGTGCTCAACCATCGCGTCAACATCGCGCTCAACACGCCATTGCTTGTACTCGGACAGCATCTCGTCCCAGCCAGCCCACGCTAGGTCCGCAAACTCCTCCCCCCGCTCTGCCAACTCGCGCTCATCCGCTAAGTGCCAGCTCCGCTCCAAAGCGTCCATCAGGTCAGCGATCCGCCCCGGTGTCAGCCTGTCGTATGTCTCTGTCGCCAATTTGGTCGCTTGGGCGACGATCGCATTCCATTCCGCATCGGCGGCCTGCCACCGCTCCGAGGCTCCAGGGTCGCTTAGGCGAGTGGCGCCCAGGCTCCGCTTTAATTCGGTCGGCTTCACGCCGAGGTGAGCGATGTGAGCGCGCAATTCGGGCGGGAAGACGCGACGGTAGCTGAGCCGTCCTGAGGGGGCCTTAACCGTGTGCGGATTATCTTTGCGGATGACGGCCATGTACCTTCCTCATGTACCGCCTAGGCGGAGGAAAGTCACGGATTCCCGAACTATCTATGTACCTCAACCCCTTAGGGGGAGAGTGGTGCCCAGAAGAGGACTCGAACCTCCACGACCTTGCGATCGCCAGCACCTGAAGCTGGTGCGTCTACCAATTCCGCCATCTGGGCACGGGGTAGGCGGCGGCCTTTAGGGGGCGGTCGGCGCGCTTGTCAACACGGGTTTCACGGGGCAAGGGGCGAAACATCAGCACAGCGACGAAAAAAATGAGGCCCGGGCGATGAAAGACAAGCTGGTTACGATCTTCGGCGGCGGCGGATTCGTCGGTCGCTACGTGGTGCAGGCGCTGCTGCACGGCGGTGCGCGCGTCCGCGTCGCCGAGCGCGATCCGCGGCATGCGTGGTTCCTCAAGCCCTTGGGTGGGCTCGGTCAGACTCAATTCGTCGCCGCCGACGTGACGCTGCCCGAGACGGTGGCGCGCGCGGTGCAGGGCGCCGATGCGGTGATCAACATGGTCGGCGTGCTGGCCGGCGATTTCGAGCGCGTCCACGTCGGCGGCGCGCGCATCGTCGCCGAGGCCGCGGCGGCGGGGGGCGTCGAAACGCTCGTCCATATGTCGGCGATCGGTGCCGATGCGCAGGCGCGATCCGCTTATGGCAGCAGCAAGGGGCGCGGCGAGGAAGCGGTGCGCGCCGCTTTCCCGGGCGCGGCGATCATCCGCCCGTCGATCGTCTTTGGGCGCGAGGATCAGTTCATCAACCGCTTCGCCGCGATGATCGGCAAGGCGCCGGTGGTGCCGGTGCTGCGCGCCGGCGTGAAGTTCCAGCCGGTGTTCGCCGGCGACGTCGGCGAGGCGATGGCGGCGGCGACCGACGCGCGCTTCGCCGGCGAGACGTTCGAGCTCGGCGGCCCGGACGTGCTGACGATGGGCGAGATCATCCGCTGGATCGCGCAGACGATCGGCCGTAGCCCGTCGATCGTCGAACTGCCCGACGCGGCCGGCGCCTTCCTCGCCAGGCTGCCGTTCGCGCCGATCACCAAGGATCAGTGGCTGATGCTCCAGCGCGACAATGTCGTCACGCCGGGTGCGCCGGGCCTCGCCGCGCTCGGTGTCGATCCGACGCCGTTGCAGGCGGTGGCGCCCGAATGGCTCGTCCGCTTCCGCCGCACCGGCCGCTTCGGTCGCCGTGCCGCAACACTCGCCGCCTAAGGACCATCCATGGATCTGCTGACCGTCATCCTCCTCGGCATCGTCGAGGGGGTCACCGAATTCCTGCCCGTCTCCTCGACCGGGCATCTCATCCTCGCCGGCACGTTGCTCGGCGTGCAGGATCAGGCGACCGCGACCTTCGACATCGTCATCCAGTTGGGCGCGATCCTGGCGGTGATCGTCCTCTACTGGCGGCGCTTCTGGGACGTGGCGACGGGATTGGCCGGTGGGCAGCCCAAGGCGATCGCCTTCGTGCGCAACATCGCGCTCGGCTTCCTGCCCGCCGCGGCGATCGGCGTGCTGGTGTACAAGGCGGTGAAGTCGCTGCTCGAAAGTCCCACCGTCGTCGCGGTGGCGCTGATCGTCGGCGGTGTCGCGATCCTCGTCATCGAGCGGTTGGTCAAGCAGGCGCGGATCGAATCGGTCGAGGCGATGCCGTGGACGACCGCGCTCGGCGTCGGCGTCGTCCAGTGTCTCGCGATGATCCCCGGCGTCAGCCGCTCGGGCGCGACGATCATGGGGGCGCTCAGCCTCGGCGTCGATCGCCGTGCGGCGGCGGAATTCTCCTTCTTCCTCGCGATCCCGACGATGCTCGCGGCATCGGGTTACGACCTGCTCAAGTCGGGGGCGACGCTGGGACAGGGCGAATGGCTCAGCATCGCGATCGGCTTCGTCGTCTCGTTCGTCGTCGCGCTGGTGGTGATCCGCTGGTTCGTCGGCATCGTCAGCCGGCACGGCTTCGCGCCCTTCGCCTGGTATCGCATCGTCATCGGCGCGGTCGCCTTGGTCGCGCTTCAGCTGAGATAGGTCCGGAACAATACCTAAAGAGAGTAACTGTGGGCCGGATCGATAACCCTCTATCATCCGGCTTCACTTTTTAGGTTACTATAGCTGACCTAATACATGATTTGTGCGTGACATGCTGGCTTTTCCTTTCTAGCGGAGGCGGAAGGAGGCCCCATGGCGCACGATTCCATGCTCAAGTTCGTTGCCCGGCCGCAGGCCTATCCGGCGAAGCGTCCCGCTGACGCGCGCGCGGAGGATTTTGCCGAGATCGCCGCGCGCTATGCGCCGCCGGCGGCGGAGGATCAGGCCGGGCGCTGCTCGCAATGCGGCGTGCCCTATTGCTCGGTGCACTGCCCGCTCCACAACCATATTCCCGACTGGCTGCGGCTCACCGCCGAGGGCCGGTTGCGCGAGGCCTATGAGCTTAGCAACGCCACCTCGACCATGCCGGAGATCTGCGGCCGCATCTGCCCGCAGGACCGGCTGTGCGAGGGCAATTGCGTCATCGAATTCTCCGGCCACGGCGCGGTGACGATCGGTTCGGTCGAGAAGTTCATCACCGACACCGCCTGGGAAGAGGGCTGGGTCGAGCCGCTCGTCCCCGGTCCGGCGCGCGGCGCGTCGGTCGCGGTGATCGGCGCGGGGCCGGCGGGGCTGACCGCGGCGGAATATCTGCGCGGCCACGGTTATGAGGTTCACGTCTACGACCGCCACGACCGCGCCGGCGGGCTGCTGACCTATGGCATCCCCGGCTTCAAGCTGGAGAAGCCGGTGGTGATGCGCCGCGTCGAGCGGCTCAAGGCAGGCGGCATCGTCTTCCACGAAGGGTTCAACGTCGGCGAACAGGCGAGCCTCGACGAACTGCGTCGCGAGCATGACGCGGTGCTGATCGCGACCGGCGTCTACAAGGCGCGGGCGCTCGACGTCGCCGGCGGCGACGATCGCGTGGTGGCGGCGCTCGACTATCTGATCGCCTCGAACCGCAAGGGCTTCGGCGATGCGGTGCCGGCATTCGATCAGGGCGCGCTCGATGCGGCGGGCAAGCATGTCGTCGTGATCGGCGGCGGCGATACCGCGATGGATTGCGTGCGCACCGCGATCCGCCAGGGCGCCGCCTCGGTCAAATGCCTGTACCGCCGCGATCGCAAGAACATGCCGGGCAGCCAGCGCGAGGTCGCCAATGCCGAGGAAGAGGGCGCCGAATTCGTCTGGCTTTCGGCACCGGCGGCGTTCGAGGCGGACGGCACGGTGCGCGCCCGCAAGATGCGGCTCGGCGCACCCGATGCCAGCGGCCGCCGCGCGCCCGAAGCCGACCCGAGCGGCGACTTCACGCTCCATGCCGATCTGGTGATCCAGGCCTTGGGCTTCGACGCCGAAGACCTGCCGACGCTGTTCGGCGCGCCGGAGCTCGGCGTCAGCCGCTGGGGCACGGTGCTGGTCGACGGCAAGACGCTGATGACCAGCCTCGACGGCGTGTTCGCGGCGGGCGACATCGTGCGCGGCGCGAGCCTCGTCGTCTGGGCGATCCGCGACGGTCGCGATGTCGCGGCGACGATGCACAAGTGGCTGAAGGCCAAGGCGAAGGTCGGCAAGGTGGCGGCATGAGCCCGCTCCGGCTGCTCGTCGCGACCGCGCTATTGGTCGCACCTGAGCCCGTGCTGGCGCAGGCAGCGGCGCAACCCGGCACGATCGCCACCGCCCGCGCCCTTGTGGCGCAGATGCGGATGGAGCGCGTGCTCGATCCGATGTTCGCACAGCTCATGCCGCTGATGGTCAGCAACGTCGAAAATGCGATGCGGGCCGATACGGCGGCACCGGCGGCGCTCAAGGCACGGCTCGCCACCGATGCGGGCCGGCAGCAGGTCGGCGCGATCATCTCCGAAGAATTCGCACGCGCGTTCCGCGAGCGCTATCCGGCGATCGCCGAAGCGACGGCGGAGGAATATCGTAAGACGTTCAGCGAAAGCGAACTGACGACGATCCTCGCCTTCTATCGATCGCCGACCGGCGCCAAGCTGCTCGACGCCCAGCCGGCGTTGCAGAAGGCGCTGTCCGAGGCAGGACGCGGCGTAGGCCGCGATGCTGCAATGGCAGCGTTCCCGAAAGTCCAGGCGCGTCTCAGCGCGCTCGATACCCCGGCCGGCAAGTAGGACCTATCCGATGACCACCGATCCCCGCGCCTATCTCGCCGAGCATGGCATGTACCGCCCCGACAGCGAGGGCGATGCCTGTGGCGTCGGCCTCGTCGCCGCGACCGACGGGCGCGCGTCGCGGCGCGTCGTCCAGTCGGCGGTCGATGCGCTGAAGGCGGTGTGGCACCGCGGCGCGGTCGATGCCGATGGCAAGACCGGCGACGGCGCGGGCATCCATATCGACCTGCCGCACCGCTTCTTCGACGACGCCGTCGTCGCATCGGGGCACAAGGTGCTGCCCAACCGGCTCGCGGTCGGCATGATCTTCCTGCCGCGCACCGACCTCGGCGCGCAGGAGATGTGCCGCACGATCGTCGAGAGCGCGATCATTGAGGCGGGCTATACCATCTACGGCTGGCGGCAGGTGCCCGTCGACGTGTCGGTGATCGGCCTCAAGGCGCAGACGACGCGGCCGGAGATCGAGCAGATCATGATCGCCGGGCCGATGCCCGACGAGGTCAGCGCCGCCGAATTCGAGAAGAACCTCTACCTCGTCCGCCGCCGCATCGAGAAGCGCATCATCGCCGCGCAGATCCAGGGCTTCTACGTCTGCTCGCTGTCGTGCCGCTCGATCGTCTACAAGGGGCTGTTCCTCGCCGAGAGCCTGTCGGTCTTCTATCCCGATTTGCAGGACCAGCGGTTCGAATCGCGCGTCGCGATCTTCCACCAGCGCTATTCGACCAACACCTTCCCGCAATGGTGGCTGGCGCAGCCGTTCCGCTGCCTCGCGCATAACGGCGAGATCAACACGATCCGCGGCAACAAGAACTGGATGCTCAGCCACGAAATCCGCATGGCGAGCCTCGCGTTCGGCGACAATTCGGAGGACATCAAGCCGGTGATTCCGGCGGGCGCGTCCGACACCGCCGCGCTCGACGCGGTGTTCGAGGCGATCTGCCGATCGGGGCGCGACGCGCCGACCGCCAAGCTGATGCTGGTGCCGGAGGCCTATTCGGACGACATGCCGCCGGCGCACCTCGCCATGTACCAATATCTCGCCTCGGTGATGGAACCGTGGGACGGCCCCGCCGCACTGGCGATGACCGATGGCCGCTGGGCGGTGGCGGGCGTCGACCGCAATGCGCTGCGGCCGCTGCGCTATACGCGCACCTCGGACGGGTTGCTCGTCGTCGGGTCGGAGACCGGCATGGTCGCGCTGCCCGAATCGACCGTCGTCGCCAAGGGGCGGCTCGGGCCGGGGCAGATGATCGCGGTCGACCTCGAACAGGGGCAGGTGCTCGGCGATCGCGAGGTCAAGGACCGGATCGCCGCCGAGCATGATTATCCGGGGATGATCGGCGAATTCCACACGCTCGACGATCTGCCCGAGGTCGAGGAGGCGGTGGTCCGCTACGACCGGCCCGCGCTGGCGCGGCGGCAGGTTGCCGCCGGCCAGACGCTCGAGGACATGGAGCTGATCCTTTCCCCGATGGTGGAGACCGGCAAGGAGGCGATCGGCTCGATGGGCGACGATACGCCGCTCGCCGTCATCAGCGACAAGCCGCGCCTGATCAGCCAGTTCTTCCGCCAGAACTTCAGCCAGGTGACCAATCCGCCGATCGACCCGCTGCGCGAACGCTACGTCATGTCGCTGCGCACCCGCTT
This sequence comes from Sphingomonas kyungheensis, assembly GCF_037120395.1. Taxonomy (NCBI): domain Bacteria; kingdom Pseudomonadati; phylum Pseudomonadota; class Alphaproteobacteria; order Sphingomonadales; family Sphingomonadaceae; genus Sphingomonas; species Sphingomonas kyungheensis. Next base: position 12,932 of record NZ_JBBBDM010000019.1, read on the forward strand.
CGGCAATCTCGCCAATATCCTCGATACCGAGGATCAGCGCGACCGCGTGCTGGTGCTCGATTCGCCGGTGCTGACCGGCCAGCATTGGGCGCGGCTCAAGGCGCATTTCGCGCGCACCGCGACCGAGATCGACTGTACCTTCGATGCCGACGGTGGTCCGGAGAAATTGCGCGCCGCGATCCAGCGCATCCGCAACGAGGCGGAGCAGGCGGTGCGCCAGGGCAAGAGCGAGCTGTTCCTGACCGACGAACATGTCGGCGAAGACCGGATCGCGATCGCCGGCGTGCTGGCGGCGGCGGCGGTGCACACGCACCTCGTCCGCCGGGGGCTGCGCTCCTATGCCTCGATCAACGTGCGCTCGGCGGAATGCCTCGACACGCATTATTATGCGGTGCTGATCGGCGTCGGCGCGACGACGGTGAACGCCTATCTGGCGGAGGCGGCGATCGTCGACCGGCAGGCGCGCGGGCTGTTCGGCGACCTGTCCTTGGACGAATGCCTCAAGCGCCATCGCCATGCGATCGAGGAAGGCCTGCTCAAGATCATGAGCAAGATGGGGATCGCGGTGATCTCCTCCTATCGCGGCGGCTATAATTTCGAGGCGGTCGGTCTCAGCCGCAGCCTGGTCAACGACCTGTTCCCCGGCATGCCCGCCAAGATCTCGGGCGAGGGCTATAACTCGCTGCACCATTCGGCGATGATGCGGCACGAGCTCGCCTGGGACGAGGCGGTCGCCAAGCTGCCGATCGGCGGTTTCTACCGGCAGCGCCATACCGGCGAGACGCATGCCTATTCGGCGCAGCTGATGCACCTGTTGCAGACCGCGGTGTCGACCGACAGCTATACCAGCTATCTCCAGTTCAGCCGCGGCGTCGCCGATCTGCCGCCGGTCTATCTGCGCGACCTGCTCCAGTTCAACTTCCCGAGCGAGGGCGTGCCGGTCGATCAGGTCGAGGCGATCACCGAGATCCGCAAGCGCTTCGTCACGCCGGGCATGTCGCTGGGCGCGCTGTCGCCGGAGGCGCACGAGACGCTGGCAATCGCGATGAACCGGATCGGCGCCAAGGCGGTGTCGGGCGAGGGCGGCGAGGATACCAAGCGCTTCAAGCCCTACGAAAACGGCGACAACGCCAATTCGACGATCAAGCAGATCGCGAGCGGCCGGTTCGGCGTCACCGCCGAATATCTCGGCGCGTGCGAGGAGATCGAGATCAAGGTCGCGCAGGGTGCCAAGCCCGGCGAGGGCGGGCAGCTGCCCGGCTTCAAGGTCACCGAGTTCATCGCCAAGCTGCGCCATGCGACGCCGGGCGTGACGCTGATCTCGCCGCCGCCGCATCACGACATCTATTCGATCGAGGATCTCGCGCAGCTCATCTACGACCTGAAGCAGATCAATCCGCGCGCGCGCGTCTGCGTCAAATTGGTCAGCTCATCGGGGATCGGCACGGTCGCGGCGGGCGTCGCCAAGGCGCATGCCGACGTCATCCTGGTCGCCGGCCACGTCGGCGGCACCGGCGCCTCGCCCCAGACCAGCGTCAAATATGCCGGCACGCCGTGGGAAATGGGCCTCAGCGAGGTCAATCAGGTGCTCACGCTCAACGGCCTGCGCGGCCGGGTGCGGCTGCGCACCGACGGCGGGCTCAAGACCGGGCGCGACATCGTCATCGCCGCGATCCTGGGTGCCGAGGAATTCGGCATCGGCACGCTCAGCCTCGTCGCGATGGGCTGCATCATGGTGCGCCAATGCCATAGCAACACCTGCCCGGTCGGCGTCTGCACGCAGGACCCGGCGCTGCGCGACAAGTTCGTCGGCACGCCGGAAAAGGTCATCAACCTGATGACCTTCATCGCCGAGGAGGTGCGCGACATCCTCGCCCGGCTCGGTGTGCGCAGCCTCGACGAGGTGATCGGGCGGACCGAATTGCTGCGTCAGGTCAGCCGCGGTGCCGAGCATCTCGACGATCTCGATCTCAATCCGATCCTCGCCAAGGTCGATGCGACCGATGCCGAGCGGCGTTTCTCGCTGTCGACCTTCCGCAACGAAGTGCCCGACAGCCTCGACGCGCAGATCATCAAGGATGCCGCGGCGGTGTTCAGCCGCGGCGAGAAGATGCAGCTCACCTATTCGGTGCGCAACACGCATCGCGCGGTCGGCACGCGGCTGTCGAGCGAGGTCACCCGCCGGTTCGGGATGAGCAAGCTCGCCGACGGCCACGTCACCGTCCGCCTGCGCGGCAGCGCGGGGCAGAGCCTCGGCGCCTTCCTGTGCAAGGGCATCACGCTCGAAGTGTTCGGCGACGCCAACGATTATGTCGGCAAGGGCCTGTCGGGCGGGATCATCGTGTTGCGGCCCGCGGTATCGTCACCATTGGCGAGCCAGGACAATACCATCCTCGGCAATACGGTGCTCTACGGCGCGACGTCGGGAACGCTGCTCGCCGCCGGGCAGGCGGGCGAGCGGTTCGCGGTGCGCAACTCGGGTGCGACCGTGGTCGTCGAGGGCTGCGGCGCCAATGGCTGCGAATATATGACCGGCGGCGTCGCGGTGCTGCTCGGCCGGGTCGGCCAGAATTTCGGCGCCGGGATGACCGGCGGCATGGCCTTCGTCTACGATCCCGACGGCGCATTCGCCCAGCGCGCCAATCCGGAGAGCATCGTCTGGCAACGGCTTGCCTCGGCGCATTGGGCGGGCGTGCTGCACGATCTCGTCCAGCGCCATGCGGCGGCGACCGACAGCAAATGGTCGAAGGGGCTGCTCGCCGATTGGGACCGGGTCGCCGGCGACTTCTGGCAGGTGGTGCCCAAGGAGATGCTGTCGCGTCAGACCTATCCGTTGGATGATTCGGTGGCGCTGGTCGCGGCGGAGTAAGGGGTTACAGCGCGGGCCGGATGTCGGTCCGCGCGAAATCCTCGCCTTTGTAGAGCAGGGGTAGGTCGAGCGACTTGGCGACCGCATAGACCATGCAATCGCCGAAATTCAGTCGCGCCGGGCGGCCACTGAATCGTTGCAGCGCCTCGATGGCGAGCGCGACGTGTGTTTCCGTCCAAGGGACGATCTGTATCGACGGCGCAGTGAGCAAGGTGTCCGCGCGCAACGTATAGTTTGGGCCGAAGCGCCGATGGATCACCAGACGGAGTTCGAAGATCGTCGGAGCAGGTACGATGATAGCCGCATGATCCCGCAACGCATCCGCGTAGAGCTGGGCGTCAGCTTCATTGAAGATGATCGCGGCGAAGGCGGACGCATCCGCCACGATCATCGCGGCAGGCCGTTTTCGTCGTACACTAACTCACGGTAGGGTCGGGGATCGAGAACGGGAGCCTTGGCGAACGTCGCCTGCACCTCGCGCACGCACCGCATGAAATCGTCCTTACGGTCCTGTTCGATATCACGGGCCAGCTCGCTGTTGACGGCCAGCCCGATGGCGTCGGTCAACGAAACTCCGCGGCGTTCGGCCAGCTGCCGGATCGCCCGCTCATGCGCATCGTGTTCGATGGTGATACCCATCCGCCCATCCTCAAGACAGCGTCATTCTAAATTATAGAACGGATGAGGTGAACACAACGGCTTCACCTCGCCCCCGCCGATGCCCTACAGAGCCGGCATGTGGCAGCTTTACCAATTCCCGCTTTGTCCGTTCAGCCGCAAGGTGCGGCTGCTGCTCGGCGAGAAGGGCGTCGGCTATGCGCTGGTCCGCGAATCGCCGTGGGACCGGCGCGACGAGTTCATGGACATGAACCCCGCCGGCGAAACGCCGGTGATGGTCGATGCCGCGCGGCCGGGTGCGCCGCTGATCGATTCGATGGCGATCTGCGAATATTTCGAGGAGACGGTCGACAAGGCGGCGATGATCAACGGCACCGCCGCCAATCGCGCCGAGATCCGCCGGCTGGTCAGCTGGTTCGACACGCATTTCTACCGTGACGTCACCGGGCCGCTGTTGCACGAGCGGGTCGTCAAGCGGCTCGCGCATCGTGCCTCGCCGGACGCCCGCGGGCTGCGCGAGGCGATGAAGGCGGCGGTCAGCCACCTCGATTACACCGATTATCTGCTCGACCATCGCAACTGGCTGGGCGGCGCGACGCTGAGCCTCGCCGATCTCGCCGCGGCGGCGCAGATTTCGGTCGCCGATTATCTCGGCGGAATCGACTGGAAGGGGCATGACCAGACCGCGCGCTGGTATCGCGGCTTCAAGAGCCGGCCGAGCTTCCGGCCGCTGCTGTCCGAACGGATGGAGATGATCGGGCCACCGGCGCATTATGACAATGTCGACTTCTGACCCCGCGACGATCGCCGACTTCGAGCGGATCGACATCCGCGTCGGCACGATCGTCGCCGCCGAGCCCTTCCCGGAGGCGCGCAAGCCGGCGATCAAGCTGCGCATCGACTTCGGCCCGCAGATCGGCGTGAAACGGTCGTCGGCGCAGATCACCACCCACTATACGCCCGAGGCGCTGGTCGGGCGCCAGGTCGCCGCGGTCGTCAATTTCCCGCCGCGGCAGATCGGGCCATTCCTGTCCGAGGTGCTGACCCTCGGCTTCCCCGATGCGGACGGCGCAGTGGTGCTGATCGGCCCGGGGCAGCCGGTGCCGGATGGCGGGCGGCTGTTCTAGCCGGCGAGCAGCGCCAGCGTCGCCTGATCGCGCTGACCACGGTAGAAGCGGGAGAGCGCCGCGCTGAACGGCGCCGGATCGTCGGCGACCTCGGCGAACAGCGTCATCGACGAATGGAGTTTCAGCGCATCGACCTCGCCGAGGATCGACAGCGCGCTGCCCGGCGCGGCGGTGACCGTCCGCGTCGCCTCGATCAGCCGGGGGCCGAGCAGGGGATGGGCGAGATAGGCGCGTGCCTCGACAGCGTCGCGGATCGCGTAGAAGCGCGCCGTCTCGCTATGGCCGAGGCCGGCGATCTGCGGGAAGATGAACCACATCCAATGGCTGGTCTTGCGGCCCCGGCGCAGTTCGGCGAGCGCCTGATCGTGGACGAGGGCTTGGGCGGAGAGGAAACGGTCGAGCGCGTCAGTCATGGGCGAGGCAACCGCCGGGGTGGCTGCCGCGTTCCCCATTCCTATGCGCGCCCTCTGCCTTGTCCCGCTCGTCCTGCTCGCCGCCTGCGGCAGCCGTGAGACCGCCACCCGCGACGACAATGCCGCCGCCGCCGCTTTCGTGCCGCCGCCGACGCTGCCGCCCAAGCCCTTGCCGGGGCAGGAGCACAGCAATCCGATCACCGCTTATGTCGGCAAATATCCGGGCGATGCGGTCGACGGCGTCGGCTTCTACGATCGCACCGAAGTGTCGCGCGCGCTGATCGACGCGATCGGTGACGAGAAGCTGCGCCATCGCTTCACCTCGCGCGAGGCGGTGAGCGTGCCGATCTTCCGCAGCCGCGACGGCCGCATCGCCGCACATGGCTGTGCGCCGCATGATTGCGCCGACACCAACTGGACCTTCCTCGTCGCGCCGGACGGCAGCCGGGGCGAGGCCTGTTACCATGATCAGGCGACGATGGCGGCGACCAGCCGCTGGTATGCCGCCGGATCGCCGCCGCGGTCCCGCCCCGGCGATTGCCCCCAGGAGTAAGCGATGCTCGAACATGTCCCCGCCTGGCTCGGTCAGGCGCTCAGCAGCGTGCGCGCCGGCGCCGACAAGCTGGCGATCGCCCGGCCGGAGCTCGGCGCGGGCTTTCCGTCGCTCGACCTGACCAGCCCCGCCTTTGCCGACGGCGCGCGGCTGCCGGCGCGGTTCACCGCAGACGGCGAAGGCGTGTCGCCGCCGCTGACCTGGGGCGCGGCGCCCGAAGGGACGGCGCTCTATGCGCTGCTGGTCGAGGATGCCGATGCACCGGCGCCGCAGCCGCTGGTCCATGCGGTGGTATGGGGCATCGCCGCGGATGTCGGACGGCTCACCGAGGGCGCGATCAGCCGTGACGGCGCGGGGACGCCGGAGCGCGATGTCGGGCGCAATTCCTATCTGCGCGAGGGCTGGCTGCCGCCCGATCCGCCGACCGGCCATGGCGCGCATCGGTACGTCTTCCAGCTGTTCGCCCTCGACGCCGGTGTGGGCGCGCCGGGCGAGACGCCGGGGCGGAGTGCGATCCTGACTGCGATGGCGGGGCATGTGCTCGCCGCCGGGGTGTTGACCGCGACCTATGATCGCGGCGAGGCGGCGGCGATCGGCCCGGTCGGGGCCGCCGCGCCCGCCTGAGCCGTCAGGCGATCGGCATCACCGGCACGGCGGCGCTGATCGCGATCATCGCGAAGGCGAAGGCGGCGACGACCGAAACAACCGAGCGTTGCGTGCTTTCGAAACGGGCAAACATGATCCTGATCCCTTTGCTGTAGCGGCGCGGGACTGTTCCCGGCCGATGCAAATGGTATTGCAGACCTCGTGCCAAGTGCCGGAAAGCACGCAAATGCGCGGTCGGGCCGATCGGGAGGCTGGAGGGTTGGTAATTTTCGCCGATCGGCTTGGCGTATCGCGCCAGGATCAGGCGGCGCACACCCGATCGCGGCCTTCGGCCTTGGCGGTGTAGAGCAAACGGTCGGCGCGATCGAAGGCGTCGGTGATCGTCTCGCCGGTATGGACCGCGGTGACGCCCACCGACACGGTGATCTGCCCGAGCGGCGTGTCGCTCTCGCGCAGACGGAAGCGTTTGCCGGCGATGGCATCGCGGACCGTGTCGAGATGCGCGGCCGCGTCGGCCAGGGTGATGCCGTTGAACAGCACCGCGAATTCCTCGCCGCCATGCCGGACGACGAGGTGGCTGGCGCACAGGTCGGCGAGCATCTTGGCGACCGCGCTGAGCACCCGGTCGCCGACCGGATGGCCGTGCTTGTCGTTGATCCGTTTGAACCGGTCGATATCGCAGACCGCGAGGCAGAAGGGGCCGTCGGACTCGCGCCGATTCGCGAACGCCTCGTCGAAGGCGCGGCGGTTGCGCAGGCCGGTGAGCGGGTCGCGACGCGCGCTGTCATTCGCCTCGGCGAGCTTCATGCGCAGCGCCTCCGCCTCGTCGGTCGCCTTGGCGAGCCGCACCTCCGCCTCGCGGATGCGGGTCAGCATCGCGCCGGTGATGCGGGCGATCTCGTCGAGCCCCGCCGCGGGCAACGTCGGGGCGGTATGGCGGATCGCGGCGGCGCTCTGTGCGAGATCGCGGCCGAAACCGCGCGTCTCGTCCTGCATCTCGCGCATCATCGTCGCGAAGCCGTCGACCTGGGCCTGGGTTTTTGCCACCAGAATGGCGGCATCATCGTCCTGCACGGTGCCGCCGAGCGCCTCGATATCCGACCGGCTGAGGCGGATGCCGCCGTCGGTCAGCCGGCGCACCGCCTGCGCGATCGCGCCCTGCGGATCGGCGATAACGTCATAAGCAAAGCTGTAATGCGACGGTTCCGGCGACAGGCCGTGATCGGCGAGGAAGTGGCCGATCCGCGTATACAGATCGGCGCCCCCAGTCTTTCTCGCTGCGTTCCCGCGCATGTTCCACCCTTTGTCCCGCCGCGACTATACGCGCAATTACTTAGCGGACGGTTTCAAATTGCTCAGTTATGGTGAAGTTTGCGCACGGCGGCGAGGGTGAGGGCGACGTGCTGCGCCGGATTCATGTCGTCGTGGACATAGGCGATGCGGCCGTCGCGCGCGATGACGTAGCTGGTGCGCTTGGTCAGCGCGCGGCCGCCGCCGTTGAGCGCGACGTCATAGCCCTTGATCACCGCCGGCCCGGCGCTCGCCACCGCGAACTTGCCCGCGCATTTCTCCGCCGAGAAGCGCTGCAGCGTCGGCACGTCGTCCGCCGACATGCCGATCACCGTCGCGCCCGCCTTCTGGAAATCGGGGATCGCTTCGGCAAAGGCATGCGCCTCCGCATTGCAGCCGCCGGTGAACGCCGCCGGGAAGAAATAGAGCACCACCGGCCCCTTCTTGAGCTGCTGCGCGAGGTCGATGCCGACGACCTGACCGGCGACCGCGCCGCGCGTCGAGAAGGTCGGCGCCTTGGCCCCGACCGGCAGGCCGGCGATGGCGGGTGTGGCGACCAGGGCGATGGCGGCGAAGGCGGCGGGCAGGCGCATGGCAATTCCTCTCGGTTTCGCGCACCCTAGCGCGCCGCCAGGCGAGGCGATAGGGCTGTCGTCATGCCGATTACCGCCGCCGACATCCAGCTCGCCAGCCGCCTCGCCGATGCCGCGGGCGCGGCGATCCGCCCCTATTTCCGCGAGGAACAGGGGCTGGAGATCAAGGCGGATCACTCCCCCGTCACCCGCGCCGATCGCGAGGCCGAGGCGGCGATGCGCAAGCTGCTCGATGCCGAGGCGGCGGGCGACGGCGTGATCGGCGAGGAATATGGCGAGAAGCCGGGCGTCACCGGCCGCCAATGGGTGCTCGACCCGATCGACGGCACGCGCAGCTTCACCGTTGGCCGCGCGATCTTCGGCACGCTGATCGCGCTGGTCGAGGATGGCTGGCCGCTGCTCGGCATCATCGATCAGCCGGTGCAGCGCGAGCGCTGGGTCGGCGTCGCCGGGCGGCCGACGACCTTCAACGGCCGGCCGACGCGGACGCGGACCTGTGCGCAGCTCGAAGGCGCGGTGCTCGCCACGACCAGCCCGCATCTGTTCGCCGAGGGCGACGTGCCGCATTATATGGCGCTGGTCGCCGCGGCCTCGGGCGGGCACACGCGGCAGGGGCCGGTCTATGGCGGCGACTGCTACAATTACGGGCTGCTCGCGAGCGGTCATCTCGACATCGTCGTCGAATCGGGGCTCCAGCTCTACGACTTTGCCGCGCTGGTACCGGTGGTCGAGGGCGCCGGCGGACGGATGTGCGACTGGAACGGCGACCCGCTCACCGCCGCGAGCGCGGGCCATGTGCTCGCCATCGGCGACCCGGCGCGCACCGACGACGTGCTGGAGGCGATCCGCGCGACCGCGGGGCATACGCACTGAGGAAGGCTTTGCGCCTCCCCGAAGAGGCGGATGGAATGCCGCCGACCTTCGTCATCCCCGCCTAGGCCGGGATCCATGGATACGGGACAGGCGCAGGGTGCGCTGTCGGTGGTGACATCGTGGCCATGGGTCTTGGCTTTCGCCGGGATGACGAAGGGCCGCGGATAGCCCGCCATCAGAAGATCCCCAGGAACTTCTTCCGCTGGCTTTTCTTCTCCGCGCCGGTGGTCTTGCCGTCCTCGTCCTTGGCGGTGGTGCCGTGGCCGACGTCGTCGCGGGGCTTGCCCTTGGTGGTGCGCTGCGCCTGCGCGGTGGCGCCGGCGAGCACCGGGCCGCAGGCGGCGGACTTGGCGTCGCCGATGTCGACGAAGGCGAGGATGCCCGCCACCGGCGTCGCCACCACCGCCAGGCCGAGGCCGGCACCGGCGCGTTCGAGCAGCTGGCCGCTGATCACGTCGAGCTTCGGCGCGGCGAAATAGCCGCCGACGCCGACCGGCGACTGGCCGGAGAACAGGCTGAACTTCTTTCCGTCGGCGCGGAAGGCGAGGTCGATCGCCTCGCTTCTGAAGCTGAACCCGCCGCGCCCGACGATGACGTTCTTGGTGGTGTCGATCAGGATCGGGTCCGCCGCGGCGACGCCGTTGCGGACGGTGAAGCCGATCAGCCCGCAATTGACCTCGACCGGCTTCTTGAGCTTGTCCTCGAACATCTTCTGGACGAACGTGCCGATATCGAGCTCGGCGAGCTGGACGTTGCGTGTCCACAGCTGGCCGTGCGGCATGACGAAGGCGATGCGGCCGTGCGCGGTACTGAGCGACTGGTGGATCGAATCGCCACGGCCGACGAGCTGGATGCGCCCCTTGATCGTGCCCGTCGTCCCCGCCTCGGCGACGCCATAGCCGGCGAGCAGCTTGCCCATCGGCGTCGGCGACAGGCGGATGTCATAGGTGTCGAGCGCCGGCCGCTGCCGCGTGTCGAACGTCACGTCGGCGGCGACGTTGCCGCGCGCCATCGCCATGGTCAGCGGCGACAGGGTGAGCTTGCCGCGGTCGAGCGCCAGCGTCATCGCAATGTCGCTGATCGGCAGGTTGCGCGAGCGCACCCGGCCGATCGTCCAGCGGAGGTCGGCATCGAAGCGCTGCATCGTCGCGATCGGCAGCGCGGCTTCGGGTAGGATGCGCTGCGGCGCGGCGCCGGTCGCGGCGGCGGCGGCGAGCGCGCCCCTGGCGGCGACGATATCGGGATTGTAGCCGATGAACGGCGCGGCATCGATGATGTCGAGCGTCCTGGTGGCCAGCCGCGAATCGAGGTGCAGCCGCGCGCCGTTGGTGATCGTCAGCGTGCCGGCAAGATCGCTGGCGCCGACGGTGCCGCGCATATGGGTGAAGGTGTAGAGCTGGTCCTGCTGGACCAGTTGCGCCTTCAGCCGGTAGCGGCGGGTATTGGGGATGGCGACGCCGATGATGCCGAGCAGGTCGGCGAGGTTGCGGCCCTGCGCGCGCGTCTGCAACGGCACGCCTTCGATCCCCGCGATCGACGGCAGCGTGCCCGACACGTCGACGACATTGTCCGCCGCCCAGGCCCGCAGCACCAGCTCGTTCTTGCCGCGATTGACCGTCGCATCGGGGGCGAGCAGCCGCGCGGCGACGCGGAACGGCGTGTCGCGGATCGTGCCATGGCCATCGACGCCGACCGCCTTGCCGATCCGCGCGTCGGTCGAGCGGATGTCGTCGACCTTGAGGTCGGCGAGCAGCCGCATGCGCGGATCGCGATAGCGGACGGTGGTGCCGCGCACCGTCGCGGTATCGATCCGCGGGAAGGGCAGGGGTTTGCCGCCCTTGCTGCTGCTGAACGTCCAGCTGTTGGCGCTGTGGTCCGCATTCCATTCGAGGTCGACCGCGCCGTCGACCAGATCGAGCCAGTAGAGGCGGCGCTTGCCCCACAGCAGCGACAGCGGCGCGATCCGCGTATCGATCCGTTCCGCCTGGAACAGATAGGGGCGCGTCGCCCAGGCCGGATTGCCGATCGTCATCCGCTCCGCGACGAACTTGATGCGGAAGGGCGCGAAGTAGAGCTGGAAGTCGCCCGCCACGGTGACGGGGCGATGCGTCTGGCCACCGACGAACTGCTCGAACGGATGGCGCAGGAAGCGCCCCTTGGTGACGTAGAGCACCAGCCAGATCGCGACGACGAGGACGGCGAGCGCCAGCACGATCCGGCCGGCGATCCGTCGCAGTCGTCGCCGGCGCGTCGGCACCGGGGCGGGGTCCGCGGCGGGGTCCGTGGCGGGCGGCGGCGTCTCCATCACCGGCTGAATCGCGCCAGCGCTCGTTCCGGTTCCGCATCGGTTGCGTTTCCTGTCGCACGTCGCTAAGGAGCCCGCTTCCCGAGCGAGGCGCTACAGGACTGCCCGGCCATCAAGGGCTGCCGCGGCGGTTCATGCCATGCTCACAGCGAAAGGACCAAAATGCCCAAGCTCAAGACGAAGAGCGGCGTCAAGAAGCGCTTCAAGCTGACCGCGAGCGGTCTGTTGAAGCACGGCGTCGCCGGCAAGCGCCACCGCCTGATCAGCCACAACAGCAAGTACATCCGCCAGAACCGCGGCACCAAGGTGCTGTCGAAGGCCGACACCGCCACGGTGAAGGCCTGGGCGCCGTACGGCCTCAAGTAAGGACATCAGGATATGGCACGCGTCAAACGTGGTGTAACCACCCGCGCCAAGCACAAGCGGATTCTGGAACAGGCGAAGGGCTATTACGGCCGTCGCAAGAACACGATCCGTATCGCCCGTCAGGCGGTCGAAAAGGCCGGGCAATATGCCTATCGCGACCGCAAGGTCAAAAAGCGGACCTTCCGCGGCCTGTGGATCCAGCGCATCAACGCCGGTGTCCGCGCCGAGGGTCTGACCTATTCGCAGTTCATGCACGGCCTCAAGCTCGCCGGCGTCCAGCTCGACCGCAAGGTGCTGGCCGACATCGCGATGCACGAGGGTGCGGCGTTCAGCGCGATCATCGCGCAGGCCAAGGCGGCGCTGCCCCAGGCGGCGTGACCTTCGCACCGCAGGTGGCGGATGAGGCGTCGGTGGGCAACCACCGGCGCCTTTTTCGTTGCGGGCGTGGGGCGTCTGCCTCCTTTTGCGGGCGGGGTGGCTCGCTTCCCTCTCGTCATTTTGGCGCAAGCTGGGATCGATGGACACGCTGTGGTGGCTGGCGCGTGCTGTCCTCAACGGCCCGTATCCCTGGGTCCCGACTTTCGTCGGGATGACGGAGGGGCGAATGGTGAGGCAGAAATGATTTCCTGCAGCGCGTTGAGGCCCCGCGCTTCGCTATGATCTCCCGACGCCGGCGCCTTCCAAGCTGGCGGGACGCAAACGCGTGGGACGGCTCGCCTCCCCCTTCTCGTCATCCCGACGAAAGTCGGGATCCACGGACACGGAACGGCGGCTGGTGCGTGCTGCCCTCGACGGCCCGTATCCATGGTTCCCGGCTTTCGTCGGAATGACGGAGGGAGGCATGGCGCGGTGGAAATGATGCCCTCCGGCGCAGTGGAGCCCGGCGTCTCGCTATGACGTCTCTCGACGCCGGCGCTGCCCGAGCCGGCGGAACGGGGGGCGCTGCATGCGAGACGTATTCGAGCCGTGCGTCTATATCCTGGCCAGTCGTCGGTACGGCACGCTCTACATCGGCGTGACCTCCAACCTGCTCGCCCGCCTCGTCCAGCATCGCGAGGGGTTGATCCCTGGCTTCACCAAGGCATACGGCGTGCGGCGGCTTGTCTGGTATGAGCGGCATGCGACGATGGAGGCCGCCATCATTCGTGAGAAGCAGTTGAAGGAATGGCGGCGCGCGTGGAAGATCGTCCTGATCGAAGCGCAGAATGCGGACTGGGTAGATCTGGCGATCGGCCTCGGCCTGCCGCCCATGAAAGAGAGCGATACGTGACCGAAGACCTCGATACCCTGCGCGACCATCTGCTCGGCGCCATCCCCGCGGCGGAGAGTGCCGAGGCGCTCGAGGCGCTGCGCGTCGAGGCGCTCGGCAAGCAGGGCAGCATCACCCAGGCGCTCAAGACGCTCGGCAAGATGACGCCGGAGCAGCGGCAGAGCGAAGGCCCGCGGATCAACGGGCTGCGCGAGGCGGTCGCCACGGCGATCGCGACGCGCAAGGCGGCGCTCGACCGCGCCGCGCTCGACGCGCGGCTGGCGAGCGAGACGCGCGACATGACGCTGCCGGCCGATGCGCCGATCGCCGGGACGGTGCATCCGGTCAGCCAGGTGATGGACGAGCTCGCCGAAATCTTTGCCGACCTCGGCTTCGCCGTCGCCACCGGGCCGGAGATCGAGGACGACTGGCACAATTTCACCGCGCTCAACATTCCCGAGACGCATCCGGCGCGGGCGATGCACGACACCTTCTATTTCCCCGACGCGGCGGCCGGCACCGGCGAGGCGCCGCGGATGCTGCTGCGCACGCATACCAGCCCGGTGCAGATCCGCACGATGCTCGACCAGCCGCCGCCGATCCGCATCATCGCGCCGGGCCGCACCTATCGCTCGGACAGCGACGCCACGCATACGCCGATGTTCCATCAGGTCGAAGGGCTGGTGATCGACAAGGGGATCACGCTCGGCCACCTCAAATGGACGCTGGAGACCTTCCTCAAGGCCTTTTTCGAGCGCGACGATATCGTGCTGCGGCTGCGGCCGAGCTATTTCCCGTTCACCGAACCGTCGGCGGAGGTCGACGTCGGCTATACGATCGAGAAGGGCAAGCGCGTCATCGGCGGTTCCGGTGGCGGCTGGATGGAGGTGCTCGGCAGCGGCATGGTCCACCCCAAGGTGATCGCGGCCTGCGGCCTCGATCCCGCGGTGTGGCAGGGCTTCGCCTTCGGCTGCGGCATCGACCGGCTGGCGATGCTCAAATACGGCATGGACGATCTGCGCGCCTTCTTCGACGGCGATATCCGCTGGCTCAAACATTACGGTTTCTCGAGCCTCGACGTACCCACGCTGTCGGGAGGAGTCGGCGCATGAAGTTCACCCTTGGCTGGCTGAAGAGCCATCTCGCCACCGATGCCTCGCTCGACGCGATCCTGGACGGACTGACCCGCATCGGCCTGGAGGTCGAGGGCGTGCACAATCCGGGCGAGGCGCTGGCCGCCTTCCGCGTCGCGCGCGTGCTGTCGGCGGAGCGGCATCCGCAGGCGGACAAATTGCAGGTGCTGTCGGTCGATGCCGGCGACGGACCGATGCAGGTCGTCTGCGGCGCGCCCAATGCGCGCGCGGGCCTCGTCGGCGTGTTCGGCGCGCCGGGCGCCTATGTGCCGGGGCTCGACGTGACGCTCAAGGTCGCGGCGATCCGCGGCGTCGAATCGAACGGCATGATGTGCTCGGCGCGCGAGTTGCAGATCGGCGAGGGGCATGACGGCATCATCGAACTGCCCGACGATGCGCCGGTCGGCACCAGCTATTCGGACTATGCCGGGCTCAACGATCCGGTGATCGACGTGTCGATCACGCCCAACCGGCAGGATTGCATGGGCGTCCACGGTATCGCCCGCGATCTCGCCGCGGCCGGGCTCGGCACGCTGATCGCGCCCGAGGTGCCGGCGGTGGCGGGCGAGGGACCCGGACCCGACGTGCGGATCGAGGATGCCACGGGCTGCCCCGCCTTCTTCGCGCAGGCGGTGTCCGGCCTGACTAACGGCGAGGCGCCCGAATGGATGCGCCAGCGGCTGACCGCGATCGGGCAGAAGCCGATCTCCACGCTGGTCGACATCACCAACTACATGACGGTCGATCTCGGCCGCCCGCTGCACGTCTATGACACGGCAAAGCTGTCGGGCGGGCTGGTCGCGCGGCGGGCGCGCGCCGGCGAGACGGTCGAGGCGCTCAACGGCAAGAGCTATACGCTCGCCGAGGGGATGACGGTGATCGCCGACGACGTCGCGGTGCACGATATCGGCGGCATCATGGGCGGCGCGCATTCGGGCGTGTCGGAGACGACGCGCGACGTCATCATCGAATGCGCCTATTTCGCGCCCGAGGCGATCGCGCGCGCCGGCCAGGCGCTGTCGCTGACCTCCGAGGCGCGGCAGCGGTTCGAGCGCGGCGTCGATCCCGCCTTTCTCGACGATGGTCTGGCGATCGCCACCTTCCTCGTGCTGCACTATTGCGGCGGGACGGCGAGCGGCGTGACGCGCGCCGGATCGCCGCCGACGACGATGACGACGATCCGCTACGCGCCGTCGCTGGCCGAGACGCTCGGCGGGCTGGCGGTGCCGGCGGAGCGGCAGCGGGCGATCCTCGAATCGCTCGGCTTCACCGTCACCGACGACTGGCAGGTGACCCCGCCGACGTGGCGCCGCGACGTCGACGGTGCCGCCGATCTGGTCGAGGAGGTGATCCGCATCGAGGGGATCGACAAGGTCGCGACCGTGCCGCTGCCGCGTGCGCCCGGCGTCGCCCGGCCGACCGCGACTGCGGAGCAGTTGCTCGAACGCCGCGTGCGGCGCGCCGCGGCGGCGCGCGGGCTCGACGAGGCGGTGACGTGGAGCTTCCTCGGCGCGGCGCAGGCGGCGGCGTTCGGCGGCGGCGCGTGGACGCTCGCCAATCCGATCAGCGAGGATCTCAAGGTGATGCGGCCGTCGCTGCTCCCCGGCCTGCTGTCGGCGGCGGAGCGCAACCTCAAGCGCGGGCTGAGCGCGGTGCGGCTGTTCGAGATCGGCCGGCGGTACCTGAAGGACGATAAGGGCGCGTCCGACGAGCGGATGACGCTCGGGCTGGTGCTTGCCGGCAATCGCCGCGAGCGCGGCTGGCGTGAGGGCAAGGCGGCGGCGTTCGATGCGTATGACGCCAAGGCGGAGGCGCTGGCGCTGCTCGCCGCGGCGGGGGCGCCGGTCGACAATCTGCAGGTGATGGGTGAGGCGGGCGAGGCCTGGCACCCCGGGCAGAGCGGCACGCTGCGGCTCGGGCCGAAGACGGTGCTGGCGCGGTTCGGCATGCTGCATCCGGCGCTGCTCAAGGCGTTCGATCTCGACGGCGCGGTCGCGGCGGTCGAGCTGTACCTCGATGCCCTGCCGGCGAAACGCGGCACGCGCAGCTTCATGCGTCCGCCATTCGCACCACCGGCGCTGCAATCGGTGCGGCGCGACTTCGCGTTCCTCGTTCCCGAGTCGCTCAGCGCCGATGCGCTGGTGCGCGCGGTGCGCGGCGCGGACAAGGCGGCGATCGTCGGCGCGCGCGTGTTCGACGTCTTCACCGGTGCGGGTGTCGAGGCGGGCCGCAAGTCGGTCGCGATCGAGGTGACGCTCCAGCCGAGCGACAAGAGCTTCACCGACGAGATGCTCAAGGGCATCGCCGACAAGGTAGTCGCCGCGGCGGCGAAACAGGGGGCGGTGCTGCGGGGCTAGGGGCGGGCGCACGCCGCCCGTTGCTGCGGGCGGTGGTGCTGTGGCTTAGGTGGAGGGCTGCGGGCGGGCGGTGGCGTGCCACGGGCGGCTCCGCCTGCCTGCAAGCGTCGCGCTGCGCTGCCAGCGCCGCACCAGTGCTTCCGCGCAGGCGGGAGCCCAGGTTCCTTATGCGGCAAGCGTTGTCCTGCTTGGGCACTGGATTCCGGCCCGCGCGGGAATACGGCATAGCCTCCGCCTTGCCCACCATGTGACGTCAACCCGGACGTGTTCCGGGAGCAGCCGTGCCGCGAAAGCAACGGCTCAAGCTACTACGGAACGGCGGATGCCGGAACGAGTCCGGCAGGACAGCGGGTCGATGTAGAGGTCGCGCCCGTTCGGGAGTCTTGCTGCGGCTCGATACCCGGGGCAGTCTCGCGGGAGACCCGGCCTCGTCAGGTAGAGCATCGCACCGGGCGAAGGGCGGAGGCCCGCGCGCGATCGGACGCTGGCCCTCAACCGCGTAACCGGCGGCGGGCCGTCATCGCCCGCCTCGCAAGCTTACACCTTGGTCGAGAAGATCATCCGGCCCGGCCCGAGCTGCTCGAACACCTGGCTGAGGTCGGTCTCGCCGACCGCGAAACAGCCCTGGCTGCGGCCGAGCATGCCATGGGTGCGCAGCATGTCGCGATTGGCATACCAGGCGGAGTGGACGACGATCGCCCGCGCCATCGCATTGTCGTTGGTCGGATCGAGGCCGATCAACCGCTGCGACCGACCGTGCTTGCCGACGTAATAATCGTCGGTGACGAAGGCGCCTTCCGACGACGCATTCGAATTCGGCTCGTTCGAGAAGCGCTTGAGGAAGCCGGTATGCGCCGGGTCCGAGCCGCTGCCGTGCGCGACGAGGAACGATTGGCTGCGCCCCGAGGCGAGATTGACGATGTGCAGCCGCGCCTCTGACGACGGCGCCGACATGTCGGCGATCGCGATCCGGTCGCGCTGCGGGATGCGGCGGCTGTGCTGGTTGAGCGCGGCGAGCGCCTCGCGCATCAGGTCCGGGCGTACGACGCGCGGCGAGGTGATCGGCCGCGCCGCCACCATCGGGCGCGGGGCGGGCAACGGCGGCTCGGACACCGGCCGCAGGTCGCGCTGCGTCAGACGCCGCGGCGTCGCCGACAGCGTGCCCGGCATCGCCAGCGTCGCCGCCAGCACTGCCCCGTTCTTCAGCAAAGCGCGACGGTCGCGGATGCTATCTTGCTCGATTTGCGTCAAAATCTTTAAAACCCCGGTTCAACCCGCTGCTCATCATATAGCAGCTTCGGACTTAATTTTCCCGTCAACGCCGCCCCGGTCAGCGTTCTGGTTGCACGGTTGGCCGCGCGCGACGCTCCTGTCGGCCCGAAACGGTTGTGGCACGTTCCGCGGAGTCGCGCGTTGGACGGCGCGAAAGGGGGATTGACAGACGGAGACGATGATGAAGCCCTGGATGATTCTCGCCGCCACGGCCTTGTGCGCGATCCAGACGCAGCCGGCACGGGCTGCGGTCGCTGCCGATCCGCTGGCGCCCGAGGTCACCAGTCTCGCCCCCAATCGCTTCCTGTGGAACGACGATGCGACGCTCGGCCCGGTCAGCATCGTCGTTTCGATCCCCGACCAGAAGGCCTATGTCTATCGTGGCATGACGCTGATCGGCGCATCGACCGTCTCGACCGGCAAGGACGGCAAGGACACGCCGATCGGCACCTTCCCGATCCTGCAGAAGTCGGAGGTGCACAAGAGCAACCTCTACGACAGCGCGCCGATGCCGTTCATGCAGCGATTGACCTGGGACGGGGTGGCGATCCACGCCGGGATCAATCCGGGCTTCCCCGCCTCGCACGGCTGCATCCGGGTGCCGACGGCCTTCGCCAGGAAGCTGTTCGCGGTGACCAGCAAGGGCACGCCGGTGATGGTCACCGACGCCTCCGCCGTCGAAGGCTGGCTGCCGCCGATCGCCGAGGATCCGGCGGACATGCAGCTGGAGACGGCGACGGCGAACGGCAGCGTCCTCCAGACCGCGGCACAGTGAGACGCGGGGAGTTGCACGCCGCCGGAGGCTGACGCACAAGGCCGCGCATGACCGACCTCGTCACCATCCGCTCGATCGCCCTCACCGCCGCGATCAACCCGCTCGGCGCCGAATTGACGCATCTGCGCGATGCCGGCGGGCGCGAGCTGATGACCAACGCCGACCCGGCCTACTGGACCGGCCATGCGCCGATCCTCTTCCCGGTGGTCGGCCTGCCGTTCGAGGAGACGATCCGCGTCGACGGCACTGCCTATCCCATGCCCAAGCACGGGTTCGCGCGCCGGTCGCAGTTCGAAATCGTCGCGGTCGAGGCGGATCGGGTGACCTTCGCGCTGTCGGACAGCGAGGCGACGCGCGCCGCCTATCCCTTCGCCTTCCGCCTCGAACTGACCTACCGGCTCGACGGCGCGACGCTGCATGTCGAGGCGCGGATCGTCAATCCGGCGGAAACTCCGCTGCCGGCGAGCTTCGGCTTCCATCCCGCTTTCGCCTGGCCGCTGCCGTATGGCGAGGATCGTGCCGCGCATCGCATCGTCTTCGACGCGGACGAGCCCGACGCGCTGCGCACGATCGCCGCCGACGGCACGATCGCGACCGCCCGCCGCGACTCGCCGCTCGACGGGCGGGTGCTGCATCTGCGCGACGATCTCTTCACCAACGATGCGCTGGTATGGGACGACGTCCGCTCGGCGGGCGTGACCTATGGCGCCGGGCAGGGACCGCAATTGCGGATCGCCTTCCCCGATACGCCGATGCTCGGCATCTGGACCAAGCCGGGCGCGGCCTATGTCTGCGTCGAGCCGTGGCACGGCATCGCCGATCCGGAAGGCTATGCCGGCGAGTATCGCGACAAGCCGGGCGTATTCGAAACGCCGGCGGGTGGCGAGACGCGGATCGCGATGAGCGTCACGCTCAAGGGCTGATCCGCGCACCGTTACCCCTGTCATCCGGGCGCGACATCTGGCAAGGCGCGCGCGCGGACGCGAGCCGCCTTGCCCCTGTCGCGGCTCCGCGTGAGCCGCCTGCCACCCGGATATAGCCAGTGACTTCCCCCCGCCGTACCTTCGCGATCATCTCCCACCCCGACGCGGGCAAGACGACGCTGACCGAAAAACTGCTGTATTTCGGCGGCGCGATCCATCTTGCCGGTGAGGTCAAGGCGCGCGGGGCCAATCGGCGGGCGCGGTCGGACTGGATGAAGATCGAACAGCAGCGCGGCATCTCGGTCACCTCGTCGGTGATGACGTTCGAGCGGGAGGGGATCACCTTCAACCTGCTCGATACGCCGGGCCACGAGGATTTCTCGGAAGATACCTATCGCACGCTGACCGCGGTCGATTCGGCGGTGATGGTGATCGACGCCGCCAAGGGCATCGAGCCGCAGACGCGCAAATTGTTCGAGGTCTGCCGGCTGCGCTCGGTGCCGATCATCACCTTCGTCAACAAGGTCGATCGCGAAGGCCGGCCGATCTTCGAGCTGCTCGACGAGATCGCCGACATGCTCGCGCTCGACGTCGCGCCGATGAGCTGGCCGGTCGGCATGGGCGGCGAGTTCGAAGGCGTGCTCGACCTCGCCACCAACACGATCAGCCGGCCGGAGGGCGACAGCCGCGCCTTCCTCGGCAAGACCGAGACGGCGCCGGTGCTCGCCGAACGCTGGGCCGAGGAGATCGAGCTGGCGCAGGCGGGCTATCCCGAATTCGATGCCGAGGCCTATCGCAACGGCGATCTGACCCCGGTCTATTTCGGCTCGGCGCTCAAGGATTTCGGCGTCGCCGAGCTGATCGGCGCGCTCGCCGAACACGCCCCGCCGCCGCGCGCGCAGCCGGCCGAGCCCGCGCCGGTGGCGCCGGACAATGACGAGGTCACCGGCTTCGTGTTCAAGGTGCAGGCGAACATGGACCCCAACCATCGCGACCGCATCGCCTTCATGCGGCTATGCTCGGGCACCTTCAAACGCGGCATGAAGCTGGTGCCGACCGGCCACGGCAAGCCGATCGCGGTCCATTCGCCGATCCTGTTCTTCGCCCAGAACCGCGAGCTGGCCGACGAGGCCTTCCCCGGCGACATCATCGGCATCCCCAACCACGGCACGTTGCGCGTCGGCGACACGCTGAGCGAGCGCGCCGACGTGCGCTTCACCGGCCTGCCCAATTTCGCGCCCGAAATCCTGCGCCGCGTCCAGCTCAAGGACCCGACCAAGACCAAGCAGCTGCGCAAGGCGCTCGACGATATGGCGGAGGAGGGGGTGACGCAGGTCTTCTATCCGGAGATCGGCTCCAACTGGATCATCGGCGTCGTCGGCCAGCTCCAGCTCGAGGTGCTGCTCAGCCGGCTCGATGCGGAATACAAGGTGGCGGCCGGGCTGGAGCCCGCGCCGTTCGAGACCGCGCGCTGGGTGTCGGCGGAACATCCGGCCGATCTCAAGGCGTTCATGGATCTCAATCGCTCGGCGATGGCTAAGGATCGCGACGGCAATCCGGTGTTCCTCGCCAAGAGCGCCTGGGAGGTCGGCTATATCGCCGATCGCTACAATAAGGTGCGCTTCGCGGCGACGCGCGAACGCTGATACGGCGGTGAGGGCGCCGTCCGGGTCGTGATTTCCCCCGAAATCACCGACCGCCGGACGACGCGCATCGCGTCAGGTGCCGGTAACGATCCGCTCGCGCATCATCTGGCTGGCGCGGAAGGTCAGCACACGGCGCGGCGCGATCGGCACCTCGACCCCGGTCTTGGGATTGCGGCCGATCCGCTCACCCTTGTCGCGCAGGACGAAGGTGCCGAACCCCGAAATCTTGACGTTCTCGCCGCGCGCCAGCGCTTCGCACATTTCCGTCAGGATCTGTTCGACGACTTTCGCCGACTCCGTCCGCGACAGGCCGATCTGGCGATGCAAGGCCTCGGCCAGGTCTGCCCTCGTCAGTGTACCAACGCTCGTCATCAACACGCTTGCCCCACTCCATCTGCTAAGATGCCCGTTTCCACGGTACACTATAGCAGACGTGTCCGAAAGTGACTTTCTTTGCGGCCGCGGCGGTCAGGGCCATGGGGCGCAGGCGATCAGAAGCGAATGACCGCCGCGCCCCAGGTAAAACCGCCGCCCATCGCTTCCAGCACGACGATATCGTTCTGCTGGACGCGACCGTCGCGCACCGCGACATCGAGCGCGAGGGGCACCGAGGCGGCCGAGGTATTGGCGTGGCGGTCGACGGTGACGACGATCTTGTCAGGGGAGAGGCCGAGCTTGCGGCTGGTCGCATCGAGGATGCGGGCATTGGCCTGATGCGGCACCACCCAGTCGACGTCGGCCGACGTCAGTCCGGCGATGACCAGCGATTCCTCCAGCACGGCGGCGAGGTTGACGACGGCGTGACGGAACACCTCGCGGCCCTTCATGCGCAGCTTGCCGACCGTGCCGGTGGTCGACGGGCCACCGTCGACATAGAGCAGGTCGTTGTGGCGACCGTCGGCATGGAGCTTGGTGGCGAGGATGCCGCGACCATCGTCGGCGGCGCTCTCCTGCCCTTCGAGCACGATCGCGCCGGCGCCGTCGCCGAACAGCACGGCGGTGGTACGGTCCTCCCAGTCGAGGATCCGGCTGAACGTCTCGGCGCCGATCACCAGCGCGCGACGGTGGACGCCGGTGCGCAGCATCGAATCGGCGACCTGCACCGCATAAAGAAAGCCCGAGCAGACCGCGGCGACGTCGAAGGCGACGCAATCGCCGATGCCGAGCATCGCCTGCACCTTGGTCGCGGTCGCCGGGAAGGTCTGGTCGGGCGTCGCGGTGGCGAGCACGATCAGGTCGATCTCGCCCGGCTCGACCGCAGCGGCGGCGAGCGCGGCGCGGCAGGCGTCGGCGGCGAGCGTCGCGGTCGTCTCGTCCGGCCCGGCGATGTGGCGGAAGCGGATGCCGGTCCGCTCGACGATCCAGGCATCGCTGGTGTCGAGCTGCTGTTCGAGCTCGGCATTCGACACGCGCCGCGCCGGCAGGGCGGAGCCGGTGCCACGGACGACCGATCGAATCATGCGGCTTTCTTTTCGAAATTGCCGAGATCGTCGGCGATGCGGCGGGTCAGGTCGGCGCGCACCATCTTGGCGGCATTGCCGATCGCGGTGGCGACGCCGCGCTCGTTGGCGCCGCCATGGCTCTTCACGACGATGCCGTTGAGGCCAAGGAAGACCGCGCCATTGTGATTGTTGGGATCGAGATGATCGCGCAGCAATTCGGTCGCCGGGCGCGAGATCAGGAAGCCGAGCTTCGATCGCGCCGACGAACTGAACGCGCGCTTGAGCAGATCGGCGACGAACCGCGCGGTGCCCTCGGCGGTCTTGAGCGCGATATTGCCGGCAAAGCCGTCGCAGACGATGACGTCGTGGTTGCCGCGCGCGAGCTGGTCGCCCTCGACGAAGCCGGTGAAGGTCAGCGGCAGATGCGACTGGCCCTTGAGCACCGCTGCGGCGTCGCGGATCTCGTCGGTGCCCTTCTGGTCCTCGCTGCCGATGTTGAGCAGCGCGACGCGGGGCGATTCGAGGTCCATGATCGTGCGGGCATAGGCCGCGCCCATCACCGCGAACTGGACGAGGTTGCGCGCATCCACCTCGGTATTGGCGCCGAGATCGAGCATCACCACGTCATTGTCGCCAAGCGTCGGCAGCGGCGCGGCGAGCGCCGGACGGTCGATGCCGGGCAAGGTGCGCAGCGCGAGCTTGGCCATCGCCATCAGCGCGCCGGTATTGCCCGACGAGACCGCGGCCCCGGCGCGGCCCTGCTTCACCAGATCGATGGTGATGCCCATCGACGTCGTCTTGGCACGGCGGATCGCCTGGCTGGGCTTGTCGCTCGACCCGACCGTCTCGGGTGCGTGGACGATCTCGCTATGCTGGCTGAGGTTGGGATGGCCTTTCAGCTCTTCCGCCACCTTGGCCTCGTCACCCACCAGCAGAAAGCGCATGCCGTCATGCCGCCGGCGGGCGGCAGCCACACCGGCGAGCATGACCGCCAGCCCCTTGTCGCCGCCCATCGCATCGACGGCGATCCAGGAAGTGTCGGACATGGTCAGCGCGTTTCCGGATGGGAGGGGAGGGCTCAGCCCTCGACCGAGACGATCTCGCGGCCGTTATAATGGCCACAGGCGGTGCACAGATTGTGCGGGCGCTTGAGCTCGCCGCAATTCGGGCACTCCTGGAACGATTCGATGCTCAGCGAATCGTGGCTGCGGCGCATGCCGCGCTTGGAGGGGGAGGTCTTTCGCTTGGGGACGGCCATTTCGGCACCTTGTTCTAGGAATCGGCTTACGGAAAACCGATGAGCCCGACGGGCCGCCCCGACGACCGACGGAGCGCCGGTCGCTGGACGCCACCGACAACCGGACGCATCGCGAAGCGGGGGCCTATAGCGATTTTCCACGCAGGTGCAAGCTTCGGCGCGCCCGCCGCCCGCGGCCCCGCTGGCTCGGGTGCTATCTGATAGGGTGTCTCGTTGCCGACCGATAGACTGTCCCCGTGACGCGCGCGTGACACGCGCGGCCTGACGATGAGGCGAACGCTGCTGACACCGCCTGTCACTCTCTTGCAGTTGGTTGCGGAAGCAGGATTGCGGCGATTCGGGACGTCGGGGCCGATCGCCTCGCTGTGCAGCGACGCGCTGCGATACAGGAGGGCTCGATTGTAATGCGCCTCTATATGCGCGATCTGCTCGAACACGCGGGCCGAGCCAAAGAGATAGCCGGCGGGCGGCCGCCCATGGTGGCGGAGTTCGGCATCGCGCTGTCCGCTATAGATCGGCGCACGCGCCGCATCGAGCCACTCGAAGCCGGTGCGGCGATGCTTGTAGAAGGCGGTGCCGTCGCCGCCCGCCGGTTTCCTCACCCGGCCTTGTTCGGCCGACCGTCGGATCGCGCGGGGGAGGGAGGGGCATGTGCTTGTCCTTTGGGGCGTTGATTTGGGGGTTTGGCGGGGAGGTTCCGCTGAAAATGTCGTAAAAGTGCAATTTGGTGTTGACGGGGTTGGTTGGTCCGCCTAGATGGGTGTCACCGCAGCGGTGGCCGACACGGCGACCGCGGCAGTCACAACAGACCTGGCGCGCTGACCGCCCCTCAGAAAAAGGGGTAAGGGAGCTGTGCCGGTGTTTTTGTCGGCTCTTTGACATTGTAATTTGATGAAGGGACATGCGGGCGGCGGCTTGTCGGTGTCTGGCG
>NZ_JBBBDM010000020.1:0-35106 GCF_037120395.1 Sphingomonas kyungheensis
CTTCCGTTTCATTCCGTCCGTCCCTCCAAGGGCCGGTCTCTAGTTCCAGGTGGATGAAGAAACGGGGGGCACGTCAGGATCGCCCTACGTTTATGGTCGAGCGACCAAGCGCGCCGACAGCGCGCCCGGCAGTATTTACATGCCTCAATCGCGCGGATGATCATGCGCACGGCCGCAGTCAGCGAACCTTTAACCTGGTGAGCCGTAGGTGTCGGTATATGCCGCCGTTACCGAAGGCTATGGCCAGGCGGCGACAAGCGGGGGCATGGCACACGTGGTGACGAACGGTCCGTCCATGGGTCAGGACGAAGCAACAGACTGCGCGCGACGCGTGCGGTTGCTGTCGATTGCCATCCTGCTGGTGTTGGCATTGGTGGCGATGGTCATGCCGCAGATCATGGGACGGATCGGGTCCCCGCAGCCGACGCCGACGATGCTCTATGCGCAGGATCTGATTCTGCTGCCGCTATTCTGCATCTCGGTTCTGCTGTTCGGATCGGGCAGATCGGAGATGGGGACGCCGGCATCGCTTCGCCTGACGCGAGAAGGCCTGGCGGTGGCGGCGGTCGTAATATTCGCGATTTGCCTGTGGGGGCATGAATTAATCTTCCAGGGCATGGATTTCAGCCGTGACGAGCAGATGGCGGTGTTCGATGCGGCCGTGTTCCACAGCGGGCAGCTGGTGGCGCCAATCCCGCTCGCCTGGCGCGAGATCGCGCCCGCGCTGAACCTGCAATTCATGCTGCCGCTGGGCGATCATGCGGCATGGGTCTCTGCCTATCTGCCGATCAATGCCATGATGCGTGCGCTTGTCGCCACCGTCATCGATCCTCTGGCGACGTCGCCCTTGTTGGTGGTCGTCGGACTGCTGGCTCTGGCTGCGATCGGGCGGCAGCTGTGGCCGGATTCGCCGGGCAGCCAGGTCGTCGCGTTGCTCTGCTACCTGTGCTCGTCGCAGGTCGTGATCACCGGCATGACCGCCTATGCCGTCTCGGCGCACCTGGCGCTCAACCTCGTGTGGCTGCTGCTTTTCATGCGCGGCGACCGGATCGGATTCGCCGGGACGTTGATCGTCGGCTTCCTGGCGACAGGGGCGCATCAGCCGAGCTTCCATCCTTTGTTCGCGCTACCGTTCGTGCTGGGGCTGATATGGCGGCGGCAATGGTGGAGCGTATTGGGATACGGGATCGGCTATACGGTGATCGTTGGCTTCTGGCTGGCGTGGCCGGTGTGGCTGAGCGGTCAGGCGGGGCCGGTACCGGCCGCAAATGATGCCGAGGGGATCGATTACGTCACGCGCCTGCTACACGTCCTTGCGTTGATCAACCGCGGCGCCCTCTGGACAATGGCGGCCAACCTGATCCGGTTCGTCACGTGGCAACATTTGTTGCTGCTGCCGTTGATGCTGCTCAGCGTGGCAGGGGGGCGTCGATCGCCGCTCGTATTGCCGCTGGCGATTGGCATCGTGCTGCCGATCCTCGTGATGGGCGTGTTGCTACCTTGGCAGGGACATGGCTGGGGCTATCGCTATCTGCACCCGGTGCTCGGCAACGCCTGTCTGCTCGCCGGTTTCGGGTGGCAGCGCGTGGAAGCGCTGCGGCTCGACCTGCGCCGGCCGATGCTATGGACGACCGTTGCTAGCGTGGTGCTGCTGCCGGTCCATGGCTGGATGACGTATCGGATGGTCGCCTCGCAGGCGGTGCCAGACCAAAAGATCGCGCGAATGGCCGCGGATATAGCAATTGTCGACTCGGCGCCCTACGGCGCCAATTTAGTTATAAACGCCCCCGACCTCAGCAACCGTCCGATTCGATTGCAGGGCTGGACCCTGCGGCCTGCCGATATCGCGGCGTTGTGCGGGACGCGCTGGATTGCCTTCGTCGATGCGCCCCAGCTCGACAGCCTGAACGTCTACTACAATGACAAGCCCGTCGCCGCGCCGAGTCCGCACCAGCGCTTGCTGCATGCGGCCGCGCGCAATGCGGGATGTCATGTGGATCAGGGAGTGAGGTCGCCGATCGCCGCGGCGACCGCGGCCGCCATGCCGGGCCAGCTGTAGCATCGCGCCGCCTGCGCCGCCATCTCAGCGGGCGGCGCGCCAGCGGGCAGCCTATCGATGGCGGTTGCGACCCGTTCCGCCGTGCCGACGGGATCCGCGAGGTCAATATCGGCATGGTTGATCCAGACGCGCGCGTTAGGATCGGCGTGGGCGGTGTCGGTGCCGCACAGGACGCGCAGCCCGCTCGCCAGCGCTTCTTGGACGACCAGCGGAAAGCCTTCGCCGACGCTCGGCAGCAGCAGGAGATCCGCCGCGCGATATAGGCCGGCGAGCGTCGAGGAGGGCTGTTGCGGGATTACGGTAACGTTTGGCAGGCCCCAGGCGCAGGGATCGATCGGGCCGCGACCGACCAGGACGAAGCGCAGGTCGGGCCGGCGCCGCGCGAGGGCGGCGATGACGTGCAGCCCCTTCTTTGCGACGAAGCGCCCGACGAACAGCATGATCTGCTCGTCACCAAAGCCGTATCGCACCCGAAGCGCGATGCGGGCATCGGGTGATGCGGGGTGGAACAGGGCGGTATCAACACCATTGAACACCAGCCGCGGAGGGCGGCGGAAGCGGGCGTCGGCGAAGCGGTCGCGCACCGTCGCGCTGATGAACACCACCTGGTCCGCGGCGCGCAGCATTGGTCGCGTGACCGCTCGGTTGGCGAGCGCCATTATGCCGCGTAGCACCGGGCTGGAAAAGGGAATGTCGGCGATATGCTGGATCAGCAAAACCGGCTTGCGATGCCGACGCGCGGCAATCACCGCCAGGATCGACGAGGCGTATAGCGCATCGTGAACAATCACCGCCTCGCTTGCGGCGACCGCGCGCCACAGCTTACGAACCGCTCCCGGCAGAGGGATCGGCATCGGCAGTCCGCTGAGGCGCTCCAGCCAGTCGATGCAGGCGAGGCCAATCGGCTGCGTTGCGCCGAGGTCGGGCAACGTCCCCTCCTGCGCGGCGGCCCATTGCGTGTCATGACCCGATGCTGCGAGTTCGCGGTTGAGATGACCGGCGACTAGCTCGATCCCGCCGCCATGCGGCGTGAAGAAATGCGAGGCGGTCAGAAGGCGCACGAGACTTAGCGCCGCTCCCAGCGCATGGCGATCTCAAGGCGATTGGGAAAAACCCGTGCCAGCAGGCCGTGACGATAGGTGTCGGTGCGCACTGCGGCGATGCGATAGCCGCTCGCAGCGGCCAATGCCTCCCAGTCGGCCATGCTCAGGTAATTGGCGCGGACCATGCCGGCGAAGGCGATATTGCCGATCATGTCGAGCGCGGTCAGCCGTGCATCGTCCACCCAGCCGCGCGTGGCATGATCCTTGATATAGAGCGGCCCGTCGACGACGCGGGCGATGTCGTGAAACAGGGGGGCACGGACCGCGACGGGGACGTGATGGACCACGTTGTTGATCGTTGCTGCATCGTGCGATCCGTCGGTGAAGGGCAGACGCTCGCCGTCATAGACGTGGGATGCGATCGTCAGTCCGTCGCAGAAGCGGTTCTCGACATCGACACTGGTGACGGCGTCGACCGGGAACAAATCTGCGATGCACTGTGCGATAACGCCGGTGCCGCCACCGACATCGAGCAGGCGGTCGTGCGGACCGCGCCACAAATCGCGCAGGCTCCGTAGCATGACAGTCTGGTAGTGCGGGCTGCGGTAGCGATAGAGGCCGAAATGCCGGCCAAGCGTCTTTGCCACCGCTTCAGGGGTGATCAGTGCGCCCGTGCGTGAGGCTGCGCTGGCTCGGCCGAAAGTCTGCTGAATCATGACGACATTCCTACGGTGCGGCGCGTCGGATGGGTGATCGCCCAGCGGCTGGAGAGGAAGTTGACGGCGAGCATCGTCGCGGTGACAGCGGGCGCGGCCAGCGCCATCGGCCAGTGCAGAACGCGTGCGAACAGCCAGAGCAGTAGCGTCGACATCGGCAGGTTCGCCGCCATTGCCAGAGTATAGCGCAGAAAGCCACGCCAGTGTCGGGGCGCATCAAAGGTCACCGCGGCATGGAGCGCATAGCCTGCGAGGCAGACGATGATGAACGACACAGCGATGCTGAGCCCCAGCGGCAGGCCTAATGCCCCGGCGCCGACCAGCACGGTGGTGTTGATGAGTGCGCAACTGCCGCCTACCACCAAGTAGCGCGGTATAAGGACGATCGGCTTCATACCGAGGCCTTCACGCAGCGCACGACGTAGATGCAGGCATTGTCTCGGATTAGCGCGGCCGGGGTGATTCGATCTTCCAACCAGCCGCGCAGGTTCATCACCATGGTAAGCAGTGCGGCGATCGGCGAACCAATCAGTGGCAACCGGCGCAGCACGAAGGCGAAGCCGGTCAGCCGAATGAGTGTCGTTGTGGCGAGTGGCCCGACCAACGCCTCTACCGTCTGCACGACGAAGCCGCGCGCCTCGATGTCGAGGATCAGTCCGGTACGCGTCCAGCGGCGATGATCTTCGGGGTGGGGGTGGTATAGCCAAGCGCCATGCGTCGACAGCAGCAGCGTGCCGTCGTCCTTCAGCACCCGCGCCGCCTCGGCCAGGTAGCGGTCGAGGTCGCGGACGTGTTCTAGCACCTGCACTGAAAGCACTGCGTCATAGCCTGCATCGGCGATCGGTAGCGCGCCCGACGGACTGATCGAAAGCGTTGGGGATTCGAAATCGGCGCCGGCGTAGCTGAAGCCTTGAGCTTCTACGATCGACCTGTAGGGCATCGATCCGCAGCCAAAATCGAGGAGATTACGCGACGCGGCACCGCGCCTGACCGACGCCAGTTCGCGGCCGATGACGGCACCGAGCTTGCGCAGCATCAGCCAGTCGGTGTGCCAGGGTCTCGGGGTCAGCCGCCGGGTGCCACTCTCCGCGTGCATCAGGCGTGACGGATACGGGGGAGGATATCACCCGACGAACCGCCGACTATGGCCAGCATGATTGCACCGAACATCGTCTGCAGTCCGATCGCGCCCAACGCCGCAGCGCCGACGATTGGCAGCACGCTACCGGGCGCGGCGAAATCGCTGGCGGTCCATCGCCATGCGGCAATGCCGCCGAGCAGAAGCGATGACGCAATCAGCACGACGCCGATCAGCAACAGGATCTCCATGCGCGCGACACGAAAAATGCGGATGACCCGGCGGGTGAGCAGACGATGACCTTCGCGCACGCTATGCAGGTGCATCGCGGCGGCCATGACGCCGGCGCCGTGACCGCAGGTTACGAGGAAGCCGGCAACGATCAGCCAGCTCGATCCGAACGGCCCCGTACCGGGCAGGATCGCCAGCTGGTGCAACAGCGCGACAGCGAGGATGATTGTGCCAGCCGTCATTGAGACGGCCGAGGGGATGCCAAAGGCCCAGGTCGGGCTCATGATGAGCAGATAGCGCAGGTGTCGCCAGCCGTCGCGCCAGGGCCGCAGGTGCGGCCCGCGGTTCCGTAGGTCAATCGACAAAGTTGCGGGCACCTCGGCAATGCGGAGGCGTCGCAAGCTTGCTTTGATCACCATCTCGCTGGCGAATTCCATGCCGGAGCTCGACAAGCCAAGAGTCAGTAACGCGTCCCGGCGGATTGCGCGCAGGCCGCAATGGGCATCGTCGATCTTGGCGTTGAAGAAGAGGTTCAGGATACCGGTAAGCGCGGGATTGCCGATGTAACGATTCTTCCACGGCATAGCGCCGCGGGCGACGCCGCCCTTGAAGCGCGATCCCATGCATAGGTCGGCACCTTCGGCGACCCGCCCGATCATCGGCACGCCGTCTGTGAAATCATAGCTGCCATCGGCATCGCCGATCAACAGATATCGACCAAACGCACCTTCGCATCCGCCGATGATGGCGGCGCCATAGCCGCGTGGGACGACGGGGACGACGCGGGCGCCGAGCGCCTCGGCGAGTGCCTGGCTACCATCGGTCGAGCCGTTGTCGGCGATGACGACCTCGCCCCCGAAGCCGTACTGCGCCTTAATTCGGGCGAGTGCGTCGTGCGCATTGGCGATACAATGCGGCAGGCTCTCGACCTCGTCGAGGCAAGGCATGACGATCGACACATCGATCGCCTGTGCGCGCTGACGCATGGCGATGAGCATTTCACTGCCGATGTCGCGCATTAAAAGCTCCCCCGTCCAATGCTGAGGGAAGTAATAGGTAATGGTTAACGGACGGTAGCCTAGCCTTTGACGATGACCGCTTGCAAAGGTGTTATACGGCCTCTTGTCGATATATCAGATCGCAGCGAGTGCCGCCGCTGCTACGAGTTTCCGAGGGCGTCAAACAGACAAGAAACCTATCCGCCTCTCATGCTCAGAGGTAGAGTATCGCCCGTTTCCCCAATGATGCTGGCTATCATCACTCCCTCGCGGTGGTCTGGTGCTTGTAAAGCTGTGGTGAAGTCTGCGCTCACAAGCAGCGGACGTTTCGCTCTAGCCCGGGAGCAGACGTTCGCCCGCTGAGCATAGCCGCAGATGGAGCGCTATCCTGCAGCTGAACAAGTGGCGGGATGTGGGAGGCCAGCAAAGCACGCAGATTGTCCACTTGTGGGTCACAGGGTCTAGTCCATTGACAGGCCATGCGTAGCGTCTGCTGCATGACTGGCGTTGGGGCGTTCGCCCCGAACGACGACAATGCTGCCGAGCACAATCAGCATTCCGCCCAGCAGGACTGGCCATCCCACCGGATCACCGAACAGGCCGATGCCGAGCGTGGCACCGATCAACGGCTCGATGTTTATGAAAACGCCTGCACTGGCGCTATCGACGCGGGCCGCACCATACTGCCACGCGGCCGTGGCGAGGAAGGTGGAGAGAAGACCCTGCCCGATGATCCCGCTCTAGGCGACCGCGCTCAGCGTGAGTGGGGGCGCACCATGTAGCAGCAGGGCGATCGGCAGCACGGTGAGCGTGGCCACAACCAATGTGACGGAGGGCACAGCCATCACCGATCGCGTCGCTGGCACGCGTTTTAGCGCCAGCAGCCAAGCTAGGAAGATCAGCAGCGATGCCAACGAGAGCGCGATGCCGATCGCTGTGCCGGCCCCGCCAGGCTTGCCAGCGATCAGAGCCGCGCCACCCGTCGCTGCGACGACGCCGATCCAGGAGGCGCGTGTGACACGTTCGCCGATCAGATACGCTGAGATCGCGATCAGCGCAGGCATCGCTCCGACCAGCAGGGCAGCAAGAGTGACGGTAACCCCGGCCAGCCCCTCGAACTGGATCACAAAGGCCAATCCATAAAACGCGCCCGCCAGCAGCACCGGTGGCGAACGGAACAGCGCTCGGGCCTCCTTCGTGGCAAAGGCGAATGGACAAGCGACGATGCTGGCAACGATGAAGCGGAGCAGCACCATATGCGCCGGGTCGAGTTCGCGCAGGGCCAACTTACCAAGCGGAAAGCCAAGCCCCCAGGCAAGTCCCGCCAGAGCGAGGGCAAGAAAGGCAAGACGGTTCATGCCGTGCCGTTGCCGTATTTCGCGCCTTTTGGCGATAGGCGGTGCCCGATGAACCAACGTCCGCTATTGACGAGCCGGGAATGAGCAGCGGACGGCCGCAACTGGGTCAAGCTAGCCACCGTCATCACCTTGAACGGCCCAGCTACATCGGCGGCGTCAGGCCATCCTTGCCGATCGCGACGAACTGCGCGTTCTTCTGATCGTCGGCCAGCTTGATGAACAGCTTCTGGCCTTTCGCGAGCGATGTCTTCTCGGTCGGTACGAAACGTACGACCGGCGTTCCTTCCGGGACGCTCACCTGCGCGGTTCCGCCCTTGTAGCCGACGGTCAGTTTCGTCGTTGCCGAGCCATTCTCGGCCGCAGTGACAGTGCCATTGGTCATCCCGCTCTGCTGCACGGTTCCGTTGGTCATGGCGCTCTGCTCGACCGTGCCGTTCGTCATCGTGCTCTGCGTAACGGGGCCATTGGTCATCCCGCTGGCGGCCCCGCTCGCTTGCCCGGCTGCCTGCTTCACTCCGGGTGTATCCCAGCCGTAATGGCCCTCACCGGCTCCGCGCATGGCCTCGGGAAAGATCACGATTTCGACCGCTTTCAGGTCGCCGTCCGGGCCGGTCGTCGCGGTGCCGATGAAGTCGCCGTTCTTGAGCGTGGCGAGGCTGGATTTGACAACCCAAGCGTATTTCGTCTGGCCGTTAAGCATCACCGGCATCGACGCGCCGTCGTAGGTGGTGACCGTCATTGTATCCGAATCGATGGTGGCGAGCGTGCCGCGCAGTCGGCCGGGCCCGTTGGCGCGCATCGCCGCTCCGTCGGCCGAACTGTTCGACGCGGTCCGCGCAGTCGAACCCGTGGGCGTTTGATCGCAGGCTGCCAAGCCAGTCAGCGCCAGTCCGATTAGCCCCAGAGTCGCCGTTTTTGCCATCGTCGAGTTCCTCGCAAAGCTGTTTTAGCCACCGCACCCAACGACCTAAACATCTCGCGGCCGACATCGTGCCCTGCGCACGGAACAGGGTGACTTCGCATCAGGACGATGGAGATTCGAATATTCAATCCCGGCAGAGCAGGCTTCCTGCATCGTGAAGGGGATTTTGCCACTTAGGTCGGCAATGGCCGAGATGAACAAACAACCGAAATCGGGGAGCCGCAAACAGTCCGCGAACGTCCGCAAATGGGTCCTCTTGGTCGCCTTGTCATCGGAGCTAAGCTGCTCGATCTTTGACCTTTGCGGTATGAGAAAGGGCCGCTGCGATTATCGCGGCTAAAGCTTCCTCAGCCTGCTGGCGCCCGGCAGGATCTTTAGCGAGCAGATCGTGCCTGATCCATTCGGGCGCTCGACGTAGGACGCTCGTGACCGAAGCAAGCTGCTCATCAGACATTGCGTTTGCAGCACTCTCTCGTTCGTTTGCGATCGGGTGTGAATGGATACACCCCTGCGGCTAGACCTTAACTTATCCTGCCACTTTGTCGGTCGACGTGGTGGGAACGGGCTCATTGCTGCGGCCAAAGCGTATGGCTGACGCCAACGCTGTGGCGTTGTATGGCTTCGGCAGAACTACACAGTCGATCTCGTTCGCCACGGCTCCGGGATCGCCGGTCGCGAATATGACGATGGCATCCGGCCGCAACGCGCGTGCTTTTTCGGCGAGCTCGCGTCCGGAAGCTCCTGGCAGGTTGAGGTCGGTGACCAGAACGTCGACAGGGGCCGTCTGCAGCGCCATCAATGCTTCTTCGGCGCTGGCGGCCTCGACCACGACGAAGCCGGCCTCCTTCAGCATCTCGCCAGTGTTGCCGCGGATCAGATCGTCATCTTCGACCAATAGGGCGGTCTGACGGATGGTCGCCGAAGATGCGATCGGCGCGGAGCAGGTGGTGACAAGCTCGGCGTTTGCAGCTGTCGTGGCAAATGTTTGCTTCCGCTGGCGCTGATTGGCCAGCACGTGCCGAAACTTTCGAGCCAACGCATCGCGCGTGTATGGCTTGGAAAGCAGCTCGACCCCTTTGTCGAGCTTGCCGCCGTGCACGATCGAGTTTTCGGTATAGCCGCTGGTGAATAGCACAGCGAGGTCGGGTAGCCGCTCACGGGCCTTGCGAGCGAGTTCCGGGCTCTTCAATGCTCCCGGCATGACCACGTCAGTGAACAGCATGTCAATTGCGACACCGCTTTCGATCACCGCCAATGCGCTGGTCGCTTCGGGCGCCTTGAGGACGCTGTAGCCAAGATCGGTCAGCATCTCGACGACAGTGGCACGAACCTCCTCGTCATCCTCCACAACGAGCACTGTTTCCGTGCCGCCAGTGACCGGTCCTGCATCGCTGACGACCTCAAGGTCCTCGGCCTCGGTCGCGCGCGGCAGGTAGAGCCGGATGGTCGTGCCCTCGCCGGGTTCCGAGTAGATCTTTACGTGACCGCCGGATTGTTTGACAAAGCCATAGACCATCGACAGGCCAAGACCTGATCCCTTGCCCTCGGCCTTTGTCGAGAAGAATGGTTCGAACACCTTGGCGATGATCTCGGGCGACATGCCCGACCCGGTATCGCTCACCGCCAGCATGACGTACTGGCCCGGCGTCACCTCGTCATGGGAGCGCGCATAGGCGTCGTCGAGATGCGCATTGGCCAGCTCGATGGTCAGCTTGCCGCGACCTTCCATCGCATCGCGTGCGTTGATCGCGAGGTTGAGTAGTGCGTTTTCGATCTGAGCGGGATCGATGAAGGTGTTCCAAAGCCCGCCGGAGAAGACGGTTTCCACCTCGATTGCCTCACCGATCGCACGGCGCAGCATGTCGTCCATTCCCTGCACGAAGCGCGTGACGTTAACGACTTTGGGCTCGAGCGCCTGGCGGCGCCCGAAGGCCAGGAGCTGCGCCGCCAGCTTTGCACCACGTGACACGCCGGCCATCGCGTTGTTGACGCGTTTCTCGGCGCGCTCGTTACCGGCAACGTCTCGGCTGAGCAGCTGAAGATTGCCGCCGACCACCTGGAGCAGATTGTTGAAGTCGTGCGCGACGCCGCCTGTCAGCTTGCCAACCGTCTCCATCTTCTGGGATTGAGCAAGTTTAGCCTCAGCTTCTCGCCGATCAGCGATTTCCTGGATGACACGGCTTTCTAGATTTTCATTGAGATGTCTGAGCTGATCCTCTGCCCGTTCGCGATGCCGGACCTGCCGTGAGAGGCTTTCGGCATGCTCGCGCAAGCTCGCCTCCGCCGCGCGTTGATGTGAGATATCGGTATGGACGCCGACCCACTCGGAAATCTCGCCGGCATCGTCGAGGATGGGCAGGGCCCGAATAGCAAAGGTCCGCCATTCCCCGTCGTAACGGCACACGCGATGTTCATGCACGAACATGCTGCGGGCAGAGACGGCCTGATTCCACGCGATGACGGTTGCCGCTGCGTCATCCGGATGAACGGCCGATGCCCATCCAAATCCCTGATATTGGTCTTGGCTCTGCCCGGTGAGCGCACTCCAGCCTGGCTGTTCGCCCACCATCCGGCCATCGGCGCTATTGGTCCAAAGCACGCCGTGCACGGCCTCCATGGCAGTGCGGAAACGGCTGTTGCTCGCCTTGATCTCTGCTTCGCGCTCGGCGCGATCGCCAATATCGATGCCGAGGATATAGACGCCGAGCGTCTCGCCGCTGTCCCCGACATGGGGTACATATCGGATCTCGGTCTGCCGTGGGCCAAGGGTCCGATGATGAAATACCGTCTCCGCGACGAGCGGGCTGCCCGTCAACGCGAGGTCTAGGTCTTTTATGCGGGTGCGGTACGCCTCGTCACCGATCACTTCCCGCACGGATTTGCCGACGACTTCACCGGGCGAGATGCCGAACCAGCTTTCATAATCGGCGTTGGCGAAGCGGTAGACGTGCTCGCGATCAACGTAGGACACCAGCATCGGCACGGCATCTGCGATGCGGCGCAGCTCAGCTTCGCTCGCGGCAAGTTTTTGCTCGGTGGCAATTCGGCCGCTGTTGTCGATGATGGTGCACAGCACGCCACCAGGCGTCCCATCCGCATCGTAAACCGGCGTGTAAAACAGGCTGAGGCCCAGCGTCTGCGGGCCATTGGCGCGCTGAAAGACGATCGGCTGATCAAGGTAGGATTGCGTCTCACCCTGACGCACCGCTGCCAGTATCGGACGGTTCCAGTCCCATACTTCGGGAAAGGCGTCCGCCACCGGTGTGCCGAGCGCCAGAGGGTGACGTTCGCCAGCTATATCTCGATAGGCATCATTGTAGAACATGATGTGGTCTGGTCCCCACATCAGCACCTTGGCGACCGGCGAGTTGACGAGATTTGAGATCGTGGCCCGCATCTCGTGCGACCATGCTTCCGGCATTCCTAGCCCCGTGCGACTCCAATCGCGGTTACGGATCAGGGTGCCGCACTCACCACCGCCCACTGGCCAGCCATCCACCACCGTCTGAGAGGCGCGGCGCGGACCGTCTCGCAGCGAACACAACCCCGCTCGAACGACCTCGCTGACATTGGCATAATCACCCGTTGCCAAGCTGCTTGAGATGAAGCTCTTCAGCTCGGGGGTCAGCGATACATTGCAGGAAAGGCGCGTCGTCATCATCCGGCTTTGCGCACACACCGCGCTTGTGTCAACAGATGGCACACCTCGACATCTAAGAGTACAGCTAGGCTGTACGCGCAACCACATCGGTCCGCGCAGCGTGCGCTTTGTCTAATTGGCGCGCTCATCCATCGCCCCTGTAATGCGCCTGCCCACGCTGTGACTTCCCAGCGAAGTTTCTTGGCTTCTGGTGCTCCTCACCACGCTCAGCGCTCATGAATGAATGGCAGAATCTGGGAAGCGGGCAGGGCGCTCCGAGCGGCCGGTTTTGGGTCGTCGCGGCGAAGCGGAGGGCGGCAGCTTTAGCCCAAGCTTGGACGACTAGGCTGGCAATCTGACTAAATCGAAAGCGGCCATTGGTTCAGGCCGACGATCCCGTGCTATGAACCAAGCCGCATTTGCCGGAGACCGTGGCGGTTATGTTACCGATGATATTGGTTTTACTGAGCGCGGTATCTGTGAACACCCCGATGGCGCCGGGGGTAGCAACCTTTGTGAAGGATCATCACCTCACTCGGTACAGCGTCGCGTTGGTTGATCTGAATGGCGATAACCGTGCCGAAGCACTGGCTTACGCAATGTCCACCTCCGCCGGGGGTCAACAATCCGACCTCTGCGGGAGCGGTGGTTGCGATCTTTATGTTCTATCCCTGACGCCAGCCGGCTATCGGCAAGTCTCGGATATATCCCTATCACGTGCGCCGATTCGGGGACTGCCGACCATCACGCACGGATGGCGCGATCTAAGTGTCACCGTCGCGGGTGGCGGGATCATCAAAGGTCACGAAGCGAGATTGCGGTTTGATGGTCGGAGCTATCCGACGAACCCTACGGTTTCACCAGCCCTCCCACTGAAGATAACCACTGGGAAGGTGTTGATCCCGAACGACCCGCCCTTGCCCTAATTCTGGTAGCGCCATCGGCTTGTTAGGGTTGGTGCCACGGCGTGTCGGCTATCGCCCTCGGCGTTTCGGTAAGCAGACGTTTCGCTTCCCCCCATATTAAGTCGGTGAGCTGAAAGGGTCAGGTGTCAGGCGCGGTCGAATTTCGGATATGAATGAATGGCCGAAATTGGAGAAAGGGAAAAGGTCACGAATGACCGCAAATGGGTCATGCCGTAAGATCGCGAGCTTCCACCGACCAACCATCCCAATGCGTCACGATATCGCGCGCGGTCTGAAACATGGCGAAATAAGTGCCGGTCGCGCCAAGCTGGTCTGCATACGGCTGCAGTCTGTCCAGCCACTTTGTGCGTACCTTCCTGACGTCGCTTGGCAGAAGATAACGATGCCACAAGCGTGCGACGCGATGTTCGGCGAATAGGCACTCAAGAACATCATGCATACGGGCTAAAGAAATGCCGGCATGCCGCGGTTTCAGTTCGCCGACCATCTGAGCAGGATAGATTTCGGGTCGCGTCGCAAGCAAGTCGAGAATGGCCTGCTCCAATTGCCGGTTGTCTATGGTCATGGTCAGCCTGGAACTCCAGCAAACGAATGGTCATCGCGCGAGTGCGATCAACTGGGCAAGGCCATTGGCGCCCGTCTTTGCGACGATCGAGGCCCGATGGTCCTCGATCGTTTTGGGACTGAGCTCGAGCATATCGGCGACCGCCTTGTTGCTATGCCCTTGGACGAGCAATTCAAAGACCTGACGCTCTCGCGCAGACAGGGTCGCGGTACGGGCGCGCGCACTGCGCTGTTGCCGGGACCAGGCGACCCCCTCGGCGACCGCATCAAGGAGGCGTGTCTCGTCCAGCGGCTTCTCGAGATAGTCGAGGCCGCCGTAGCGACGGACTGAGTCGACGGCATTCGCAGTCGTCGGCCAAGCCGTCATGAAGACGATCGCGACGGCAGGATCGATGGCCCGCACCCGGTCCGCAAAGCCGAACCCGTCGAGATCACCCATCATGATGTCGGTGACGATGCAGTGCGCCTGCGCATCTGCATAAAACGACAACAGCATGACGGGATCGAGGAACGGTTCGGCTGCATAACCATGGCGTCCCAGCAACCGCGCGACGGCTGCGCCCAGATCACGGTCATCATCGACGACATAGACGGTCGCGCGATCTGATTGGTTCGCGGAATGTGTCATGCGGGGACTCCTGCGAGCGGGAGCGAGAGGGTCGCGCGTATGGCGCCATCGCTCTGGGTGATGCGATCGACCGTCCCGCCGTGCGCTTCGACAATTGCGCGGGCAACAAGGGCACCGACGCCCATGCCGGGTTTTGGCGTGCTTCGATCCGAACATCAGTTCGCGACGGTTACAACGACCTGGTCGTCGTGACGGTTTGCCGACAGCACAACGTGACCGTCGCACGCCTGCACCGCGTTACGAACAAGATTGATGATTGCCTGCGCCAGCTCGATCTCCTGAGCCAATACGACGAGGTCAGGATCGATCGGGACGACCTCCACAACGACGCCCGCTGCCTTAGCCTCGGCAGAGGTCAGCGCTGCGACGTTCTCGATCAGCGCGGATACGGGGAGGGCGCTAGGTTCGTCGACCGCTCTCCCCCCGAAACGGCGCAGGCGGCGCACGAGCGTCGACAGCGCCGCTGCCTTTCGGTCAATGAGGGCTGAAGTTTGCGCAATCTCCGGATCGGCAGAGACGGTGATCTCGTGGAGGTGTTTCGCCTCGATGGCTAATGTGGAAAGCGGCTGACTGATCTCATGGATCACCGCAACCGACATCGCCCGCAACGTCTTGAGGCGTTCCGCCTGGAACAGCAGGCGGTCGCGGCGCGAAAGATCGGTCTGAGCCCGTGCCTGCGCATCGGCGAAGCTGCCGGCGAGGTAACCGACGACTACGATCGAGGCGAGACTCATGTGCAACGCGAGCCGTTCGGCGACCGACATGCCGGTGGCGGTGTACGGCAGGACGATGGCCGCCACGATCAGGATCGCCCACCAACTGGCGGTACGCCCGAACCGCAGGCCAATCCACGCAACGGCGAGCAGGGCAGGGGTCGCGGGAGTACCGAGGCCGATACGGACAAGCGAGAGGCTGGCCACGATGGCCGCTCCGAGTACCGCGGCAGCTTCCCCCAGTGCAGCAACGTGTCGTGCGGCCGGACGATACAGGACCAGCGTCCGGTCCTGCGCAGCCTGTATGACCCAGAGCAACGGCGGAGCAACCAGCAATACCCCGAGCATGTCGCCAACGGCGAAACCGGTAAGCGACGCCAGTGTCTGCCGCAGGCCGACGACACCGGTCAGCTCGGGACTGAGCAAAGACCAAGGCAGCGAGACCATGGCTGCCGCGACGGGAGCCGTCACGGCGGCCAAGCCCAGCGGCATAGGCGCGACGCCAAGGCTAGAACTTGACCGGGCCGCAAGGTGGCGGACCAGCCAGACTACGATGCCGTAGGTCAATGCAGGTCGCGCGACGCCGATCGAAGCCGTAAGCCAGCCGGGCTGGCCTGGGACGATGATGCCGGCGATCGTCTGCACGACCAATTCCATCGCGATGAGCGAAATCGTCAGCCGCGGTCCACGGCTCCACAGTAACGCGAGTCTGACACCCGCTGCCGGATAGAGCAGCGAGTAATAACCCTGACCGCCCCAACCCGCAGCGATATGATGCGCACAGGCGAATGCCAGGGCATAGCCGGCGATCCACGGCAGGTCGCCGAGACGGGGTATTGCTGCACTCGTTGCGGTTCGAACCGACGGAGCAAGGGGAAGGAGCGGCAACGG
Organism: Sphingomonas kyungheensis; assembly: GCF_037120395.1. Classification (NCBI taxonomy): domain Bacteria; kingdom Pseudomonadati; phylum Pseudomonadota; class Alphaproteobacteria; order Sphingomonadales; family Sphingomonadaceae; genus Sphingomonas; species Sphingomonas kyungheensis. The sequence continues at coordinate 15,768 of NZ_JBBBDM010000020.1, forward strand.
CATGAGCACTGCCTAGCTGCATCGCACCTCCAGATACTATCGGGGAAAGTCCCGGATGTGTCGCCGTGTCCGGATGGCGTCGCGCGGTCAGGGATCTACCCGCAACCGCCATCGTTGAATTCGCTTATTCGGAGCTTCAAGGCGGCAGTTTCAATCGATGGGAACATAGGTCCGGTTAGGCGAAAGCCGAATATTGGCCGAACGGCCGAATTTGGGTCTCAAGGTAGCGGATGATCCCATATGCATCAGCTGAAATTCGGCACGCTGAGATGAGCAAGTTTTTTACCGGTGCGGTCCTACCAGGCGGCGCATGCCCCGACGGATACGTTCACATGATCTGCTTTCCCTTCTAAGCGACGAGGCAAAAAGGAGGTCGGGAGATCACGCGACCAACTGGGCCTCGATCATAGGTCCGCTGCACACCTTGCCACGCGCGAAGGGCCTGGAGACGTATGGACGGTGATACCGGGCGGAACCCCTCAACAGCGGGCAACAATCAACGACGCAGTCAGGATCGTGTCCGCTGTTCACCCGGCAGTAAAATCAAGCTGACGGTTATGGTGAGGGCAGCGGCAACGTGAACGAACGGCTAAAGTTGGGCGGCGGGACAAGGGCCCTAAATGGCCGGATGTGGGTCAGGCCGTAGCTATCAGCGGTGTGCCTCCAAGCGCGGCGAGCGTGCCGGTAACGCCTCGGTCGATGATGACCAAGAATACACGCTTCGCGGCCTGAACATCGCCCGTACGGCTGAACTCGGCGTGGGCACGAAGGAACGCAGTGCTCCACGCCGAGGCGATCAGCCCAGCGGCCAAATGTGCGAGGGCATTATCGTCCCAGTCATGATGCTCTTCCTGGAAGAGGGCGGCCAGATCTTGAACGAAATGGTCGCGCATCTGGCGTCCGCGCGCCTTCAACGTCTCGCTGGCCAGGGCCGTCTCGACGAAGGCCTGCGTATGTTCAAACAAGGGAAAGGTCTCGGACGGCTGTTCGATCATCTGGTGGGCCAGTGCGCCCAGCGCTTCGATCGGCGAGGTTCCTGACGGGCGCGAACGGATTGTGTCGAACGCCAGATTGCGCGCATCCTCTTCTCGGTCGAAGAACATGTCCTCCTTGCGCGGAAAGTGATTGAACACCGTCATGCGCCCGACATCGGCAGCGTTCGCGATCTCGTCGATCGTTACCTGATCGAACCCACGATCCATGAAGAGGCGGGTTGCGACGTCGGATATGGTCTGGCGGGTCGCCAAGCGCTTCCGGGTCCGTCGATCCATCCCAGCATCCTTCACTATATTGCTCATTAAATTATACTCGGTATATATCGATGTCATATCCAGTTTGGAGATGCCCTCATGGTTCCGTCAACCCGCGACGCGCTTAACTCTCGTTCCGACTACGGTGCCGTCCTCATCAGCGGTGCAAGCTTTGCCGGTCTAGCCACCGCCTATGGGTTGAGGCGGCTTGGCTATCGGGTCACCATCATTGAGGCGGCACCGGGGTTGCGACGTGGTGGCACACCCGTCGACATCGAAGGTGAGACGATCGATATCCTGAAGAGGATGGGCCTCATCGACCGTGTCAGGGCCAAGGCGCTGCCGTCTCGCCGGTTTGCGTTCAAGAATGCGGATGATTCCACCCTGGGTTCTATGGGAGTTGGCGGCGATCAAGCCTCGGAGGTACGGTATGAAATCCATCGCGATGACCTGCTGGACATCTTGTTCGATGCGGTGGCGGACGATGTCGAGCTGCTGTTCGGCCGGTCGATCACGGGGCTCGTCGAGCGCGCGGACGGGGTAGCGGTGGCTCTGGACAACGGCGAGCAGCGTGACGTCGCGGTGGTCGTCGGGTGCGACGGCAACCGGTCGAATACGCGGCGGTTGGTATTCGGCGGTGGCGATCAGTTCACCCATTTCATGGGCGGGTATTTCTTTCTGAAAGTCGTGGCGGAGACCGGGTTGCTCCCCGCCGATACGACAGAGGTTTTCCGGACGCCCGGGCGGATGGCGATGCTCAACGGCTATGACGATCGTACGGACATCGGCTTCGGTTTTCGGACGGAGAGCGAGATCGCCTATGATTATCGCGATCGGGCGCAGCAGCGTCGGTTGATCAAGGACCGGTTCGGCGATCTGGGCTGGAAGGTGCCGGCCATGCTCGCGGCCGTCGCTGGGGACGACGATTTCTATTTCGACCGGATCAATCAGATCCGGATGCCGTGCTGGTCGCGTGGCCGGGTCGTGCTGGTGGGCGATGCGGGGTATTGCGTCTCGCCGCTCGCGGGCCTCGGCGGTTCGATGGCCATCATCGGCGCGGGTCGTCTGGCAGCAGCCCTGGAGCGCTATCCCTACGATCATGCGTCTGCGTTCTATCACTATGAGGACGGGTTGCGGCCGTTCGTCGAGCAAATTCAGGAGCGGGCGGCCAACGACGGCATGTCGACCATGTGTCCGGCGGACGAGGATGAGCTTGCCGAGCGTAACCGAGAGATCGCCGCAGGCGATATGGGTTGGTAGCCTTCTCGCCAGGCTGCGTTGTTGCGGCCTGATGAGTCGCGCGCGTGATGGGCTCGATCGTTCACCTCTCGCGCATGAGGTTACCCGTTGGCAACATGAACAGACGGCAGAATTTGGGAAGCCAAAAACAAGCCTCGAATGACCGCAAATGGGTCAAGAAGAGCGGGTAGCGTGCCGTTTGACATACAGAATGTCGTAATTGCTGACTTACTAGCCGATACCACGCCGTCGGTGATGCTCATCGTTTATGCGGTGAAAGTCTCCGGTTCAGCAGCATGAAGCGTGCCTGCATATCGCGGAATGTCAGATTCGCATCGACATCTGTGTAAACACGCATTGGTCGCCCAGCGGCGTACTCGGTATAGCGGCCATCAACACCGAGACGCGGCGTCGGGATTTGGGTATAGCGGCTTGACGATGGGTCAGGCGCAATAGGCGGAACCAGGGCTGTCAACGTGACGAGAGGGCTATCACCAAGCACAAGGGCGTCGGTGTGCAGCAGCGCCGGCGCACCCGGAATTGCAGCGATCCGCGCCGCCATGGCCTCTACCCGGCCACTGAGGTGGCGGCCGAGTGGTCCTCCCTCTGCCATCGCGTCGAGTTCGGCCGCGGATAACAGCATGCGACGGTAAGCCCCCTCGGGCACCTGCCAAATCGGAATGTCGGACTCGTTGAAAATGATCTGCGCCGCGATCGGATCGCACTGCAGGTTGAATTCCGGCGCCGCTCCCTCGGGCAAGGCGTTCGTCACGCCCGGTGGAGTTTTACCGCCGATCCAGACGAGGCGCAGGCGACGACCGATCCGGGGCTCGGCGCGCCAGGCGAGGGCGAGTTCAGTGAGACTCGCGCCGGCAGCATAGATCAGCGGACGCGCCGGATCGCCGCGCATCGCTTCGGCCACGATGCTGGCGGTTGCGGCGCTTGGGAGAGAGGCGGTGCGGCTGGACAGAGGGCCCGCGGCACCTGCAATCGGAGCGCTTCGCAGGGACAATCGCATGACCCGGGCAAGCGTCGCGGCCTCGGCCGCCGACTCTTGAGCAGATCGACTGCCGCCAAAACCTGAAGGTAGATGCGACCCGATTATAAGGGGGATCGACACGCCGTCGCACAGGAGATGGTGGGCAAGCTGGAACAGGCCGTCCGGATCGCCGGAAAAGTCGTTGTCGACGATGACGCGCGCAACGGGCTCTGCAGCTCGGGCAGGCCGGGGAAGGATGGTACCAGCCCCGGCGGCTAGCAGACCGCCGATAATGGTTCGGCGATTGGACGTTACCGCCATGTCGCTCATGCGAGCTCCGCGTCGACGCCTACGGGAACCGTGAAGGTATTTGGATCAGTGCCGAGGGGAAAAGAGAAACCGGCCGTCGGGCTACCCGCCATTGACCACAGGTCCGCGGCGTTTCCGCCGCTGCTGGTCTGCACCCATCGTGCCGTGCCGCTGAGCACTTCGGTGGCATAGGCGGTGCCGACCGGCAGGTTGATCGCATCGCCCGCGGTCAGCCGGTGCTCGCTGCCTCCGATCGTCACCACGACCAGACCGTCGAGCACGTAGATGAAGACGTGCGTTGCCGCATGGCGCAGCGCCGGCATCGACGCGCCGCGCCCGCCTTCGATCACGCGCATGTCGACGAGATCGCCAGTCAGGGCGTTGGTCAGCATCGTGGTCGCAAGGTGCCCGAGCAGGCTGTGGCGCTCGCCGAAGCCGGCCTCGAGGAAATAGGCGGAGGTGTCGGTGGGCAGCTGCTGGTCGGCGGCACCGATCGGCGTCGCATCGGCGTAGACCGGACTCTCGACCCGCATGATGCGGTGCTTGCCCATCGCCGGCCCCATGCGTGAGAAATCGAACGGATGCCCATCGGCAGGCAGCCCGGTCATCCCCCAGACCTCGCCAGCATCAACGAAGAACTGCTCCCAGCCGCCGGGTGCGACGATTCCGAAGAACTGCGTGCGCGGCGCGACGCTGCGGTAGCTGTGCGTAACGCGCGGCGGCACATAGGCGAAATCGCCCGGGGCGAGCACGCGCGACTGGTCGTCCGCCCACACCTGCAGCCGGCCGCGGGTGACGAACCAGGTGTCGTGTTCGCGCTCGTGCCAGTGCATCGGGATCGGTCCGCGGTCCAGCGGACAATCGGCGACCACGGCGCCAAACCCGCCCCCGGTCTGCTCGACGCCGGCAAGCGTGCGGATCACCTGACCGGCGACAAGGTGGGACAGTCCGGCGCCGGCTCGTAGCACATAGGCGCCGGAAGCGGGCAGGCTGCCAGAAGTGGCTATGTCGATCATGGCGTCCTCTCGTTTATTTCAGGCGAAGGGAATGGCGAGCTGCGCCGCCTTGCATTCCAGCGTTTTAGGCGGCGCGATGCCCCATTGGTCACTGCGTCCCGGCGGCCATGTCCAGTCCTCAGGACGGCCAACGCGGTAATCATCGTCGACCTGCAAGACGTCTGCGGTATATTCGATGACGATGCCGAACGGATCGACGAAATAGGCAAAAACATTGTTGCCGGGGCCATGGCGGCCAGGCCCCCAGCCGATCGGAAAATGGTGATCGACCATCCGGCCCGATGCGCGCATCACACCCTCCCATGTCGGCATCTGAAAGGCGACGTGGTTCAGCGTGTTGACCGGCGCGTCGGCGATGACGATCGAGTGGTGATCGCTATTGGTGCGGACGAAGGCCATCATCTTCGATCGATCGGTCAGCGTGAAACCGAGCGCCTCCGCGTAGAACGCGACGTCTCGCGTGACGTCGTCGCTGTTGAAATTGACATGGGCGAGCCGTTCGGGTCGATCCGGGGCTGCCGGCAAGGGCGAGACTGGCGTGTCGCTCTGGACCAGTCGGATGGTCCGACCCTGTGCATCCCGGACAGCGAGCATCGATCCACCACCGGGCTCATCCGTCGCCGCCAACGGCTGGATCAACTCGGCACCTTGCTTGATCATCCCTGCGGCGAGTGCCTCGGCATCGGCGCCGGGAGCAACGCGGAACGTCATCGACCGGATCGCCGGCGTCGATCCGGAGTGCAGGCCGAGAAGATAGGCGTCGGAACCGGTGCCGCGCAGCCAGACGACGTCCTCACCATGGTCGGCGATCGCGAGGCCCCAGACATCGGTGTAAAAAGCCGCCGCGGCGGCAAGATCGGGTACGTCGAAGTCGACGCTGCGCAGACCCGTGATCGGAAATTTCTCGCTCATCGCCGCGCATCTCTCCTGCCGCCGGTTCGCGGCACGACAGAGTATGGCGGCACGCCGCTATATGTGGCAAATACGCATTCTTAGGAGAAGCATAGGCCCGTCCTATGGAACGGAAAGGTTGCGTATGATCGATCCCCGCCTGATGCGCACTTTTCTTGCAGTGTGCGTCGAAGGGTCGATCAGTGGTGCCGCGCGTAGCCTGAATATCTCACAGCCGTCGGTGTCGGTTGCGATCGCGCAGTTGGAACGCAGTTTGAAGACGCGTCTTTTCGCGCGCGCTCGGCAGGGAATTACCCTCACCGAGGCGGGCGAGGCGCTGAGGCGTCGGGCGGAGATGATGGAGGTGCTCTTGGTGGATGCGCAACGGGCTGTCGCGCTGGCCGAAGCCGGCATTCGCGGCCCCTTGCGCATCGGCGGCACGCCGGGCGCGCTGGTCAGCCTCGTCCCCGCCGCGATCATACGAATGGAACGGTCCGACCATATGGCGTTGACTGTAATCGAGCGCGCCGATGCCCAGCTCATCGACCTGTTACGGCGTGGTGAGATTGAAGTCGCGGTGGTGACGACGGGGATCGAGGCACCACCCCCTGACATCAATGAATGGTCGATCGCGCGCGATCCCTTCTCGTTGATCGTCGGACGGCTGAATGACGGACTGGGGCAGAGCGTGTCACTTGCGGAGGTTGCGGATTTGGGGTGGGTATTACCGCAAGCGGCCGGCGCCTTTCACCGCCAGATCGAAGCCTTGTTCCTCGCCTCGGAGACGCCAGTACCGGCCGACGTCATTCGCTGCGACTCCCTCCTGACGTCGAAAGCGATCGTGCAGCAGGGGCGCCGCGTCACCGTCCTGCCACGCGGCGTCGTCGAACCTGAGGTACAGTCTGGCCTGTTGAGGGCGCTGCCGATCGTCGGCGTACCGATCACCCGAAGCATCGGCATCCGCACGCTGCGCGGCCGTCAGCTCTCCAGATTGGGACAGGACTTCTTCGACGCGATCACCGACGAGTAGCATAGGCGGAGACTATGGATATGCAAAAAAGCAATATTTTACATTATCCCTAGAGCAGATCACTTTCTCCTCACCGCCAGGAAGAGCGCTCGGAGAGACGAACTGATGACGCACGATTGCCGCCCGTATCAGTCTCTGCGTCATGGCGGCGGTCGGTGAGCGCACAGACTCCCGCCTTCGACATCGCGATCATCGGCTGCGGCCCGGTTGGTGCGCTGGCGGCCAATCTGGCAGGCCGTGCGGGACTGTCGGTGCTGGTAATCGATCGTGACGCCAACCCGCATCCCTTACCTCGCGCGGTCCACCTCGACCATGAGATGATGCGCCTGTTCCAGGATGCCGGCCTGGCTGATACCATCGCCCCGACCATGCGCGAGACGCAGGGGCATCTCCACGTCGGCGCTGATCACGGCGTGATCCGCTATATGGGCACGGCGGGTCGGCCGAAGCCGTTCGGCTGGGCCAACGACTACTTCTTCTATCAGCCCGAGCTTGAAGCGGCGCTTCGCGACGGCCTCAGCCGCTTTGCGCAGGTCACGCAGCTGATGGGGGTCGAGCTCGCCGCCTTCGAGCAGGACGACGATGGCGTTACGCTGCAACTCGCCGGCGAACACGGCGCGATCGAGCAGCGTGCGCGCTGGGTGATCGCCTGCGACGGCGCGCGTAGCGTGGTGCGCAAGACGCTCGGCATCGTGCTCGAGGACCTGCACTTCGAGGAGCCCTGGCTGGTCGTCGACGCCGAGGTCGAGGGTCCGGTCCGCTTCCCCGATCTGTGGGGTGTGCCAGACAGCGCCGACATCCAGCAATTGTCGGTGATGATGTGCGATCCGGCGCGCCCGGCGACGATCGTCCCCGGGCGCGGCACGATGCGCCGCTGGGAGTTCATGCTGCTGCCAGGCGAGGACGACGACGGGATGATGCGTGCCGATCGCGTCGCAGCGCTGATCCAGCCCTATCTCGGTGAAGTCCCCCATAAGCTGGTGCGCGCGACGACCTATCGGTTCCACGGCCTGATCGCCGAGCGCTGGCGGGATGGCCGCGTCTTTCTCGCTGGGGACGCGGCTCATCAGACGCCGCCCTTCTTCGGTCAGGGCATGTGCCACGGAATGCGCGACGTCGCCAATCTCGTCTGGAAGCTCGAGCGGGTGATTGGCGGGATCAGCGCTGCGGACCTGCTCGATTCTTATGCAGCGGAGCGCGACCCTCATGTCCGCAGCGTCGTCTCCGCAGCGATCGACGCGGGGCGCTACATTTGCGAGCTCGACGTCGATCGCGCCGGGCAACGCGACGCGGCGATGCGCGAACGCGCGCGCTGCGGGCAGGGGGGGACCGCAGCGGACCTCATTCCTGCCTATCGCGACGGCGTGCTCGCGTTCGACACGCCTGGTGCGGGTGAGCGTTTCGTCCAGCCGCAGGTCGGCACGCGACTGCTCGACGACGCCTTCGGGGGGGGCTGGCGTCTGTTCGTGACGGACGACGGCATGGGCAGCAAAGCCGACGGCTTGAACGGGATCACCGTCGTATCGGTGGCGGACGTGGCGGACGACGGCACGCTCTCGCGCTGGCTCGCGGATCGGCATGTCCGCGCGGTCCTGGTTCGCCCTGATCACTACGTCTTCGGGACCACCGACGGCGACATCGCCGGCTTGGTCCGATCCGCCGAGATTCACCTCCACTCCGTCAGGCAGCCCGCCGAGACCCTTCAGGAAGGAACAGCCTGACCATGGCCTTTGTCAGTTTTCGCCGCGCCGACGGCACTGCAAGCTACGGCAGAATTGAGGGTGACCGCATTCTCGATTACGGCGCGGCCGCGGGCGCTCCCGCTGACCTGAAGGCCGCGATCGCAGCGGGTACGCTTGCCAGGCTCGACCATCATGGCGAATTGGCGTTGGCCGACGTCACCTTGCTGCCGGTCATTCCCAATCCCGGCAAGATCCTATGCGTCGGCCATAATTACGAGAGCCACCGCCAGGAGACCGGGCGCGCCAAGGTCGATCACCCGTCCATCTTCACGCGCTTCGCCGACACACTGGTAGCGGATGGGCAGCCGATCATGCTGCCGACGGTGTCGAGCCATCTCGATTTCGAGGGCGAACTGGCGATCGTTATCGGACGCGGCGGTCGGCACATCACGGAGACCGACGCGCTCGATCATATCGCCGGCTACGCCTGCTTCAACGACGCCAGCCTGCGCGACTGGCAATGGCACACCACGCAATTCATCCCCGGCAAGAACTTCCCCCGCACCGGCGCCTTCGGTCCCGCCCTGGTGACGCCCGACGAAGCCGGTGAACTCGCCGACGTCCACGTCGTCACGAGCCTGAATGGCGACGTCGTCCAGGATCAGCCGATCCGCGACATGATCTTCCCGATCCCGAAGATCATCGCCTACGTCTCCGCCTTCACGCCGCTGTCGTCCGGAGACGTGATCGCGACCGGTACGCCCGGCGGTGTGGGCGCCAAGCGAGAACCTCCGTTGTGGATGAAGGCCGGTGACCGGGTGGGAGTCGCCATCGGCCCGATCGGCACCTTGACCAACGAAATCGAGAACGAACGCCAGACCGGCTGAACCGGCGGCACCCCATAGGAGAGGAAAACATGAAGCTGACGATCCAGATCGCGCTTGCAACGACGGCGATGGTGGCATTCTCAGGCCCAGCCGCCGCCCAGCAAGCGGCCACCGCCGAACCGGCCGCCGTACCGCAGGATGGCACCACCACTGCCACGCCCGCCGAGCCCGAAAGCAGTGATATCGTCGTAACGGCACAGCGGCGCTCCGAGCGCGTCGTCGATGTGCCGATCTCGATCACCGTTGCGAACCAGGCACAGCTTGAGCGTCAGCAGGTCAACACCGTCAACGATCTCGCGCGTATTTCGCCAAGCCTCGAAATCCAGCAGGCGCCGGGTCAAAACACCGGTGGCGGTGGATCACTGCGCGGCATCGGTACGCAGACCTTCTCGGCGGGTGCGGTTGCCTCGGTCGGCATCGTCGTCGACCAGGTCAGTCAAGGCAATGCAAACATCGCCGATCTCTTCGACGTCGGCCGTATTGAGGTACTGAAGGGGCCACAGGGAACGCTGTTCGGCCTGACGACGTCGGCCGGCGTCATCAACATCACCACCAACGCCCCCGATCCCACGCGCTTCAGTGCCCGCGTGCGCACCGAACTGTCGAATGAAGGCACGTTAGGCTCGAAGTTCGGCAACCAAATCGTCCAGGGACTCGTCAACGTACCTCTGAGCAGCGATGCCGCAGTGCGTATTTCGGGCTTCGGCAATTTGCGGCAGGGGCCGAACCGCAACGCGACGACCGGTGATTTCAATGACAGCGATCGTTATGGTGGCCGCGCCCGGCTGCTGTGGCGACCAACCGACAAGCTGACGTTCAATCTGATCGGCGACTACAGCCGTTCGCGCGCCGAGAATGGCGGTGACTTCTTCACCTTCGTCCGTGCTGGTGGCCCCGGCGCGATCTTCGGCGGTGCCGCCTTCGATGCGACCGGCATCACCGCACGCCTCGCCAGCTGTGGGGTGACTGTCGGCGAGGGCAACCGCGATTACTGCACCAGCCAGTCCTACGTCGGCCGGACGAAGGTCTATGGCGGCTCGTTCCAAGTGGATTATGAGGCGACGCCCTTCACGCTGACGTCGGTCACCGCCTATCGCCGGAGCGAGGAAACAGGCTTCGGTGCCGCAACCGACGTTTTCCGCGCTGACCCACTCGAACTACAGGTCGCCAACGGGCCGGTCAATCGCCGCACGAGCCTGTTCACGCAGGAGTTCCGAGCATCGTCGCCGGCCAATCAGTTTGTGGAATATACCGTCGGTGCCTTCTTCTCGCGACAGATCCAGAACCGAGATCCTGAAACCCTCGCGGTCACGCTGATTCCAGCTCCCGGCGTGCAGATCCCGATCTCCCAACAGCCGGGCGCGACCGATCGGATCATGGACGAGTCGCTCGCGGTATTCGGACAGGGAACGGCCCACCTCACCAATGCACTGCGGCTGATCGTCGGTGGCCGCCTGACCAGCGCCAAGCTCTCGCTCGATCGCGTCAATCTCGCCACGCCCGCGACGCCCAACTACTTCCAGCGCTTCAGCACTGAAGTCGTATCGTATCGCGTCGGCGGGCAATATGACCTCGGTCGTAACGCGATGTTCTATGCGACCGCGTCGCGCGGCTTCAAGGGCGGCCAGATTGCGACGCCGACGCTGCCGCTACTCCCCTATGTCGTCCGACCTGAGATCCCTACCGCCTACGAAGCGGGGATCAAGGCGACGCTGCTGCAGGGCTGGGTACTCGACCTCAATGCCTTCTACCAGAAGATCAAGGATTTCCAGGCGCAGCAGTGCACGATCAGCACGACCGCAACCCTGTCTTGCGTCCAGACCAACATCAGCGGCGTGAAGTCACGCGGCGCTGAGATCAACCTGTTCGGGCGGGTCGTCGACGGCTTGTCGATCAACACCGGCTTCATCTGGGCCAAGGCGACCTACCCCAAGAACTTCCTCGGCACCGATGGTACCAACATCGGCGATACCCAGCTCGCCTATGCGCCCGAGTACAAGTTCACCTTCTCCGGTGAGTACGAACGCACGGTGACCAACAGGTTCAAGGCGTTCCTCGCCGGCGACACGGTCTGGAAGTCGCGCGTCCGCTACGAGGCAAACTCCCGCGCCGAGACGACATTCCGGCCGCACTGGCTCGTCGGCGGTCGTGTCGGCGTGCGCACTGAGGACGACCGGTATCAACTGGCGCTGTTCGCGCGTAATCTCTTCAACGTGCATGAACCGCAGCTCATGCAGAGCGACTTCCCCTATGGCGGCGCGACGAATGTCGGTGCGATCTACGGCACGCAATCCTATCGGCAGATCGGCCTGAGCCTGGACGCGAAATTCTAGGCCGGTTCGGGGGAGACAGGACATGATGCAGCCGGCAGACGCGCGTGAGACTATCGCCGCGCTGGGCGTCGAACTCGGCTCGGTAGTGTTGGCTGCGGTGCACGACCTCTTCCGGGTGGAGCAGGACCAGCTCGCCGCGGCGCAGCCGGTCGCTGCGGCCGATCTCGCCTACGGCCCGGATCCGCGCCAGCGGCTCGACCTGTATCTGCCGCAGGACGACAAACGCGATCGCCCGATCCTGCTGTGGGTGCATGGCGGCGGCTTCGTGCGAGGTGAGAAGGCGTCGGCAAGCCATCCGTTCAACGCGCATGCCGGGCGATGGGCCGCGCGCCACGGCATGGTGGGAGCAGTGATGAACTACCGCCTCGCTCCGGACCATGGTTGGCCGTCCGGGGGCGAGGACGTCGGCGCCGCCCTCGACTGGCTTGCCGCTCACGCTGGGGAGTATGGTGGCGATCCGGCTAGGATCTGCGTCATGGGGACATCCGCGGGCGCGGCGCACGTCGCGACGCATCTGCAGATGCGCCAGGACAGCACGGCTGCGGCCGCCGCGGTACTCCTGTCCGGCCTGTACGGCTTCGCACCACTGGAGGAGCGCGATCGCCTTTACTTCGGGCGGGCGACCGAGGAAGCAGGGCGCAGCGTCGCTGCGGCAATGACCGTGTCAACTCTCCCGATGCTGCTCGCCTGCTCGCAATATGATCCGCACCGCTTCCAAGCGGAAACACTCGGCCTGTGCGCCGCGCGGTTCGCGCATCACGGGCGGCTGCCGCGCGTCTTCTACGGCTCCGGGCATAATCATTTCAGCCTCGCCTATCATCTCGGCACCGCGGACACGCGGCTTGCCGACGAGATCCTCGCCTTCATCGGAGAACTGCCATGATCCTCGACCGTCGCAATTTCATCGGCGGCACCGTCGCGACGACGGCCGTCGCTGCGGTCCTGCCGGCTGTCGCGCAGCCACGCGGCACCGGTTCCTTCCCGAAGGGCTTCCTGTGGGGCGCCTCGACCGCGGGGCATCAGATCGAGGGCAACAACGTCAACAGCGACCAGTGGCTGCTCGAGAACGTGACGCCGACGATCACCGGCGCACGGTCTGGCGACGCGGTCAACAGTTTCGAGCAGTGGCCAGCCGACCTCGACATGGTGAAGCAGATCGGGCTCAACAGCTATCGTTTCAGCCTGGAATGGGCGCGGATCGAGCCGGACGAGGGACACTTCTCGCTCGCGATGCTCGATCACTACAAACGGATCATCGAGGCCTGCCGCGCGCGCGGCATTACGCCAGTGCTGACCTTCAACCACTATACGACGCCGCGCTGGTTTGCGGCGCAGGGCGGCTGGCTGCATCCGCAATCCCCGGCGCTGTTCACCCGCTTTTGTGATCGTGCCGCACGTCATTTGGCGGCGGACGTCGGGATGGCCACGACCTTCAACGAGCCAAATCTCGCCAAATTGCTGCCGCTAGTCTTGCCGCCCCAATTTGTGGGCGGATTGCGCGCCAATCTTGCAGCCGCGGCACGGGCCGCAAACGTGCCCAAGTTCGTCGTCGCCAACACCGTATTGCCCGAGGATGTGCCCAGGGTCACCGCCAGCATGCTGCAGGGACACAAGAGCGCGCGCGACGCGATTAAATCGGTGCGCCCGGATCTTCCTGTTGGCGTCAGCCTGGCGATGGCCGACGACCAGGCAGTCGGGCCCAACAGCCTCCGCGACTCAAAGCGCGCCGAATTGTACGGCGAATGGCTGGAGGCGGCGAAGCACGATGATTTCGTCGGCATTCAGAATTACGAGCGCAACATCTGGGATGCCAAAGGCAAGGTCGCTGCACCGCCGGGCGGCCCGCGCAACTTCCGCGGCGCAGAAGTCTATCCGCCATCGCTTGCCGGCGCGGTCCGCTATGCTCACCAGGCGACGGGCGTACCGGTACTGATCAGCGAACATGGTGTCGGCACTAATGACGACAGCGTGCGAGCAGCGCTCATCCCAGCGGCGTTGCGAGAGCTCAAGGTGGCGATGGACGAGGGGGTGCCGGTGAAGGGCTACCTCCACTGGTCGCTACTCGACAACTACGAATGGGGAGCCGGCTTCGACGAGGGCCGGTTCGGGCTGTGCGCCGTTGATCGCACAAACTGGAAGCGGACGCCTAAGCCGAGCGCCGCAGTCTATGGCGCCATCGCACGGCGGAACGCAATATGAAGGCCGGCTTCGTTGCGCTTGGCCTTTTGATCTCGGGTGCAGCTCAAGCGCAAGCGAGGGGTGACGATACCGGCGGTACCACCGCTGCCGCGACCGACGCGTTGGTCGACGGCTTTCGCGATCCACCTGCCTCCGCCCGGCCACGCACGTGGTGGCATTGGCTGAACGGCAATATCACCGAAGACGGGATCGCCAAGGATCTCGCCTGGATGAAGGCGATCGGGCTCGGCGGGGTACAGGCATTCGATGCCAATCTGATGACGCCCCAAGTGGTGAAGACGCGGCTCGCCTATATGAGCCCTGCCTGGAAACAGGCTTTTCGCTTTGCCGCAACGACGGCGCAGCGGCTCGACCTGGAACTGGCGATCGCGGCATCGCCGGGCTGGAGCGAAACCGGCGGGCCTTGGGTGCCGCCGGCGGACGGCATGAAGAAGCTCGTGTGGAGTGAAACGGATGTGATGGGAGGACGTCGCCCGACTGCGCCGCTTGCCGCACCGCCGAGCGTCACCGGGCCGTTTCAGTCGCTGCCGTTCTTCGACTCGCTCGCTGAATTCGATGCCAAGGCGGCCGGCTCGGCGCGGGGGCAATTCTATGCTGATGTCGCGGTGCTCGCCTATCCGTTGACCGTCGCCGACGCGGCGAGGCCGAATGTGATGGAGGGAGCGAGCGGTGATCTCGCCGCCTTGGTCGACGACGACCCCTCGACGGCGGTGGCCCTGCCACGGGGCACGACTAGTGCGCCAGCCGTGCTGACGCTGCGCTATGCCGCGCCCGTCACTCTCCGATCGGCGACTATGTTCATCCCGCGGGCCCTGCCTGCGTTCGGCGATCCGGAATATCTCCCGATCCTCGAAGCGCAGGTGGACGGCGGCTGGCGGCCCATCGCATCGCTGCCGCTCGCTAACGTGCCGACGACGGTCGGCTTCGCCCCGGTAACCGCCCGCGCGTTTCGGCTCGTCCTCTGCCCCAATACGAGGCCCAAGCGCGTCGGGCTCGGCGCGCCGGCCCCAGGCGCGCAGATGGAGGGCCTCTTCCCGAGTGCCCCGCCGGCGGCCACGCTCGCGATCGCGCAACTGCGCCTGTCCGCAGAGGCGAAAGTCGACCGTTTCGAGGCGAAGGCCGGCTTTGCCACGGTCATCGACTATGACGCGCTAAGCCGCGATACCCCCGACATGGCGGGCGTCGATCCGGCGCGGGTGATCGACGTGACGCGGCACATGAGTGCCGATGGAACGCTCGACTGGACGCCGCCCGCCGGCCGCTGGCGGATCGTGCGGCTTGGCACATCGCTGCTGGGCACGACCAATCATCCCGCAAGTCCTGAGGCCACCGGATTGGAGGTCGACAAATATGACGGCGCCGCGGTGACGCGCTACCTCGATCGCTATCTGGATACCTACCGCGATGCGGCGGGAGCCGAACTGATCGGGGACAGGGGCGTGCAGGCGCTGGTCACCGATAGTTTCGAGGCGGGCGATGCCAACTGGACGCCGCAAATGATCGCCGCCTTCCGGTCGCTGCGGGGCTATGATCCGGTGCCATGGCTGCCGGCATTGACCGGGGCGGTGATCGGATCGCACGTGCGAAGCGACAGGTTCCTGCGCGATTACCGGCAGACGCTCGCCGACCTTCTCGCTCGTGAGCATTACGGCACGATCGCCAAGGTCGCGCATGGCCGTGGCCTCAAGGTCTATGGCGAGGCCCTGGAAGACAGCCGGCCAGCCCTTGGCGACGACATTGCGATGCGCGCCTATGCGGATGTGCCGATGGCGGCGATGTGGACCTTCCCGCACGGCGGTGACCCTCGTCCGACGTTGATCGGGGATATACGCGGTGCCGCGTCGGTTGCGCATCTCTATGGCCAGAACCTCGTGGCGGCGGAGTCGATGACGTCGGGCTTCTCGCCATGGGCGTTCGCGCCGGCGGACCTGCGCCACGTCATCGATATGGAATTTGCGCTCGGAGTCAATCGACCGGTCATCCATACCTCGGTGCATCAGCCCGTCGACGACAAGCAGCCCGGCCTATCGCTCGCTATCTTCGGCCAGTATTTCAACCGGCACGAAAGTTGGGCCGGCATGGCGCGGCCATGGGTCGATTACATGGCGCGATCGAGCTATTTGCTCCAGCAGGGTCGTGCCCAGGCGGACGTGGCCTATTTCTTCGGTGAGGAGGCGCCGTTGACGGCGCTCTACGCGCAGGCGCCCCTCGCTGATGTGCCGGTGCGCTATGGCTATGACTTCGTGGATGCTCCATCGCTCGTGTCGGTGCTGGACATGAAAGACGGGCTGCTCACAGCGCGCAGCGGAGCCCGGTACCGGGCGTTGTACCTGGGCGGCAGCTCGGTGCGAATGACGCTGTCGACGCTGCGGCGCATCGCCGAGCTGGTCGATGCGGGGCTCACCGTGATCGGTGAGGCGCCGACCGGCTCGCCCTCATTGCAGGACGATCCCGCCGCCTTTGCCGCGCTCGTCCGCCGCTTGTGGGGCAGTGGTGCCGACACGCAGGTCGGCAAGGGACGGGTGATCGCTGGCCGCGACGTCGAGGCGGGGCTCGCCCATATCGGTGTCGCACCCGATATGGATTACGCCGGCGCGGGAGCCGGAGGACCGCTACTCTTTGCGCATCGTACGCTGCCCGATGGCGAGGTGTATTTTCTTGCCAATCGCGGCACGACGCCGGTGATGCGGGACGTGCGCTTCCGTGTCGCGGGGCGCATGCCCGAACTCTGGCACGCGGACAGCGGCACGATCTCGCCGGTATCATACCGGACCGAAGCCAGTCGGACGGTCGTTCCAATCATGCTGGGTGCAGAGGAGTCGGTGTTTGTCGTGTTCCGCCGCCCCGCCGAGTCTCCTTCCGTCACAGTCCCGGCCGCCGCGTCGCGCGTAATTGCCAGCGTTACCGGGCCTTGGACGGTGCGCTTCCAGTCTGGGCGAGGAGCGCCCGCGGAGACGCACCTTGCCACCCTCGCGCCGCTCGACCGCAGCGCCTCTCCGGGCATTCGCTATTTCTCCGGAGTGGCGACGTACACGAACGAGAGTGTCGTACCTGGCGCCGCTCGTGTCGAGCCGCGGTTCCTTGATCTCGGCGCAGTCGGCGACGTCGCGGAGGTTCGCGTCAACGGTATCGCGGTTGGAACCGCCTGGCACGCGCCCTACCGTCTGGACGTCACCATGGCGCTGAAGCCCGGCCGGAATTGGATCGAGGTGCGCGTGGCCAATCTCTGGGTCAATCGGCTGATTGGCGATGCGCAGCCCGGTGCGACCAAGGTCACATGGACGGCGATGCCCGCCTATCGCGCCGATGCCCCGCTACGGCCTTCGGGGCTGATTGGTCCTGTGACGCTGGTGGCGGAAACCGCACGATAGTCGCTGCGCATCACGGTGCCGCGATCAGCCAAGGATGAGGAACATCCATGCTAACAACGTGCGTAGCGAGTCCCCAATGCCGATACAGGAATCGCGCGGTCCGATGACAGCGGCGCAGCGCCGCTATCTCGCGGTCGAGACCGTTATCGGCGCGACCATCAACGCGATCCTCAGCGCGGCGTTCGTCTTCATCGTCTTTGGCGGTCACGCGACCGTGCCCGTGTGGGGACCCGGGGGCCTCGTCCTTGACGCCGTTCCGCAGACGCTGATGGTGTCGTTGATGAGCATGCTCGTGCCGGGCCTGCTGACCCGCAAACGCCTGATCGCGGGGAAGGTCAATGGCGCGGCGCTAGCGACGGTCGGGACGATCGTGCGCCGATCGATCCTCGTCGCTGTCCTCTTGGCGGGTGCGCTGACCGGGCTTCAGTCCGTTCTGTTCAGCTTCGGCCCGCCGCGTTTAACGTTTGGCGTCGTCCTCGCTGCCAAGGTGTTGTACGGTGCGATCCTTGGTGCAGCCGTTGCTGGCTACGGCGTCCGCCGTCTTCTGGTCGGGGTGACAGCGTGACCCTCTCGGCCGGGCTCCTTTTCTCCGACCGAATTGAGGCGTTGCTCGATGGTCGCGTCAAAATCCCGGGGGTTAAGCTGGATATTCGCTGTGTCGAGGCGCAGACGCTGTTCCGCTCGGTGCTGCGCGACGCGGCATGGGATGTCGCTGAACTGTCGATGGCAAGCCACATCGCGGCGGTCGGCGCCGGTAGGCGCGACTATGTCGGTCTGCCAGTCTTCCCCTCGCGCGCCTTCCGCCACCCCAACCTCTATGTGCGCACCGACCGTGTTCGTGCGCCGGGGGACCTTGCCGGTCGCGCGATTGGATTGATCGATTACCAGCAGACTGCGGCGCTGTGGGTACGCGGGCTGCTCGCCGACGACCATGGCGTGGATCGGCGTTCGGTGGAATGGGTAACCGGCGGTCTGCACGTGTCCGTAACCACCGACCGGGCGCCGTTTAGCCCCCCGCTTGGTATCTCCATCCGCCGTACAGCCGAGACGCTCGACGCGCTGCTACGGCGGGGCGAGATCGACGCGGTGATCAGTCCGACCGCGCCCGCCGCCTACGCCGATCCAGATGTCCCCGTTGGACGGATGTGGCCCGACCATGGCCGGGCGCAGCAGGAGTGGTGGCGGCGTACCGGTATCTTCCCGATTATGCATGTCGTTGTGGTGAGACGCGCGCTGGTCGAAGCGAATCTCGACCTGCCGGCTCGCTTGACGGCGGCTTTCAGCGAGGCCTTGGCGCTGGCGCAGCGAGATGTCCTTGAACGCGACTACCCGAAGATCGCGCTGCCGGGTCTCCCCGCTCTGATCGAGAAGGCGACGATCGGTTACGGTCCGTCGCTCTGGGACTACGGCGCCGACCACAATCACGCCGTGCTCGAGACAATGCTGCGCTATGCTACGGAAGATGGCCTAACCCCACGTCCGTTGTCGGTCACCGAACTGTTTGGCTAAAGATGCGCCGCTTGTGCTAGCACAGCCTCGAAGAAACTTTGCCACACGCGGTGATGAAGAGGAGTTGGGCGTTTATCGATTTCTGGAAGCCGCACAGATCAGCAGGCCATGCGGCGATGGACACAGCAGTAGTATGAACGAACGGCAAAAAGTGGGACGCCAATAAAGCCGCCGGAGTGGCCGCTTCTGGGTCATCGTATCGCGGCCTTGCGATTATCGATTATTCGGACAGAGGGTTGCAGGCGCCGAGTTAACGCCGTCATTATTTCGGGCTGCCTCCATAAGCCGAGGCGCGCCATTCGACACAGAGATGTCGTTCATCCACCGAACAGTTGCGCCAGTTTCACGTCGATACGGACGCCGAGCACGATGGCGCTTGGAATGTTGGTCGTGCGCTTGGACGCATAAATTGGATCGGGATTGATGACATATTGTACGTTGGGCAGAACACGCAGACCCGGCAGGGCGGCCCAGCCGTAATTGATCTCGCCGACGATCTCGTCGTGGTGCGGCGCGCCGGTGCCGCCCGCCTTGGCGCGCAGGTCGCGCAGATAGTCGATCTGCTGGTCGCTGAAATGGGTGTTGGAGACGATGAACCCGATCGTGTCATTGTCCTGGCCCTTGAACGTCCCGGTCTTGACGAA
>NZ_JBBBDM010000021.1:0-34817 GCF_037120395.1 Sphingomonas kyungheensis
GCGCCGCGATCGCTGCCGAGGCGGCCGACTGAGTGACGTTCAGCGCGCGCGCTGCCGCGGTCATGTGCTCTCGCTCGGCAACGCCGACGAAGATACGAAGCTGCTCCAGCGTCATGCCGCATCGTTATCGCAACCGATCACGATTGACGATCGGAATGACAAGAACGCTGCGTTGGATCGATTGATCGAGTGGGCATAGATCGACTGGCGGAAGGAAACCGCAGTGGCCAGTCTCGCCCATCACCATACCTCATCGTCGGCACAGGGGAGTGGCAAGCGTGCCGGCCTGCTGCCCGGTATCGGCCTGTGCCTTGCCGTGACCGCGTCCGCTTACGCCTTGGAGGCAGGCGAGCGTGCGCTGGCGGGCAAGGCATGGCTGGAGGCACTGGTGCTCGCCATCCTGATCGGCACGGCGGTGCGCAGCCTGTGGACGCCGGGCGACCGTTGGCATGACGGCATCGCCTTCAGCGCCAAGTATCTGCTGGAGGTGGCGGTGGTCCTGCTCGGCGCGTCGGTCAGCGCCGCCACCATCCTGTCGGCCGGCGCGGGCCTGCTGGCCGGCATCGCTGGCGTGGTGGCCTGCGCCATCCTGCTGAGCTTCGGCATCGGCCGCCTGCTTGGCCTGCCGACGCGCATGGCGCTGCTGGTCGCGTGCGGCAACTCGATCTGCGGCAACTCGGCGATTGCGGCGGTGGCCCCGGTGATCGGCGCCGACAGCGACGACGTCGCTGCCTCTATCGCGTTCACGGCGGTGCTGGGCGTCGTGGTGGTGCTTGGCCTGCCGCTGCTGGGGGTCGCGGTCGGGATGAGTGGACTGGCATTCGGCGCCCTCGCCGGTCTCACCGTCTACGCGGTGCCGCAGGTGATCGCCGCCGCCTCGCCGCTGGGGGCCGCGGCCGTGCAGATGGGCACGCTAGTCAAGCTGGTGCGAGTGCTGATGCTCGGGCCGGTGTGCCTGGTCCTGTCGCTGGTGGCGCCACGGCTTGGCCCCCAGCATGTGCCTGCCGGCGAGTTCGTCACCGGCGAGCCGGTCCACAAGAGGCTCGACTTCGCCCACCTCGTGCCGTGGTTCATCATCGGCTTCCTGGCACTGGTTGGCTGCCGCTCGCTGGGGCTGGTGCCTACCGCCGCCATCGCCCCGCTCGGCCGCATCGCCACGCTGCTGACCGTCGTGTCGATGGCCGCGCTCGGGCTCGGCGTGGACGTACGCACCGTCGCCAAGGCGGGTGGTCGGGTCACGGCTGCGGTGGTGCTCTCGCTGCTCGGCCTGGGTGCGATCAGCTTCACCCTGCTTGCCGTGCTGCACATCGCGTGATCAAACAGAGAATGAGCGGGAAAGCTGGGGCTAGACCCGGCTTCATCGCGTTCTGAGAGGATGAGCAAGCCTATGATCGTCCGCAGCCCCGATCCCTACAATGCCGAGCCAGAGCCCAGCGCGCTGATCGAGCAGTTCCTGACGCCGCAGGCGTTGTTCTATGTGCGCAGCCACGGGCCGGTGCCCGATCTGCCCGCCGATCACCGGATCGAGGTGAGCGGGATGGGCGTAGAAAGCCGCTCCTTCTCGGCGGAAGATCTGAAGAGCGCGTTCCCCCCGCGCACGGTAACAGCCGTGCTCCAGTGCGCGGGCAACCGGCGTACCGACCTTCAACAGGTCGGGAAGACCTCGGGCGACCCGTGGGACGTGGGCGCGATCGGCAATGCGGAGTGGACCGGGGTGCGGCTGGCGGACGTGCTCGACGCGATCGGTGCGCCCGACGCCGACAACCTGTTCGTGGCGTTCACCGGCGCGGACGAGGTGGCCGTGGAAGGCGAAGAGGCAGCCTTCGGTGTCTCGATCACCATGGGTAAAGCGCGGGCACCCGACGTGCTTATCGCCTGGGCCATGAACGGCGAGCCGCTGGCGCCGGAACATGGCGCCCCGTTGCGGATGGTGGTGCCGGGCTATGCGGGCGTGCGCAGCGCCAAGTGGCTGACGCGGATCGAGGTGCGCGACACCCCATACGACGCACCGATCCAGGCGCACGACTACAAGCTGTTCCCGGCCGACGTGACGAGTGAAACCGTTGATTGGTCACAGGGGCTGACCATCAATGCCATGCCGCTCAACGCCGCGATCTGCTCGCCCGCCTCGGGCGGGAGCCTGCCGGCGGGTGAGGTCCGGATCGAGGGGTACGCCATCGCCTATGACCGCGGCATCTCGCGCGTCGAGGTATCGGTGAACGGCGGTCGGGATTGGGAGCAGGCGACGTTCGCCGACGATCCGGAAGCGCGCTGGGGCTGGCGGCGCTGGTCGCTCCACACCACGCTGGCTAAGGGTCGCCAGCATCTGGTGGTGCGCGCCTTCGACGAGGCCGGGCAGGGGCAGCCCGAGCGGCCGGACACGATGTGGAACTTCGCCGGCTATCTGTGCACCGCTTGGCACCACGTTCACGTGCTGGTCGAGTGACCACGACGTTGGCGGCGTCGGATCTCGCCTTCTGGGCCGACGCGATCGGCCGGCTGATGGTAGCGACGTCAGCCGGCATGGTGCTGGGTTGGGAGCGCTCGCGCGAGAACCGGCAGATCATGGGTCTGCGCACGCTCGGGCTGGTCGGCTTGGCGAGCTGCATCGCGGTGCAAGCGATCGTGCACAGTGGCCTCCCCAACGTGAACGCGGACGCGGCAGGCCGGGCGATGCAGGGTATCCTATCTGGCGTTGGCTTCATCGGTGCCGGCGCCGTGTTGCGCGTCGGCCAGGGTCAGGAGGTGCACGGGCTGGCCACCGCCGCATGCATTTGGGTGACGGCGACAATCGGCGCCGCAGCGGGACTGGCGGTGTGGCCGCTGATCGTCGGTGGGCTGACCCTGGCCATGCTGGTGCTGTTCGTCGGAGCACCGCTCGAACGCCGCATCCGCGATCGTGCGCGGCTTACCCCAGCCGAGGCCGACAGGAAGGACGCGGAGCGCAAGCCCTGATTGCCGACTTGCGTCGCTAATATCCTAAGTTTAGCGACAACTGACTGATGGCTACTTTTTCGAGAGGCTAAACTGTCGCAAAAATCTGTTGCTAAAACTGCTAATTTCGATGCATATTTGCGACATGCTGATTGGCTATGCACGTGTATCAACTGATGACCAAGATCTTCGGCTGCAACGCACGGCGCTGAGAGAGGCTGGCTGCCGCCGCACGTTCGAGGAGAAAGCGTCGGGAGCAAAGCGCGACCGGCCCGAGCTGGCAAAGATGATGGAGCAGCTACGCGACGAGGACACGGTCGTGGTGACGCGGCTTGACCGGCTTGCGCGATCGACCAAAGACCTCCTCGACATCGCCGAAAAGCTGAAGGAGGCTGGGGCGGGTCTCCGATCGTTGAATGAACCGTGGGCGGACACAACCTCGCCAGCAGGTCGCATGGTGCTGACCGTGTTCGCTGGCATCGCCGAATTTGAGCGGGAACTGATCCACCAGCGCACCAGCAGCGGGCGAATCGCGGCCAAAGCGAGGGGGGTTCGTTTTGGTCGTCCGCCCAAGCTCACCGCTGACCAGATTGCCTTGGGAGAGCGCTTAGTAGGGGAGGGCACATCAGTCCGCGAAGCTGCCAAGCTGCTCAAATGCCATCATGCCACCCTCTATCGGGCGCTGTCTCTTTCCGCCTCCTAGCTACCAGCGGCTCCGATCGTTTTCTGGACGCAGATTGGCAGACAGTTGATGACCGTCCCGGGAGGGCAAGCGCATGCAACCGGCGATCACTCGCCCTTGTGCGGAAACTGGCCGTTTCCTGAATGCTCATCCGACGATAGACATCCCCGATGACCTACTTCTTCACCGCCGAACAACTTTGCCTCTTTGGGCTTTCCTGTGATGTCTGGGATAGCCGTGCTGATGCCAAAGCGAGTGGGCTCTCGTACAATGAAGAGACGATTACCGAACGCATGTTGCTCGATCTTCGACGACGGTGGCCGGGGAGCGTCACGATTCAACCTTTTAGCAAGGCTGAAGAAGCAAAGAACGGCGCTGATTGGGCTTGGACCTTTGTCAGTTCGGATGGAAGCGTGTCGCAATCGATGCTGGTACAAGCAAAGCGGCTCGACAATCGTGAAGTAGACTACGCCGGTGTTAAACGCTTGGCAGGCAAACCCAAGCCACCTGCATTTGCGCCTGTGCCGCATCAAATTGATCAGCTGATTACAAATGCTGCTCGTCTCAACATGCCACCCCTATATGCCTTCTACAATCATTTATCCGACTCAAGCCGGGTTCCCGTTAATTGCCGATCAATGACGATAGCGAATCTGACTGAGGTAAGAAGCTGGGGGATCACACTGGCCTCGGCGCATGAAGTGAAAGCATTGATGCCAGATGAGCAGTTTGATAATCACCGAGTACATTCAAAGCCACTTCATTGTCTATTGTGTTCAGGCGGCACGGGTCTTCGGCGAGATGGCGGTTCAGCAGCAGCTGCTAACGCTGGCATAGCCCAACTGGTTAGTGGCATCATCGAAGACGTTGACGATCGCAGTTCGCCGACAGCTTTAGGGTTCAATCAAGGCTTGCTGCCGATGTTTGAGTTGGCAGAGCGAATTGCTGCCGATGGATCCAGCGAGCTAGGGGAGGGACACGCAGGACTTGCTAAGGAGTTTCCCGGCGTAGCGGGTGCAGTGATCTTCCGTGACCATAAGGATGGTAGGGATATTCCCTTTAAATGACGGACCGTCGAGGTATTTGCGGCTCGCTGTTTAAAAAGTACGTTTGATGCACGACCCGACTGGAGAGAGGGGCCCATGAGAAATACCGGCTCCGATCACATCGTGGAAATTATCGATCGACAAATCTTCTGCCTTCAACGGAAGGGTGGCGTCACCGACACAAGGGACCGTCGGTATTTGCAGTAGCAGCATTCATACTATTACGTTATCATGTGCAAATGCCGGAATATCATACATGAGCCTTCGCTTTTCCGAGGCTGGGCCGGAGTTTCCTGAGCAATTAGTCGATGCTCTCCTTACCGGCGATGTGGTCTTCTTGTGCGGCGCGGGGGTGAGCGCACCGCAATTGCCCGGTTTTGGTGCGCTTGTGACGCGCTGCTTCGCCGGTCTCAACGTCGATATGACCGCCTCGGAGCAATTGTCGTTCAAAGAGAACCGGTTCGAGGAAGCACTTGGGTCGCTCAGCCGCCGCATCGTCAATCCAGCCGACATGACCCGCTCGGTCGTGGCGGAGCTGCAGCCGCCCGTTGACGCGGATCTCTCGCATCATCGCACTATTCTACGCCTGTCGCGCGATCTCGAAAACCGCCCCGCAATCGTGACCACCAACTTCGATACGCTGATCGAGCGCGCGCTGATCGAGACCGAGGATGCCGATCAGGTCAATGCCTTCAGCTTCGCTGGGCAAGATCTGCCGCCGCCAGGCAGCGCCGGGTTCGGCGGTATTATCCATATCCATGGTCGGATCGCAGACGCGGATCTCGGACTAGATGAAACTCCGCTGATTGTGACGAGCGCCGATTATGGCGATGCCTATATGCGATCGGGTTGGGCGTCGCGATTTCTGTTCGATCTCTGCCGCACCAAGACCATCGTGCTGGTCGGCTACAGTGCCGGCGACGCGCCGGTTCGATATTTCCTCAATGTTCTCGAAGCGGATCGGCAGCGCTTTCCCGATCTGCGCCCAGTCTATGCGATCGACGCGGTGGTGACGCGCGACCTAGCGGATGTCCGGTGGGCGGCGCTTGCGGTCGAGCCGATCGCTTATGAATACCAGCTCGATACGGCGGGCAATCCAACCAGCCATGCCGCCCTCTGGCCGGACCTAGAGAAACTGGCGGACCTCGTAGAGCGACCGCGGGCGACGCGGCGCGACTGGGCACAGGCGATCCTTGCCAAGCCCTTCGCAGACGCCGATGCCACAGAACTCGATCACGCCGTCTGGCTGTTCAGCGGCCGTCGAGACCTGTGGTCGCTCGCGATCCCGACAATCATCGATGGAGATTGGTTTGGCTTTTTCGCCGACCGAAAACTATGGACCGAGCGCGACGCGTCATGGATCATAGCCGCCTGGCTGGTCAGGGATCTTGCGTCGCCCGACCGGTTCCGGCGGGCCGTCGACTGGCTCGAGAAACTCGGCAAGCCGTTCGCCGACGAACTGGCGCGACGAATCCGGCAAGTGAAGGATGCTCCGGTCCTGTGGCTCCGCCTCTGGCGCCTTCTCACGATCAGCCGACCCGATCGCGGCGACCATTGGGAAGACCGCGCCTATACGCTGATGGAGGTGCTCAAAGGCCCCGTCGTGCTGCACGCCGACCTCGAACGGGCAGTGAGCTTGCTGACCCCCGCGCTCGAACTCCGGTCCGGCAGATCTTTCTTCGATGACGAACCCGCCATCGATCCGCCGCGGCGTCTCTCCGATCTCGCTTGGCCGCGCCTGACGCTTTCGGACCGCGGCGGAGCTTCGGACCTCGTTGCCGTGTTGGCGGCGGTGCCGCAGCCGCTTGTCCTGCTCGAGATCGCCAGCGCGAAGCTGCGCGGGACGATCGGGCTTTCGCTCGATATCGGCATGATTGACGGGGATTATGACGTCAATGACAGCGCGGTGCCGTCGGTCGAGCCGCATGGTCAGAACGAGAATCATGACGGACCAATTTTTTTGGTCGAGCTTCTCGCCCGGTTACTCGCGCCGGCCGCCGCTGAAAATCGCAATGCGGTGCGCGCGCAAGCCTCGGCTTGGAAGGTCATGCCTGGCATATTGGGAACGCGGCTCTGGCTGCATGGCTTGCGTCAAAACGAGCTATTCGACGCCAACGAAGCGTTCGCCGCACTCACGGGCCTCTCGCGCGACATCTTCTGGACGGTGCGCCGCGAGCTCGCGCTCGTGCTGCGCGACCGAGCCAGCGAGGCGAATGCAGATTTGGTTGCCGCCGTCGAACAGCGCATCCTGACCGAAGGACCTGCCTATTACGACCGCTATCCCATTGAGAACGGCCAAGCAGATTGGAGGAGCCATGCCCTCGACGCGGAGGTCTGGCTGCGGCTCAACATGCTCGAGCAGGCGGGAAGATTGTCGCCCGAGGGTGCCGCGGAGCTTGCGGCCATCAAAGCGCGGCACGCGTATCTGGCTCGCGGCGTCGAGGATCAGGACTTTTTCGGATCTTATTCAACCGGCGTCCAAATGGTCGTCGGCGATGCACAACCTATCATCGACGC
Source organism: Sphingomonas kyungheensis (assembly GCF_037120395.1). Classification (NCBI taxonomy): domain Bacteria; kingdom Pseudomonadati; phylum Pseudomonadota; class Alphaproteobacteria; order Sphingomonadales; family Sphingomonadaceae; genus Sphingomonas; species Sphingomonas kyungheensis. The sequence goes on from NZ_JBBBDM010000021.1 coordinate 7,180, forward strand.
GGCCGAGGGCGAGCGATTGGAAGTCGCGCGCGAGGTGCTCGGCAGCCATGATATCGAAAAACGGCAAGGGTGGAGCGTGTTTTGCCGCACCAACCCGAAGGGCGCCATCGATACGCTCAGGACCGCGCCGCTCGACGACGCTAACGCGCCGCTCTGGCGGGACCTGATCGGCGCGCTGTCTTTTCCGGAAGGCGAGAAGGATCCGGACCGTCAGCCGCTCGTCGTCGCGCTCTTTGCCACGCTCGAGCCGGCCGAAGCACCATTTCTCGCGCTGGTCGTTGATCGCCTTGCCGATCTCTACTGGTCTTCATCGCGCCAAGCCGAACCCATGATCGCGGCTTGGTGGCCGAGACTGTTCGCGGCAGCCGTGGCACGTGACACCGAGCAACTTGATCCCACGCGCAACCTTTATGCCGACCTGATCAACACGCCAGGTGGGCGCCTGACCCAAGCCACACTTATCGATATTGAGGTCCAGCGAAAAGCGGGTGAGCCAATCGATCCGGCACTGCTAACAAGGCTGGACGCGGCTGTGACGGCACCGGGCCGTCAAGGCGCCATGGCGCGGGGCGCGCTAGTGTTCGCGGCCGGATTTGTACTGACGATCAAGGGGCAGACGGTCACACCACTGCTTGAAGACGCGCTGGCGGGAGACGGTGATGAGGCCATCGCGCTACGCCGAGTCCTCGTCACCGATTCACGCCTGTCATCGGTTGCCTCCCGGACCTTCAGCGCGGCTATCTTGCGCGGTGTCGGCGAACTAAATGGGCGGGGCCATGACCTCACCAACGCCGCCGCCAAAATCATCGCGCCGGCGTTGTCGATTCTTCGCGGCGAGCAGACGGACGCAGATTGGGGCATGGGCGTCACCGACGCCGCCAAGGCACTCCGCAACGGACCATTGTCCTTGCGTCGCGGTGCGGCCGAACTGGTAAAGCAATGGATCCATCAGATCGACCCCGATCGCGCGGTTGCTTGGCGAACGGGCATCGGGCCATTGCTGCTGGCGGTCTGGCCGCGAGAGCGAACTTTCCGCGACCGAGGGTTCAGCCAGCATTTTGCCGATCTGGCCGTGGAGAGCGGCGATGCCTTTCCTGAGGCGCTCGAGCAGTTGCTGCCGCATATGACATTGCTCGAAGGCCATGGCGGCACCTATGCAATCGAGCGGTCCGAGGCGCCCGAGAAATTTGCCCGAGAGACGCTCATCCTGCTGTGGAAGCTGTTCGGCCCTGGCACGACCGGCGACCTGTATGGCGTGCCGAAGATCCTCGATCGGCTGATTGCAGCGCTCCCGGCGATCGAACTGGACCGCCGGCTGCAATGGCTCGACCAGAAAGCCACGCGCTATGAGTGATCCGGAATCAAAGCGGATCACATTCGAAACCGTCGACCAGAAATTATCGCTCGATGAACAAAGCGGCTGATCGCCGATTCCGGCCGGCACTAAGCCGCAGTTAGCACTGATTTGGCTGCGGCTGCGTATTGACGTGCGTGTGTCGGACAATATCGTCGGGGGATGCCATGCCTGATCTGCGGAGAACCCAAGACGATTGAGGCACACCTGATCCCCAAAGCGTTCGTCGCCGAGGTGAAAACGGAGCGCGGCGAGCAGCATCTAATCCTGCACAAGGCTGACAAGTGGCCGAGGGTCAGCAATACCGGGGTCTATGATCGCAGCATCCTGTGTGGTCCCTGCGACTCCATCTTGGGCGGCCACGAGGACTATGCGCTTGAGCTGCTGCGTGAGCTGCGGAAGGCGAAGGCACCGCCGGGCGGCATCATCGGCGTGGATCCGATCAACGGTGACCGCATGGTGCGGTTCGCGGCTGGCATCGCGTGGAAGTATGCGGTGACCACACAGCCCGGCCGGATCGACATTGGCCCTTATGGCGACGTGCTCGCCGACGTGGCGCTGCGCGGCATGTCGATCCCCGCATCGGTCGACGTCGCCATGCTCAGGATCGTAGAGCTGGACGGCGACGTGTACTTTTACCGCACCCCAATGCCCGACCGGAAGGACGATGCGAACGTCGTCCGCTTCACGGTTGGCAGCTTCGTCTTCTTCCTGAAAATCGACCAACGCCGCAACGGATCTACGCTTCCCGCCGAATGCTGGCTTCGAGGCCGGACAAAGGGCGCATTCGTCATCGGCCCTGCCGAACTGACCGAGGAGGGCCGCATGCACCGGCAGCTTTCGTCGAGCCCGCCGTCCCGGCGGTTCTTCACCGAGATGCGCGCGCGGAAGGCGCGACGGTCATGATCACTGCCACGATGCTGAATGACTAAAAGACTAGCGCCCACTCCAAAGTGGATTAACCAGTCCTTGCAAGGGATTACATATTGGATCGGCCATAGGCGCGCGCTTTACAGCGGATACGCACTAGGTGAGTCTGCGCTGGTCGCCGAGCTATGCAATATGATTTACACACATATCTCGTCAGATCATGTATTAAGGTGCGAGGTCCAATATACCGAGCTCCTACCAGGAGATTCAGATGTAACTATTCTCGCATCTAAAGCGAGAGTGGATATTGTTGTTGCTCGCAAGAAGGATGGTAAACGTGAAGGGGCGACGCCGGAGTTTGTTATCGAGGTAAAGCGCGCTTCTGCCTCAAAAGCTCAAATCGACAACGATCTTCGCCGCTTGGCGGCAGTTAAGAAGCACCATCCCAATATTACAGCTTATCTAATTGTCATTGCAGAGGCGGAGCGCCCAAAACGGTTTGTCGACGAGAAGGGAGTGGCCTGCTCACAAGTGTACCAGATCCCAGAGACTTCCCAGCTTTACCGAGTACGCCGGGTCTTCAAGGCAACCCACAGCTTCACAAGTCGAGACCGTGCTCAATATGCCTGCTTAGTTGAGATCAGCCCGGCACAGCCACGCGCACGGATGCGGCGAGCAGAACCGTGGAAAGCGAAATCTTCGTAGTGTCCGAAAGCAAGTGATTAGCCGCTGCTCTGCCTACGGTGGAGCATAAAGCTTGAGCACGGACGATTCCACGCAGCGCCTGCCGCTTGTTTCCGATCGCTCTCATGCCTGCAGCGCGTTGACTTGGCGCAAGGTACGCCGAACGAAGCCGGTCAGTTCGGTCGGGTCAATCTGGTCGGGCGTGGCGTCGCCGACGTTCTCGCCGTGGTGGTACTGGCTGGTGTAGCCGTTGATCTGGTCCAGTTCGTCATAAAGGGCGTGGGCGGGATGGGTGCCGCCGCCCTCGCGGATCTTGCGAACGATGTCGCCGAGCCAGTCTGTCGAGAGGAAGTAAGCCGGGTATGTCGTGCGGCAGTAGGTTTCCAGCACTACGCGCATTTTCCGTATAAGATCGTGAAGCTTGCCGGCGCCCGTCGTTAGAAAAGTCTGAAGATCGTCAATATCGGTGACGGTCCGGCCCTGACAAGCCTTCTCGAGGTCCACCGGCATGATCTTTGATCCCTGCGAGCGATGGTCGACGATCGTCAGAGCCACGCGGCTGTCCGCAGGCGATTTGTCCCAGACCTGCTTCAGAAACGTGGGATCGTGCGAAAGCACGATCACCTGTGCGCAGGAACGAGCCACCTTTATGATCTCGTGAACGGTTTGCCGTCTGCGGAAGGCATCTTGACTGTTAAAGGGGTCGTCGAACACAACAACTTTGGTCGCGAGTGCGGGATCCCGCTCCAGATGCGCAAGGAAGAATGCAAGCGCGAGCGTCGTCCGATCGCCGGCGCTGAGGGTGTTTTTGAAGCTTGGCTTGTCGCCGGGCGTCTTGCCGTCACCTAGGTCAATGGCCGTATCGTTGATGACGAGCTGGTAGCTCGACGTGGCGATGCCGCCCGGGAAGGTGTGCTTGGTTTCGGCGATGCTGAAGCCGGCGTTGAAGGCGATCAGGTGCTCGTTAATGCGGCTCTCGTAGGGCTTCACGACGGCTTTGGTATGCGCGTCGAGCCGCGCGCGGATGCCGTCCTTGCGCTTGTCGATGTCTTCCTTATCCGAGATGTGCCCGCTGTAGGTGGCGCAGAGGCCATCGACCGCGGCCTCATGCCGAGCCTTGATCGCCTTGCTCAGAGCCAGCTCGGCTTCTGCCGCCTTCACGTCGGCCGCGCCGGTTGACACCTTCTTGCCGGTGATCAGCGCGTTCACGTCGCGGATGGCGACATTCGCCGCCTCTAGGGCTACCGAGGCCTCATCGTGATACGCACATGCGGCGATGAACGCTTCGTCTAGCCCGGTCGCGTCGAGTGGGTTGGCTGCCTTTCGGTTGAGCAGGCTGGTGGCAGCGGCGAGCAGCCAACGCGCCGCGGGCGCGAGGCTGGCCGGAGCCGCCAGCGGCGCGGCGTCGAAGGTGCAATATTTGCTCCAGAACTCGACCCCCGCCCTGTTCTGCGCATCGCCCGCCTCAATCCGGGCCAGAGCGGCATCGCCAAGCGCCTGCGCCACGTGGATCTTCATCGTCATGATGTCCGACGCGAGCGCCTTGTAGCCGTCGCTGAAAACCGCGCGGAAAGCTGCGATCAGTGGGAGGCCCTGGATATCTTGACCGCAGAACGGACAGCTATCGCCGGCATGCTCGAGCCCGGCCGCGATCCAGCCCTCACCGGTTCCGGCCATGCTGTGGGCGGCCAAGTGTCCGGTGAGCTGGCGTTCGGCATCATTGGCGATGTCGTCGATCGTGCGGGACAGCAGCTCCTCAAAACCTTCAGGAAGAGCCGGCGAGGCCAGCTCCGCGAGCATGGCGCGATCGCGGATCGCCCCGGCTTGGCGTACCGCTTCGACGTTCTGCAGCTTATCCGCGATCTGCGCATCGATGTCCTCGACGGGCGCGAGGGCAAGAAAGGCATCGAGCTTCATGCCTACCGGAATATGCGACTGCAATGCTTTGCCGGCAGCCGTGATCTCCGTCGTCTTGGTGCGGCTCGCCGCGGCTAGGCCGGCATCTGCCGCGGCCAGCTTCACGCCGTCATCGCCGACGATGACGCGATAGAGGTTCCGCTTCTGCTCGATGTCGACGATCTCGCCGGAATGGACATTCTCGGCAACGAAGACGCCATCAAAAACGGCGGTACCCGGCAGGGTCGCGCTCCAAGCAGTGCCGTCGAAACGCGCCGCGCCGCTGTCGAGCAGCAGCTCGACCGTAGGCGCGTCGGCAGATCCCAAGGTCTTGCGGCCAAGAATATGAGACGGATCATTTGCGCCTAGGGATCGAAGGACCGCACAGATAGTGGTCTTTCCGTAGCCGTTGGCGCCGGTAATGAAGGTATGCCGCGCAAAATGGGGATTCCCGGGAGCCGCCGAATTTAGGAAGCGACCAACATTCTTAATCGCGATAACCTTCTTCAGCATGTCCCCCCCCGCGTTGTCGCTATCACCAACCCACCTGTGACCTTGATAGTCAAAGCTCTCCAGGTGTGACACCTCAATGTCGTAAGCTAGCTGATTGACAACTAACGGCTTCAGCTGAATAATTTAGAGAGCCAACGTTTACCACATCTTTATACAACTAGGCGCAGCCCAGCTCGTTGGTTCAGACTCTAATCTACGACACGCGATCGTGCCTTCAAGGTTGGTCCTCTTCATGCGTCACTATCATTGTCGGCCTCGTCGCCGGTCTTCTTGAATATATGAACTATTCGGCAGATTTCTTCGGAGTGCACCGTACCTACTATTGATTCCTGCCGTTCTTGATGAACACCATTATCCCAGACCTCGGCAATGAGGGAGCGAATGAGCGTCGCAACATTAGAATCTGACCAGTTGTCGGCTCGATCGTTCTTAGGCCAAGCTCCACCATTCCCTTTGAGAATCGCTCCGTCAAACTTCAATGTGTAGGCGGCATTATCCGCTTGAATGAAGTTCATCCGAAATTCCTTCGGATGGATGTCATCCTTGTCCTCGTCAAAACTGAACTCTCCATCGAAGGCGATTGCCAAACGGGAAATGGATTGAAGCCGCTCCACAAACTCCTGCTTCGATAGCCAATCCACGCCGCATTTTATGATTTTGAGATCGCCGATATCTCCGCCGCATTCGAGGACGATTTCAGCGATCTTCGCCTGTTTTTCCTCGTTCAAAATGTGATCTGCCACAAGCTGCGCCTGCTCAGTTGCCCAAGTGGCGAGCGCAACGGGAGCCACTAGCGGTGTCGCGATGTCACGGGATGCCGTATCGGCGTCGCCGAGGAGAATTCCCTGAACGTTACGAAGGCGGTTTGCCCGCAGGCCAGAGACGGTAACCCATCCACCGCCAGCCTCCCAATAATAGGGGTCCGGTTCGATGAAGGCGCGGCCAACGATCTCACCGCTTGCATCCATCATCGGCCTGATGAATTCTTGTCTGTTCCCCTTATTATCTTCTAGCTTCCGGCGAGGGTTCAATCTGCCCACGATTTCGGCTTCGGTGAGGTCGATCCAATCACCCGGGCTCGATACTGCGACTGCCTTCCTACCGCTGAGCACCTTGATCTCGACGCTCAAACTGGGCGCTAGGGCAGCCACGAGCCGTTCGATAGCGATTTGTCCACCGTAAATGCCGGGGTGCAAAAGGCCTCCTCTGCTTTCGGGGTCTTTCTTGAGGCGCACTTCCACGCGAGTGCCGCCGTCGATCGGTAGCAGCTTCGGGTTGGCCGGCGCCAAAATGGGTCGCATGCTGGTGCCGCCGTTGAATTCCAGAAGCCGACCATCCTCTCGAGCCCGATCCGCACGCCTCGAATAGACCTTTACCTCGGATCCGAGCATGAATGTCGAGAAGAAGCCAATGCCAAACCGCCCGATCGCCTGCATTCCGGCAGCCATAAGGCCAGGGAATTCCTCCATGGCGAGCGGTGAGCGCCAAAACGACGTGCCAAAATCGAGGAGTGGACCCGTTAGGACCATCTCGGACATGCCGATGCCATTGTCCTCAACGATCAGCCAGCAGCCACCGTCTCTTTCTTCGAGTGCGACAACGATCGCTCCCCAAGAGGATGGACGATCCTCTAATCGCCGACGCGCTTGGACTGCGTCGGCACCGTTCTGAATAAGCTCGCGCAGCGCTACGGTGGGATCATCGCCATAGAGCTTGGATCCACCGAGATTCTCGACGATCCTTGGTACGTCTGAGACCTGAAGCCGGGCGTCGACCGGCCGCCAGCCCCTCGCCTCAACCGTGCGCGCCAACATTTCCGGAGACCCTGCCCCCTTCACGCGCCGGGCCTTGAGCACTTCGCGCCCACGGTTGCGAAGAAGGAGATCGACGTCATGCAGCTCACGATCGACGGCATTAAGCGTGTCGAAGGCGAGCCACCACGCTTCGGCGTCCCCGTGGCCAAAAGCCTTGCCCGCTGTGAAGACAACGGCGTCGAGTTCGACGTGCGGTTTGGCCAAGCGTTCCTGAAACGCCCAATGAGTATCGGATATGCCGCTCGCCCGATTGAGAACACGTGCGAACCTCGGCGCCCGGCGGCTATCGAGGTGAATCGCGTCGGCGATCCTGAGCAGGCAGGCTAGTTTGACCCTGTCGACGATCTTGCTGGTTCGCTGCGCCATCGCACCGAGATCTTGGGACAGCTCATCTTCCACCTTCTGAACCGACCACCAATGGCTGTGGGCAATTCGACCGATGGTTTCAGAGTAGAAATGCCGGACCTCTGGATCATCGATCAGGTAGATCTGCTCCCCATCCTTTGTCACCCATGCTTGGCCCGCCAGCACCTCGGCTTGCTCAGCATGAAGCCGCCGCAGAATATCCGGCACGATTCGTTGAACAACTTCGAGAGGCAGATGGTCGGGATCGATCGGATCTTGGGCTCCCTCCTCTGCTGCAAGGACAAGGCGCGCCACGGAATCCTGCCACGCCACAGTTTGCTTGAGATCGTCCACCCCCCCAGGATAGGCGCCTAGGCTCATGGCTGAATCGTGCAGCAATATGCTGGCGCCGAGCACGAATGCCTCGGGCGGATGCACGCCGACATGCCCCTCTGCTACGAGAGAAGCCATTTCCCACAAAGCATCGAGATGAGTGATGTCGTGAACCGTCATTCCCGGCATATCGACAGCAATCCGGTCAACGAGCTGCGCTACTTTGCTGCGCATTGCCAAGAATTGATTACGGAAGAACTCTTGCTCTTCCGTACTGCTGTCCGTTCGGGGATTCACGAAGGCATGATTCCATAACCATGTCTGTCGAAAGTCTAATCCATCAGCCATGTGACTCCTGCCTTTTCAGATGATACTCATCCATCGCTCACCCCTACAGGCTCCATACGCCGGTAGAGTGAGGACAGGTCACTCGACTTAATTCGGAATTGGCTCCGCCGCTTGATGTCCGGTCGTGGTCCAGAAGCACCTTCCAGTTTGATGCCGGGATCATAGTAGACAGCACCCTGAGCCACCGCTTTCAGCAGCCGCAAAAAATCGGTTCCTTCGCCCAGTCGAACGGTACCCCCATAGCGATACGCCAGCTCCGGTGCCTTGCGGCGTTCGGCCGGCACGTACACTGCCTGCGCGTGCTTACGGTTCCAGAGGCCTGCCAGAGCCGTAAAGCTCCATGAAGCCGCGATAATGTCTTCGCCCCGGACAAGCGCAAGACTGCCTTCCGCATCGGTGATCTTCCCGCTCAAGGAGTCATAGCCAAACAATCGCAGCGTCAGGTCCGTGCCGGCATGATGCTGGCCTTCACGGAAGATGCCACCGAAGTTCAGACGGTCTTCCCGTCCCAGTTTATCGGCATAGCCGAACGTGCGAATAAAGGATTCTACGCCATTGCTGCGATAGTGCCCGCCAGTTGGCTCAGGCGTCATCAGTGTAATGACCTTGGACGCCGGCACCCGACAATAGTCGTCGACTTGGCCCGCTTTCACTTCCCAGCCCATGAAATCGGGCTCGGCATAGCCGTTACGGGCAACGCCCAGCTCAGCCTCCAGCGTATAACCGACACACTGCGGTGCCTGACACGGCGCATGGCTGCCATCTGCCCGCAGAGCATAGGAGCCGATCCAGTCCTTGGCATGGATAGCAGCCAAGGTTGCCAGCAGGATCTCCCGTGAGGTCCGGTTCTCCTGCTGAGGTCGCAGCGGCACCTTCAGGAAGACGCCGATAGGCTCCAGTCCCTCCAGCTCGCGATACTCACGCGCCAATTCCGTGTCTGGCCCGGACGCCCATGCAATGATGCGCCGATCGTCCGTGATCCCGAAAAACAGCAGCCGGCCTAGGTCGCGGATGGTCATGACCGAGGAGGGCGCGTTGCGCGATCCCTTTAGAAATCCCGACATTCGCACCTCGGGATATTGCGGGTAGAGAATGAGCTGGGCGCCAGGTGCCGGTTCAACCCGCCCGTCTTCCTGAAGCCAGCCAAAGGGCAGCGGTGCCTTCAGGATCTCGACGCCCTTGTCAGTGCGTTCTGCGCGCAGCTCGCCGGCAGGAAGAATGCTGAGCGCTTCGAAATTGCCGCCGAGGTAGGGCTGGTTTTTTGAGTTGTCGTTCGGCGCCAACTCTTTCACGAGAAGCTGACGGACACCATTTGCGATCATGCCAGCGCGCAGCTGATCAAGCGTAATCCCGGGCAGGTATGATAGCAGGTCAGCCATTGCCGCGGATGTCCCCTGCCATTGCGTCCCCCTCAAGCCAGGCTACCGCCTGATCTACTGCTTCCTCAAGCCCGATCTTCGTCCGGCCACGGATCGCGCATTCCCAGATGGCAAGCTGACGCCAGCCCTGTTCTGCCAGTTCGCTGGTGACAATCGCATCGCGGGCCTGGTTACGGCCGATCTTCTCGCGCCAGAATTCGGTCCGCGTGCCGGGCAACCGGAACAGGTGACAGTCGTGGCCATGCCAGAAGCAGCCATGGACGAATACAGCTGCACGGTGTCGGGGAAGCACGATGTCGGGCTTGCCCGGCACGCCGGCAGCGTGAAGCCGGTAGCGAAAGCCTCTGGCATGAAGCGCCTTCCGCAATACTAGCTCGGGACGGGTGTTCTTCGCCCTGATCCCCGACATCATCCGGCTGCGCGTCTCTGGCGAGACGATGTCAGCCAAAGGCGACCTCGAGAACCCGGTCAGTGTCTTCCACAACCACAGGCGCCGGCTCTGTCCGCAGATACGGTGCCATCAGGCTGGCGACCGCTTTCACCACCGGCACGACGACGGCGTTGCCAAACTGGCGATAGGCCTGGGTATCGGACACGGGAATTTTAAACTCCTGCCCACCGGGTTCCTCGAAGCCCATCAGACGGGCGCATTCGCGGGGCGTCAGACGCCGAGGGTTCTTCCCCTCTGCCTGCCGCACCAAGATTTCGGACCCGTCCTTGTAGTAGCGTGCCGAGAGCGTGCGGCTCGTGTCGGTAGGGCCTACCAGTCCGAACCCGAACCCGTTACCGGCCGCCTTATGCTTGTCGGCATAGCCCTGAAGGTAGGCCCAGAGCTTGTCGGTCAGGGTGTACTTCTCGGATACCGAACCGATGTTGCCACGGGTGAAAGGTGGATCGATCTCCTCCGAGCCATCCTCCGGATGCAGGATCGTGCCCAGCTTCGGACCTGACAACACATCCGGGATATCAAGGCCGGCAAAACTGAACGCATTCGGCTCGCGGAAACCAACGATGAAGATACGCTCACGGTGCTGGGGGACCAGCGACTTGGCGTTGATGATCTTCCAGTCCACCTGATAGCCCAGCTCGTCGACGAGGGTACGGCGGATGACCTCGAACGTCCGCCCCTTGTCGTGGCTCAGCAGGTTCCTGACATTTTCTAGCAGGAATGCCTTTGGCCGGTGATGGGCGATGATCTGCGCGACGTTAAAGAATAGCGTTCCCTGGGTCTCATCAAGAAAGCCGTGGGGCCGATTGAGCGCGTTCTTCTTTGATACGCCCGCGATCGAGAAGGGCTGGCAGGGAAAACCGGCCAGCAGCACGTCATGAGCCGGTATGTCGGCAAGCGACACCTTCGTGATGTCGCCGGCAACCTCGTGATCGCACTCGTTGTTGGCGCGGTACGTAAGCTGGGAATGTTTATCCCATTCGCTGGTGAACACGCATCTTCCGCCGAACGGCTCGAAGCCGCGGCGCAATCCGCCGATCCCGGCAAACAGGTCGATGAATGTGAAGGTGCCGGTTTCTTCCTCAGCTGCGAGCACCGCAGCCGGACTACGGCTACGGCGCAGCATGTCATCCAGCATGCGAACTGCGGCCCGCCGGGGTGGCGTTATGCCCCGTTCCCAGCGATAGACCGTGCTTCGTGAGAAGCCGGCAGCATCGGCAAAGTCGTCAATGCTGATGCCTGCGCTGGTACGCAGACGGGAAAATTCGGAAACGGATCGCACGGGGCACCTCTGGGACGATTTGTGCCACTGTGGCACCCAGATTCCCAGCGCACAAGAACAAATAGCGAATAGTCTAGAGGAAGTCATTCCTCCTTATCGTTTACCTGCTGCTCCCTGCGCCGGCTTTCCACCCGGACATCGTCCCTCGTTTCGACAGCTCCCAGTTTCACAAGCCGCGAGACGATACCCCCCTCGTTCCGGTCGAGCGTCTTCATCAGCTCCCCGATCGTGGCATTCTCCTCGTTCCACAGGCGGAGCAGGCGGGTCTCCTGCGCTTCAGTCCAGCGTTCGCCGGTAGCAGGTGCCTTCTCCTTCTGGCTGACAGGCCTGATCGGCGACTGTTTTTTGGCCCCCTTCTTCACCAGCACGCGGATGGCATCCGCCACTGCCGCCCACTCAACATTGGAAAGCTCGATCACCTCGCCTTCCGGCAACACGAGGCTGGAATGTCCACGCCCGGCACCAAACTGGAAGTGCCGGTCGCTGACGGACCATGCCATGGTGTGGCCAGTGGCATGGCCAGACGTCGTCATCTTCGCTTCCGGGGTCTCAGCGGCAGATGTAAACTTCGCCGCTGCCGGCGGTACGGACGCATCAGCCACCACTGACGCCGGGGCCGGCACTTCGGCTTCCCACAACTGGTCCGACGATGGTGTTTTGCCCGCCAGCCCGGTCAGCCAGCGATCCTCAACCGGCGGCAGGGAGGTGCCCAAAACAAGCAGGGCAATATTTTCGGCCAGTGCCGCCGGCGGATCGGACAGCAGGCCAAGCCTGCTGAATGCGCCGGCTTTCAGGACACGGAAACTGAGGTTGCCTGAACCGCTGAAGGTGGTGTGCCCGGCAGACGTGCCCCGGCTGCCGGCCATCATGCTGCCGGTAACCTCTGCATTCATGTCGACGGCGATCAGTGCTGCACGGGCCCGCAGACGCATGTCGTTGAGCAGGTACATCGAACCTGCGTCCTTCGACCACACTGGTTTTACGACGATTGCATGGACGCAGCGGACGCCGGCTTCGCCAAGTCGGGTGATGACGTTCAGCTCGCCGGTGTTGAGCCCGAAAGACACCGGCGGGCCCTGCATCGGGTACTTGTGCTTGATCTCCAACAGCCAGACATCATCGCCATGGACGAGAATGCGATCAAGGTTCCAGACCGCCCGAAACCAAGGCTGCACGCCCCAGTTCATGAACAGGCGCGGCAGAATGACCTTTCGGCCAAGCTCCGGGCCATGCTGGCTGGAGAGGAATCCCCAGAAACTCTGCTGCTGGCGGTTGGCGTCGCGAACCGACTGCGACACCTCGACGGGCTGCGGCTGCCGGCCGGACAGTTCGCCCATCAATATGGTCAGCGGCCTGCTTCCTGAAATCAGCTTACCGTTTTTCCATTCCCGCGCCGTGAAGGTGGTCAGCGGCGTATCAGTTTCGACCAGCCATACCCTAAACCGCTTTTCCAGCGCCCTGAGATAACGCCCGAGCCCTGGCTGCTGCGCACGGGCCCAGACGAAGGCCAGCCACTCGCCTCCCCCACCGGGATTGACGATGGCGGTGTCCGCGTCGAGCAGGATTGCGCCGTCGAGATGGTCCGGCACGTCATCAAAGATCTGATCAAATACGCTTTCGACCACGAGCCCCTCGGCAAGCTGATGCTTGTCGCTGGCGAGGATGGTCCGGCACTGCTCATGGTCATCAAGATCGAGTGTGCCGAGATCGCCCCATGGTGTCTGCATTCATCCATCTCCCTTTGGACAAGCCCTGATCCTGGCGCGCAGAACCTGCCCCGTACATCCCTTTGCATCGCTATAGATGTATTCGATCCGGTAACTGCCGCCGGCACCAATCCCTCTCTTTGCTGGCGACAAGCGAATGCTTCTGCCATCCTGTGTAAAACGAGGCTGTCTTGAGCGGATTTGATACCCTTGAAGCGCGTTTGCGTCCGAACCGTCGTGGCGCACTCAGGAAGATCAGCGAACGTATCGCCTCGGTCGAACGATTGCGTCCCTGGCTTGTCGTTACCGGTGTTTCAGGTGCCTTCATCGCCGCCTTCGGCAAGGTCTTTACCGGAACAGCCGGCATCGTTCTGGCCATCACCGGAGCAGCGATTGCAGCCTTCGGAGGTGGGTTTGTGGCACTCCTTGACTATCGCAAGCTGGAACTCGGGACATATCTCACCGAAGCCGAAGCGATCGCCGAGGATGCCATTGCGCAGGGACGTGCCCTGGAGACCGAACGCGATGCGGCCCGGAGCGAAGGCGAAACGCTGGACCGACGCCGGATTGCCTACAGGCAGGCGAGCAACCTGATGCGGGAGGCGGCCGAGCAGTCGATGCTTGCCGATGTTGCAACGCTAACCAGCGCTGCCGATTTTATGCTCAAGAGCGCTGTGGTCCCAATCGGTGCTGCCATCGGCTTCGAGATGGAAGAGCGCTGGGCAATCTCGATCTTCCAGGTTCAGGGCGAAGGAGATTCCGCCATTTTGCGTCGCATTGCGGGGCTTAGGGCAGACAGGCTTGCCGAGCAGGCACAGGCGCGCGAGTGGCGCCTGAACGAAGGGCTGGTCGGCGTGGCATGGCATACCGGCCGCGATGGCATCATTGAGGACTATCGGGATCCGCAGGTAGCTATCGATTACCCGGTACCTGATGGACAGCGACGGGGTTACGATCCGGACCGCTACCGTTCGATGGCAGCCATTCCCATCCGGGTTGGACCCGACCAGACGATCTGGGGTGTTATAGCGGCATCGAGCGATTGCACCGGCCGCTTCCGCCGCGACCCGGGAAACAACCGGGTTCAGGCAGTGGATACGGTACGCCTCATCGGGCGCAGTACCGCGCTGCTGGCGACCGCGTTTCGGCTGCGTGACAACAGGGCCTAGGCTTTACGGAATGATGTTTATATGAGACCCATGCCTGACAAGGAGCCAGCGATGAAGATTGGAATGGAGCCCGATCCCGTCGAGGATCTGGAGCGTGAGCTGGAACTCGCCGTTGCAACAGCGGCAAAGGTCCAGTTTGGTGGCCAGGGCGATATCGGCGAGGCAATGGCGAGGGTGCATCAGCTTTCGCGTCGTCGGCTCGAATGGCCCACACAGGATATCCTGCTGCGGGCCTGATCGATCTTACTGCCATTAGCTGACCTTTTGGGACAGCATGCATTAGGCTGCCGGTCGTCCGGTGATCTACCCGTACCCAAATACTAGCTCTACTCACTCTCCGTGGGCCCGTTGCGACAGTTATCTGCCTAGGGACGTCGCCGATGCGTGAGCAAATATATGGGCTGCTTGATCATCCATCTGACCAGCTCGACACCTACAGGACCAACGCTCCCGATGGCGAATGGACGGGGCGTTTCGACCATCGGGCTTGGGGCAAGTCCGCCAACCTGTTCTGTTACTTTACCGATACCGTTTCGGCAGAAGGCTATCGGCTCAGCGTCTTCTTCGACAAGGAGTATCGCCCCGCCAAGGGTGGCCCCGCGATGGACCTAGAGCCTCTAAAAGCTGTGTTCAGGATCACGACGCGACGAGGCAAAAGAGGCCTGTCGCAGTTCGTCGCTGCCGAACCCCTTGCCTGATGCCGACATAGCCGGCTCGCCTATCGTCCCGGCCCCCGATCTTCGCGACCACGTTCCTTCTGCCGATCCCTGATCCGCTCGCGTTCCTGCTCTTGAGCGCGGACGCGCTCGGCACGCTGCTCGCGCATGACCGCATCATAGAGCTTGGTGAGATACGGATGCGCGCGCTCGACCCTGGCGCGTGCCAGCTCGTCGCCACGGTGACGCCGCTGTCCGGTTACAGGACCAAGATATTCCTTGAGATTACCCAGACGTTTTGCGAGCTGTGTGGATCGACGCTGCAATTCACGCGCGGTTTTCTCCCAGCTCGTCTGCGCAGCCTCGTAGGCCGGCCGGCGAAGCGCCGCTAACAACCCCCCAGGCGGCAGCGGCTGCTGTCGGGCGTGATTGTCCCTCGCCGTCTCATGGCGTCGGTACATAACGTTCGCCCGCACCTGAGCCCGCTGTGCGCGTGTCTGCACACCTGCCAGCTCGCGCCTGTGCTCCGCGGTCCAACTCTTCACTACGCCTTCGCGCGTCGGACGCTGGTAGCCTTGGGTAGAGGCACCCGGCTTGTCGGCCCCCTGTCGGGTCGCTGACTCGACATGGTCCGCCAAGGCAGGCTTTGGCGTGAAGCTGTCGAACATGCCCCGCGCCTTGTCGCGGACCTGCTCGACCAGCTGGCGCGCGAATTCCGGGAACCGGATCTCACGCCGATCGGCAAAAGCGCGGACCTGGTCCTGATCGCCGTGCCCGGGTGCATAGTCGCCGGCCATGTCCTTTGAACGGTCACGGGACAGCACGCGTGCGAGCTTGCCCTGATCGGAGAAATCGTCGCGGCCGTAATGGAGATGCACGCGGTCGCGATGGCGTGTCATACCGACATAGCTGCTGTGCCGGTCCATACCCGGCGTGGCGAGCGCATGGCTGTCGTTTACGGACACGCCCTGCGACTTACCGAACGTCGCCGCATAGCCGTGATCGACCGCGGCGTAGTCCTTCGCCGCGAACGTCACCTCCCGCCCGCCGTCGAGCCGCACCGTCATGCCCCCGGAGCCCGCATGCTCGATGGTGCCCAGCGTGCCGTTCTTCACCCCGAGCGACCGCTCGTTCCGCAGGAACATCAGGCGGTCGCCCGCCGCAAAGTCGCGGTGGCCCCGGTCGGTCGCGAACGCCACATCCTCCCCCAGCTCACCGTTCGCACGAAGCCGCCCCCGTGCCTCTCCGTTCAGTTCGCGGACCTCGGCGTTGGTATGGGTAAGGATGATCCGCGTGGCGTCAGGATCGGCCCGGCGCTGCCGATCCCAATTGTCCACCAGCTCCGCCCGCGCCGCCTCGCGCGTGTCGGCCGCGTGGACCATGCCGTGCGCGGCATAGGCGTCCAGTGCCTCGGCCGTGCGCCCAGTGGCGAACGCCCGCGTCGCTTCCTTCTGCCAGTCCTCGCGCTGCCGGCGTATCTCGGTGATCTCGGCTGCGCCGTGCCGCTCGGTGATCGACCGGAACGCCGCACCCGCCTCGATCGCCTGAAGCTGCTCGGAGTCGCCCACCAGCACCACCTTGGCCCCAGCGTCGCGGGCATGGGTTAGCACTTGCTCCATCTGGCGGGTGCCGACCATGCCGGCCTCGTCCACCACGAGCACGTCCTTCGGCCCGAGCTGGTCGCGCCCCTGTGCCCAGCCATGCTCAAGACTGGCGATAGTGCGCGACGCGATCCCCGATCCGCCCTCTAAATTCTCGGCTGCGATCCCGGACAGCGCCGCCCCGCGCACTTGGTAGCCCTCGCGCTCCCATGCCTCGCGCGCGACGCCCAGCATCGCTGATTTGCCGGTGCCGGCATAGCCGACGACCGACGCCAGCCCGTCGCGCCCGGTGATATGGTCGAAGGCGTCACGCTGCTCGCTTGACAGTACCAACCCCCGCCCCGCGGCCGCCTCCAGCGCGCCGGTCCGCTGCCGGTCGGACACGCCATGATCGCCGCAGCGGGCCAGCTCGTCGCCAGCCTTCTCCAGCCGCGCCTCGGTCGCGATCGTGTCGCGACTGGTGAACCGTTCCTGGTCCCGCCCGTCCCTGCCAAGCGGCACCAGCTCCGGGCTCGCACGCACCGCCGCGATCACCTGATCGAACTGATCCTTGCCGTCTGAATGGCGAAACGCGAAGGCGGCGAGGTCGCGATTGGTAAAGGTCGATTGCTGCCGGGTGATGCCGTCCAACGCGATGCGTGGGTTAGCCGCGATCTTTTCGCCGTTTTCGCGCGCGATCCGACGGTGATCGTCAGCGCGCTCGGCATCTTCACCGCGATCGAGCCGGCGCATCGCGGCCGGGCCAATCTTGTGCTGCGGCTCCAGCTCTATGCCGCGGTCCGCATAGCTGCGATGGTCGATCCGGCCCTCCAGCCCCAGCTCGACCATACGCTCATTGACGTGGCACCCCCACGCCTCGCGCCACCTCTGCAACAGCTCGGGCGCATTCCAGTCTCGGTTCTTCTGTTCGAACCCCTCCGGCCCCACGTCGCGCATCGACAGCATGACGTGTGCATGCGGCTTCGGACTTCCGTCTTTCGCCCTGTCCCAATGCACGTTGAGGTCTGCGACCATCCCCCGCTTCACGAACTGCTCGGCGACGAAATCGCGGGCGAGCGCGACGCCCTGCTTCTCGTTCATCTCGCGCGGGATCGAGAACTCGACTTCACGGGCAAGCTGCGCGTCCTTCCGTTTCTCGCCTGCCTCCACCTCGTTCCACAGCACGGTGCGATTATTTAAACGCTCCGGCGCGCTCTGCGGCAACATCACCTCGGAGTGGATGACGCCGGCCTTGTTCGAGAAGTTGTGGCTTCGCCCCAGCCGCTCGTCTTGCAGCTCGGATGCGGAGCGATATGCGGCAGACGCGACGGCGCTGGAACCGTTGGCGCGGCTGATGACCTTGGCACTGAAATGGAAGATCGCCATTGCAACAATCATTATGCACTTCTGAGCGCACGTCGGCAACGACGTATAAGCGCGCACTCATCCTCCGCTTCGCTCCCCCTGCCTGACTTGGTGACGCTTACTAATCGGTAGAGCTTGCCCCTGCTCGTCCATCGGCTAGGATATCTCTCGCTAGGAGACTGACCGATGCGGAAAGTGCGGGACTACGACGCGGAACTGAAGGCGCTCGGCGACAAGGCACGCCAGCTCAAGGCGAAGCGGGTCGAACAGCTCGGTGCGCTCGTCACTGCGACAGGTGCCGATGCTATTGATGCCGAGACGCTGGCCGGCGTTTTACTTGATGCGGTCGCGTCCAGAGATTCCGGTGCGATGGAGGCGTGGCGGGCGAAGGGTGCCGCCTTCTTTCAAAGCCGCGGGCGCAAAAGTCGCGGCGTTGCTGCGATCGACGGATCGGGGGTTGCGACTGAACCGGGCGGCGACGCTACGCGCGGAAGCGACCCGGCGACGAACGGATAGCCGGAACTGGGTCGTGCAACGTCGCCAGCGCACCCGCCATCTGATCGAGCTGGGCGGCCTCGTCCAGAAGGCCGGACTGGTCGATCTCGCCGACGACGATCGCGCGACGATCTACGGCGCACTGCTGGAGCTGGTTGGGCGTACGCGGGAAGGCGATGCCGGCGAGGCGCTGACGCTCTGGAAGCGCCGCGGCAAGCGGGCATTCGACGCGGAAGAAGCGGAACGGGAGACGGGCGAATGACGACGGTCGACCTTGACACGCTGCGGAATGAAGTCCGCGCACTCGACTATGTGCGTGGCAGCCCGGCCGAGGATGCGATGTGGCGCGAGGACGACGCGGACGCCCGCGCCAATCTCGCGATCGAGGGCATGGCGCTCTCCGCCGAAGATGACTCGCTGTTCGATATGCTGCGCGACGAACGGGTGCCCCCTGCGCTTGCCACGCAAATCCTTCTCCGGCTGCTCGGCCATCCTAACGCTGATCCGGCGCTGGCGATCACGCCGGCCGGCGAGAGCTGCTGATGCCCGCCCGGATCGGACCGGTATGGGCGCTGCTGATCGGCTTCGTCGTACTGATGGCGAGCAATAGCTGGCTCAAGGGCATCTTTGGCGTCGGCGAAATTGCGACCGACGTGCCGTTCCTGCTGACCGGCTTGGTCCTGTTCGCGATCTGGAAGTTCAACCGCCGCGGCGGTGGTCGGAACAGCAACTTGCTGGGCTCGGCCCGCTTCGGTGATCGCAAGGATCTGGTGAAGCTGGAAAGCTCGGGCGATCTCGTCATCGGCCGATCGGGCCGGAACAACAAATTGCTGCGCTATGACGGCCCGGCGCATCTGCTGACGATGGCGCCCACCCGCTCGGGCAAGGGCGTCGGCACGATCATCCCCAACCTTCTGCTGCTCGACCGTTCGGTGATCTGCATCGACCCCAAGGGTGAGAATGCCCGCGTCACGGCCCGTACGCGGGCCAGGAAGGGCGATGTGTGGTGTCTGGACCCGTTCGGCGTCTCGGGACGCCCAGAAGCCCGCTACAACCCCCTGGCGTGGCTCGAAGCCGCCAGCCCGGACCTCGCGGAAGACGCACAGACGATCGCTGACGCGCTGGTTCACGACGCACCGGGGCAAGGTGGCGAGGCGCATTGGAACGAGGAAGCCAAGGCGCTGATCGCCGGCATCATCCTGCACACCGTCATTCACGAGCCCCCTGCCCGCGCCACGCTGGCGACGGTGCGCGACAAGCTCACCCGCGATCCAGCCGGCTTCGCTGCGCTGCTCGCCGACATGCAGGCCAGCGCCGGTGCGCACGGCCTGATCGCGCGTGCCGCCAACCGCCAGCTCGGCAAATCCGATCGCGAGGCCGCCGGCGTGCTGTCATCCGCCCAGCGCCACACCCACTTCCTCGACAGTCCGCGCATCGTGGACAGCACGTCAGCGTCTGACTTTCGGTTTGCGGACCTAAAGGAACGACCGGGCACCGTGTTTCTGTGCCTGCCGCCCGATCGGCTCGATACCTATACGCGCTGGCTGCGGCTGCTTGTGAGCCAGGCCGTCACCGACATGGCGCGCTCTCCTGCCCGGCCGGAACGCCCGGTCCTGTTCCTGCTCGACGAGTTCGCTGCGCTCGGCCGCCTCGATCCAGTGGAGCGTGCGATGGGGCTGATGGCAGGCTACGGGATGCAGCTTTGGCCGATCCTCCAGGATATGCACCAGCTCAAGGCGACTTATGGCGAGCGCGCCGGCACGTTCATGTCGAACGCCGGCGTGATCCAGACCTTCGGGGTCAACGACCTTGCCACCGCCGACATGCTGTCGCGCACGATCGGCGACACCACCATCGAATATGAGACGTTCGGCACGTCCGGCCCGGCGAGCATCTTCAGCGACGGCCACCACTCCCAAAGCTCCAGCGGGCATGTCGCCGCACGCAGACTTGCAACGCCGGACGAAATCATGCGGATGAACGCGGACGATCTCCTGCTGATGCGGCAGGGCCAGCACCCGCTCGTCGTCGGGAAAATCCGGTACTATGCGGAGCGCGAGTTCACCGGTCTCTACGATCCCGCCTGATCGCACGCACCGGTAAAACCTGCCAATAGGTTCGGGGCGTGCCTCGGAGCTGCCCTCTCAACGAGCGTTAGGTCGACAGGCACACACCGCCGGATCGGCTTGGTTTTTCCCGAAAGCCTGCGGCCGTTAGGCCGCTCTTAATGACGGCGATAGCCGGCATGAAACAAACGCGTATTGCCCAAAGGGGCAATTCCGCATTCTCCTTTTCTGTCCTGTGATCTGTGCGGTGGGGTTAAGTGATTCTGTTAAATAGGAATCGTTAAGAAGGTTAAGGGGTCAAAAAAGCTGCTTTTTCGACGGTAATTCAACAGTTTGCGAGAATGGTTGGTGGGTGAAACCCCGTGATTCGGTGGGTGAAACCCCGATAGTGCGGTGGGTGAAACCCCGAAGCAATGGTGGGTGAAACCCCGACTCAGACGCACCCAAAATTGCTAGCCCGGATCGATTATCCACAGACTGAGAGGCTGTTCGCCACTCAAAGCAGCGCAGTGGCGTCAACTGGTCGACCCTGCCGGGTGGGCGAAACCCCGATAGTTGGGCTGGCGGTGGGTGAAACCCCGATAGTCAGCGCCGCCCCGCGAGCCGGTCCATCCGGGCATCTACCTCTTCGGTACGCCGACGATCGGCGTCGAAGCGTGCGCGCCGCTCCTCCTCCGCCCGCATCTTCTCTGCCAGCGCCAGCACCTCGGCCTCACCCCGGCGTCTGAACTGGACGGCCGGACTCCTGTCGGTCGTTTCCGCCGGCTCCATCGCATAATCGGGGAGCTGATCGGCTTCGATCACGCGCCGGAGCATACGGTTGAACTCCTTGGGCTGGGCGTCGCTGCCGGTCTTATCGCGCAACACCTCGACCCGGCACAACCACCCACCCTGCTGCGATCCGACATGCTTACGCGCGATACGGTACAGCGCCCGCTCCAGCCCCCCGGACAGTAGGAAATAGTCGGGATGCATGGTCAGCAGCGACTTCTCGTTGACGATCCCCTCGTAAACCCAATCGGAGAGGGTCAGAGTCATGCCGCGGGGCTTTTCGGTGTCGGCGTCAGTGTCAAACGTCCAGCTATCCAGCCAGTTGAAGCCGGCCTTCTGCCGCCGCTTGGTGGCGCGGATCGAGGTCGTGATGCTGGTCGTCTGGAGCCGAAGAAGCGCCGCCTGCAATTCCTGATAGTCCCGGCCGCCGGTGCTGCGCTTGATCGCCCGCAACAGGTCGTAGGGCGTCGTCGTCAGCGTGCGGGGCAGGTCGTTCAGGCCCTGCTGTTTCATGCGGTTGAGGGTGGATGCCGCCCATATCAGGATATCGGCGTCCCATATCGTTGCCATGCCGTAGTCCGGGATCGCCTGCACGCGCACCCAAGCCTCGCCGTCCGGGCTCCTGTATTCGATCGGCTTCAGGCGCTTGCGCTTCTGAAGTGAGAAAAACGGCCGTTCCATCACCTCGCGCTGATCGCGGAGCGGCAAGTCGCCCAGCGCCGGGATGAACAGGTCGAACTCGGGGTTGGGATCGCGCCGCTTGCTCACGGCGCAAACCTAGTATGGCCTCGCTTGACCAAATACTGGCGGAGCAACCGTTCGGTGATGACCGTTAGGGGTTCCCCGCCCTCCTCGACACTGAGTTGGCGAAGCGCGCGGTGCATGTCCTCGGGAATATGGATCAGTACCGGCTTTTTGCCGGGATGACTGCTGCGCCGTGTCGGTCCGGCGCTGGCCGACGCGTCAGGCGTTCGCCGCGATCGGCGCGGAGACGCTGCCGCGCGTGGTTCGTGCGCGGCATCAGCGACGGGAGCCGACGCCGGCGCCGTTGCCGGCTCCTCGGGTTCGTCATCAAAGATGCCGGCGAGCGCGGAGGGTTTGCGCGCCATTATGCTGCCTCGCTTACTGGCTTAGTCGTAAAGCCGCTTAGTCGCTTAGCCTCTGCGTAGCTGGCGCGCAGTTCGGCAGCCGCCTTGCTGTCAGGCTCCGTCTCGGCCGCGGTGCGCCCCATCGGCGTCGCCTTGTAGAAGTCCTTGCGGTAGTGGAGCCGGCTATCGAACAGCGTCACGCCCTTGGCTGCAAAGCCGGCGCTCGCCTCCTGCCCCTCCCCGCCCTGATGCGGAACCTGCGTAAGGATGACAGCGAACGGCGTGCCGGCCTGCTGCACCTGCTTGACCGTCTGCAACACCGAATGGACGTCCAGTCCACGCGGCGCGACGGGAATGATGACGAAATCCGCCTGCTCAGCCGCGAGCATGGCAATGTCCTTGGAGTTCGCCGGCGTGTCGATGATGATAAGGTCGATCTTGCCGCTGCTGCGCCCCCGCGAGACGTGAAGTGGCAGCCCGGCAACACTGCTGTCTTTCACCGTCACGTCGTCGTCGTCGCGGCGTTCCGACCAGTAGAGGGCCGATCCCTGCCGGTCGTCGGCATCAAGGATCACGACGGACGCCCCCTCCCTCGCCGCCTCGACCGCAAAGCCGGTCGACAGCGTGGTCTTGGACTGCCCGCCCTTCTGCGCGATGATCGCCCAAACCTGCATAGCTGTTACTCCCTACTAAGCGGCTAAGCGACTTATACCGCTTAGCCGCTTAGTCGTAAAGTGGCTTAGTCATCGGCCTCGGGATCTTCGTCGCCGTCGAGTGGATCGTGACGCATACGCGGGAGGGCAGGGGGGCGTTCAATGCTTCGAAGAGCTGTGCCATGCCGATCGCCACCCGGTTCAGCCAGCTCTCGCGATTGTCGTGGTCCATTTCCAGTTTTCCTTCCTTGCATCGCTTTCGGGCGATGGCCCTCGGCCATTGGCCCTACCTCGTGGCGAACAGCGGAGGGTGGGGGGGCGGCGCTCCCCTTTCCCTTCCCGGCAGACCTACGTCGCCAGCGTTGCCGGCGTCTGTCGTTGGGCGTGCCCGCGCACGCCCGCGCGAGCGATCGTCACCCGCATAGGGCGAGACGCTGCAAGCGGCTCGATCGGAGCGAAGCGAAGATAGAGCGCGATCCGGGACGGACGCGCAATCCTGTTTACTCGCTTCATCACTTAGTAGCTTAGTAGCTTAGTAGCTTAGTAGCTTAGTAGCTTAGTAGCTTAGTAGCTTATTCCATTAGCGTTAGAGCAGGGCACTAGATCGCCCAACGACCCGTTTCATATCGTCGCCAAAGACCGAAAGCGGTCGGTACAGGTCTGTTCCGTTGATGTTGACGGCGTGACGCGCATCGCCCGCTGCCGAAACGTGGGTCATCACTGCCGCGTGGGTCATATCGGGCATATAGATCGCCGAGAAACCCATGCGCTTGTAGAGGCTCATCCTAGAACTGGTCCAGAACTCCTCCGGCTCCTTAAAGAAGCCGAAACCGACGCCCTCGATCGAATTGGCGGAATACAACAATCTCTCGCGCGCAACCTCACTCTTGATCGATATTACCAAGTTGGTCGGGGCACAGGGTATCAGAATATCGCCCAGAGCCTGCAAAGATGCCATCTTACCACTATTCATGAGAACATGGCCCGGCATTTCCCAGACCGGCCATCCCGAAGCGTCCGTGAACATGGCAGGAATGCCACAGCTGGTTAAAACCTCGCTGCAAAGCAATTCCATGACTGCCCCGCCAGCTCCGCACGGCATAACCGGACCCGGGTTAAAGCTTGGCCCCTTATGCGGATGCTGTATGAGGAAGGCGTCATGCACATTTGCTGACGTGATAGGCGTGCCAAGGGTAAGCTCGCAGAAGTGAACAACGGCCCTTGCAGACGCGGGTATCTTGATTTGGTTGTAGAGGCAGGGACACACTCTCAGAAGCCGGTCAAACGCTGCCTTGGGCATAGGTATCTGCTGCGCCTGCCACGGGGGTAGCAGGTTCAGCACCGGACTCGCCGGCATTGTGGGGCCGGTCGAAAAATGCGCATTCAGCCACGTCGTCGCCGCGGCTCTGGTCCCGGCCTGCAAGCCAAGCGCAGGATTATCGACTAACTGTTGCCAACTCAGCGGGTTTGGGGCGGCCGGGCAATGAGGATGAAGACAAATCACGCCAGACGTTAGCGGACGATTTCACGGCAGTTAAGAGGACGATGGCGCGATGACGTAGTGTTGGTCGTCCGTCCGCGCGCGGTACACTACCAGCTCAGCATTGCGACCTTCTTCGGCCGCAACCTGAAACCACGTCGGGCTTGCCCCCGGATCGAGCGGGTGAAAGTCCGGGGATGCGGAAAGCAGGCTCATCATGTCGTCGGGTAGGGGGGCCAGCCGCGTCTCTGCGGACAAAAGCAGCCGGCCCATGAACGGCACCACGTCATGGCCAGCCCGGACAGCCGCCAGCACCTTCTCAAGTTCGCGTGTCAGTTCCGTCACGCCGCCCTCATGCCATGCATTATCATGCCCCAACTCTCAGCAGGCGCACGGTGCTTATACCCCACGATGGTTTCGTCCACGTCGATACAGGGGTCATGCACCACTGGAGCTGATCTAGCGAACATGAAAGTAGGCCCGTCGCGAAACTGCTGACTTCCTACCGTAGCGTATGTTCGACCTTATGCGACAGGAACCAGCCTCACCCTGCGAGGTAAGCGGCGAGTTCCTCCGGTGCTCCTTGGGGAAATGATCGCCGCAGAAGCTCCAGGAATGCGGACACCCTGGCGTTGAGCAGTCGGCGCGATGGATAGAGCGCCCACAGGCTGATGTCCGATCCCGCCACATCGCCCCAAGACGTCATTCGCCCGCTGCCGATGTCGCCGAGCACAAGCGACAGCGGCAGACGCGCCGCCCCGGCGCCCGCCCGCACAGCATCGCGGATCATGACCAGCGAGGACAGCCGCAGCACCGGTTCGATTTCGATCGCCACCGGCCCTTCCGGCCCGACCGCCGTCCAGGTCCGTACGGAGTCGGCGCCGCGCACCACTGCCGGCACGGTCGTCCCCACGGGCCGCGGCATGTCGGGGCCGCCCACCACTACCAACCGGTCGTGGAGGAAGGGGCGGCCCACCAGCGTCTCGTCAGGCGCAGGGTCGACACGGATCACCAAGTCGTAGCCCTCCTCGATCATGTCGACCGCCCGATCGTCGGTCGTCACCTCCAGCCGAACCTCCGGATGCGCCCACGCGAACTCGGCCGCGAGCCGCCCCATCGCCGTCTGCGAGAAGAGCAACGGCGCGCTGATCCGCAGCCGCCCGCGCACCTGACTGCTGCCCGACGCGATGGCGGTCGCGGTCTCTTCCAGCTCGGTCAGCAGCGCTCCGGCGCGCTCGAATAGCGCGCATCCCTCTTCGGTCAGCTTGAGGTCGCGTCGCCCACGGTCGAAGAGCCGGAGGTCCAGCGCCGCTTCAAGCTCGCCCACACGCCGGGACAAGGTCGCCTTGGGCCGGCGAGCGGCGCGCGCTGCCGCTCCGAAGCCGCCATGACGGGCGACGAGCGTGAAGTCGGCAAGCGCGAGCAGGTCCATGTCGTTCCACCAGCGGGACGCGGCGTCTAAATTGTGCGTCTATTTGAGCGTCCATGGATCGACCATCTTCGCTTCGTCAGCAAGACCCAACGAAGGAGCGAACCCATGACCATTCTCGTGATCGGAGCCACTGGCCGCGTCGGCCGCCACGTCGTCGACCAGCTCGTGCAGCGCGACGCGGACGTTCGCGTGCTCACCCGCGATCCCACCAAGGCCACGTTCCCGGCCGACGTCGAGGTGGTGCAGGGAGACCTGCTCGACATTGACGCGCTACGCGCCGCCTTCTCGGGCGTCAGCACGCTGTTCCTGCTCAATGCGGTGACCGGCGATGAATTCACCCAAGCGATCATCACGCTGAACGTCGCGCGCGAGGCCGGCGTCGAGCGGGTCGTCTACCTGTCGGTGTTCCAGGCCGACCTCGCGGTGAACGTCCCCCATTTCGCCGTGAAGCATGGCGCGGAGCGTATGCTGGAGGCGATGGGCTTCGGCGCCACCATCCTGCGCCCGACCTACTTCATCGACAACGAGGCGATGGTGAAGGACGTGATCCTCCAGCACGGCGTCTATCCGATGCCGATCGGGGGCAGGGGGCTCGCCATGGTCGACGCGCGCGACATCGCCGAGGTCGCCGCGATCGAGTTGGTCCGCCGCCATGACACGCCAGGTAAGCTGCCGATCGAGACGATCAACCTGGTCGGCCCCGATACGCTGACCGGCACGGACGTGGCGGCGATCTGGTCCGACGTGCTGGGGCGCCCGGTCGTCTATGGCGGCGACGACCCCAGTGGCTTCGAGGCCAATATGGCGACGTTCATGCCGAAGTGGACGGCCTACGAGATGCGGCTGATGGCCGAACGCTACGTCAGCGACGGCATGATCCCCGAAGACGGTGACCGCGAACGCCTCGTCGGCATCCTGGGCCGCCCGCTGCACGGCTATAGCGAAACGGCCCGCGCGCTCGCCGCTGCCTGAACGCCGTCCTGACATTCACCCATGAAGCAGGCGCCGGCGGACATCCCGTCGGCGCCTGTGGTCTGGGATTGGACATCCGGCTTTAGCGGCAGCGCCGCCTACTGCTTCCCCCGACCGATCACATCCAGTAAGGCGTCAGCGGCCTTGGTGCGATAGCGTTCCTTATGGCGCAGCCCGAAGAAGGGGCGGTGATCGAACACGATCGGGGCGGCGTACAACGTTCCCGCCTTAATCGCTGGCGCCACCACCAGCGAGGATAGGGCTGCGATACCGGCGCCGGCCTCCACGGCAGTGCGGACGCCCTCATTGGACGGGAGAACGAGCGCCACGTCGAGCGCAGCGGGATCGATGCTCAAGGCGAGCAGATAGCGGTCCAACGTCGAACGTGTGCCCGATCCCGGCTCACGCTGCACCCACCGCGCTTGGGCCAGCCAAGCCGCATCGACGTGGTCCCTTCCGAACGGCTCGGCGCTGACCAGCATCAGCCGATCCTCGCCGATCGGCCAGTGCGCGAGCGCCGGATCGTCGACCTCGCCTTCGACGATACCGAGGTCCGCGTCGCCGTCATGAACGCGCGCTGCGGCCTGAGCGGTATTGCCGATCGCCAATTCGATGCCGAGCGCCGGGTAGCGTTCGCGGAACGCGGCGAGGATCGGCGGAAGCCAGTAGGCGGCGATGGTCTGGCTGGCGACGACGCGCAGGGTGCCGCGCTTCAGCCCGCTCAACTCGTCCAGCACCGTTTCGGCCGCGCCGGCACGCGCAAGCACGCCCCGCGCCTCGGCTAGGAACAGTCGTCCCGCCTCGGTCAGCGCGATACCGCGGCCGACGCGGTGGAACAGCTTGATCGCGTGCCGCTCCTCCAGCGCCGCGATCGCTGCCGAGGCGGCCGACTGAGTGACGTTCAGCGCGCGCGCTGCCGCGGTCATGTGCTCTCGCTCG
>NZ_JBBBDM010000022.1:0-23586 GCF_037120395.1 Sphingomonas kyungheensis
GCAAAACCACTAATCCCTGATGGGGTTTTTAGCCCCCCCATATCACCAGCATCGTAGTCATGTTTTCGGACGGTCTGCATCCCAATAGGGAATACCGACACCCCCACCATCACAATATCAAGCTGGGCGGGACTCGTTAGCTTCGATCAGGCGCTGCATGGCGGCTATGACTTCGTCATGGTCGATCGGCTTCGAGTAGAACTCGGCACGTTCGGGAAGCTCAACGCTTTCTCGCGTGAAGTAGGCGGCGGTCAGGATGATCTCGATCGGCGGCCAGCGTTTGCGTATCGCCGCTGCAATCTCGATGCCCTTGCGGCTGCGCGGCATATCGAGGTCCATGTAGACGAGGCGAATGTCCAGACGTTCTTCGAGGAGCTGGATGGCGTCGGCGCTGCTCAACGCCTCGACCGCCTCGAAACCGGCTTTCTCGACCATGCTGATCGCATCGAGGCGCAGGATCGGTTCGTCCTCGACTACCAGTACCGGCCATCGCTTGAGGGGTTGAGATTGTCCCATGACTTCGTGGCTACGCCTTACGCTTCCTGTATCTGGTAAAGCGGTGCCGTGGCCTGCACCGACAGCCCTTCCGCCTCGTAGCGTAACTGAACGCCTCCGGAGCCGGTTAGTCCCATGCGGATGATGCGCGAGCCGAAACCTTTTCGCGTCGGCTCCACGGCCGCCGGGCCGCCGCGTTCGACCCAGCTCAGATCAAGCACGTCCTTGTCGCCGTCCCGGCGTACAGCCCAGGTCACGGTAACTTGGCCCTCCGGTGCTGTCAGTGCACCGTATTTGGCGGCGTTCGTCGCCAGCTCGTGTAGCATGAGCGTGAGGGCCAGCGTCGCGCGCGGTCCGATCATCACGTCGGGACCGGCCAGCGTGAAGCGATCCTCGCCGAACGTTTCCAGCGCCTTGCGGGCGACATCGCCCAAGCGGGCGCTCGACCAATTGTCCCGGGTCAGCACATCGTTCGCCGCAGCGAGCGCGCCGAGGCGCTTGCCGAATGCGGCAACGGCGTCCTGATCCTCCGCTTTGGAAAGCGTTTGATGAGCGATGGCCTGCACCACGCTCATCGTGTTTTTGATGCGATGCGCCAGCTCGCCGTTGAGCAGATGCTGCTGCTCACGGGCCTTCTGGAGTTCGGTGTGATCGCGGGACACCGACAGGATGCGCGCGGTTTCCCCGTCCGGGCCGAGGATCGGTGAGACCGACACCGACCAGTGCCTGGGATTTCCGGCATAGGTGTCGGCGGGCGCTTCGAAATGGGTCGTCTCGCCGCGCTTCGCTGCTTCGATCGCTTCAAGAGCGTAGGCAGGACCGCTCTCCTTCAGGAACTCCGGCCACGGGCAACCGCGTACCGTGTTGAAGTCGCTGATTTCCATGACCTTCATGCCGCCATCGGTCATGAAGGACACGCTGCCGTCCAGCTCGACCACCTTGATGCAGTCGGTCGAGGCGGCAAGCACGCTGCTCAGGAACGCGGCAGTTTCCCTAGCCTCCTTCTCGGCCCGGCGCCGTTCAAGCGCGATCCACGTCCTATTGCCGGCATCGGCGATGAATTGGACCTCCTCGGGTGTCCAATCGCGCGGCGCACCGTCGTTGACGTAGAGGATGGCAACGGTCCGCCCCTTCTCCCGGACGGGCCGGTTGACGAGGCTGCGCACCGCGACGGATTCCAGCGGCGCGGTATCACCCGACGTGCGTGGATCGAGGCGTATGTCTGGGATGACCACCGTTCGACCTTCGCGCAGGTCCTGCGCATAGCCGCCATAATCGTCCATGCGGTAGGTGCCGGCGAGCGTCGGATAGTCCTGCGCCGTCCAGTCGCTCGGGACGACGAACCTCTCGCCGTCCTCCCCGACCGTGCCAAAGCCGACCCGCCCCACACCAAGTGTGCGGCCGATCAGTGCGGTTGCCGCCCGCACAATATCTTCGGGGTCATCAATCGCGGTCAGCATTCGCCCAAGTTCGGCGAGCGCTTCGCGACGCCGATCGGCATTGACGCGATCGGTGACTTCAAGAAACAGGACAGTGAAGTGATCGGCCCCGGCTGGCTGACATACACCGTCATACCAGCGCTGGAGGTCGCCAACCTGCCGGGTGAAGCGGATCGCCTGACTCGTCTCGACAACACGGGCGAACTCCAGCACCCATTCGTCCTCGACACCGGGGAAAACTTCGCGGATCGTCTGGCCGACAGCACATCCGCGTTCGATCCCGACAAGATCGTACCAGGCGTCGTTCACTTCTTCATAGCGCCAGTCGATAATCTGGCCTGTGTCATCGCGTATGACCTGGCCGAGGACGAAACCTTCCTCCAGCGTCTCGAACAGCTGGCGCCATTTGGCCTCGCTGCGCTGTAGCTCGGCGGTCGCGGCATCGCGGTCGCGTTCAGCCTTGACGCGATCGGTTGTCTCCAGCGTCACGTTGAGCAGACCGGCTACCTCGCCGTTCTCACCGCGCACCGGCGAATATGAAAAGCTCCACCATGTATCTTCCGGATAGCCGTTGCGCGTCATCAGCAGCGGCATGTCACGGAATGTCGAGGTTTCGCCGGCGAAGGTCTTGTCGACAAGCGGTTTGATCTCGTCCCAGACGTCGGGCCACGCCTCGGCGAACGTCACGCCGAAGGCAAACGGATGCCGCTTGCCGAGAATTGGGATATAGGCGTCGTTGTAGAGGAACGTGCGCTCCGGTCCCCAAGCCAGACACATGGCGTGACCCGATGCCATCATGATGTCGACCGCCGTGCTCAACGAAGCAGGCCAATCGCTGCGCGGCCCGAGCGAAGTCTTGCTCCAGTCGAACGCCGACAGCATGTCGGCCATGCGCGGTGCGTCATGCACGTCGCCCATGGCGATGCCCTCAACGTTGCTCACCATTCCTGCCGTCGCTTCCTCGACCCAAGCGGTTAACGAACCCGCCCCCCGGCAGGATCAGCATCCGTAGCGGTCCCCATTGGAAATTGGAACATTTAGCATTGGGAATAGCCACTTCTGCAAGCGCCTTAGCGGAGCAGTGCTGACATGGTTAGTATCCGGCCCCGCTCTTCAGCAAAGTCCCGCTTCCACCATCATCTATGGGATCGCTCGCAACGTCGAGTGCTGGACATGTCTTTTAAGCAAAGCAGTCGATCCGAATATACGGCCTGTTCCCCGTTCGGTTCGTTTGGCCTCGTATAGCGATACATCTGCCTGCCGGAGAAGGTCCGAAGCATCATGTACGTCCAGCCCGATTTCCGCAATTTCTGGTGACTAGGATCTGGCAATCTTAATTTACAGAGCGCAATGTTCGTGATCCTCGCCTAAAGGCGAGCAGATCGTAAACTCGTCCGGCAAGATCAGCCTGCCGAAACGGCTTGGACAGACGTGGCACGTCAGCAGGCACGTCCTCACCCGTTGAGGCATAACCAGTGATGAGCAGGGTTGGCAGCCCGATGCCCTTGCTGCGCAATTCATAGATCAGCGCCGCACCCGTCATTCCCGGCATCAGGTAATCGGTGACGAGCAAATCGGCGTCGATCCCCGAACGGATCGCCGACAGCGCCTGGATCGCTGACGGCATCTCGACGACCTCATATCCCAGATCGCGCAGCATGTCGGCGGTGGCGGTCCTGACGATCTCCTCGTCGTCGACCAGCAGCACTTTCGCGTGCTGCGTTGCCCGGACCGGCTCGTCTCGCTCGGATTGCTGCTCAAGAACGGCCTCATCGCTGACCGGCAGCCACAGCTCGATCGCGGTGCCCTGGCCAGGTTCGCTCTCGATCCGAAGCGTCCCGCCCGATTGCGCCGCTAGGCCGTGGATCATAGAAAGGCCAAGCCCGGTGCCCTTGCCGACCCCTTTGGTGGAGAAGAACGGCTCGACAGCACGTGCCAGCGTGATCTTGTCCATGCCGACGCCGGTATCGCTGGCGATCAGACGAACATAGCGGCCTTCCGTAAGCCCTATGCTGTTGCGACCATCGACCGTCATCATGGTCGCACCGATCGTCAGCCGCCCGCCTCCGGGCATGGCATCGCGTGCGTTGACCGCAAGGTTGAGAAGAGCGAGCTCGAGCTGGTTGGGATCTACCTTTACCGCTTCGATCGTTGCCGGCACATCGATCACGACCGCAACGGTCGGACCAAGCGAGCGCCGGATCAAGTCGCTCATGCCGTCGATGAGTGCGGCGACGTCGACCGCTCGGGGTTGCAGCGCTTGGCGCCGCGCGAAGGCAAGGAGCCGTTGTGTCAGCGTCGAGGCGCGTTCTGCCGCCTGTAACGCACCGACGATAAAGCGCTGCGACTTCTCATCATCCCCGTGACGGCGCCGCAGGAGGTCGAGACTGCCGACGATCGGCGTCAGCAGGTTGTTGAAATCGTGGGCCACGCCTCCGGTGAGCTGGCCGATGGTGTCCATCTTGGCGGCCTGGGCAAGTTGTGCGTCGGCCTCCTTGCGGGCGGTGATGTCCGAGACAATGCCGGTCATCCGCACCGGCGTGCCGTCCTCATAGGATACTCGGCCTCTGGCCGCGATCCAGCGACGCTCGCCGGTAACGGTGGTGATCGGACATTCGAGATCGAGTTCGCCCAGAGCTGGCGCAGCTTCGAAGACCGCCGCGACATTCGCGCGATAGGCGGGGTCGACGCGTTGAAGGAAGATATCCACGTTCCAGTGCGGCTGGATCTCGGTGAAGCCGAAAATCTGGTCGTGCCGAAGCGAGCGGCGCGCCTCGCCCGTGGCCATATCGATGTCCCAGCTTCCCATGTCGGCCGCGTGCAGTGCGACCTCCAGGCTTGCCCGCGCCTTCTCCAGCTCGTCGGTCCGCTCGACCACCGCCTGTTCCAGCGCTTCGGCCGCGCCCCTGACCTGATATTGTCGGCGCCTTGCCTTGAGCGCAGAACGAATTGCGCCCAGCATGGCATCCGCGTGGAGCGGACGTTCCAGCAACATCATGTTCCCAAGCGCATCGAGACGTTCGGACGCGAGGTTCGAACGAGGCCGCGCCGATCCGTTCGCGAGCACGATAAAGGGGAGATCGGACCAGGTGGGCTGGTCCGCGATCCACTCCGTCAGGGCTGTGAGGTTGCCGAGCGCCAGCGCTTCCTCTGTCACCAGTACGGCACCAGCGCCCGCAGTCAGCCCGACCAGCAGATCGTCAAGCGACGTGCAGACCTCGGATACGATTCCGCGCTTGTTGAGCAGTTCGGAAGCGAGAAGGGCATCACGCCCCTGAGGAGCAAGGATCAGGACGCGCAGGTCCACTAAGCGTCCTTCGCGTCCATGCCACCCTCGCCCCGACTTGCCATCAGCATTTTCGCCTCACCCGCGAACGTCGGAACGCCCGTCAGCACACCCTGAAAATCGGTCAGCGCCTCGCCGACGTGCAGGCCAGCCTCCGTGATCTGAAACTCACGGATCGTGCGTTCGTGCCGCGACGTTCGGGTCTTGATGACCGAAATCGCCTGACGGACTTCTCCATGTGCTTCGAAATAGCGGAGCTGCATGACCGTATCGGCAAGATAGCTCAGGTCAACGTCCGAGCGGATGTCACCCGTCACGCCGTGTTGACCGAGGATGAGGAGCGAAATGACGCCCTTCGCACCCAGATAGCTCAGCAGTTCGTGCATCTGCAGAACGAGATACTGCTCGCTCGGCATCGACTGCAGATATGCGTTGAGACTATCGACCGCGATGACCGTGGCCTGGTCCTCTTCGACGGCCTTTCGGACGGCGTTGGTGAACTCGCCGGGCGATAGTTCGGCGGGGTCGATGCTGCGGATTTCCAGCGTACCCGCATCGAGGTGCGGCTGGAGATCCATGCCAAGCGCGGCAGAGCGCTTGAGCAGCGTCGGCACTCGTTCGTCGAAGAGGAAGTAGGCGGCCCGCTCGCCACGCTCGAGCGCTGCCACCAAGGCCTGTACGGTGGTTGTGGTCTTGCCGACGCCGGCCGGTCCTGACAGCAACGTCGCCGTTCCCGGCAGCAGGCCGCCACCCAGCAACTCATCGAGTTGGGGCAAACCGGTGGATACCGCGGCCCCGTCAAAGGCGTTGCCGTGTTCGGCTGCGACCAGGCGCGGGTAAACGCACAATCCCCCGCGTTCGATCGTGAAGTCGTGGTAGCCGCCACGGAACTTGACGCCGCGCATCTTGAGCACGTGCAGGCGGCGACGCTGCGCGCCGAAGCCAAGCAGCATCTGCTCCAGCATGACGACACCGTGGGCGATGGATTGAAGCTGGAGGTCGCTTCCGGTCGCGCTGCGATCGTCCAGCAGCAGCACGGTGCATTTCCGTGCCGCGAAGAACTGCTTCAATGCCAGTATCTGTCTGCGATACTTGACCGGGCTCTGCGCCAGAAGCCGCAGCTCGGAGAGGCTGTCGATCACTACCCGGCTCGGTTGGACCCCCTCGACCTTGGCGATAATTCCACGCACCGTTTCGCCAAGCTCAAGCTCGCTGGGGTGAAACAGCGTCTGCTCGTTGTCGGCGGCCAGCCCCTCGGCCGGGACCATCTCACTGAGCGTGATCGGATCGAGGCTCCAATTGTGGCTTTCCGCTACCGCCAGCAGTTCGGCCTCGGTTTCAGCCAGAGTAATGTAGAGCCCGGCTTCGCCGGCTTCGGCTCCCTTGAGCAGGAACCCCAGACCGAGCGTCGTCTTGCCCGTTCCAGGCGTGCCCTCGACCAGGTAGAGACGCTCTCGCGTCAGGCCGCCCGCCAGCACATTGTCGAGACCTTCGACACCGGTCGAGGCGAGGCGTGTAGGCGGTTCGCTCGTCACATATCACTCCTGTTTCGAGGAGTTTACATCAGCGAACCCCGGACCGCTAATGACAGTTGAAATTAGGAAGCCTTTCGCCGGCCGGGCTGGCTCGATTGATCGCGCTCGCGGCGACGTACATCGTTGTGCTGTTCTCGGTCATCGTGCAGGGCGGGACGATCGAGCGTGTTCTTGATCGTGCGCGGCGAAGCGGCATGTCTGCCGCTGACTGGGGTTTCGCTTCTCACATGGCTGCGTTTCGAGAAGCGATTTACGTTCCCAAAACACCATCGTTTGTGGGACGGACGCCAGCAGCGGACGGCAATGCGTCACTCCCGCCTCGCCGGCCGCTCATAAGGCGGAGACGAAATGCAGCTCTTCAACCCTCATTGGAGACTCTTCGGTGCCGTTTGATAGGGTGCCGTATGGTCTTCCTTGGCTAGGACCCCAGGCGGACAGAGGGGCTAATCGGGCCGAATTTTAGACGTTCCTTTTCGGCGCAAATCGGACCGGCCCAATTAGTAACGCGGAGGGTATGCCCGAAAACGACCAGCGGTCCGTTGGACTGCGGAATGTGCGGGGCGGGGGGGGCAAAGGTATAGACCGCCCGTTTCCGCCCGTTCGCATGGCCCACCGAACCCAGTGTCGTCGAAAGCACGAAGTCAGCGCTGAAGATTCAGGCGCACCATGGCTGTGGCTATCGGATGTGCTCGAGCTTCAAGTTCTTGACCTTCACCTTCTTCCACTCACGATCGGCAGTGAGAGCAGGGACGCCAAGCTGCACAGCGAGCGCGAGACAGGACCGATCGCCTAAGCCGCGGCCATATTGCCGCGTCTGTGCATGCAAGGCAGCGGCGGCATAGGCTGCGTCGCCATCGTGGGCACGAACGTCGAGACGAAGCTCGTCAAGCAGTTCACGGGTGGTCGCCTCGTCAAGGCCACTGAGCAGCAGTTCCTTGATGACCTCCTGGAGGTTGACCGCCGAAATTGCAGCGCGCCCGATATGGGGAGCGACCTTGTCGGCGCCGGGTTCATCTCGAACCAGCGCCAGAACCGCGGATGCGTCGAGGACGGCCGATGTCATTGTACGTCTTGATCCTCGCCGCCTGAAGCTGCCTCACCGAGATCAGCTGCCGTTTCCGCCTTCCGGTCATCCAGAAAGTCGTCTGTCGTGCGCGCGTGCTTGGCGTGTTCTCGATAGAGCGCCTGCGCACGCGATACACCATGCCCGATCGGAGACAGGCGTACTTGATCGTCCTCAATCGTCAGAATGACCTTCGCGTCACCGTGTAGGCCCATAGCCTTGCGCACCGATGCGGGAAGAACCATGCGGCCATTGCTAGCGACCCGGATATCTATGGTCTGCGTAGCCACCGTGGAATCCTCCGTTTTAAATGCTAAGCCTCATCATGCCACATCGGACGGAATGACACAACGATGCGAGAGGCAGCCTTGATTGGAATGCCAAGACATTGCCGTCAATGTGGGTATACCGTAATCGTACAAAGGCGTTGAGACAGTTTCGGTGTTCGATCAGGGTCACTTGCAGGCATATTGAACAGATGGTCGTTGTGGTCTAGAAGCTGATTGAACAAAAGGGGGGGGTGATGACGCTTTTTGGCTACGCCCGGGTATCGACCTCGGAGCAGGATCTCGATGTCCAAATTGCGGCATTGAGGGCCGCGGGCTGTCAGACGATCCGGTCAGAGAAGAAGTCGGGTAGTGAGCGCAGCTCGCGAACCGAACTGCAAATCTTGCTCGACTTTCTGCGTGAAGGCGACGCGCTGGTCGTCACGCGGATCGACCGGCTTGCCCGTTCGATGAAGGATTTGCAGGATATCGTACATGAATTGAAGGGCAGGGGGGTGGCGCTGAAGGCCACCGAGCAGCCCATCGATACCGGCACTGCGGCGGGCAAGGCCTTCCTCGACATGCTGGGCGTGTTTGCCGAGTTCGAGACAAACCTGCGTCGTGAGCGCCAGATGGAAGGTATTGCTGCAGCTAAAGCGCGCGGCGTCTATAAGGGTGGTAAGGCGCGGATTGACCCGGAAGCCGTGCGGGCGCTGGCAATGGACGGTATGAGGCCATCACACATCGCGCGGCAACTCGGTATCTCACGGGGCACCGTCTATCGGTTCCTTCCAGAATCTATCGTCGTGACCGAGACGATAAAAGCCGTGGGGGCAAAGCCACGCACTCGGTAGGTCCAACGATCGCCGACCATTGTGTGCGATCGACGGTCGATCTACGAGGCTGGCATGTCGCTCCGGGTTGTCCCGTTTTTTCGTTTTGCGCGCACAGCGGCGATCGTCGTCCTGGCGGTGATGATGCTGGTGAGGCTCGGCCCGCTGTGCGAGACGATGGCGATGGCCGCGACGCCGATCGCGTCGGCGACGATGGATTGTGCGGACACGCCAGGCCATGCGCCGACCAAGAAGATACCGCCCTCGGCCTGCGCCATGCCGTGCGCGGCAATGCCCGGCGAAACGATCGCGCAGATCGAACCGATACCGTTCGTGCCTCTCTCGCCTTGGGCAGTCGCCCATTCGGGCCTGCTCGGGCTGACCAGCGCACCGGCCACACCCCCTCCGCAGATCGCGTGACGTCGAACCTGACCTCACACGAATCTACACGGAGAATATCATGACCAAGTTCAAGCTCATCAGCGCCGCTTTCGCCCTCACGCTTTCGACCGGCGCGTTCGCCGCGGTCGCGAATTGCTGCGCCGACATGGCGTGCTGCAAGGACGGTGCTGATTGCTGCGATCATGGCGACAAGGCGAAGGGCGGCGACCATGCCGGCCATGCCATGCCGAACATGAAGTAAGCCGACGGGACGGGGGCGGGCGACCGCCCCCGTCTTCATTCCTCCCCGGTCGGATGCAGGATCGAGCGCGGCATCCGTGGCCCCCGCTTCACCGTCTCGCGCCACGGGCGCATCGTGGACGGCAGGGCGATGCGCAGCATCGCCGCCCGGCCGCGGATAGCATCCTGGGTCCGGCCCATCTCTCTCGCGATCACCGACACGGGCTGGCGGGAGGCCACGCGCCGGCGCAGCTCGGCGTCCGCCTCTAGCGTCCAGCGCGCGCCCTTTCGCCCGGTCATATCATCGCCCTCAAGGGTGCAGGTGGTGATTGTCCTCGCACGCTTCGGCCAGCGCCTCGGTCTGGATCGTGCAATGCTCGATGCCGAACCGGCGATCGAGCGTATCTGCGACCGCCTTCCTGACCGCATCGGCATCGGCGCCTTCGGCGAGGGTGACGTGCGCGGTGCAGGTGATGTCGTCCGACGACATCGACCAGACATGGAGGTCATGAACCCCGGCGACGCCGGGAAGCCCGGCAATCCCTGCCCGCAGCTCGGGCAGCTTGATCCCACCGGGGACGCCTTCCAGCAGCACGTTGGTGGTATCGCGGAGCAGCACCCAGGTCCGTGGCAACACCCATAGCCCGATGCCCACCGCGACGATCGGATCGACCCATGTCCACCCCGTGAAGCGGATCGCAAGCGCGCCCGCGATCACGCCGATCGAGCCGATCATGTCCGCCCATACCTCGAGGTAGGCGCCCTTGACGTTCATGCTGGCGTCCTTGCCCGACGTCAGCAGCTTCATGGATACGAGGTTCACCACGAGCCCGATCGCGGCGACGATCATCATGCCGGTCGACTGGACGGCTTCGGGCTGACGGAAGCGCTGGACGGCCTCCACCAACACGTAGATCGCGACCGCGAACAGCAGCAGTGCGTTGAAGGCCGCCGCGAGGATCTCGAACCTCTTGTAACCGAACGTCCGCTTGTCGTCGGCCGGCTTCTGGCCGAACCGGATCGCCAGCAGCGCGATCACCAGCGCGGCAACATCGGTCAGCATGTGCGCCGCGTCGGACAGCAGGGCGAGGCTGTTGAAGACGAACGCGCCGACGACTTCGGCGACGAGATAGGCGGTGGTCAGGGCCAGCGCCCACCCCAGCATCCTGGCGTTGGCCCCGGCGGTATGATCGTGGGCGTGTCCGCCCGCTGCATGGTCGTGCATCGTCTGGTCTTTCAATGTGCCGGAGCGGGGAGGGGGGGCAGTTCGAGATGGTCACTCGACGGTGCCGGCAGCGTGCGCGCGCCGAAGCGCGCGTAGAGCGTCGGCAGCACGAACAAGGTCAGCAGCGTCGCCGAAATCAGGCCACCAATGACGACGGTGGCGAGGGGTTTCTGCACCTCGGCGCCGGCACCGTGTCCCAGCGCCATCGGCACGAAGCCGAGCGATGCGACGAGCGCGGTCATCGCCACCGGCCTGAGCCTGGCAAGTGCCCCTTGGTGGACCGCTACAGCCCGATCCACGCCGGCGCGCATCAGGTCGTGGATGGAGGACACCATGACCAGCCCATTGAGGACGGCGATACCCGAAAGCGCGATGAAGCCGACGGCCGCGGAAATGGAGAACGGCATCCCACGCAGCACCAGCGCCAGCACGCCGCCCACCAGCGCCAGCGGTACTCCGGTGAATACGATCAGTGCATCGCGCACCGAACCGAGCGCTCCGTAGAGCAACAGCATGATGACGGCGAAGCAGATCGGCACGACGATCGCGAGCCGATCGCGCGCGGACGCCAAATTCTCGAACTGTCCGCCCCATTCGAGATAGGTGCCGGCAGGCAGTTTCACCTGGGCGTCGATCGCAGCGCGCGCGTCGGCGACGACGCCCGCCACGTCACGGTCGCGGACGTTTGCCTGCACGACGACACGCCGTTTGCCGTTCTCGCGGCTGATCTGGTTGGGACCATCGACCACAGCGATATCAGCGACCGTCGATAGCGGTACGAAACCGCCGCTGGCGGTCGGAACAGGCACCTGCGCGACAGCGGTCAAATTGGACCGCGCGCTTTCCGCCATCCGGATCACGACTGGAAAGCGTCGATCCCCCTCGAAGATGACGCCCGCCTGCCGGCCCCCGATCGCCGCGGCAACGGTGTCCTGCACGTCACCGGCCGTCACCCCGACCCGCGACATGGCGGTGCGGTTCGGACGGATATCGAGCATCGGCAGCCCCTCGGTCTGCTCGACGCGCACGTCTGCCGCGCCGCGCGTTTTGCGCAGGATGCTCGCGATCCGATCGGCGGTCGCGTTCATCTCGCCGAAGTCGTCGCCGAACACCTTGATCGCGATGTCGCCGCGCACGCCCGCGATCAGCTCGTTGAACCGCATCTGGATGGGCTGGGTGATCTCGTAAGCATTGCCCGGCAGGGTGGAGAGACGCTTTTCCAGTCGCTCGACCAGCGCCTCCTTCGACAGGCCGGGGTCCGGCCATTCCTTCTTGGGTTTCAGGATGACGAAGGTGTCGGTCGCGTTCGCCGGCATCGGATCGGAGGCGATCTCCGACGTGCCGGTGCGCGAGAAAGCGAACCGAACCTCCGGCGCCTTGGCGAGCGCCTTTTCGACCTTGAACTGCATCGCCTGGCTTTGGTCGACCGACGTGCCGGGGATGCGGACGGCCTGCACGAGGACGTTGCCTTCATCGAGCTGGGGCAGGAACTCTTGGCCCAGGGTGGTGAAGGCGACGCCGGCGAGCGCCAGCGCGCCGATCGCGACGCCGATCGTCAGGCTCGGACGGCGCATGGCCGCGTCGAGGCCCGGTTCGTAGCGTTGCCGCAGAAACGCCACGACGCGGCTTTCCTTCTCTTCCACCCGCTTGCTGAGCCAGATGGCGATGGCCGCGGGCACGAAGGTCAGCGACAGGATGAAGGCGAAGACGAGCGCGATGATGACGGTCAGCGCCATCGGCTCGAACATCTTGCCCTCGACGCCGGTGAAGGTGAGGAGCGGCGCATAGACGAGGATGATGATCGCCTGCCCGTAGACCGACGGGCGGATCATCTCGCGGGCGGACGCGGCGACTAGGCCGAGCCGCTGTTGCATCGTCAGCTCGCCCTCGCGACCGTGTTGGGCCTCGGCAAGGCGGCGTAGCGCATTCTCGACGATGATGACGGCACCGTCGACGATCAGGCCGAAATCGAGCGCGCCGAGACTCATCAGGTTCGCCGACACGCCGGCTTCCAACATGCCGATGCTGGTGAGCAGCATCGTGATGGGGATGACGAGCGCGGCGATCAGCGCCGCCCGGAAATTGCCGAGCAGCGCGAACAGGACGACGATGACCAGCACCGCGCCTTCGGCAAGGTTCCGCGCGACCGTGGCGATGGTCGAGTTGACCAGCTCGGTCCGGTTCATGACCGGCTTCACCACCACGTCGACCGGCAGCGAACGGCCGATCTGCGTCAGCCGCTCGGCCACGCCCGTTGATACGGTGCGGCTGTTCTCGCCGATCCGCATGACCGCGGTCCCGACCACGACCTCATGCCCGTTCTCGGATGCCGAACCCATACGCAGCGCCTGACCGGTGCGAACGGTCGCGATTTGGTTGAGCAGGATCGGCACGCCCTCGCGGGTGGCGACGACGGTTCGGGCCAGCTCGTCGGCATTGCGCACGCGGCCGTCCGAGCGGACGGCAAGCCCTTCGCCGTTGCGGTTGACGACGCCAGCGCCGGCACTGGTGTTGTTGCGGTCGAGTGCCGTCGTCAAATCCTGCAGCGTGAGGCGCATCGCGGCCATCCGCTGCACGTCGGGAACGACGAGATATTCCTTGGTGTAGCCTCCGAGGGAGTCGACGCCGGCAAGCCCCGCCGCGCTCTTGAGCTGTGGCGTGACGATCCAGTCCTGCACGGTGCGCAGGTAGGTCGCCTTGTCCGCCGCGCTGACGAGGTGATCCCCTTCGGGCGTGATGTAGCTGCCGTCGCGTTGCAGCCCGGGTTCGCCGTTGCGATGATGGACCTGATCGAGTTCACGATATTCGACCGTCCACATGAAGATATCGCCGAGCCCGGTCGCGATCGGTCCCATCTCCGGGTTCACGCCTTGCGGCAGGTCTTCCTCGGCGGTGCGCAGCCGCTCCGCGACCTGCGCCCGCGCAAAGTAGATGTCGGTCTTCTCGGTGAAGACGGCGGTGATCTGCGCGAAGCCGTTACGGCTGAGCGAACGGGTATATTCGAGGCCAGGGATGCCGGCGAGCGCCGTCTCGACGGTGAAGGCGACCTGCTTCTCGATCTGGTCGGGGGAAAGGGCAGGGGCGACGACGTTGATCTGCACCTGGTTGTTGGTGATGTCGGGAACGGCGTCGATCGGGAGCTGGCGCAGCGCGCCGATCCCGAGCAACGCCGCGGCGATCGTGAGGAGCAGGACAAGCCAGCGCTTCTCAACGGACAGGGTGACGATGCGACCGATCATGGCTCAGTCCTCGTCCTCGGCCGCGCCCTTGCCGAGTTCGGCCTTGAGCGTGAAGCTGTTGGTGGACGCGATCCGCTCCGGGCCGGTCAGACCTGACGTCACCACGACCTGACCGCCGTTGGTCCGGCCGAGTGTCACCGGGGTCGCGCGGAAGCCGGTCGCGGTGCGAACGAAGACGAACGGCTTGTCCTCGATCATCTGCACCGCGGCCGATGGCACGGCGACGGTGCGATCGCCGCTGGCGGGCACGAGGATCGACACGTTGACCGTCTCGCCGACCCGCCACGTGCTGCCGGCATTGTCGAGCGTCGCGATCACCGGCACCAGTCGGGTGGTTTCGTCGAGCACGGGCGAGACGAACGTCACGCGTCCCTCTTGGCGACGGCCGGACGCCGTCACCTCGACGCGCGCACCCGGCTTCACCCGACCCGCATCGTTCGGCACCAGCGACGTCGTGACGGTGACCTTGGAGAGATTGGCGATCCGGAACAGTTCGGCGTCGGCCGCGACCGTCTGGCCGAGCGTGGCGGAGCGCGCGATGACCTGGCCGCCGATCGGCGAGCGCACCGCGATGCGGTTGAGCGCACCGCCCCCGCTACCGGTCGCCGACAATTGCTGCTGCGCGAGACGCAGCGCGATGCCGGCTTCCGTGGCGGCCGTGCGCGCGGCGACGAGATCCTGTTCGGGCGATACGCGCTCCGCGAACAGGCGTTGTTCGCGGCGCAGGTTCGATTGAGCGAGGGCGCTACGCGCACGGGCGGCTTCCACCTCCGCCTTGAGCGAGGCCGCCTCCCGGCTCTCGATGATCGCGAGCGGATCGCCGCGCCCGACCGACTGGCCGAGGTTGCGGGTCAGCGAGACGAGCCGTCCTCCGACCGCTGCCGACACCACCTGGACGCCCTGCGGGTCGCCCTCGATCGTCGCCGACAGCTCGATCGCGCCTGCCTCGCCGCCCACGGTCGGCCGCGTGACCTCGATGCCGGCGTCCGCGATCTGCTGGGCGGACAGGGTAACGATATCCTTGGGGGCTTCCTTGCCCTCGGCACCTTCGGCCGCCTCTGTCTTCTCGGCGCCGGCATTGCCGCCCGCCTCGCTACCGCCCCTACCGCACCCGGCCAGGAGGATCGCC
Organism: Sphingomonas kyungheensis; assembly: GCF_037120395.1. Lineage (NCBI taxonomy): Bacteria > Pseudomonadati > Pseudomonadota > Alphaproteobacteria > Sphingomonadales > Sphingomonadaceae > Sphingomonas > Sphingomonas kyungheensis. The sequence goes on from NZ_JBBBDM010000022.1 coordinate 15,132, forward strand.
AGTGTCACGGGCGCGAGCGCCCGCACGAAGTTCTTCTTCATCGGTCGTTTTCCTCGAGCGAGGGCGCCGCGGCAACGAGCCGTTCCAGGCGTGCCTTGGCGTCATGATAGGTGGCGAGCGCGTCGATCGCGGCGGTGCGCGTTTCGGACAGGGTGCGTTCGGCATCGAGAAGGTCGAGCTGCCCGAACTTGCCCTCGCGGTAGCCGATCCGCGCGATCCGCGCGGCCTCGGTTGCCGATGCGAGTGCCGGTCCGCTGGCGTTGCGGGCGGACGTGGCCGCATTCGCCACCTCGACCTGGGCGCGGGCGATGTCCTGCGCGGTGTCCAGCTCGGCCGCACGCCGGAGCGCCTGTGCCTGATCGCTCTGCGCGCGGGCCTGCGTCACGCTCGCGCGACCGTTGTTGAAGAGGGGGATCGGGATCGACACGCCGAACACCGCGGCGACGTCGTTCGTCGCTTCGAGATGCCGCGCGCTAGCGCTGAGCGTCACGTCGGGAATGCGCTGCGATCGGGCAAGCCTGACCTGGGCGTCGGCGGTGGTTGCATCGGCGCGCGCTGCGGCGAGCGCAAGCGTGCCGGCCGGTGCGATCGGCCGCGCCGGCCCATAGCCCTCGACACGATCATACCATGCCATGTCGAGGACGCCGGTGACGGGCTGCCCGATCCGGCGCGCCAGATTGTCGCGGGCGACGTCGGCGAGCCGCTGCGTGCGTTCCACGGCGGTCTCGGCGTTGATGCGCAGCACGTCGGCTCGCTGCTGTTCGAGCGGCGAGGCACGCCCGGCCTGCACGCGAACCCCCGCTGCGCGCAATGCCTCGCGCGCGATGCCGGCTTGCTCGCGTGCGGTCGCAAGGCGGCGCTCGGCCGCCGTCGCCTCGATGTAGAGCTGGGTGACGGCGAGACGCAGATCGGCCTCGGCAAGGGCCGATCCGATCCGGGCGCGATTGCCGATCGCGTCGGCGACGGCGATCCGCGCCGAACGCTTGCCCCCCAGCTCAATCGGGAACGCCAGCCCTGCCGTCGTCTCGGCGCTGCGCACACCGCGGTACTGGCCGCTGCCGGCGATATTCTCGGTTTCGGCGACGATGGACGGGTTGGGACGATAGCCGGCAACGGTGCGACCGGCCTCGGCCGCGCGCACGCCTGCTGTCGCTGCTTCGAGCGTCGGCGCGGCTGCGCCGGCAAGCGCCAGCGCGCGCACGAGCGTGAGCGGGGGACTGGTCGATGCCGGCTCGGATGATTGCGCGTGCGCGATCGACGCGCACGACGCCACGGCCAAAAGGGCCGCGATAAAACGCTGCATGGGTAACGGACTCCTGACGAACGCTGGATTCCGCGCGGGCGTGCCCGGCGGAGCTTAGACGTCGCTCAGGCTTGGGGTGGTCGCAGCGCCGGGTCCGACGGCGCGCGCGCCATCGGACCCTTGTCCCATGCCGACAAGGCTACGCGCAGTCCGGTGACGGACGCCACGGGATCGGGCGCCATCGGAACGCCGATATCGTGGCCGTGGCATCCACCATGATGATGCGGATAACCCTTCTGGCTATCGGCCGGCACTTGATCGCCATCGCCATCGGCATGGCCAATCGCGGTGCCCACGGAAACCTCGACGCCCGGACCCTCGGCCGCATGCGCGACCGATCCGAACCCGAGCGACAGCACGAGCATCAGACAGAGGAAGAGGGCCGACAAACGGTGCATCGTTCCTGCCCGTAGCAGTTTACCGGCTGCCATGTAATGATCCCTGGTAATCGAGGGGCGCGGAAGACGGGAAGGACCGCACCTCGGCACGGGCCTGCCGCATGATCTGGATGCCGCCCGACAATCCCAGCGCCGCCATCAGCGCCGCGACGACAAGATCGGGCCACGCGCTGTTCAGGCCGAACACGCCGCCTGCCGCCAGAACGACGGCGATGTTGCCGATCGCGTCGTTGCGCGAGCAGATCCAGACCGATCGCATGTTCGCATCGCCCTCACGGAAACGGTAGAGCATGACCGCCACGACGAGGTTCGCGATCAGCGCGGCGATGCCGACGATCCCCATCACCTCGGCGTGGGGCGCGGCGCCGTGAACGGCCACCCAGCCCGCAGCGGCGAGAACATAGAGGCCGAGCAGCGCGAGGGTCGCCCCCTTCAACATGGCCGCACGGGCGCGCCACGCTATTGCCATTCCCGCGACGCCGAGGCTGATCGCGTAATTCGCGGTGTCGCCGAAGAAGTCGAGCGCGTCGGCTTGGAGCGCCGTCGATCCGCCGGTGATGCCGGCGACGATCTCGACGCCGAACATGGCGCCGTTGATCGCGAGCGCGATCCACAGCGCGCGCCGCCATTTGGGGTCGTTGAAAGTGCCCGCCTTGTCGAACGCGCAGCTCGTGCAGGCCATGTTTCCACCACCTCGATAGAGTCGATCCGGCAGCCTATATGCACCCTCTAGTCACTAGAGGGTCAAGCGCCATGTCCGGCCACCTGACGATCGGAAAACTGGCCGGGGCGACCGGCACGAAGGTCGAGACGATCCGCTATTACGAGCAGATCGGCCTGCTGCCGGCGCCAGCGCGGTCGGCCTCGAACTACCGGACCTATGACGCCGCGCATCTCCGCCGCCTATCGTTCATCCGGCGCGCGCGCGATCTCGGCTTCTCGATCGACCAGGTGCGGGAGTTGATGGGGCTTGCCGACCGGCGCGACCAGTCCTGCATGGCTGTCGACGTCATAGCCAACCAGCACCGCGATGCGATCACCCGCAAGATTGCCGACCTGACGGCGTTAGCTGGAGAACTGGATGCGCTGATCGATTCCTGTAGCCGCAACACCGTCGCCGACTGCCGGATCATTGAAGCATTGGCTCCAAGCGGCTCGGCCGACGCCAATGCAATAGCGGTACTCGATGGGTAGGTGCTCTATGGTCCTCCATGGATTGATAAATCGCCATAAAACGCACCAAAAATGTTCTGCTATTTTTTAAGTCTGTCTTCAAGAAAAACGGACCGGCATTTCGAGGTACTTCAAGGGTATACCCAAAAGGCACCGATATTGGGTCGGCCAAGGCAGCAGTCTGCGGGAGGGGCTGGCAGGGGAGGGGTCGTCAGTTGGACCTCTCCGCGAAGACCTATCGTGGCCATCCTGCCTTTCCCGAAACTCCATGTCCGTAGGGCAATTTCGGGAAAATGGTTTTGGGAACGGATTTTGGGAAAGCGCCGCACCTGAGACGAAAGGAAGCTCGCCGATCGACGCTCGCCAATCTCTTGCCCTTCCTTTGCGGGAAGGCTCATCGGGCTGTGCTAGAACCGCAAGATCGGTCGAGCGCATGATATCCGTGAGCGCCTAGCTGGCGTCGCCACGGAGGATAGGACGATGAAGGCGGCGCTTCCCCACTACCATGCCCGGATGCAGCGGGTGCTAGATCACATCGACCGGCACTTGGATTGCGACTTGGACCTGGACGTGGTGAGCGGGGTCGCGGCCTTTTCGAAATACCATTTCCACCGGCAGTTCGCGGCGACCTTCGGGCTGTCCGTGCATCGCTATATCCAGCTCGCCCGCATGAAGCGGGCATCCTACCGGCTGGCATACCGGGTCGCGCAGAGCGTCACCGACATAGCTATGGATGCAGGTTACGACGCCCCGGATGCCTTTGCCCGCGCCTTTCGGCAACGGTTCGGGCAATCCCCGTCGTCGTTCAGGAAAACTCCTGATTGGGAGCCGTGGCTTGCAGCCTTCGGGCCTCTCGACAACGCGAGGAGCAAGCTCATGCAGAATACCTATACCCCTGACGACGTGACGATCCGTGACGTGGCCCCGACGCCGGTGGCAATCATGGAGCATCGCGGCGACCCGGCGACGATCGGCGCGACCATCCAGCGGTTGATCGCTTGGCGCAAAGCGACTGGGCTGTCGCCGAAGGTCAGCCCGACCTTCAACGTCTTCCACTCCGATCCGCGCACGACGCCTCCGGCCGAATACCGCATGGACCTGTGTGTCGGCACCGACCGCCCCATCGAGGCGAACGGCGAGCGGATCGAGGCCGGCACCATTCCAGGCGGACGCTGTGCGGTGCTGCGCGTCGTTGGCAACACTGACAATCTGGAGCTTGCCGCCCTGTATCTCTACCGCGATTGGCTACCGGCCAGCGGAGAGGAAGCGCGGGACTTCCCGCTCTACTGCGAGCGCGTCACCTTCTTCCCGGAGGTGCCGGAACATGAAGCAACCGCGGACCTGTTCCTGCCGCTGAAGTAGGTTGGTGCAGGGGGCGGCATGGCTCCGTAGCGAAGAGGCCGCCCTTTCCAAAAATTCGATCCATCTGAGAATGTCCCGACGGTTTCCGTTGCTCCTCTTCCGACCGCGCCATACGATCACAAGTCTGAGAGTATATTCAGCAGCAACGGACGCAGGCGACGAAGTTCGCCACGATGAGTAAGCGCAAGCGCGGCGATCTTGTTCGCCCCGGCCGGGGTCAAAACCACGGTCACGCTCCGGCGATCGGTCGTGCCGGCCGTTCTCCGTACCAAGTCGAGTTTTTCCAATCGATCGATGAGACCGGAGGCGCTGTGCGGACGTAGTCGGAGTTGATCTGCAAGCTCACCTACCGGCAGTGCCAGATCGGGTGATGCGCGCAGCGCCAAGAGAGCCTGATGCTGCTGCGCGGTGATGCCGGCCGCTACGGCCGCATCTTCGCTGAAGGATAGGAACGTGCGCAATTGCCGTCGAAACCCGGCGAGAGCGCGATAGTCCTTGTCGCTGATCGGATCGTCCATGGCCTCGATCATGGCACGAAAACGACCGATTGAGAAATATCGTAGCGCGATATAGTTGCCGGTAATGAGCTTTCATCCATCTCCCCCGCTCCGTCTCGCCGATCACACCGCCGACCGCCGCATGCTGATGCTCGCCGGTCTGGCACTCGTCGTCGGCAGCGGTGGCGCTGCCGCCGCTTGGCTGCTGTTGAAGCTGATCGCGCTGGCGACCAACCTTGCCTGGTACGACCACGCCTCGTTCGCGCCGGTGTCGATCGTGCCTGCCGCGCACGGCGTGCGCACGCTGCTCGTCCCGGTGGCAGGCAGCATGGTGATCGGACTGATGGCGCGGTTCGGATCGGAGAAGATCCGCGGCCACGGCATTCCCGAGGCCATCGAGGCGATCCTGTTCGGGCAGAGCCGGCTGTCGCCCAAGGTTGCGGTGCTCAAGCCGGTGTCGGCGGCCGTCTCGATCGGATCGGGCGGTCCGTTCGGCGCAGAGGGGCCGATCATCATGACCGGTGGCGCTATCGGCTCGCTGCTGGCGCAATGCTTTCATCTGAGCGCCGCTGAGCGCAAGACCCTGCTGGTGGCGGGCGCCGCGGCGGGGATGACCGCCATTTTCGGCACACCGGTCGCGGCCATGCTGCTCGCGATCGAAGTGCTGCTCTTCGAATGGAAGCCGCGTAGTTTCGTGCCGGTGACGGTCGCCGCGCTGGCCGCGATCGCGTGGCGCCCGTTGATGATCGGCAGCGGGCCGATGTTCCCGCTCGTCGCGCCGATGATGATCGATGCGACGACGCTGGTCGGTGCGGCAGCTCTGGGCGTCGTGGTCGGCGTTCTAGCCTCGTCGCTGTCATCGGCGCTGTACCGGATCGAGGACGGTTTCCATCGCCTGCCGGTCCATTGGATGTGGTGGCCGGCACTGGGTGCACTCGTCGTCGGGATCGGCGGGCTGATCGATCCGCGCGTCCTCGGCGCAGGATATGACAACATCCAAGCGCTGCTCGACGGATCGATGGTGGCGCGCGCGATCGTGCTGCTGCTGGTCGTCAAGGCGATAGTCTGGGTGGTCGCGCTGGGTTCGGGCACGTCCGGCGGCATCCTCGCGCCTTTATTGATGCTAGGCGCGGCGGTCGGCGCGCTGGCAGGGCACTGGCTGCCGGGCGGTGTCGGTCTGTACGCGATGGCGGGCATGGCGGCGATGATGAGCGCCTCGATGCGCGCGCCGCTGACCGCAGCCGTCTTCGCGGTCGAGCTGACGGGGCGCCTCGACGCGCTGCCGGTAGCGGCAGCGGCGAGCGTGGCGGGCTATGCGATCGCGGTGCTGGTGCTCCGCCGGTCGATCCTGACTGAGAAGATCGCCCGACGTGGCCGTCACCTTAGCCAAGAATATACCGTCGATCCGCTGAGCCTCGTCCGGGTTGGAGAGATCATGACACGTGATCCCGATACGCTGCTCGCCACCATGTCGGTGGCGGACGCTGCCGTGTTTTTCGGAGATGCCCCGCATCGCTCCTATCCGGTCGTAGATGGCGATGGACGGCCGGTCGGTCTCGTATCGCGCGCCGATGCGTTACGTTGGATGGACTCGCCGCCCGACGCGGGGGCGCCCCTTGGGGATATGATATCGGATGGCTCCCTCTCCACCGTTCCGCCGACCCTGCCGGTCGATCGCGTCGCCGAACTGATGCTGGCCGAGGACATCGGCCGGGTGCCGGTGGTGGATGACGGCGGCATGCTCGTTGGTCTGATTGCCCGCCGTGATCTGCTGCTTGCGCGAACTGGCCGGCACAGCGACGAGCGCGACCGGATGCGGTTTACCGGTCGAAAAGCGCAGTGAACGCGCTATCCGAACCATCAGCACGCCTCTGTCCGGTTTTGCCAAGGTATGAAAAGACGCCGCATGACGCGGCAGGCCGATGACGACACGTCATCTGATGGCGGTCAATTTGAGGGGGTTATGGGGCACTATGCAGGCGATGAGAAGTACGCTGTCAGACCGGCAGGCGGTGTGGGCCTTCGTGCTGGGCTGCATCGCCGTGACCTTTGGCGTGTGCGCGCACCTGCCCATGTTCGCGATGGCGCGGTCGATGCACTATCGCCTCGCCGGCATGCCGATGGACAGCATGATGCTGTTCGGCATGGCGCTGATCGTGCTGGGGACGCTGACGGCCGCCTATGGCCTGCTACCTCGCAACGTAGCGGCCCAGCGTACCGCGGCGGCAGACATCATCGTCGCACCGCCGGAGGATGCGGCGTTGGGACTGGCGCATTGGGGGCTGATGGCGGTGCTGGTCATCGCACTTATTATCGACGTGATGAAGCCCGCCTCGCTCGGCTTCACTGTCCCGGGCATGGTCAGCGAATATGGCGTGCCGAAAAAGACCGTCTCGCTGGTCCCGTTCTTCGCGCTGGCCGGCACGGTTGTCGGATCGGTGCTCTGGGGCTGGATCGCCGACCTTTACGGCCGCAAGGCGTCGATCCTGTTATCGGCGGTGATGTTCGTCGGCACGTCGATTTGCGGCGCGATGCCGAGTCTGGCCTGGAATATCGCGATGTGCTTCATGATGGGCGCTGCGGCCGGTGGGATGCTGCCGGTGACCTATGCCCTGCTCGCCGAGATGATGCCGAGCCGGCATCGGGGTTGGAGCCTCGTCCTCGTCGGCGGACTGGGGGCGGTCGGCGGCTATTTCGCGGCTAGCGGCATGTCGGCGGTGGTGCAACCGATCTTCGGCTGGCGGATCCTGTGGCTGGCGAACCTGCCGACCGGGCTGACCTTGGTGGTTCTTGGCGCTTTCATCCCCGAATCCGCCAAGTTCCTGCTGGCGCGTGGCCGGACGAGCGAGGCGGAAGCGGTGATGCGGCGTTTCGGCGCGAAGGCGCAGCGGGCGGGTCCGGCACAACATGCGCAAAAGGGCGTGTCGCATGCGCTGACCGGGATCGGGCTGTACGGTCAATTGGCAGCGCTCAGCCTGTGCGCCCTGTCATGGGGCCTTATCAACTTCGGCGTGCTGCTCTGGCTGCCGGCCGACTTGGTCGCAAAGGGCTATTCGGTCGGCGTGTCCAGCCGATTGCTCGCCGAGAGCGCGCTGATCGCATTCCCGACGGTCTTTGTCGCCGCGCTGCTGTACAGTCGGTGGAGTACGAAGGGGGCGCTTCTGGCGATGACGGCCATCACGCTGGCCGGACTGCTACTGGTCCTGCGCTTGGAACTCGCTGGGATCGGCAGTCCGGTCCTGCCGGTAGCGCTGCTGATCGTCGGGACGAATGGTATCATTGCGATCGTCCTGCCGTATGTCGCGGAAAGCTTTCCGCTCCGGGTGCGTGCCCGTGCGACGGGCTGGGTTGCCGCTTGCACGAAGGGGGGCGGACTGCTGGCGCAGGGTCTGACGATCGGCGGCATAACTTTGTCGATGGGACGCTCGTCGCTGCTGGTCATGGTGCCGACCGCGCTTTCACTCGTGCTTGTGGCCGTGTTCGGGCGTGAAACGCGCGGGCGCGACCTTCGTGAGCTCGACGCGACCAATGGCCCTTCCATTTTCGTCGAGCGGTAGAAACTGCCTGGCGCATCCAGTCAAATCGCTTTGGGTGATAAGCTGACCAGCGCTGTCAGTTGGCTTTGATCGTTCCCGAAACTCGATCCAGACCGTCCGAAAACATGACTACGATGCTGGTGATATGGGGGGGCTAAAAACCCCATCAGGGATTAGTGGTTTTGC
>NZ_JBBBDM010000023.1:0-14404 GCF_037120395.1 Sphingomonas kyungheensis
TCCGTTTCATTCCGTCCGTCCCTCCAAGGGCCGGTCTCTAGTTCCAGGTGGATGAAGAAACGGGGGGCACGTCAGGACTATCGCGTAAAAAGCTTATCACTCAAAAAAAGTCTAGCACGGCTATCCGAGGGCGAGCGTATATATGACATTGAGTCATATATCCCAATGATGCCGGCGTGCCGGTGCTGAGTTTCTTGATAATCGGTATCGTTCTCAAGATGCGAGCGTCGTGTTCATTCGTCATGGAGCTCGGAAGGCAGATGCTGAGGGGCAGGGGCGCTATCGACCGTTTCGTGGATACCTTAGACCTCGGTGCGTTCTGCTAGCTCTAAGGCATCCTCTACGTCCACACCAAGATAGCGGACTGTACTGTCGATCTTTGCATGGCCCAAAAGGATTTGAACAGCGCGCAAATTACCTGTCGCCTTGTAGATGATCGAAGCTTTTGTGCGCCTCAGCGAGTGGGTGCCGTATTCCTGGGGTGCGAGGCCGATACCGATGACCCACTCGCGCACCAAGCGGGCATATTGTCTGGTGCTCATGTGAGCCATGTAGTCATTGCGGCTTGGGAACACGAAGTCGTTGAGGGTGCCTCCTCGACGCTCGAGCCATGCCCGCAGGGTCTTGCGAGCCGTCTCCATCAATTCAAACTGCACCGGCCTCCTCGTCTTCTGCTGCACAATGACGGCGCGGTCACGGATCCGACCGCCTGAGACCAAATCTCCTATACGTACCTTGACCACATCGCATCCACGTAATTTGCTATCGATAGCCAGATCGAAGAGCGCACGATCTCGCAGTCGTCTATGCTGGTCGAGGTAGAAGCGGATCGCCCATACCTGTTGCTGCTTCAGCGCCCTCTTTGCGCCAATCAGGCGACCCTCATTCCAGGGACGAAGCTCATTAAAGGCGGGATCCACCGATGAATGTCCCATCACCGATATCCTTCATGTCGAGTCGAATGCACGGGAATATCAACTTATGGTATAAAGATCGTTCAAGAATGTGGTTCATAGACGAGGGCGGGGTTCTAAACAGATCATGCAACATTGAAGCCGACAGCGAGCGGACCAGATGTTGCTAAGGTCCGCCCTTATCGGAGCAGTTATTTTTCGGAGCTACGCACCGCCTGTATGTGATGATGTTGCTTGGCCTATCGCGCTTACCACAAGCCCACGGCGACTCCGAAGGAGGGCGAAAGGAAGGAATTTACCGCAGGCGGATCGCGCCGGGTAGTCAGTCAGTGCTGAAGGGCGGCGGTCGAATGAGGCGTTATTAAAGCGGTTTAGCAGCCTCGGGCGCAGACCGAAGGCTCATGATAAGGGAAGCTCTATAGCTCCCTATTGATCACCCCCCGGCACGACGCTCAGACAAAGCGCCGGTGTGATACGACGGATCGTAGATCCCGCGCATTTCGCCAGTCAGTGATCGTACCGATACGACTGGCGGGGTTGTATCCCCCCTAGATGGGCTTCGCTCCCGGCGTGCCGCACTTTACAAATTTGCCGTTGCTGGCTTTGCAGCGGGTCGCCTTCACCGGGGCCTTCGGAGGGCATTTGATGAATTTGCCTCTGGCATCGCGACAAGGCGCGGCAATCGATGGGGTTGCTGACGCGAGAAGACATACGCTGACGGCGGCGAACACAAGCTTATGCATTGGGCATCCTCCATTCGGTGAACGGGTCTAGCAATGCTGCGTATAATCTTTAGCAACGTCAAATACCAATGTGCGCGTGGCGCAGCCCGCCTTCTGCCGGTCGAACGTCAGTAGCAACCTCTTCGGTTCGCTAACTTGAACGAGCGGCATGTTTCGGCGGCTGAATGCGGGTTGGGGATGGCCGATAGTGGGTCGTTCAAGAAAGTATCGTCTGCGGCACTTCTTCGTGGCCAGATTTACCGCCCGTCCGTGCCAGGGACGGGCGTCGCCTCAGAGCCGATATGCGACGGCTATAATGACTTGGGGAAATGGATCCCACAAAGCTTATTGCCGTCGGGGTCGCGGAAATAGGCAAGCTCTATCGTACCCATTGACGCGGTCTCTCGAGGGCCGGGCGGCGCTTCGATCGAGGTGCCGCCATTGGCAACTGCGGTATCGTGAAGTTGCCTGACCTGCTCGGGCGAGTTGCACGAAAAGGCGACGGTGCTGCCGTTCGCGACGGTCGCCGGTTCGTCGTTGATAGGCTGGCTGACGATGAAGTTCGTGCCGTTGCCGTTATTGTAGATGAGCCGGGTATGGCCGCTATCGGCGATATTGCGCGCCGGTTCGCCGACACCGAGCGTGCCGAGCACCGTGTCGTAGAAGCGCTTCGATCGTTCGATGTCGTTCGATCCGACCATGGTGTGAAACAGCATGATAACTCTCCTGCTTGGGACGTACTTAGCGAAGACGAATGACGCGGATGCTACGAGCGGTCATCCAGTTCCGGGACACCGCTCTGCCCATCGGCATAGGCGGCCCTGAAGGCCGGGCGGGCCTGCCACCGCCGCCAGAGCGTATCGATATGCTCGAAACGCTCGTCCAGCGGGGTTGCGTTCACCGGGTATTTGGAAAACGCGATCGCGGTGGCCAGCGTGATGTCGGCAAAGGTCGGCTGGTCCCCGCCGAGCAGCCATGCACGTCCATCGGCAAGATGCTGGTCGACCAGTGCCGCGTGGGCCAGCGCCACCTTGCGCGAATGCTCACCCCATGCGGGGTTGTGCGTCAGTTCCAGCTTGGGACCGAGCCCCTGATGCATGACATGGAAGGCGGTGACGATCGGGTAGAGGATGTGAACCCAGACTCGGCTGTCCCACATCTGGTCCAGGCCACGCTCATGCGCCGTTTCGCCCATGATCTTGCGGCCCTCGAAGCTGTCGTCAAGGTAGCGCGCTATGGCGGACGTCTCGCTCAGGAACGAGCCGTCGGCCAATGCCAGCGTCGGCGTTTCGCCCCAAGGGTTCATCTTCAGATGCCGCCACCCGCGCTGTTCCCCCACAGGCGACATGTCATACACCGTCTCGGCGAACCGGTCGGCGATGCCCTTCTCATGCATGAAGATGCGCAGCCGCTGAGGGTTGGGGAAGGCGGAGGGGGAGGTGAAGAGCGTCAGCTTATCGGCCATCGAGGGTCTCGCGTTCATCGGTCACATCACCTGCCTGTCAGATGACAGGTAATCATCTGCGTCTTAAATCTTGCCATGTCAACCCCTGCCTGCCATATGGCAGGTGGAGGCGCGACGATGGCGGTAGCAACGAGAGAGAATGCGCGGGAGGCGATCCTGCTTGCCGCGCGAGAGGCGGCGATGACGCGCGGCTATGGCGGCATCAACTTTCGCGACCTCGCGGCGACGGTCGGCATCAAGGCGGCCAGCATCAACTATTACTTCGCCAACAAGGCGCTGCTCGGGGAGGCTGTGGCGCGCCGCTATCAGGAAGATATCGACCATGATCTGGCGGCGATCTCGGCCGACGCGAAGGATGCTGTGGACGCGTTAAAGCGATATCCAAGTATCTTTCGGGCCTCGCTGGAGCGCGACAACCGGATGTGTCTCAGCAGCTTCATGGCGGCGGAGCGTGACGAGCTACCTGGACCGGTCTTGAAGCAGGTCCAGGCTTTCGCCGACGTCAACGTGGCATGGTTGACAAAACAGCTCGTCGCCGCGGGGATCGGACTGCCGGAAAGCGTGGGGGCAAGGGCACTCGCGATTTATGCGGCCGTTGCCGGCGCGCAGATCATCGCGCGTAGCAGGTCCGACATCGCCGTGTTTGACGCCCTGATCGAAAGCTACCGTGAGGCGGGGCCGCTTCCGGGCTAGTTTGTTATGCCCCCCTAACTCGCGTAGCTACACACTCGCTCGATATGAACGAGTGGCCGGTTTGTGATTTGGCGGGGTACGGGCTGAACGGTCGCAATTGGGTCGTCGGCGAGCTTCTGATTTTAGCAGATGGTTTTATCGGCTTAGCCGCTGCCGGGTGAGGCGAGGATCCTCATAGAGGTCGCGGCAGGCACGCAGCCGGAAGCGGTTCCACCAGCGCTGCCAGCGATGTTCGGCGGCATCGTGAAGGATATGGCAGCGCTGGCATAACGCCTTGAGATTGCCAGGCGTGCTGTTGCCCGGATCATGGTCGAGATGCGCGCAGGCAAGTACCACCTTGGTCATCCGAACCGCACCGAGCGCGACCCCGGTTCTGATCGCGATGCGCCGGCCGCGGTCGCTCCGCCAGCAGCGCGCCTCGCCATCCCACCAGCGCCCATCACCGAGATGCGCGACACGGCGCAGATGCGGCCTTCCGCATTGTTCGCAGCGCGCGCCGGCGCGGCGGAAGCGCACGGTCGCCGACAGCTGCTGCCAGTCTATCGGATAAAGCCATCGGTTCTCGGGGCGGATCGGCATGCTGATTCTATGAGTCAGTCGCGGCTGGAACAAAAGGGAAATCTGCCGGCGAGGTGATCGTTCGGTTGACGAGCTACTCAGATGAGACGGAGTGGGTGTAACCTTTATCCTACGCTTGGTTGCGACGCAGGCCCTTGAGAATGTTGCCCTCGGTCGACAGGTAGTTGTCCGAATAGTCGAAGCGCGGCGTATCGGCGAACAGTAGATAGTAATACTTCATCTGCTCGGACCACCAATAGCCTGGGCAGTGATCGGCCTGACGCTTCGGCGTTGCTGTCACGTCGGCAAGGTCTGTGTAGCCATAGGGAGCCTTGTTCCACCGCTTCATCGCCTCAAAGTGGAGGCGACCGATCTCGCGCCAGCGTGGGCTTCGATCGATCAACCAGAGTGTAAAGGCCGCGTCGGCGAGTTCGGGGCGCAGGGCGTTGGTGACCTGGGTCGGGCGTGATGTCGCATAATCATAACCTTCCGGCAGAACACCGTAGCGCGCCTGCACCTTGGCCCAGCTCTCGGTGTAGGCGGCACCCTGTCTGAGCGCGCCACCCTGGCCGAGCAGGCCGCCATAGAAGGAGGCGAGCTCGTCCTGCTCGGTCGAGATCACGGCGCCGGTTTCGAAGTCGACGTCGGCGAACCACAGCTGACGATCCTTCCAGACCTGCTGATGCTTGAGGATGGCGGCAGTACACACATCGTACATGCGCTTGCACTCGGCATCGCCGAACAGCTGCCAGCTATCCCACAGATACTCGAAGAAGCTGTCGCAATAGGAGCCGATCGTCGCGGTGCGGGAGCGCCAGGCACCGCTGATCACGTCGATCTTGGTCGCCACAAGATCGAGGGGCGAGCGCCGCTCGAAGACCGCGATCACCGCCTTGCGCGCGGCGGCCGCATAACGAGGATCACCGGTCAGGCGGCTGAGCGTGCCCCATTCGGGTAGATAGGTGGCAATATCGGCAGGGCTGGTGACCGCCTCGCGCGGCGCGCCGGTTCTAAGGTTGATGAAGCGGTAGGGCATGCCGGTCGGCGTCGCGAAGGCCGGCAGCAATCGATCCGCCAGATCGCGCGCCTTGGCGAGCAACACCGCGTCGCCGCACGCGAGGTGGGCGGAGAGCAGCCCGCCGACGAGACGGATCGATGTCTCGAACACCGAGACCTCGCCATCGACGTCCGCGTCGAAGTGGGTTTTGACCCACGAGACGCCGTCCTTGAACCGGGAGTCGAGACCCATTACCCACAGCGTGTCGAGCGCTTCGATGAGGCTGAGCCCGAGATGATGCGTCTTGAGCTGAAAGCTTGAGAAGGTGCCACTTACCGGCTTGATCTCGTCCTTGCCCCAGGCATGATCACAGTAGCAATCCCAGGACCATGCCATTTGCGCTTTCACATCCTGCGCGAGAGCATGCCATCGCGTATCGTCTTGCGCGTGGGATGGGCTCGATATCACTGTGCCGGCCAGCACGGTTGTCGCGCCGATGACGGTTCGCCTGGTAATCTGCACGCGGCCTCATCCTCTTTTCATTGCGACTTTATGTAAGGGAATGCAGCCTACCGTTCCCGACGTCTACCGGCGGTGATTGCTGCAGGCTCATCCGAGTAGGGTAAGCGGCTCGTTCAGTCGGCGAGGGAACTGCCATTCAAACAGATTAACGAATGTCCGGAAGTGAGAGGCGGGGAAGGGGCCTCGAATGTCCACTTGTGGGTCATTTATCAGCAGCGGCAGACTTAGCTGAAGATGAAGCGGCGCCTACGGGCTTGACGAAGCGGTCGAGCCAATCGGTCATCTGCCAAAGCGTTTCCTCCGTGGATTCCAGTGCTCGGTAGCCATGCGGCTCGTTGGGGAGGACGACATAGCGGACCGTCGCACCGTTGCCTTTGAGGGCGGCATACATCCGCTCCGACTGGATCGGGAACGTGCCGCTATTGTCATCGGCTCCGCCATGGATGAGCAGGACCGGTGCCTTGATCCGGTCTGCGTAGGTGAAGGCCGACATCTCGGTATAGGTGGGCGTCGCCTGCCAATAGGTGCGTTGCTCAGCCTGGAAACCGAAGGGCGTCAGGGTGCGGTTATACGCGCCCGATCGTGCAATGCCGGCGCGGAACAGGGTGGTATGAGCCAGCAGGTTGGCGGTCATGAACGCACCATAACTATGGCCGCCCACCGCCATGCGTGAAGGGTCGCCGACCCCGAGCTTGGCCACCGCGTCGACCGCCGCCTGAGCGTCCTGCTGAAGCTGTTTGACATAGGTGTCGTTTGCTTCCGCGCCGCCTTCGCCGATGATCGGCATCGCCGGGTTGTCGAGGATCGCATAGCCCTGCGTCAGGAGGAAGAGGTGGCTGATGCCGCGCGGACGAACGAAGCGGTTGCCCTGGTCGACAGTTTGCCCGGCAACTTTGGCGTCGGTATACTCGGCGGGATAAGCCCAGAGCAGGGTCGGCAGCGGCCCGTCGCGCTTGGCGTCATATCCCGCCGGCAGGTAGAGCGTCCCCGATAGCGGTACGCCGTCGGCGCGCGAGTAGGTGATCGTCCGCTTCGTCACCCCCGCGAAGACGGGTGCGGGATCGGCGAAGGCGGTGATCGGCTTGGCACCGTTGCCCGCGACGGTGCGGATGACATAATTGGGGGCGAGCGTGGCGCTCTCGCGCCGTGTCAGGATCCGTCGGCTCTTATCGTCGAGCAGCGCAATGACCGTCTCGTAAAAGGGAGGTTTGGCAGTCCACCCGCGGACCTGCTCGCCGCCCGCGAGCGGCATGGTCGCAAGGAAAGGGAAGGCGCCCGCTTTGGTCGCACCGTCACCCGTGACGAAGACGGCGTCGTGGCTGGCAGTGAAGCGCATCACCGGCTTACCTGCTGCATTCTCCTCGAGGATCGGCTCGCCCGGATCGCCATACTGGTCCTGATAATTGCGCGTCATCAGCAACCGGGTCTTGCCGGGTTGAGACGGCGCAACGGCGAAACGATGCTCAGTCCGGGTCCGCCACTCGCTGTCGAGCACGAGCGCAAAACCGTCGTCCCCCCACATCGTCGTCGAATAGCGGGCAGGCGTCTGTGCCAGCTCGACCGGCGCCGCATCGAAGGGGGCTGCCTGCATCATGACCCGGTCATGGAAGGCGACCTTGGCGCGCGGATTGCCGCCGTCGAGCGCCTCAGCCCAGACCAGCGTCGCCGGAGCGTCCGAGCGCCAGATCGCCTCACGCGGGCCTTTCACCGTCGCGTCAAAGTCCACCGGCAGGTCGTCGGCAAGCGGACGGTCGACGAGCGTCCGCACCGGCTGTCCGTCGATCGTCGACACCGCGATCTCGGTCGGGAAGAAGCTAGCCGGGAGCAGATAGGAATAGGGGCGCTTGAGCCGCTCGGTCAGGAGGTAGCGGCCGTCCGGGGAGACGCTGAACGCGGTGACGAGACCGGGGGTGCCGATCGGCTGGGCGTTGCCGTCGAGCGCGACCCGGACCAGCTGGCCGGTGAAGTAATAGTCAAACAGCGCCTCATCGTGGGCGTCGCCGAGCAGATCCTCGTACGTGCGCGCCGCGGAGGTGCGGCCGGCGCTTTCCTGGACGATCGGTCCGGTCGGGGTCGTCGCGGCGACGGGCGGCGCGCCGCGACTACCGGGCACCGTGTTGACGATCAGCGCCTTGCTGTCAGGAGTCCAGACGAACGGCGTCCCGAACGTGCCGTTGAGCATGGTGGCGACCGCCCGGGCGGTGCCGTTCCGCTCTGCTACCCAAAGCGCCAAGCCATCCGGTCCTTGCACGTAAAACGCCAGGCGGCTGCCGTCAGGCGACCAGTCCGGCGCAGCGAACCGCGCCCCGGCCGGTAATGCGACCCGCGTCGTGCGACCGCTGCTGACGTCCTTGAAGGTCAGGCCGGTCAGCCACTGGATGCGCACCTCGGCCTGACCATTGGTTGCGGGGTCGATGCGGTAGCCGCCGAGGCGGAGGATGGGCTTCGATAAATTGGCGATTGTCGGCAGGTTCTCGCGATCGATGATGGCAAGCGTTCGGTGATCTGGGCTGACCGCGACGACCGGGGTCGGCGGTGTCTCGAGCACCTTGGCAATTGCGGACGGGGCGCGGTGGTATGCGCTGCCGGGCGTCTGGGCAGCAGCCGTGGAGGCGAGAAGCAGGGCAACGAAAGAAATACCGACGCGCATCAGTGACCCCATGTTTGTTATCAGAGCTAGTGTGGCACGCGGTGCCGGAGCTCGCCAGCGAATACGCTAAGGATGCTATTTAAAGTATCGCTCGAATGGTAAGTAGCAGTCGCAAGCCGGCGCCTATAAAACATAGTTAGTAAAATTTGTAAAACGCCGCGACTTCCCAATAGATATAAACCGATGCTAATTTGAAGCCGAAACTCATCGATTAGGACAACCTTGCTGAATTTGGTAGCATCGCATCCCGGGGTAGGAACAATTGGAGCAAATAAGGGGCTGGAGTCTCCGCGCGAGTCGGCTATCGCATCGGCGTAGCCGTAAGCGTCTTTCCGCTTCCCTCTAATCTGAGCCGTTTCGAGCAGCCGAGCGGGTTCGATCAAGCACCCGATCCGCTCATATGAACAAGCGGCAGCTTTAGGGAAGCGAGAAGGTGCGTACGAACGGCCGAGATTGGGTCATGGCGGCGAAGGGGGGGCGGCAGCTCCGCCCCCACGTAGACGTTCAACGATCGTCGTGCCGTTCCCGATCGCAGTCGTTCGTTCAGCAAAATGTCGTTTCGCTTTTCCATTCAATCTCGCCATCGTCATGCAAAAATCAAAAGTTTTTTATCATCGGCTACGTACCAAAACGGCTGATTGGCTTCCGAGCGATTGCAGGCGCAATTCAAATCGTGGAGAAAGCAAGCATGGGCATCTTACAAATCGCTTTTATCGTCGGCCTGGCTGGCCAATCCACTAGC
The DNA here is from genome assembly GCF_037120395.1 of Sphingomonas kyungheensis. NCBI lineage: Bacteria > Pseudomonadati > Pseudomonadota > Alphaproteobacteria > Sphingomonadales > Sphingomonadaceae > Sphingomonas > Sphingomonas kyungheensis. The sequence continues at coordinate 9,264 of NZ_JBBBDM010000023.1, forward strand.
GCCGGGGCACAAACGACGCCGGCCGCCTCGGTTCCTATCAAACGGCAATTAAGCGGGGTCACCGCCCGAGAAGCTACGGACCTCATTGCCAAGCAGGAGGACGCTCAACGCCTCTTGAAAGCTGGGAAATTCCAGTCGTTTGAACTCCTTGCGGGATCGATCGCCTCATATGACACAACGAAGGTTTCGCCTCGCGAGGCCTTCTTACAGGTGCCTTTTAGGAGCGTGTGGAATGTCGAACGGATCCACAGCGACAATAAGCTAGCGCAGCCATACAGACTCGCTTACGCGCCCAGCGGCCTTGGAAAATCCTATTGGGATATTGAGGTCGTGCTAGATATTGATAACGATATCGATCGCGTATCCATGACTTATAGACCCCCCGCCCCATTTTAGGTTGCTGCGCCTGCCGCCCATTCGTTATGTGGCCATGACGCGCAACTCACAGGTTTTGCATCGACCAACCATCTTCACGAAACCCGGGTGCCGCCTAAACAAAAGACTACTGCGCCTTGAGCGCCCGTTTGGTGGCTGGTTTGATGGCTTGCAGCGTAAAAATCAGCCGGTCCGCTCTCGCCACAAAGGGGCATGGGGTCTGGTAATCGATCGGACTACCGCTAACGCTCATAGTCAATCATCCCGGTTGCGCGTCGCGCTTGCCCGCAATCTCCCGATTGTTCAGCTGCTGGTGCGTTTAAGAGACGGAGAGCATGCGAATCTCACCCTCGCGCTGCCATCCCTTTGATGTGCGAATATAGCGAGCCTCTAATTCTCCACCGCAGAGGCCGGTGCATGAGTAGGCCAAATGGACGACGGCGCTCTTAACGTCGCTACTAATCTGTGGAACTCCGACAGAATAGATGAAGGCTTCTCGGATATGTTGGCCGGAAATAGGGGCGTGCACCGCTGCTCGCGATCGCGCATCGTCGTCTGCAATAAGATAGCTCTTGGGAATTTTATCCTTTAGACCAGGGCAAATCGTCAGCAGATCAGGGTGACTTGGGTCGGGAGCGACGTAGTATGCATCAAATCCTTTGTTGTGGCTGATGCTTGGCAGCTCACGCAGAGCGATGCTTCCAATTTCGCAGACAACTGTTGGCTCTGCCGAGCTTGGAGAGGCGGCTGTCATCATGAGACCGACCACTGAAGCAATCATCTGCCGTCTCCCGGCTACATCGTTGAGGCGAATTCACGGCGGCAATCGTAGTCCGTCAACGTCTGCCTTGACCGAACCTGGCCTAAAAGCAGTCAGGCCGCAATCTTCCCAATGCCAGACGTTCGGTCATCCAATTAGGCTTTGGAAGAGACGCCTTTTGCAAGGTGAATGAACGGCAGCAATCGGGACGCGGCAATACCGCGCTGAATGGCCGCAACTGGGTCGTCGCTGCGTCCGCGACCAAGGCCTCGGGACGCAGCGACGATGCGGTTCAGCCGTGCGGGCGCATCACCACCTTTATGACACCATCCTGCTTGTCGCGGAACTTCGCATACATCTCAGGCGCGTCTTCAAGGCTGGCCGGGTGTGTGATGACGAAGCTCGGGTCGATGGCGCCGGACACGATCTTCTCCAGCAGCGGCTTCGTATAGCGCTGCACGTGGGTCTGGCCGAGCTTGATGGTCAGGCCCTTGTTCATGGCCGCGCCTATCGGCAGCTTGTCGCCCATGCCGACATATACGCCGGGCACCGACACCGTGCCGCCCTTGCGACAGCTGATGATGGCCTGGCGCAGCGAGTGGACGCGGTCCGTCGCCAGCATCAGGCTCGCCTTCACCTTGTCCATGACGGCGTCCGCCGAGCCGTGTGCGGCAGCCTCGCAGCCGACCGCATCGATGCAGCTGTCTGGGCCACGGCCCTTGGTACGTGCCTGCAGCTCGTCATAGACGTCGGTCTCGGCGAAGTTGATCGTCTCGGCGCCCCCCGCCTCGGCCATGGCGAGCCGCTCTGGCACCTCGTCGATCGCGATCACCCGGCCTGCACCCATCATCAGCGCGGAGCGGATGGCGAACTGGCCGACCGGGCCGCAGCCCCAGATCGCGACGGTGTCGCCGGGCTCGATTTGCGCATTCTCGGCGGCCATGTAGCCCGTCGGGAAGATATCGGACAGGAACAGCGCCTGATCGTCGGTGACGTTTTCGGGAATCTTAATCGGCCCGATGTCAGCCATCGGTACGCGGAGATACTCCGCCTGGCCGCCGCAATATCCACCCAGCATGTGGCTGAAGCCGAACAGGCCGGCCGGCGAGTGGCCCATCGCTTTGGCGGCCATCTCGGCATTCGGGTTGGTACGATCACAGGCGGCGAACAGGCCCTTCTTGCAGAACCAGCAATCGCCGCAACTGATCGTGAACGGCACCACGACGCGGTCGCCGATCTTGAGGTTGGTCACTTCCGAGCCAAGCGCGACGACCTCGCCCATATTCTCGTGCCCGAGGATGTCACCGGCTTCCATCGTCGGCTGGTAGCCGTCGAGCAGATGAAGGTCGGAGCCGCAGATGGCGCAGGCGGTGACCTTGATGATCGCGTCGCGCGGGTGCTTGATCTCGGGGTCCGCGACGGTGTCGACGCGGACGTCGCCTTTACCGTGCCAGCATAAAGCGCGCATGTCTCTTCTCCGTTTCAGCAGGGGCTCGGCCGGGATCGGAAAAGCGACTGGATTGTCTCAACGTCCCTCGACGGCGAATGGGGGCAGGCACTCCGTGCCCGCCCTGCAATGCCGTTGCGTTAAACCAAGATTGTCTCACTTCAGGCTGATTGGCCCGTTCATCCCCGGCCAGTCGGAGTAGCCGACCGAGCCTCCGCCGTACCAATATTGCTTGGGAGCCTCGGCGAGCGGGGCGCTGGTACGCAGACGGTCGACGAGATCGGGGTTGGCGAGGAACGGCCGGCCGAAGCTGAACAGATCGGCATCGCCGTTCGCCAGCGTCTCCTCGGCGAGATCGAGCGTGTACTGATTGTTGGCGATGTAAGCGCCACTAAAGCGCTTGCGCAGGTTCTGGAAGTCGATGCCGTCCGGCACGTCTCTGGTCTGCTGGGTCACGCCTTCGATGTCGTGGATGTAGAGCAGGCCTATCTCGGACAGCGCGTCGACGAACGTGTCGAACGTCTGCACGACCTGGCTGTCGAGCGGCGTCTTGCCGGGCTCGGTCGTCGCCGGCGAGATACGGATGCCCACCCGCTTCGCACCCCAGACCTCGACCACGGCACGGACCACGTCGAGCGGGAATCGGAGGCGGTTCTCGATGGAGCCGCCATACTCATCCGTCCGCCGGTTGGTGCTGTCGCGGATGAACTGCTCGAGGAGGTAGTTGTTCGCGGCGTGAACCTCAACGCCGTCGAAGCCGGCAGCCTTCGCTTGCTGGGCGGCGTGCCGGTAATCCTCGACGATGCCGGGGATCTCGGCTGTTTCAAGCGCGCGTGGGGTGACGAAATCCTTCAGGCCGTCATTGGTGAATGCCTGTCCTTCCGCCGCGATCGCGGACGGCGCCACGGGAAGTTCGCCGCCGTGCAGATCAGGGTGCGAGATGCGGCCCGTGTGCCAGAGCTGAAGGAAGATCAGACCGCCGCGCCGGTGCACGGCCTCGACGATCGGCCGCCACGCAGCAACCTGCGCGTCCGACCAGATGCCGGGCGTCATTGCATAGCCGCGCGCTTGGGCCGAGATGTTGGTCGCCTCGGTGATGATGAGGCCTGCATCGGCACGCTGGCCATAATAATCGGCGGCGAAGCCGGGCGGCACACCGTCGTCGTTTGAGCGGCTGCGTGTCAGCGGCGCCATGACGATGCGGTTCTTGAGTTGCAGATCGCCAATCGTGACGGGTTGCAGGACGCGGCTGGCAGATGGGGTGGACAAGAGATGATCCTCCGTTGGAGCGACGAGGCCCCAAGCGAGGCGAGGGTCACAACGCGCGAGCGCCGGCTTGCTCCCGAAGGATTGAGGATAAGCGCCTACCGCAGCCCATATCGCACCCGACCATCTACAGCTGCGGCGGTCACTGAACGGCTCGGACGTGAGCTGAACAAACGTCGGAAGTCGGGAACGACAATGGCCCGCTTAACGGCCGCAAGTGGGTCGTGGAAGCCACGGCTTATGCCCGAGATGTGATACTCGAAAGCACGAACTCAGCTCAGCTTACCGTCTGCTCACGCCCAGTTCGCGACATTCGCGATCGTGGCGGCGTTCCCGACTCCTTGGACGAACATGAGTTTTGGGAAGCTACCAGCGTTCCCGCCTGACCACCTCTCGCGAGGAAGTTTAATCGGAGCAGAATGTCCCCTTGCGAACATCGTCATGATGCATGACGCTGTTCGGGGCCGACACGTGGAGGCGTAGATGATTGACGTTCAGCAAGCTGAGGTGTCACCAATAGCGGCCCCGTCTGCGGAAAGCTCGTTGCTGCCCAGCGACGCGCCGATCGATATCCTGACGCGAAACGACCGCAGCTGCGCCCAAAACTCTGACGCTGAAGAGGTTGTGGTTTGTGGCCGAAGGAACGACGAAGAATATCGTCTACGCCCGCTGACACCGCCACCTGTGTCCCCTGGCCCTCTGTCCCGTCCCCTGAGGATACAGATCGCTCCGGGAATATCCCTAGGGTTTCAGCGTGGCGGTGGTTTCGGACTCCGGGCGGAGTTGGGGCCGGGCAAAAAGACCGACGAGCCAAAACGTGAACCATGAAAGTGGGGCGAGCTAGGTCCGCTAGCCTCCTAGATCTCGACATTCGTCAGTGGATGGTCAGGGTAGCAAGCTGGTCGTCCGCGACGATGAACAAGCGTCCGAAGTTGGGGAGCAGGAAGGGTGGGCTGAATGTCCACTTCTGGGTCGGCCCGCTAAATCTTCTCAATGAGCCAGCCCAGTTTGCGACGCGTAAGGATCTTTGATGACCGCAGTCAGCGTATCCAACCACACTTGCGACTGCGTAGTTTCCGAGGCTGACCCGAACGGCGGCAAACGCCTAGCTTAACATCTCCTTGCAGCATGTGCCCGGCCCATTCGGCAGAATGCTCTGCCCGTACATCCCGTGCGGCACCGCTGCGCAGAAGATCGGGTCTTACGATGAGCGTACAGTGACGTGCCCCCCGTTTCTTCATCCACCTGGAACTAGAGACCGGCCCTTGGAGGGACGGACGGAATGAAACGGAA
>NZ_JBBBDM010000024.1:0-13845 GCF_037120395.1 Sphingomonas kyungheensis
GCTTCCGTTTCATTCCGTCCGTCCCTCCAAGGGCCGGTCTCTAGTTCCAGGTGGATGAAGAAACGGGGGGCACGTCAATCGGGCAAGTCACCCGAAAGATCGACCGCGCGATACTGGATGCGCGCGACACCCAGGTCTGCGTCGGTCTCTTGCGCTACCGCCAGCGCCTGTTCACTCCGGTCGATCGCCACGACTTCGCCGTCTGGCCCGGCAAGCCCAGCCACAAATCGACTGAGGTCACCATTGCCGCAACCGACATCGAGCACCCGCGCACCGGGAGTTATGCCGATGTCGCCGAAGAAGCGTGCACTGGGAGCATTGGCCGGATTGGGCGGGGAGCGTAGGAGTGGGTGAGACATTGTCTCATAATACAGAAGGTTGCGCTCGTGCCAAGTGCGGCTGTCCAGGGGGTTCGGACAATCACGGACACGGGGCGGGACGAGAGGCCTATTTCTTGATGCGATGAACGAGTGTCCGAAGTTGGCGTACAGGAAAGGGAGCTTGAACGTCTGGTAGTGGGTCATCGTGACAAAGGGGGGCAGTCTCTTTTGCCCCACCGCAGACATTCTGCCTCTTCGTCTTTTGCGTTATCGAGACAAAGTGGCAATTTCCGGCGATAGCCATAGCATATAGACCAGCGCAGCCGCCTAGACGAAACATCAGAAAGCAGCGCCCATCGGGCCAAAGAGAGCCACACGACCTGGATCGCGGGTATCATAGAAGACTCGCATGGTGGGCATCACCGTCTTTCCGCGCCCAAGTTCGAGGCGCAACGCCTTCAACAGGTGATGCCGTACCCGCCCGTCAAACTGCGTGCCAGCGAACGAACCCGATCGGCCGCTCGCGTCGCGCACGCCCGTAAACGAGAATATATCGTGGCGCGCCGCCAGCCAGAACGGACGGAGCGAGGCCATCAAATTGGTCCGCTTGTCAGGCGTAGCCTCGATCCGCGCGCCCGGACTGACGAAATTGCTGCGGATGATGGCGTTGTAGAGCCCGGCATGTGCGAGGTCGGCGCGGCGCATGCCGAACAGCGTGTCGAACCGTTCGTAGTCGCCGCCCGGCCGATCTCCGCTCGCATGGTCGTATTCGACCGCGACGCGCGGCTTCCAGCCGCCCTGGAGCGTGTAGCCGATGTCGCCATGCAAGAACCATGCAGCGACGTCCTGGCGCGGCGCGTTGGCGGCGAGGCTTGTGGAGATGCGTCCGCGCGGAATGATCCCCTCCACTTCATAGTCGACGCCGCCTGCAATGGGTTCGGCAATGACGCGCAGGGCGCCCGTGTTGAGCGACCGGTCGCGGGTCGGTCTGCCTGGCCGGTCGCGTTCGCCACGATGGAAGAGCGAAGTTTCGACGGTCGCACGCCCGATTGTCTTCGAGCGGCTCAGCAATCCGCCCCACAGGACGAGATCGAAACCCTCGCGATCCGGTGCGACGCTGTTCAGTCGCAGCGAGGGCACGTCTTCGGGGCGGCGCTGTTGCGGCAGCACGTAGATGGCGGTCGACCTCCACCCACCGCGCCAGGCGAGATCGGCGCGGACGCCGGTGTAGCCAATGGTGGTATTTCGATAGTCGTCGGCCGCGACCAGCCGGCGTGAGCCGAGATTGAGTAGGAACCGCCCAGCCTGGATCGTCGCGTTCGTGTCGCGCCCGAATGGGGCGGTCGGCTTCCATACGACATAGTAGGCTTGGATGAGCTCGAACCTATTCACCTCGCCGGTCAAAAGCGGCGTCCCTGCATTGTCGCCGGAGACGCGGCTGTCCCACAGCTCGCCCACCACCTTGACGGGGCCGTCCTCGTACCGACCGATGCGACGAGGCGGGCGAGCTTATCGGGTGTTATTGCGTTTGGAGCAGGCATGATGCGTCCCTTGCGTGATCGTGCTGGACGCGATGCTCTGGCTGACGCCTCGTGGGGAGGTCGCAATCCCCATGCGCCTCATCAGCCATGCCCATCTTGCGATGTCAATCATCAGTCCCGCGTCCCGATGCTCGTTAGGGCCGAGTTTTGAGAAGCCTTTAATTCCCATCGTTCGATCCTTTTTGAAAAAGCTGGCGGGGCAGCCGGCAGGGCTGAGGCTCAGTACCTCCTTCGCTGCCAACGTGAATGAATGGCAGAAGGTGAGGAGCCGAAAAAGAGGCCGCGAATGTCCGTTTTTGAGTCGCTTTGTCCAAACCGTCAGTTTTGTCTCATGATGTTATCCATGCCGGTTATGCGATCCACAATCATCCGAATGGCATCTTCATCAAGCGGCTCGGTGTCGATTGAATTGTGGATGCCGATGCCCTCGACCAGCGCGTCCAGCGCCCTTGCCGTCAACGGATCAAAGAAGCGCTCGAGCGCCGCGCGACTGTTGCTCATCCACCGCCGCATCACCGCGGCGACGGGCGGATGGCGTGCGGCAAAGGCATAGAGTTCATAACTGAGCAGCAAGGTGCGCGGTGTAGCCCATATCGATCCCGCGATGATGGCGACGATCGCCGCCTTGGCGCTGTCCCGATCGCCTGCCATTGCCATCCGCTTCGCAAATTCCTCCGACGATTGCTCGGCCAATTGCAGAAATGCCGCTGCGATAAGGTCGTCCAGTGTCGCGAAATAATAGGTGACGGACCCTAGCGGGACGGCTGCAGCCGCCGCGATGCGACGATGCGTGGTGCCCGTCACGCCGTATTCGGCGACGACATCCAGCGTCGCTTCGATGATCCGCTGTCGACGTTCAGGATCGTTCCGCTTCGTCCCGCCGCTCACGGCACCCCCTTTGCAAAGCATATGTACATATGTACATTTGTACATATCTTTCGTCAGCGGGCGTCGCTCGCTGCCGTAGCCTATAGGGAGGACGGGGGGCATGCAGGAAGCAATAGTATCGCGGCGCACGGTCATGGGTGGTGCGACGGCGCTGGCGGTCCCGTCGATCGCACGCGGCAGCGGTAGCTTGGTACATACCGTGCTGGGGCGAGGCGACGGCGTCTGGCTGAACGCGCCCCGTCGCTGGAACGTCGATGCGAGCGGAGAAATGACACTGGTCACCGATCGGGCCACCGATTTCTGGCGCGAAACCCATTATGGCTTCACGCGGGATTCCGGTCATTTCCTCGGTTTCGCCACTCCAGCCGCGTTCACGGCGCAGCTGCGCATTCGCGGGGAGTATCGACAGCTTTATGATCAGGCAGGCATCATGATCCGGATCGACGAGCGTCGCTGGATCAAGGCCGGAATCGAACTGTCCGATGGCCGCGCGATGTTGAGCAGCGTCCTGACCGATGGTCGCTCGGACTGGGCGACCAGCCCTTACGCACACGATCCACGCGATTTTTGGATGCGGGCCACGGTCGCCAACGGTGTGCTGCGCTTGCAGGTCTCGGCGGATGGCATGACGTGGCCTCTTGTTCGATTGGCACCGTTTCCCGTGGTGTCTTCCTATCGCGTCGGCCCCATGGCCTGCACGCCTGAGCGCGAGGGGCTGGGTGTACGGTTTTCCGATCTGCGGATTACCCCGCCGCTCGGCAAAGACCTGCATGATCTGAGCTGAGTGTGATGAGCGAGAAGACCAAGATGCTGGCGGGCGAGCTTTACACCGCCGACGATCCCGAACTGACCGCCGACGCGGCGCGCACGGCGGCGTGGATAGCTCGGTACAACGGCATGGCTGACGCCTCAGCGGCCGATCGCGATCAATTGCTACGCGAGGCAATCGGGGACGTCGGAGAACAGGTTACCGTCCGAGCGCCATTCTACTGCGACTATGGTTATAACATCTATCTCGGCACGGGAGCGTTCCTAAACTTCGGCTGCGTCGTGCTCGACGTCGTGCGCGTCGATATCGGTGCCGGTACGCAGATCGGGCCGGGCGTGCAGATCCTGACCGCCGACCATCCCCGCGACCCCGCTCTGCGGGCGCGGCGGCTGGAATTCGGACGGCCAGTCCGGATCGGCGCGAACGTTTGGATCGGCGGTGGCGCATTGATCTTGCCCGGCGTGACGATCGGTGACGATGCGATTGTCGGCGCCGGCAGCGTGGTCACCCGTGATGTCGCAGTTGGAGAGACAGTCGTGGGTAACCCCGCACGAGCAGCACGACGATGATCCCGCAGTGTCCACCGGATGCCGTGGTTATCCGCGACGGCAAGGCTCATTTCGAGGTTCTCGATGGGCTGCGCGGCACCGCAGCGCTGCTGGTGGTAGCGTTCCATATCCAGGGCATCACGGTGCTGTTCGACGCGCCGCGACTGCTGCTGCCGCATGCGTATCTGGCAGTCGATTTCTTCTTCGCGCTGTCGGGCTTCGTCGTCGGCTATGCCTATGACGATCGATGGGGAACGATGTCGACACGCCAGTTCCTGGTCCGCCGGTTGATCCGGCTGCATCCCCTCGTCGTGCTGGGCGCGGTGCTCGGGCTGCTCAGCTATGTGGCGGACCCGTTCGCGGGCAATCGGCAAAATGCGCCGGGAATACGCATCGCATTTGCGTTCGTCATGGCGTTGTTCGCTTTGCCATCCGCGCCGCTGGCCAACCGCTTGGGGGACAGCCATCCGCTGAATGCCCCCGCCTGGACGCTGTTGCAGGAATATATCGGCAACCTGGCCTATGCGCTGGTGCTCCGGCGGCTCGAAACGCGTGCGCTGGCGATAACGGCGCTTATCGCCGGACTGATGTCCGCGGCGATGGCGCTGTCGCTGGGGTCTTACGATACCGGTTGGGGGCTCGCCAATTTTTGGGGCGCGCCCGTGCGGCTTGCTTATCCGTTCATCACCGGTCTGCTGATCTTCCGCCTACATGACCGGCTGCCGCGATGGCGTATCGGCTTCGTGCCGCTCAGTCTGAGCCTCGGCGTCATCTTCGCCGCCCCCGTGTTGCCCAGCTACGGTGGCCTCAAGTTCAACGGCCTGTATCAGACAGTGTGCGTGCTGCTGTTGTTTCCAGCAATCATCGTGTTGGGGGGGCATTCGGGCGGCGGTCGGGTGGTGAGCCGCCTGTGTCGTGCGGCAGGACAGCTATCCTACCCACTGTACATCACGCATTACCCCTTCGTGTACCTATACATGAATTGGATCGCTGCCGGTGGCACGACGACATGGGTGACGGTGTCGGTTGCGGCGGCCCTCTATGCCTTCACGATAGCCTTCGCCTTTGCCGCTTACCGCTGGTGGGACCTGCCGCTTCGTCTGGCCTTGCAGCGGCGACGGGTCGAGCAAAGACGCCGCTACTGACATGTCACCGTTGGCCAGAGCGGTTCCGGCGAATGCCCCGATGCTGATGTCCATGGCATCCCACCCGAATGAATGGCCGGAGTTGAGGACGAATCAGGAGGTGACCGCGGGCTTCGTCACCAAGGCAAGGTCGTGTCGAAGCGATCGACATAGCGAAGCCCGGGTTTGCCCCGATTGGCGTCGATCATATCGACGACCAATGGAATGCTTTCCTCGATCGAAAGGGAGGCGTCGCTGCCGCCCATGTCCGTCCGCACCCACCCCGGTGCGACGAGGAGGAGCGTGTGGCCGTCGCGCGCCTGCTTGGCGGCATACCCCTTCATCAGCATGTTGAGCGCGGCCTTGCTGGATGCGTAAAGCTGCCAGCCGCCGTTCGCATTGGCGATGCTGCCGAGTTCGGACGTCATGACTGCAATGGTCCCGCCCTCCGGAACCAGGTCACGCAGCACCTCAGCCGCGCGGATCGGCGAGAAGGCATTGGTCAGCATCATGTCGAGGAAGTCGCCCTCGCTGGCGGTGGCGGGGCTCGCTTCGATCGCACGGGCGATGCCAGCGTTGATGAAAAGCATGTCGAGGCGGCGATCGCGCAGCCGGTCATGCAGGGCGCGCACGCCGTCCCCATCGTTGATGTCGACCGTCTCGACGTCGATCTTTCCGGGATGTCGCTCGCTCAGGCGGTCGAGCGCGTCCGACCTTCCGCGTGCGGTGGCGATGACGTGCCACCCCCGCCCAAGCCATTCTTCGGTAAGCGCAAAGCCCAGGCCTCGCGAGGCGCCGAGGACGAGAACGGTCTGTCGGGTCATGATCTTCTCCAATATTGTTTTGCGGTCAGAACGCGGCCTTGCCGATCGAGGCTCCGCCATCGACGTGCAGCGTCTGGCCGGTGATGAACCCGGCATCGTCCGACAGCAGGAAGGCGATCGCTGCGGCGATCTCGTTCGGCTGGCCGAAACGGAGCATGGGCACGTTCGCCAGATACCGGCGTTCGCCTTCGCTGCCCGGCGGATTGTTGGCACGGAAGAGGTCGGTTTCGGTCGGGCCCGGCGACACGGCGTTGACGGTGATGCCTGTTGTCGCCAGCTCCAGCGCCCAGCTGCGGGTGAAGCTCGCGAGCGCGGCCTTGGCGGCGGCATAGGCGGTCCGATCGACCGCACCGAGGACGGTGAGGCTGGTGATGTTGACGATGCGGCCCCAGCCACGGGCGCTCATGCCGGGCAGCAGCGCCTGCACCGCCTGAACCGCCGGATGGAGGTTGACGCGAAGCACCTCATCGAGCGCTGGCAGCGCGATCTCGCCCAATCGCTGGGGCGCGACCAGCCCGACATTGTTGACGATCCCGTCGAACGCGAAGCGCGTCGTCAGGTCGGTAAGGGCCGCCTCGGTCGCCTCGGCATCCGCAAGATCGACCTGGCGGAATGTGCCGGGGAAGTCCGGCGCGACGCCACGCGCAAGACCGACGACATGATCGCCGGCGCGCACCAGGCGGTGGGCGAGCGCCAGGCCGATGCCTTTGCTGGCGCCGGTGACGAGGAAGGTGCGGGACATGGAATGCTCCGTCGGGAAGGCCCGGTCGCGATGGCGACCGGGCCGATCGGTCAGGCGGCGACACTGGCGGCGCGGCGAAGTGTCGGCAGCATGTCTTCGGGCTCTGGGCGGCGCGTATAGTCGGGGTTCACCTCGGCATAGAGGATGATGCCATCCTGCCCGATCACGAAGCGGCCCGGCATCGGCAGCGTCCAGCTCGGATCGCCGTTGAACGAGGGCAGATCGTTCTTCAGCGCCTTGTAAAGCTCGACCAGATAGTCCGGCAGTTCGAAGCGCAGCCCGAAGCTGGCCGCGACATCGTTGTGCGTGTCCGAGAGGATCGGAAAGCCGAGCGCGTTCTGACGTACCGACTTGCGGCTGTTGACGGCGGTCTGGGGCGAGATGGCCACGAGCTTTGCGCCCAATGCTTCGAAGTCCGGCAATGCGGCCTGCAAGGCCTGCAGCTCCATATTGCAATAGGGGCACCACACGCCGCGATAGAAGCTGACGACGAGCGGCCCCTGGGCGAGCAGCTTCGCCGAGGAGACGGGCTTGCCATCGGGATCATCGAGCGTGAAGGCCGGTGCCCGGTCGCCCGCCTTCAACGCGCGCCCCGCTGCGCCACTGGCGATCAGTTCGGCCGTGGCGCGGTGCATCGTCTCGATGACCGATGGCGGGACGTTGTACGGCGGTTTGCCGGCTTCGAAGTCGGTCTTGAAGGCGTCGAGCTGGGCTTGCAGGGTCATGGGTCTTCTCCTTCGATTTGAAGGTCAGGCAGAGGGGGCGAGAGCGTTGACGCGGGCGACCGCGCGCTGGACGGCGGGGCGGGCGTCGATCGCGGCGAACCAGCGGGCGACATGCGGCGCATCGTCGAAGTCGATCCCGGCGAACTCACGCCGCCACAGCCAGCCGTAGTGGGCGATGTCGGCGATGCTGAATTCGCTACCGGCGACGAAGCGGCGCTCGGACAGTACACCGTTCAGGACCGTCACGACCCGACGAGCTTCCGTGGTGAAGCGGTCGATCGCGATCGGCTGCGGCTTTGCGGCAAAGCGCTGGAAGAAGCCGGACTGGCCGAAGGCGGGGCTGAGCGCGGAGGCATGGAAGAAGAGCTGCTCGAAGACACGCGCCCGGTCCTCGCCGCTTTCGGGCAGCAGGTGGCCCGTCCTCTCGGCGAGATAGACGAGGATCGCCGCGGACTCGGTGAGCACGAAGCGTTCGCTATCGGCCGCCGTGTCGACCAGCACCGGCACCTTGGCATTGGGATTGAGCGCGACGAACGCAGCATCCTTCTGCTCGCCCTTGAGAACGTTGACGCCGTGCAGTGTGTAGTCGAGCCGCAGTTCCTCCAGACCGATCAGTACCTTGATGCTGTTAGGGGTGGCGAAGGCGTAGACGTCGATCATGGCGGGCTCCTCGGCGGTGTGAGGAACAGATGCCGCGCTCCCGCTCGACACGGCAGCAGGCCATGAGCGATAACGCTCATTCCGAGGAGGAATGACGTGGATCGATATCAAGCGATGGCGACGCTCGTGCGGGTCGTGGAAACCGGCTCCTTTTCCGCGGCGGCACGCCAGCTCAATGTCGGCCAGCCCGCCGTATCCAAGACGATCGCGCAGCTGGAGGGGCGTCTGCAAGTCAGCCTTCTGATCCGCTCCACCCACGGGTTGACGCCGACGGAGGCGGGGCTGCGATTCTACGAACGGGCCAAAGCGGCCTTGCGCGAGGCGGACGAGGCGGAGCTCGCTGCCCGCGGCGCTGGGGCAGGGCTATCCGGTTGCCTGCGGGTGTCGGCCGCGACGACTTTCGCCCGGCTCTACATCTTGCCGCTGCTGCCGCGATTTCTCGACGATCATCCCGATCTCGAGATCGACGTCATCCTAGACGATCGGGTGATCGACCTGATCGCAGAAGGTATCGATGTCTCGTTGCGGATGGGCAATTTACCGGATTCTGCGGCCGTCGCACGCAAGCTGGCGACCGGCGGGCGGTCGGTGTTCGCAACGCCCAACTATCTGGCGCGAGCTGGCGAGCCGGAGAGCCCAGCCGATCTCGCCGTCCACGAGACCATCATCTACAGCCAGCTGACCGACGTCTGGTCCTTCACGCGGGAGGGTGCCGAGGCGTCGGTGACCGTTCATGGCCGGATTCGCGTCAATGCGGCGGAGGGCCTTCGCGCGGCGGTGCTCGCCGACATGGGGCTGACGATCGGGTCAGACTGGATGTTCGGTCCCGAACTGGCCGATGGCCGGATCAGGCGTCTGCTGACCGACTGGTCGCTGCCGCCGATCGATCTCTGGGCCGTATTCCCGGCTGGGCGCATGGCGAGCGCGAAGGCCCGCGCGTTCGCAAGCTTCGTCGCAGCCGCACTCGACGAGGTCTATTCCCAACCGGCATAAGCCTTATCGCCACACGCCGTCGTCCGCTTCCGCGCTCGTTGGCCTAGCTGATCGTCATGCCGACCAACCCGGTCGCGCCAGGATCAAGGATCAGCACCATGGCCAAGTTCGACACCTATCGCGATGCCTTTCCGAATGCCCACCTGACCCGGAAGGACAACGGTGTGCTGGAAGTCGCGCTGCACACCGATGGCGGCAAGCTCGTCTTCAATGGGCACACCCATGAGCAGTTCGTGGAGCTGTTCCACCAGATCGGCGAGGACCGGGATACCCGCGCGGTGATCCTGACCGGATCAGGCAATGCCTTCATGGATGCGATCGAGCCGGACGGCTTCGACTTCTTCACGCCGCAGGGGTACGATAAGATCCTGCGCGAGGGGCGCAAGGTGCTGTCGAACATCCTCGATATCGAGGTGCCGATGATCGCCGCACTGAACGGCCCGGTGCTGCTCCACAGCGAATATGCGCTGCTCGCCGACATCGTCCTGGTCACCCCCGACACCGTTTTTCAGGATAAGCCGCATTTCGACTTCGGCATCGTGCCAGGCGACGGCGTGCATATCCTCTGGCCGCATGTGATCGGATCGGTACGTGGTCGCTACTTCCTGCTGACGCGGCAGATTCTTGATGCGCGGACAGCCAAGGAATACGGCGCCGTCAACGAGATCGTCCCGGCCGACCGCCTGCTCGCCCGCGCGCATGAGATCGCCGACGGTATCGCTGCCTTGCCGCCGCTGACCGGCCGCTACACCCGCATGGCGCTGACCCATCGGCTGCGTCGCCTGGTTGAGGAAGGCACCGCCTATGGCCTTGCGCTTGAGGGTATCAGTGCAGCTCAAGTCGCGAGGGAAGTGGCCGCATAGCGCTCTTTATTGGGTGCCACGCATAATCGCCGGGTGGCACCACCTATGCCTGAATGAGTGACCGTTTTCGAGAAGGTGACGGTCGGACCCCGATGACTGGATTTTGGTTAGGCCGCAAGATCGGGCGCTTTTACCGACCAACCATCCCAATGCATCACGATATCGCACGCGGTCTGAAAATATGGCGGGGTAAGTGCCGATCGCCCCGAGCTGGTCTGCATGCCGCTGCAGCTGTCCAGCCACTTTGTGCGTACCTTCCAGACGTCGCTTGGCAGAAGATAACGATGCCACAAGCGTGCGACGCAATGTCCGGCGAAGAGGCGCTCAAGAACATCATGCATACGGGCTAAAGAAATGTCGGCGTGCCGCTTGACGTCCCCCCTGTTTTTTCATCCATGTTGAGTGAGAGTTTTCCGGCCCTTTGAAGCCTGCGGGCGAGGAGCTGGACATGAAGAAGACGAGGCACACGGAAGAGCAGATCGCGTTCGCGCTGAAGCAGGCGGAGACGGGTACGTCGGTTGCGGAGGTGATCCGCCGGATGGGGATCTCGGAGCAGACGTTCTACCGTTGGAAGGTGTACGGCGGGTTGGGGGTGGGCGAGCTGCGGCGGTTGAAGCTGCTCGAGGAGGAGAACCGCAAGCTCAAGCAGCTGGTCGCGGACCTGAGCCTGGACAAGCATATTCTGCAGGACGATCTGGCAAAAAAGCCCTGACGCCTGGACGACGGCGCGAGCTCGTCGCGCACGTCCAGGCGTCTCACGGCGTCAGCGAGCGACGCAGCTGCCTGGCGTTGGGCGTCGACCGGCCGTCGGTGCGCTACGTGTCGCATCGGCCGGATCAGGCACCGCTGATGCTGCGCATCCGTGATCTGGCCGCGACGCGAACGCGGTACGGCTACTTCCGCATCTACATCCTGCTGCGCAGGGAAGGATGGATCGTGAACCACAAGAGGGTCTACCGGCTCTACCGGGATGATGGACTGAGCCTGCGGCTCAAGAAGCCTCGCCGCAACGTCAGCGCCGCCAACCGCGACCGGCAACCCGCGGCTGCGGCGGCCAACGAAATGTGGTCGATGGATTTTATCTCGGACGCGCTGTTCGACGGTCGGCGGCTGCGGGCGCTGACGGTGGTGGACGCGTTCACGCGCGAGGCGCTGGCGATCGACGTCGACCAGGGCATCAAGAGTGAGCAGGTGGTCGAGGTGATGGCGCGGATCTCGTCGATCCGCGGTGCGCCCCGAACCATCCGGGTGGACAATGGGCCGGAGTTCATCTCGAAGGCGCTCGACCTATGGGCCTATGAGAACGGCGTCATGCTGGACTTCAGCCGTCCAGGCAAACCGACGGACAATGCCTTCGTGGAATCGTTCAACGGTCGCCTGCGAGACGAGTGCCTGAACACGCACTGGTTCCTGTCCCTGGAGGACGCGCGGGCCAAGATCGAGGCCTGGCGGCGGGACTACAACGAGAGCCGCCCTCACACATCGCTTGGCTGGCTGACGCCGGTAGAATATGCTGCTGCCACGGCCAAGATCGCGGCCGAATGAACGCCGGAAACTCACCCTCGACCCGGATGAGAAACCGGGGGACCCTCAACACCCGGTCGGTCTCTGGTTGCCGCTGGATGAAAGACTGGGGTCAGGTCACCGCCGGTCGCCAATTCGGGGCTTGCGGTAGCTCTCGAGACAGAACGGCCGCAGATGCTCCATCTGTTCGTCAGACAGCCAAACAGCTCGCCCAAACCGATTGCCTCATGGAGCCTGAAATCAGATCGCTTCCCTCACATCATCGGATCCCGACCCGAGCGTCTGCAGGTGGGCCGAAGCTGTCGCGCAGCAAGTGCACCGCAGCCCTAAGCCGAACGCGTGGCCCCTCGATCACACCCGAAGCTCGTCGAGCGTGAGAGGGTGTCCCAAGCGCCGAGTTCCACCTTCATTGCCTCCAACTTC
The DNA here is from genome assembly GCF_037120395.1 of Sphingomonas kyungheensis. Lineage (NCBI taxonomy): Bacteria > Pseudomonadati > Pseudomonadota > Alphaproteobacteria > Sphingomonadales > Sphingomonadaceae > Sphingomonas > Sphingomonas kyungheensis. The sequence goes on from NZ_JBBBDM010000024.1 coordinate 11,945, forward strand.
TGTTCGACCAAGTCGAGCGCGTCATCGCCCAGGAATAGCCGGACTGGCGGATTTGCTGACTCGACCAGTGCGAGCAGGGCCTGCGCGGCCTTTGCCGGATCGCCGGGCTGGTTGCCGCTCTTGGCGTGCCTCGCGGCACGGATCGGATCCATCACCGCGTCATAATCGCCGATGGTGCGTGGCGTGCGATCCATGGACCGGCCGGCCCAATCGGTGCGGAACTGGCCCGGCGCGAGCGCCGTCACCCGGATGCCGAAACTCGCTAGTTCCTTGCCGAGCGCTTCCGAAATGCCCTCCAGGGCAAACTTGCTGCCGCAGTAGAAGCTGATCCCCGGCATGGTGATGAAGCCACCCATGGACGTGACGTTGATGATGCGGCCGCGACGCCTTTCGCGCATCCCGGGCAGCACCGCCTTCATCATCGCGACCGGGCCGAACACGTTCGCCGAGAATTGCCGATGCAGATCGTCGATGGACGATTCCTCCAGCACGCCCTCATGGCCATATCCGGCGTTGTTCACCAGCACGTCGATGATGCCGACCTGCCGCTCGGCAGCCGTCACAGCTACCGGAATGGCATCGAAGTCGGTCACGTCGAGCACCAGCGGATGCGCGCGGTCGGGTGCGAGTGCGGCGAAGGCTTCGGCATCGGCAGCGCGGCGCACGGTACCGATCACCCGATGGCCGGCGTGCAGCGCGCCTTCGGCGAATGCCCTGCCGAGGCCGGAGCTGACACCGGTGATGAGGAAAGTCTTAAAAGTGGGGGTCGTCATGACTACACTCCGCAAACTCACAATACCTATATCATGATATAGATGCGGACATGGCGAACAGCAAGATCGATCCTCCTTCCCCCGGCTCCAGAGGCGAGCCGCTGCGTCAGCGCGTGATCGACGCGGCCGAACGGCTGCTCCGCGACGGCAAGGCCGACTTTTCGATGCGCGACCTCGCAGCGGAGGCCGGGGTCAGTTTCGCGACACCGTTCAATCAGTTCGGATGCAAGGCGGCGATCATGCAGACGCTCTCCCAGCGTCGGATCGACACGATGGAAATCCGCTTCGCCGCTGCGCCTCGGCTGACGGATACGGCCGCGCGCGTCATGCTGGCCATCGATACGGCGGCGGCGGTGATGCTGGAGGAACCTGCGATCAACCGCGCGGTGATGGGCTTGCTCGGTACCGCCAGTTCGTCGCCCGGACAGGTCTGGGCACGCTCGACGGCGCTCTGGACGCTCGCGCTCGGCGCGGGAGACGGGTTGATCCCGGCCCGGCGGGAAGAGGCGTTACGATCTTTGCCGGGGCAACTCGCCTTCGCCTTTCGTGGGGTGCTGTCGTTCTGGACTGCGGGCGAATTGCCCGACGGGGCACTCGCGTCCACCGCGCGAGACCTCGCTGGCACCTTGCTGCTTGGCTTTACCGAGCAGCAGCCGTCTTGAAACTCTGGCTTATGAAGCCGCCAGAGCGGCCATACGAGCGTCTACCAAATCACGCAGGGTCGCAGGCGCCGGACAAGCGTCGTCGTCACCTGAAGCTGTCTTCATAAGCCGAGCCGCGCCAACCGAACCACGGATGTCTTCATCCGCCGAACAGCTGCGCCAGTTTGACGTCGATGCGCACGCCCAGCACGATGGCACTTGGAATGTTGGTCGTGCGCTTGGACGCATAAATTGGGTCGGGGTTGATGACATATTGCACGTTGGGGAGGATACGGAGACCGGGCAGCGCGGCCCAGCCGTAGTTGATCTCGCCGACGATCTCGTCGTGGTGCGGTGAGCCGGTGCCGCCCGCCTTGGCGCGCAGGTCGCGTAGATAGTCGATCTGCTGATCGCTGAAATGGGTGTTGGAGACGATGAACCCGATCGTGTCATTGTCCTGGCCCTTGAACGTCCCGGTCTTGACGAA
>NZ_JBBBDM010000025.1:0-12900 GCF_037120395.1 Sphingomonas kyungheensis
TTCTGCAGGTCGACGACATAGCTGGGCGAGGGGTTTTCATAGACCAGCCCGATCAGGTGCGAGCGGCGCTGGACCAGTGCGCGCGCGAGCATGTTGGGATGGTAATTGACCGCCGCGGCGGCCTCCCTGACCCGGCGGATGATATCCTCCGTGACGTGCGGCTGGCCGTTGAGCACGCGCGAGACGGTCTTGGTCGACACGCCGGCGTGGCGGGCGACGTCGACGATCGTGGTGCGATGCGGAGCCTGGACCATCCCCCGGTGTACGGATCACCATCGCATCGGTCCACTCTGGTTGCACCGTAAAGGCAATTGACAACGTTAGACAATTTGTATCGAAGTGTCTCTGCCGTCGGGAGAGCGGCATGAGGGGGGACTGGATGGATCGTCGCGGCGTGCCTGGCAGCGGACTGACCGCGGACGCCGAACGCGGCCCGGCATAAGCCCGTGATCCGCCACACCGCCATCGCATGAGCCGCGCCATGGCCTTTGCCATCGCCGGCGACGCCCGACTGACCGCGACGGAGATCGGGACGGAGCGCGCGCCGCTGCTCACGGCCGCCGGGCTGCTCGCCGATCCGGCCGAGCTGGTCGACGTCGCCGCGGCGAGTCGCTTCACCCCGGCCTATGGTCCGGCCGGCGGCTATCCCGGGCTGCGCGTTGCGCTGCCCAACGCCTATATCCAGTCCGTCGTCAACGTATTGGTCGGCCCGATCGGCGAGGCGTTCGGGCTGGGGGCGGTGCGTCCGAGCCGCGCGCAGGGCGCATTCTCTCTGGTGACGCTGGCGCCGGACGCCCTTGCCCCGCCGCAGCGCGCGCCGCATGTCGATTCGGTCGACCCGGCGCAATTCGCCATCCTCCATTATCTGTGCGACGCCCGCGCCGGCGGCACCGCTTTCTACCGCCACAAAGCGACCGGGTTCGAACGGCTCGACGAGTCACGGCTCGCCGCCTATCGCGCCGCCCGCGCGCCTGAGGCCGCGCCGGACGGCTATGTCGACGATGGCGCGCCGTGGTTCGAACGGACGGCGCAGGTCGACGCGGCGTTCAACCGGATGATCGTCTATCGCAGCTGCATCCTCCATTCGGGGACGGTCCCCTCTCCCGCGCAACTGACCGCCGATCCCCGCCGCGGCCGGCTTACCGCCAACATCTTTTTGACTCTGACCCCCGCCTAGCCTGCACGGCAATCGATTTCATCGAATGTTGTTTTGTCGCACATAATAAAGCGACAGCAAGAACCGATGATCCGTATACTTTTATTGCCATTGACAACGTAGGACAGGACAGTAGGTCTTGGCGCCGAGGCAAGCGAGGGCCACCGACGACAGGCGGCTGCTTGACCGTAAGGGGAGGAAGCATGAGGGGATTTTCGCCATTGAGGGCGCTCGTCTGCACGACATCGGTCGGCGCGATCGCATTGTGTCTCGCGACGCCCGCCGCGGCGCAGGTCGTCGGCGGCGGTGACGACAGCAACGCGCCTGCCACCAATGCGCAGCCGGGTTCCGAAGACGCGCCGCGCGCCGCGCAGGACGGCGCCACCACCGCCACCGCGGAAGGATCGAGCGAAGACATCGTCGTCACCGGCATCCGCGCCTCGCTCAACCGCGCGATCGACATCAAGCGCAACTCGAACGGCATCGTCGACGCGATCTCGGCCGAGGATATCGGCAAGTTCCCGGACACCAACCTCGCCGAATCGCTCCAGCGGGTCAGCGGCGTGTCGATCAACCGGGTCAACGGCGAGGGCGCCGAGGTGACCGCGCGCGGCTTCGGCGGCGGCTTCAACCTGGTGACGCTCAACGGCCGGCAGCTGCCCGCGACCAATCTGCAAGGCGTCGGCGGCGACCAGAGCGTCGATTTCGCGACCGCGACCGGCCGTTCGTTCGACTTCGGCAATCTCGCGTCGGAAGGCGTCAGCACGCTCGAGGTCTACAAGACCGGGCGCGCCGCGATCCCGACCGGCGGCATCGGCGCGACGATCAACGTCATCACCCGCAAGCCGCTCGATTCCCGCCAGTCGGGCCTGTCCGGCTCGATCGGTGCCAAGGCGTCCTACGACACCAGCATCGCCAAGGACGAAGACGGCCTGGCCAAGGTCACGCCGGAAGTGTCGGGCCTTTTGAACTGGAAAAATGATAGCGATACCTTCGGTGTCGCGCTGTTCGGCAGCTATCAGAAGCGCAATTCGGCCGCCGCCAGCTCGACGTCGAACGCCTGGAACATCCGCACGATCGACAATCCCGGCGACATCTTCGGCGCCAATACGGTGATCAACAACCGCCCGGCCGCGGGCAGCCTGATCGCCTTCCCGAACGACGCCCGCTACCATTTCTCCGAATCGACCCGCGAGCGGATCAACGCTTCGGGCGTCCTGCAATTCCGCCCGGTCGACAACCTGCTGCTGACCGCCGACGTCCTGTGGGCGCAGAACCGGCAGAACGAGGCGCGGCAGGATCAGACCAACTGGCTCAACCGGCCGTTCGGCACCGTCACCTTCGACAACAGCCCGGTGCCGACCGCGACGGTCATCTCGCAGGCGGTCCCCGATCCCAAGGACACCGGCTACGAGCAGCAGTTCCGCGCCACCAAGGACAAGCTCGAGGAATATGGCCTCAACGCCGCCTGGGACGTCACCGACAAGTTCAAGCTCGTCGCCGACATCCAGCATTCCAAGTCGCAGGCGCTGCCGGACGCGTCGAACGGCGCGAGCTCGACGCTGTTCTCGATGGGCGCGAACGTCGTCAACGGCCAGACGATCGACTGGTCGCGCGGCTTCCCCTCGGTCAGCGAGACGATCAACGACTGCAACGCGCTGTCGAGCAGCGCCGGACCGGGCCGGGTGATCGGCAATTGCAACGGCCAGCTCGATGCCGGCGATCTCGGCACGCAGGTCGCCCGCACCAATTCGGCGCGGCAGATCCAGACGATCAACCAGGCGCAGATCGGCCTCGGCTGGGATCTCGGCGGCGGCAGCAAGGCCGAATTCGGCGGCAGCTACATCGATTCGAAGCTGCGCTCGACCCGCACCCAGACCACCCAGACGCTGGGCGACTGGAGCATCAGCAATCCCGGCGAGGTCGCGGCGCAGGCCGGCGGTCTGCTCAAGACCTTCTGCCTCGTCTGCAAGTTCGATCACTTCAAGCCCGGCGTCACCGGCCCCGGCCTCAACGCCTTCCGTGGCAATGCGGTGGCGCTGAACAACATCTTCTCGCCGCTCTATGCCGCGCGCGGCAATCCCGTCACCGCCGGCTCGGCGAACGACGACCGCATCGAGGAGAAGATCGCCTCCGCCTATGGCCAGCTGACCTGGAAGGGCCAGATCGCCGGCGCGGACGCGACGCTGGTCGTCGGCGCGCGCTACGAGGTCACCAAGGTGCGCGCCTTCTCGCTGGTCAACGGACCCTCCGCGATCGTCTGGACGTCGGACAACGACTTCAACGTGCCGGGATCGTCGGTCGCCTCGCCGCTGACCGGCCGTGGCAGCTATGACAATCTGCTGCCGGCGATCGATTTCCAGATCTCGCCGTTCGAGAACGTCATCACCCGCGTCTCGTTCAGCAAGACGATCGCGCGGCCGTCCTACGGCGACCAGTTCGTCAGCTCGACCGCGGGTGCCGGCAGCCGCGCGACGCTGTTCGGCGGCCAGCCGAACGGAACGACCGGCAATCCCAATCTGCGCCCGCTCGTCTCGGACAATTTCGACGTCTCGGCGGAATGGTATTTCAAGTCGTCGAGCTACCTGTCGGCGGGCTTCTTCGACAAACGGGTGCGCAACTTCGTCGGCACCGGCTTGTCCAACGGCAATCTGTTCGGGCTGCGCGACGCGACCACCGGGGCGGCGGGATCGCGGTCGGGCACGGCGGCCGCCGCGCTCACCCGCCTCGGCCTCGACAAGACCGACATCAACCTGTTCAGCTATACGGCGCGGCTGGTCCAGAACGGCGGCAACGTCGCGCAGACCGATGCCGACATCCGCGCCAACAGCTCGGGCACCTCGGTCAACGGCGGCTATTTCGACCAGCTGTCGCGATCGGTCGACATCACGCCGGATGCCAACGATCCGCTGGCGATCTTCTCGATCGCCTCGCCGATCAACAACCGCGACGCGGAAATCTACGGCGCCGAATTCGCCGGCCAGTATTTCTTCGGCCGGACCGGGATCGGCGTCGCGGCATCGTACACTTTGGTCCGCGGCAACGTCGGCATCGACGTGCTGGCGGCGCCGACCGCGGACCAGTTCGCGCTGCTCGGCCTGTCCGACACCGCCAACGCCTCGCTGATCTACGACAAGAACGGCCTGTCGGCCCGCCTCACCTACAATTGGCGCGACAAGTTCCTGTCCGAGATCGGCCGCGGCGGCACCACCGATCGCAACCCGGTCTTCTTCGCGCCGTACAGCAGCGTCGATGTCAACGTCAGTTGGGACATCAATCAACAGATCGCCGTCTCGCTGGAAGGTATCAACCTGACGAGTGAATCGGTACGCAGCTTCGGCCGCTCGGAGAACCAGACCTTCTTCGCGCAGGAGAACAAGCCGCGACTGTTGCTGGGCGCGCGCTATCGCTTCTAGACTTGGTCTTATCTACCCCTCCCCTTGGGGCCGCTCTTCCGGAGCGGCCCTTTTTTTCGGAAAGACGCTTGCTGACCCGGACGCGGCAGGATAGGCCGGCGACCGGGACAGGATCACAGACAGACAAAGAGAGATGCTGACGGCGATGAACCGCGTGCTGCTCAACACCATCGATCATGCCGATCTGCGCGTCGCGATCCGCGCCGGGGCGGCGTTCGGCGACGACGTCAACCAAGCGCCGATCTTCCCGTCCGAATTCGAGGAAGCGCAGCGCGCCTTCCCGATCATCTTCCGCGAGGAGGACGGTGCGATCCAGCCTTATGCGCTGCTCGGCCTCGACCGCGACGAGAATCTGTTCCTCGCCGGGGATCGCTGGACGAGCGACTATGTCCCGGTCTTCCAGCGGCGCGGCCCCTTCTCGATCGCGGTCGGCACGACGCAGGCGGGCGACGACGACGGTCCGATGGTGCATCTCGACCTCGACGATCCGCGCGTCGGCGCGGCGGACGGCCTGCCGCTGTTCAAGGAACATGGCGGCACCGCGCCGCTGCTCGACCATATGACCGAGGTGCTGCGGACGATCTATCAGGGCATGGAGACGGTCGCGGCGATCTGCGCCGCGTGGCGCGACGCGGGACTGCTCCGCCCGATCACCTTGCAGATCGCGCTCGACGACGGCCGGACCTATGAGGTGCCGGACATCCTCACCGTCGATCGGCAGGCGCTCGCCGACCTTTCCGGCGAGCCCCTGGAGCGGCTGCATCGGCACGGCCTGCTCGCCGGCGCGATCCTCGCCGCGGCGTCGCTCGGCAACGTCCAGCGGCTGATCGCGCTGAAGGCGCAGCGGGCGGCGCGATGACCACCGCCGCGATCACCGACCGGCGCGTCGCCGAGGTCGCGGCATCGGCCGCGCCGTTCGATCCCGATGCGCTCGTCCGGCACGGCGAGCCGGTGATCGTGCGCGGGCTGGTGCGCGACTGGCCGATCGTCACCGCCGGGCGGCAAAGCGACGCGGCCGCGGCGGACTATCTGCTGTCCTTCTACAGCGGTCAGCCGGGCGTCGGCTACACCGCGCCGGCCGAGGCGGGCGGGCGCTATTTCTACGACGACAGCCTTACCCGCCTCGCCTTCGCCGCGGAGCGTGTCGATCTCGCCGCCTATCTGCGCCGCATGCTCGCCGGGGTGGAGGCGGAGGCGGGCGCGTCCTTCTACGTCGGCTCGACCGACCTCGGCCAGTTCTTCCCGGGCCTCGCCGCGGCCGGCAACGATCTCGCGCTCGACGCGGCGGTGTTCGGCCAGGCGCTGCGCAGCATCTGGATCGGCACGCGCACCATCGCGTCGGCGCATTACGACATGTCGAACAACATCGCCTGCGTCGCGGTCGGCCGGCGCCGGTTCACGCTCTTCCCCCCGGACCAGATCGCCAATCTCTACCCCGGCCCGCTCGAACCGACGCCGGGCGGACAGGTCGTCTCGCTGGTCGACTTCCGCGCGCCCGATCTCGATCGCTTCCCGGCCTTCGCCGAGGCGCAGCGGCACGCCCGTGTCGCCGAGCTCGAGCCGGGGGACGCGATCGTTTACCCCGCGCTGTGGTGGCACCACGTCGAGGCGCTGTCCGACTTCAACGTCATGATCAATTATTGGTGGAATGCGTCGCCCGCCTTCATGGACTCGCCGATGACGACGATCCTGCACGCGCTGCTCAGCCTGCGCGACCGGCCGCCGGCCGAGAAAGCGTCCTGGGCGGCGATGTTCGACTATTACGTCTTTGGCGATGCCGGCCGCGCCGCGGCACACCTGCCCGCCCCGGCGCAGGGCGCGCTCGCCCCGCTCGACGCGCGCACGGCGCGGCTGCTGCGCGCGCAGCTGCTGCAGCGGATCAACCGATGACCGCGCCGGCGACCCCGCGCCGCATCGTCATCGCGGGCGGCGGCACCGCCGGCTGGCTGGCGGCGGCGATCCTCACCCGTCAACTCGGCCCGTTCGCCGAGATCACGCTGATCGAGTCGGACGAGATCGGCACCGTCGGCGTCGGCGAATCGACCATCCCGACCGTCCGCGCCTTCCATGCGCTGATCGGCGTCGACGAACGCGAGTTCATGGAGGCGACCGGCGCCAGTTTCAAACTGGGCATCTCGTTTGAGAACTGGGCGCGCCACGGCGATCGCTACATCCATTCCTTCGGCGACGTCGGCCAGTCGACATGGATGAGCGATTTCCACCATTTCTGGCTGGAGGCGCAGGCGCGCGGCATCGCCGAACCCTTCGGCGCCTATTGCTACGAACACGAGGCCGCCGCGGCCGACCGCTTCGCCGTCGGCGGCACCCCCGCGCTCAATTATGCCTATCATTTCGACGCAGGTCGCTATGCGCACTTCCTCCGCGGCAAGGCGGAGGCGAACGGCCTGCGCCGGATCGAAGGCCGGATCGACCGGGTCGTCCGCGACGCCGACAGCGGCGACATCGCCACGCTGATCCTCGCCGACGGCACCGCCGTTCCGGGCGATCTCTTCTTCGATTGCACCGGCTTCCGCGCGCTGCTGATCGGCGAGGCGCTCGGCGTCGGGTTCGAGGACTGGGGCGAATGGCTGCCGACCAACCGCGCGCTGGCGATGCAGACCGAGGCGACCGGGCCGGCACCGCCCTATACGCGCGCGATCGCGCACGATGCCGGCTGGCGCTGGAAGATCCCGTTGCAGCATCGCGTCGGCACCGGGCTGGTCTATTGCGCCGACTATCTCAGCGACGATGCCGCCCGCGCCCGTCTGCTGGCGGCCGCCGAGGGCAGGACGCTGATCGAGCCGCGGCTGATCCGCTTCCGCACCGGCCGGCGCAAGGCGGCATGGCAGCACAATTGCATCGCGCTCAGCCTGGCGAGCGGCTTCGTCGAGCCGCTCGAATCGACCAGCATCCACCTGATCATGATCGCATTGACCCGCTTCCTCCAGTTGCTGCCGGCCGGCCGGCCGAGCGCGGCGGCGATCGCGCGCTTCAATGGCCAGGCGGCGGAGGAGATCGAGGGCGTGCGCGACTTCATCATCCTCCATTATCATCTCACCGGCCGCGACGAGCCGTTCTGGCGCGACCGGCGGACGATGGCGATTCCCGACAGTCTTGCCGAGCGCATCGCCCTGTTCCGGGACAGCGCCAATGCCTATCAGGCCGATCACGACCTGTTCCGCGTCGCTTCGTGGTTGCAGGTCATGCTAGGCCAGCGCCTCGCAGCCTCGAGCCATCACCCGCTGCTGCGATTGATGCCTTCGAACCAGTTGAACGCCGTGTTGCAGGGTATCCGGCAGCGTATCTCAGCATCGGTCGACGCCCTACCCTCCCACGAAACGTATCTGCAGGACTATCTCAGCAGCAAGGGACCTCCTACTTTGAGGACGCACCGATAGTTCGGGCGGACATACTTGCGGATCGGGGAGAATGGCTGCCGTGAAGCAAGGGCGCGCGAAGGGCGCGTCATCAGGATTGGCGATTGCCTTGCGATGTCCAACACCTCCCTTCTCGGCAATCATGGGACGACGCTTTTAAAGAAGGATACCGCCGGCACCGCCGGCACCGTGCGCCGTGGAGGGCAACCATCCTCACGTCGGGCACGCTATCGTGCCGAAGCCGCGACGCCTGCCGTCATGAGGGTTTCAAATGCCTCGAGCGTGCACAGGCCACGGACGCCGCGCGCGTTGCAGGTCGCTATCGGTATCACGGCGCGATAGGGCCGTGTCGCGCCGTCGAACCTGGTGAGCAGGCGCATCTGATCGAGCGTCTGGGACCGGTAGACCGCACGCACATAGCGGTGCCCCGATCCGTCGACCAACCGCTCGAACACGATCGCGCCGCCCGGCGACGGATCGTCCGCGGCGAGCCCCGGGACCTGCCAGTACAGGCCCAGCAGACCGGCCAGGCTCGCCACGTTGGTGTCGTGTCCCGAGATCATCGTGATCCCAGGCGCATCCGCCTGCCCATCGCGGAGCGCGTCGCGGATCAGCGGGGCGATCCCGGCCATGTTCGCGGCGGCAACATAGCGCGGGCGCGCGAGCAGCCGGAATTCGACCGCGTGGAGTTCGGACGCCCGGGCGATGTCGGCGGCCGTCGCCCGGCCCCAACCGACATCGCGCATCGGCATGCCCTCGGCATATTCCAGCAGCAGGATTTGCGCGACGGTCGAGGCGCGGTCGAGCGCGCCGGAGAGTTTCGGCCTGCTGCCAGGCTTGACCGGCGCGAGCGCGGACGGTTCACCGGCGACACCGCAGCCGGCGTGCGCCGGTCCGCACAGGATCATGTCGAGCCGCGACAGTACCGGGCGCAGGCGGCGTTCCTCCCCGGCGATCCCGTCGGGTCCGGCATCCGCGAGGACAGCCCGGCGCGCCGTTTCGGCATCGAAGGCGACCGCGCGTTCGCCGATCGGCGAGAAGATCGGGTCCGCGACATCCTGCGGACGATGCGTGATGTCGACGTCGCAGCCGGGGGCGACTGCGGCGGCCCAGGCGTCGGCGGTCGCGATCGTGCGCTGGTCGCTGTCGGCGACGATGTGCAGCGCCGCGCAGCCGGTGCGCGGCATCACGCCATCGGCGATGAAGCGCGCGCGATCCGCCTCACCCAGACGGCGCAGCGCTTCGGCCCCGTGCGGCGTGAGATAGCCCGGCTTGACCGGCCAGTCCGGCCAAGCCTCGGCCGCCGTTCCCACGGGCATCGGCGGCGCCTTGGTCGGCGAGCGCACGCCGTGGCGCATCAGCATGACGACGCGGTCGACGCGCAGGCCGGTCTGCGCCTCGACGGTCGAACCGGTCCAGGCCAGGAGGATCGCGGCGGCGATATGGAGGATCGATCGCATCGGGGATCCTAGAAGTGGAGCTGCGCGCCCCAGCGGAACGAAACACTATAGCGTTCCCGTTCGACCAGTTGCGCCTTCGTGCCGATATAGCGGCGCCATGGCGCATCGGTCAGGTTCGTCGCGCTCGTGAAGAACGTCAATTCCGGCGTCACCTGATAGCTGGCGTTGACGTCGAGCTGGCCATTGGCATCGGTATATTGATCGAGCGCCGCGGTGGATCCCAGCGTGTCGAGATAGGCCGACCGATAGGAAAAGGCCGCCCGCACCGCGACGCCGTATTTCTCGTAGAAGATCTGGGCGGTGCCGACGTGCTTCGATTGCAGGAACAGCGGGATGTCGCCGGTCCGCGGCGCCGCGCCCAGGATCGTGCCGTCGCCCTTGCCCCAGATGCGGGTGTAATTGGCGCTGACGCCGAACCCGTCGAGCGGCGACGGCAGGAACGTGAAGCGGGTCTGGAGATTGACCTCCACCCCGTAGACTTTCGCCTTGTCGATGTTGAGCGCGGTCGATACCGTCGCGTTGGTCAGCGCCTGGCCGGCAAACGTGCCGCTCTGCCCGAGCAGGGACTGGGCGTAGATCGGGTTGTCGAGCGACTTGTAGAAGCCGCCGAGCGAGATCAGCCCCCGGCCCGGCAGATAATATTCCAAAGCGCCGTCAAAATTGAGCGCTTTGTAAGGCTTCAGGTCCGGATTGCCGCGCGCCACCGAATTGGGATTCGTGGTCTGGTCGACCGAGACGAACGGCGCGAGCTGGGCGTAATTGGGGCGACCGATCGACGTCGTTACCGCGCCGCGCAGGACGAGGTCGTCGGTCGCATCATAGCGGGCGTTGAGACCGGGGAAGACGTCCGTATACCGTCTCGAACCGAAGCTGTTGAACCCCGAATCGAGCGCCGATTTCGCGGTGATGAGCTTTGCCGCGCTGCGATCGCGGGTCTGCTCGATGCGTATGCCGGGAACGAGCGTCAGCTTCTCGATCTTGAGCGTCGCCATCGCATAGGCGGCGGCGATCCGCTCCCTGACGTCGTAATCGTTGGCAAGGCTGTTATTGATCGAACCCGCCGTGTTGAGGGTGATCGTGCCCGGATGGGCGGCAAGATAGGCCTGGCCGCGATCGTAATCGATCCGCGGGCCGAAGGCATAGTCGCTGCCGTAGAAGCTCGTGTCACCGAGATAGGACACGTCGGCAAGCGTGAACGGTCGTCGCGCGGCCAGGCCATAGGTGACATAGTCGCGATCGTTGGTCTTGTGCCGGTCGAGATATTTCGCGCCGATCTTGATCGACGACCCGTCGCTGCCCCATGCCAGCGGGATCGAATAATCGATCCGCCCCTGCGCCAGCGTCTCGACCGCGAGCCGGTGGTCGTAATTGACGCTGTTGAGGGTGTATGCGGTCTGCGCCACCGCATTGGCCGGCACGAAGACATAGGGTGTGCCGGACACGTCGTAATTGACGGTGAGCGCGGTGCCGCCGGTGCGAAAATTATATTCCGAGCGCAGAGGATCGCGCTTCTGCGCGCGCGCATAGCCGCCGCTGATCGTCACATGCCCCGGCCCGAGATCGATTTCACCGCCGCCCTGCACCGACCTGGTATTGTCCGCCTCTTCGCGTCGCCGCACGCGCACGCTGCCGCGGCCGCGGAACGTACCGGTCGTCGCGGTCTGGTTGGTGAAGGCGGATTCATTGTCGATGATGAACTGGTCGCGCGTCTCATTGTCGTCGAACGCCGAATAGGTACCGCGCAGGAAGACTTTGGTCGTATCGCTCGGCCGCCAGTCGAGATTGAGCACCGCCCCCTTGCGCGTCCGCGTCAAATTATAGTCGCGCAGGCCATATTGATCGGGCACGACGAAGCCATTCGCCGCCACAGGCACACGGTAATTGGTCGAACCCTGGAAATTCTCGGACTCGATCGGCCGTTTCGAATAATTGACCGAAAGGACCGCACCGAACTGACGGTCCGGGCCGAACAGTCCGCCGACCTGGATATCGCCCTCATACGGATGCCCGTCGTTCAGCTTCGACCAGCCATAGGCGGCACGGGCATCGGCGAAATAGGCCTTGTTGCGATCGAATGCCGACAGCGTGCGGATGTCGACCGACCCGCCGATCGCATTGGCATCCTGATCCGCGGTCAGCGACTTGGTGACGACCACCGCGCTGATGAGTGCCGAGGGAATGTCATCGAGCTTGACCTGTCGACCCTCGGGCTCGGGCGCCGGGAGCGTCATGCCGTTGAGCGTGACGTTGACCAGATCCGGGTTGATACCACGGATGATGACATAGCGGCCTTCGCCCTGATCGTTGGCGACCGACAGGCCGGGAATGCGGCGCACGGCCTCGGCGACGTTCTGGTCGGGCAGCTTGCCGACATCGTTGGCGTAGATCGCGTCGACGAAATTGTCGGCCTTGCGCTTCTCCTCGATCGCCTTGCGTTCGCCAGCGCGGGTGCCCGTCACGACGATATCGGCGGGTTCCGCCAGATCCGCCCGCTCCGGCATCGCGGGGGCGGGCGCGGTCTGTGCGTCGACGGTCGTCACGCAGAGCGCGCTCACCGCGATCCCGGCCGCCAGCGCAGCCATCGAAATTCTGATCACGTCCTGCTTCCCCCCGGCCATGCCGGGGCGGCGCCTAGTGGCTGTAAACGACTCTTGGGCGACAAACCCGTGACGGTTTTATGTCAGGTGTTCGGCGTCCCAGGCTGGACCAACGGCCGATCCCATGGGGTCGGCGTTGCAAAGCGGCTCGGCAGCCTGCCTCCGATGTTCGACAACGGTCTTATGCCTTTGCCAAATCTATCCGTGGGATCAGGTGCGCGATCAGGGGCCGGTATCGGCTTCGCCCTGCGATCCGACCCGCTGGCGTTCCGTCAGCGTGAGAGTGGGGCGACGCATGATCGAAATACCTGCTGCCGATATCGGACCATATCGTCAGCGCGCGCGCGACGCTGCGGACATGTCGTCAATTGACGAATGACATCCGGAACAGTCGCAACCCTTACCCCGGAAAACGCTCTGCCCTATCGTCACGATTATGGCGAGGCGCTGCCGATCACCGTTGCAGCCGGCTATCTGCCTAAACCGCTTGAGTACTTAAAGTACAAGTAGGAGGTACTTGAGCCAAGTATAGCGCCTGTAGCCGATGTGATCTTGGAAAGGAGAAACCTCCATCCTCGCCCGACCTTACCTCCCATTGGCATGGTAGTTGGGAAAAACCGACCTCGATCATCTAAAGGTGTATATCGAGGAATGAAGCGACAAGGACAGGATTATAGGTCCGGTAGGCGAAGCTGGTCATGGAGACGGATCGTTCTTCCATCCGGAACATCATACAGGCTTCGTCGCGCAATCGACAATCCGGGTGCCTGGTTGAGGAACAGCTATCAAGACGGCCCGCGCCGTTCCGATTGGGATGCAGACCGTCCGAAAACTCGCCTGTGATTATGGTCTGGACGTTCACCGGCCGAGAGGTGTCTGAAGGGGGCGGGCTTT
>NZ_JBBBDM010000026.1:2500-5000 GCF_037120395.1 Sphingomonas kyungheensis
TTCAATCACTTATTATTTGGCTGAGATTATAATCATCCGCACCAGGATGACGCCGCAAGGCGTCTGGTAGAACCACGCTGCACTGCTCTGCCGAGTTTCGTGTCGCCCCTCTTCGAGGATGGCGATCCAGTGTTGTCGTTGGTGGTGTGGACTCTCAAGCGTGAGGTAAGGGCAATTCGTGGATGCCTTGGCATGTACAGGCGATGAAGGACGTGGCACGCTGCGATAAGCTGCGGTGAGGTGTGAGCAACCTTTGACCCGCAGATTTCCGAATGGGGAAACCCACCTATCCGTTTAATCAGCTGAGCCGCTCGGCGGCACGCGTCATGCGTGTCGCCCGGGGGCGCAACTGGTTAGGCGGGAACAGGTATCATGGAACTGAATACATAGGTTTCGTGAAGCGAACCCGGTGAACTGAAACATCTCAGTAGCTGGAGGAAAAGACATCAACCGAGATTCCGTTAGTAGTGGCGAGCGAACGCGGACCAGGCCAGTGCTTCCTATTCAACTAGCAGAACCATCTGGAAAGTTGGGCCATAGCGGGTGACAGCCCCGTATGCGAAAGTGATGTAGGAAGACTCGAGTAGGGCGGAACACGTGTAATTCTGTCTGAACATGGGGGGACCACCCTCCAAGCCTAAATACTCGTACATGACCGATAGCGAACTAGTACCGTGAGGGAAAGGTGAAAAGCACCCCGATGAGGGGAGTGAAACAGTACCTGAAACGGATTGCCTACAAGCAGTTGGAGGGTCCTTGAGGCCTGACAGCGTACCTCTTGCATAATGGGTCTGTGACTTAATGTTTCAAGCAAGCTTAAGCCGTTAGGTGTAGGCGCAGCGAAAGCGAGTCTGAATAGGGCGACTGAGTTTGAAGTATTAGACCCGAAACCCGGCGATCTAGGCATGACCAGGATGAAGGTGCAGTAACATGCACTGGAGGTCCGAACCGATTAACGTTGAAAAGTTACCGGATGAGTTGTGTTTAGGGGTGAAAGGCCAATCAAGCCGGGAAATAGCTGGTTCTCCGCGAAAACTATTGAGGTAGTGCCTCGGATGGACACCCTAGGGGGTAGAGCACTGGATGGATGCGGGGGTCGCGAGATCTACCAACTCTAACCAAACTCCGAATACCTAGGAGTGATATCCGGGAGACAGACGGCGGGTGCTAAGGTCCGTCGTCAAAAGGGAAACAGCCCTGACCTACAGCTAAGGTCCCCAAGTTATCACTAAGTGGGAAAGCATGTGGAAATCCCAAAACAACCAGGAGGTTGGCTTAGAAGCAGCCATCCTTTAAAGAAAGCGTAACAGCTCACTGGTCTAAACAAGGGTTTCTGCGGCGAAGATGTAACGGGGCTCAAGTGATACACCGAAGCTTAGGGTGTGGCGCAAGCCACGCGGTAGCGGAGCGTTCCGTAAGCCTGTGAAGCGATCTGGTAATGGGTCGTGGAGGTATCGGAAGTGCGAATGCAGACATGAGTAGCGATAAAGAGGGTGAGATGCCCTCTCGCCGAAAGACCAAGGGTTCCTGCGCAAGGCTAATCCGCGCAGGGTGAGCCGGCCCCTAAGACGAGCCCGAAGGGGGTAGTCGATGGGAACCACGTTAATATTCGTGGGCCTGGTGGTGTGTGACGGATGGTGTGAGTTGTTCGGCCTTAACGGATTGGCCGGGCTTCGAAACTGTTCCAGGAAATAGCCCCACCGTATAGACCGTACCCGAAACCGACACAGGTGGTCAGGTAGAGTATACCAAGGCGCTTGAGAGAAGTGTCCTGAAGGAACTCGGCAAATTGCCTCCGTACCTTCGGAAGAAGGAGGCCCAGCATAAGCGCAAGCTCTTGCTGGGGGCACAGGCCAGGGGGTAGCGACTGTTTAGCAAAAACACAGGGCTCTGCTAAGTCGGCTTCAAGACGACGTATAGGGCCTGACGCCTGCCCGGTGCCTGAAGGTTAAGTGGAGGGGTGCAAGCTCTGAAATGAAGCCCAGGTAAACGGCGGCCGTAACTATAACGGTCCTAAGGTAGCGAAATTCCTTGTCGGGTAAGTTCCGACCTGCACGAATGGCGTAACGACTTCCCCACTGTCTCCAGGACATGCTCAGCGAAATTGAATTCTCCGTGAAGATGCGGAGTACCCGCGGTTAGACGGAAAGACCCCGTGCACCTTTACTGCAGCTTCAGAGTGGCATTAGGAAAGAACTGTGTAGCATAGGTGGGAGGCTTTGAAGCGTTGGCGCCAGCCGGCGTGGAGCCATAGGTGAAATACCACCCTGTTGTTTTCTGATGTCTAACCTCGCACCGTTAGCCGGTGCAGGGACCCTCTGTGGCGGGTAGTTTGACTGGGGCGGTCGCCTCCTAAAGAGTAACGGAGGCGCGCGATGGTGGGCTCAGGCCGGTTGGAAACCGGCTGTTAGAGTGCAATGGCATAAGCCCGCCTGACTGCGAGACTGACAAGTCGAGCAGAGACGAAAGTCGGTCATAGTGATCCGGTGGTCCCTCGTGG
>NZ_JBBBDM010000027.1:0-4956 GCF_037120395.1 Sphingomonas kyungheensis
CGCCACATCTCCCAAACCTCACGTCAGGACAGTGAATCACGCCTAGCGACTTTTGCAAAGGTCCCGCCTTCGCCGGGATGACGAGAGTGGGGGACGGGGCGGCGAAGAGCGACAGGACGGGAGGCGGGCTGACGTAGGCGAAGGCCCGCGTCTGTCAACGGCTGCAAGCGGCTTTCCGCCCGCCGCGCCGCCGCCGCTCGTCTTCGCCTTCTGGCTCCTGCCTCCCGTTCGTCGCACTGCGCCTCCTCCTGCTAACTGCCAGCGGCCAGCGGCCAGCCACCAATCACCAGCCACCAATCACCAGCCACCCGCCGCCACCAGCCACCCGCCGCCTCCCACCACCCGCCGCCCCCCTCCCGGCCAACCCCCGCCACCTCGACATTCGCCGCGCACCGGCTCACACTGCGCCGCGAAACGGAGCCAGACCATGTCCCTAGACCTCAGCACCAGCGAATGGACCGCGGCCGGCGAGGCCGAACTCGACGACGCCGTCAGCCTGCGCCGCGCGATCCATGCCGAGCCGGAGATCGGGCTCGACTGCCGCGAGACGACCGCCAAGATCAAGGCGGCGCTCGCCGGGCTGCCGCTCGAATATCACGAGGGCGGCTCGACCAGCGGGCTGATCGCGATCCTGCGCGGGCAGAAGGGCGACAATGGCCGCACCGTGCTGCTGCGCGGCGATATGGATGCGCTGGCGATGCAGGAAGAGACGGGGCTCGCCTTCGCCAGCGCCATCCCCGGCCGGATGCACGCCTGCGGCCATGATTCGCACACCGCGATGCTGGTCGGCGCGGCGCGGGCGCTGTCGGCGCGGCGCGACGCCCTGCCGGGAACGGTCGTGTTCATGTTCCAGCCGGGCGAGGAGGGGCATCACGGCGCGCGCTTCATGATCGACGACGGGCTGCTCGACATCGCCGCGGCCGACGCCGCCTTCGCCCTGCACATCACCCCCAATGCACCGGCCGGCGTCGTCATCACCCGCAGCGGCCCGATCATGGCCTCGGCCGATACCGTCCATGTCGTGGTGCGCGGCGCCGGCGGCCATGCCGCCATGCCGCACGACTGTATCGATCCGGTGCCGGTCGCCTGCGAAATCGTCACCGCCTTCCAGACCTTCGTCGCGCGCAACATCGCCGTCACCGACCCGGCGGTCTTGTCGATCACCAAGATCGAGGCGGGGTCGGCGCACAATATCATCCCCGGCGAGGTGCGGATGCTCGGTACGCTGCGCACGCTGTCGGAGGCGACGCGGACGACGATGCGCGCCGCGATCGACCGGATCGCGACGCATATCGCCGCGGCGCACGGCGCGACCGCCGAGGCATGGATCGACGAGGGTTATCCGGTCGTCGTCAACGATCCCCGCGGCGCGGCGCTGATCGAGCAGGTCGCGGTGGAGCTCGACCGACCGTTCGCGCCGATGCCGCAGCCGATGATGGGCGCCGAGGACTTTTCCTATGTGCTGCGCAAGATCCCCGGCGCCTTCGCCTTCATCGGCGCCGCGCCGCAGGGCAGCGATCCCGCGACGAATCCGCCGCTGCACAATACGCGGATGACGATCGAGGAATCGGTGATGGCGCAGGGCATCGCGATCCACTGCGCCGTCGCCACCCGCTATCTGGAGCGCGGCTTCGACTGAGCCGCGGCCTAGTTCTTGATGAGGCCGATCTCGACCAGCCGCTGATGCAGATAATCGTGCGCGGTGATCGGTTCGGGATAGCGGTTCGGATGCTCCGCATCGATCGTCTGCGGTAGCGTCTCGATCAGGAAGTCGGGTGCCGGGTGGAGGAAGAAGGGCATCGAATAGCGCGAATGGCCGCGCCGCTCGGGTGGCGGGTTGACGACGCGGTGGGTGGTCGACGGCAAGCGGTGGTTGGTCAGCCGCTGCAGCATGTCGCCGACATTGACCACCATCGCCCCCTCGGGCGGCTTGATCGCCAGCCAGTCGCCGGTTGCGCGGTCGAGCAGCTCGAGCCCGGCTTCCTCGGCACCGAGCAGCAAGGTGATGAGGTTGATGTCCTCATGCGCGCCGGCGCGGACGCCCTCGGCATCGACCGGGATCGGCGGATAGTGGAGCAGGCGCAGCACCGAATTGCCGTCGCGCACCGCCGGATCGAACCAGTCGGGCGCGAGGTCGAGATAGCGGGCGATCGCCGACAGCAACCGGTCGCCGGCGCGGTCGAAGGCGGTGAACAGCTCGAGGAACGTGTCCTTGAACTCCTCCGGCCGCACCGGCCAGACGTTGTCCGCCATCACCTCGGCGAAGCGATGCCCGGCGGGCAGCTCGCGGCCGATATGCCAGAATTCCTTGAGGTCGACGTGCTTGGCATCCTTGGCGATCTCGGTCTTGAACGGCGTATAGCCGCGCGCACCGCCACCGCCGGCGATGAAATGGTCGCGCTTCTCGGCTTCGGGCAAGGCGAACAGCGACTCGGTCTCGCGCCACGCCCGATCGATCAGCGGCTGGGCGATGCCGTGGTCGGCGACGATCGCGAAACCGAACCGTTCGAAGGACGCGCCGAACGCCGCGGCGAAGCCATCGGGGTCGCGCGCCTGATCGGCGAGGCTGAGCGTGGGGACCTGGGCGGAAGCGGTATCGAGCATGCAAGGCATCCAGTTGAAGACAGGGGGCTTATACGGAAAGCCACGGGCGCCGTCATGCCTTGTCGCGCGATCCGTCGTCCTTTGCGCGCCTGATGCCGCCGAAAGCCGCGGCAGGCGATGGATAACGTCAGGGCTACTGATCCGAATCGCCTGATCGCGCCAAGGGTTGCTCGGTTCGCCGCGACGCGACGGCGGTTGATCGCGGCGTCACGCGCCCGCTCTTGTCTGGCGCCGGCAAATGCGGGCAGACAAAGCGGGTCAGGAACGCGGGTGGGGCTGCGGTTTCACGACAGGTCAATGTTCGGGTCCGCCGCTCCGGCGGATACGGCGCATCATATTGGGGTCCGATGAGCATCTTCCGCGCAGCTACGATCGTCGCCACCGTCGGCGCCCTGTCCTTCGCTTATGGCGCGGCCCAGGCGGAAGACGGCGTATCGCGCGGCGCGACGCCGGCGAGCGCGACCGACGGCACGGGTGGCCCGATGCTCGCCGCCAACGGTGCCGAGGCGCAGGCCGATCTCGCCGCCGACGCGCAGTTCCGCACCCTGTTCCAGAGCTGGAAGAAGCTCGACACCCGGCCGCAGGGCGTGATCGCCATCCCCTCGGTCCAGCCGGTCCAGCATCTCAACTTCA
The DNA here is from genome assembly GCF_037120395.1 of Sphingomonas kyungheensis. NCBI lineage: Bacteria > Pseudomonadati > Pseudomonadota > Alphaproteobacteria > Sphingomonadales > Sphingomonadaceae > Sphingomonas > Sphingomonas kyungheensis. The sequence continues at coordinate 3,238 of NZ_JBBBDM010000027.1, forward strand.
CCAGCAACTTCGGCATCCGTTCGGATCCGTTCCGCGGCACCGCGGCGATGCATGCCGGCGTCGACATCCCCGGCCCGGTCGGCACGCCCATCTATGCCACCGCCGACGGCATCATCGATCATGCGTCGCGGCTCGGCGGCTACGGCAATATGGTCGAGATCAACCACGGCAAGGGCATCGCCACCCGCTACGGCCATCTGTCGAAGATCCTCGTCACCGACGGCGCGCGCGTCACCCGCGGCCAGCTGATCGCGCTGATGGGCTCGACCGGCCGCTCGACCGGCCCGCACCTGCATTATGAGGTCCGCATCGACGGTCATGCGGTCAACCCGATCCCCTTCCTGACCAGCGCCGACTATCTGCTCGCCTCGTCCGATGCGGCGGTGCATGCGATCCCGGTGTCGACCGACGGCCCCGCCGCGCAGGATTGATCTAGAGCACCTGCGCCGCGGCCCAGCCGCTCGCCCAGGCCCATTGGAAATTATAGCCGCCGAGCCAGCCGGTGACGTCCACCGCCTCGCCGATCGCATGCAGCCCCGGCACGCGCCGCGCCTCCAGCGTCTGCGACGACAGATCGGCGGTGCTGATCCCGCCGACCGTCACCTCGGCCTTGGCAAATCCCTCGCTGCCGTTGGGCAGGAAGCGCCAGGCGGACAGGCGCGTCGCCGCTTCGTCCAGCTGCCGGTCGGTGGTCGCGCCGAGCTCGCCGGGCAAGGCGAGTCGCTCGGCAAGCGCCTCGGCCAGCCGGTCGGGCAGGGTGGCGGCCAAGGCGCGGCGCAGCGTCGTCCGCGGCTGCGCCCGCTTCGCGCCGATCAGCCAGTCGCGCTCCGCATCGGGGAGGAAATCGATCGCGATCGGCTCGCGCGGCCGCCAATAGCTCGACACCTGCAGGATCGCCGGTCCCGACAGGCCGCGATGCGTGAACAGCGCCGCCTCGCGGAAGCGCGCCTTGCCGGCGCTGGCGGTGACGGTCGCGGCGACTCCGGAAAGCGTGCGGAACAAAGCCTCGTCGCCGCCGAGGGTGAGCGGCACCAGCGCCGGCCGCGGCTCGACCACCTTGAGGCCGAACCTGCGGGCGATGTCATAGGCAATGCCGGTCGCGCCGAGCTTGGGGATCGATGGTCCGCCGGTCGCGAGGACGAGGCGCGGCGCGGTGACGATTCGGCCGGGCAGCGCGACGGTGAAACGATCGCCGTCATGGCCGATCTCGCCGAACGGCGACGACAGGGCGATCTCGACCCCGCCGAGTCGGCATTGATCGAGCAGCAGCGCGACGATCTGCCGCGCCGACCCGTCGCAGAACAATTGCCCGAGCGTCTTCTCATGCCAGGCGATGCCGTACCGCTCGACCAGGGCGAGGAAATCGGCGGCGCGATAGCGGCCGAGCGCCGACTTGGCGAAATGCGGGTTAGCCGAGACATAGCGGTCGGGCGCGGTGTGCACATTGGTGAAGTTGCAGCGCCCGCCGCCGGAGATGATGATCTTCTTGCCCGGCTCGTCGGCGTGATCGACGAGCAGCACGCGCCGGCCACGCTGCCCGGCGACCGCGGCGCACATCAATCCGGCGGCGCCGGCACCGAGGACGATCGCATCATAGGAATGGGAGGACATCGCCGCGCCTTAGCCGAGGTCGTCCGATTTGTCGCGCGGGGGAGGGAGGGGCATGTGCTTGTCCTTTGGGGCGTTGATTTGGGGGTTTGGCGGGGAGGTTCCGCTGAA
>NZ_JBBBDM010000028.1:0-2539 GCF_037120395.1 Sphingomonas kyungheensis
CCCGGCGAAGGCGGGACCTTTGCAAAAGTCGCTAGGCGTGATTCACTGTCCTGACGTGAGGTTTGGGAGATGTGGCGATGCATCGGGCTGAGGGCACGGGCGGTTTTGCCGAGGCGCTGGTCGTGGGGGGCGGCAATGCGCGGCTGGAACGGATCGGGGTGCTGATGGACTGGTCGCGGGTGGAGGCGTTGCTGGCGCCGATCCATGCGCACCGGACGGGACGGCCTGCCTTTCGGCCTTTGTCGCTGTTCAAGGTGCTGTTGCTGGAGGGATGGTACGGCCTGTCGGACCCGGCGATGGAGGAGGCGTTGGGCGACCGCCTGTCGTTCCGCAGGTTCTGCGGCCTGCCGCTTGATGAAGCCGTGCCGGACCACAGCACGATCAGTCGCTTTCGCAGCCTGCTGTCGCGAGACGGGCTGATCGAGCAGCTGTTCGATGAGGTGGTGCGCCAGCTCGACGCGCATGGATTAGTGGTCAAGGCGGGTACGATGGTGGATGCCACGCTGATCGCCTCGGCGGCGGCCGAGCCGCCGCGCCAGCGCGGTGGGGGCCGCTCGATGGTGGATCCGGATGCGGCCTGGCAGAAGCACGCCAGCGGCAAGGCGTGGTTCGGCTACAAGCTGCACGTCGGGGTCGACCGGCACAGCCTGATCGTGCGCCGGGCGCTTCTCACTCCGGCCAACATCGCCGAGGTCGAGCATGGTCATGACCTGGTGTCGGGCGACGAGGCGGCGGTGTGGGCGGACAAAGGCTATGTCGGCCCGCGGCTGCGCGCGCGTCTGGCCCGGGACGGCATCCGCGACCGGACCCAGCAGCGCGCGCAGCGCGGCCATCCGCTTACCCCCCGCCAGAAGCATCGCAACGCCCTGATCGGGCGGGTGCGGGGCCGGATCGAGGGCGTGTTCGGCACGCTCAAACGATCCTACGGCCTGCGGCGCATGCGCTTTCTCGGTCTTGCGCGAAACCGCTGCGCCACCTTGCTTACCCTGATCGCCTGGAACCTCAACCGCGCCGTCGCACGTGCCTGAGCCCCGCCGGCCCGCAGGCCCACAGGCAGATCAGAGCTCCTCCTGCGCCCTGGCATACCCGCGCCAAAATGCAGCCGCGCTTTGTTCCACTCGTAAGATACCGCCTCAGACGAACCGTCACGGCTTTTGCAAAGGTCCCGCCTTCGCCGGGATGACGGAAAGGAGACTGAACGAGGCGGTGGACTCGTCTGAATGCTCGCAGCGAGATCACGTCGAGCCGTCCGCCCCTCATCGCATCGAGCTGCCCGGCACGCTGCGCGGCACCGTCCCTAAACTCGTCAGCCTGCTCCACGACGTATCGTCCTCCGGCCCGCTTCGCAGTCACCCCCCACTCTCGTCATCCCGGCGCAAGCGGGACCTTTGCAAAAGTCGCTAGGCGTGATTCACTGTCCTGACGTGAGGTTTGGGAGATGTGGCGATGCATCGGGCTGAGGGCACGGGCGGTTTTGCCGAGGCGCTGGTCGTGGGGGGCGGCAATGCGCGGCTGGAACGGATCGGGGTGCTGATGGACTGGTCGCGGGTGGAGGCGTTGCTGGCGCCGATCCATGCGCACCGGACGGGACGGCCTGCCTTTCGGCCTTTGTCGCTGTTCAAGGTGCTGTTGCTGGAGGGATGGTACGGCCTGTCGGACCCGGCGATGGAGGAGGCGTTGGGCGACCGCCTGTCGTTCCGCAGGTTCTGCGGCCTGCCGCTTGATGAAGCCGTGCCGGACCACAGCACGATCAGTCGCTTTCGCAGCCTGCTGTCGCGAGACGGGCTGATCGAGCAGCTGTTCGATGAGGTGGTGCGCCAGCTCGACGCGCATGGATTAGTGGTCAAGGCGGGTACGATGGTGGATGCCACGCTGATCGCCTCGGCGGCGGCCGAGCCGCCGCGCCAGCGCGGTGGGGGCCGCTCGATGGTGGATCCGGATGCGGCCTGGCAGAAGCACGCCAGCGGCAAGGCGTGGTTCGGCTACAAGCTGCACGTCGGGGTCGACCGGCACAGCCTGATCGTGCGCCGGGCGCTTCTCACTCCGGCCAACATCGCCGAGGTCGAGCATGGTCATGACCTGGTGTCGGGCGACGAGGCGGCGGTGTGGGCGGACAAAGGCTATGTCGGCCCGCGGCTGCGCGCGCGTCTGGCCCGGGACGGCATCCGCGACCGGACCCAGCAGCGCGCGCAGCGCGGCCATCCGCTTACCCCCCGCCAGAAGCATCGCAACGCCCTGATCGGGCGGGTGCGGGGCCGGATCGAGGGCGTGTTCGGCACGCTCAAACGATCCTACGGCCTGCGGCGCATGCGCTTTCTCGGTCTTGCGCGAAACCGCTGCGCCACCTTGCTTACCCTGATCGCCTGGAACCTCAACCGCGCCGTCGCACGTGCCTGAGCCCCGCCGGCCCGCAGGCCCACAGGCAGATCAGAGCTCCTCCTGCGCCCTGGCATACCCGCGCCAAAATGCAGCCGCGCTTTGTTCCACTCGTAAGATACCGCCTCAGACGAACCGTCACGGCTTTTGCAAAGGTCCCGCG